>CAJFHC010000073.1 GCA_904378045.1 Candidatus Metalachnospira gallinarum | reverse complement strand
CGCATACATCAACGCTGAGAACTATACAGAGCTTCCTTTAAGAGCTGTATCAGAGGCATTCGGCGCAACAGTAGGCTGGGATGACGCTTCAAGAACAGTAACAATTATGATGGGCCAGAGAATCGTATCTATGACAATCGGTTCAAAGACAATGTACATCAACGGTACACCTGTAGCAATGAACACAGCTCCTGAGATCACAAACGAAAGAACATTCGTACCTGTAAGAGACCTTGCAAACGCACTTGGAATCACAAAGATCGACTGGAACGAGGCTTCAGCTACAGTAACACTTAACTAATCGGAAATGAGTAGGAAGTAAATAAGTAAAACCGCAGGCTCCCGAGAAATCGGGAGTCTGTTTTTGTGTGCAAACGGATATTTATATGTAAATATATGCTGTTTATCTTTGATCAAAATTCTGATATACTCATCTTGAGGTGATATTATGAAATACAGAATTGCTTTGACTTTATTCAGCGCTATGCTGGGGCTTTCCATTCCGGTGTGCGCTTTCGCCGATGACAGTGAGGTTACTGCCGGCGCAAAAGATCAGACCGCTCAGGATATAGTGATAAGCGAGGCCGAGGCCGGTATGCTTGAGGAGGGCAGGGTCATAATTTTAGCCATAGACAAAATAGAAATGACCGGCAAACTTGAGCTTTCCGTAACTCAGGGAGATATCGAGGTCTCGGGCGAAATAATGGACGGCTACGACCTTAAAAAGCTCCTGAATGATAATCCGGAAATCAGCTTCCCCGAGGAAAGCATAAGGGATCATTATTCATATATAGTAATAACCGTTGAGGACGAGTCCACCGAAGCGTCGGTCATAGAGATCAACGGCCCCGAGCTTTATCTTGACAGAACTCTACCCTACGGCGGTTACGCTCTCAAAAGCGTATATTCCAATAACGGTATGTGGGAAAATACGACCCTTGATAAGGACGAGGCCGAGAAAAACGGCATATTCGAGTATGACCCCGTTGTCGTTGACTCGGAATATATACAGGTCGTGACGGCTCCGAGGGACAGGGACGATTCTACCATCGTCAGGGAGGTAAATATCGGCGTAGGCAAGGACAGTATTTCGGTCGGTCAGGATATTATCGCTCTTGACGCTCCGGCCTATATCAACGCCGAGGGTTACGCTATGCTGCCGACAAGAGCCATATCCGAGGCTCTGGGCGCTACCGTCAACTGGGACGATGAAACACAGTCAGTGTCCATACTCAGCGGAAGCCGTATCATATCAATGAAGGTCGGCGACAGGACTATGTATATCAACGGCACGCCGGTTCCGATGAACACCGCTCCGGAAATATCCAACGACCGTGTATTTATCCCCGTCAGGGATATGGCCAACGCCTTTGGTATCAAAAATATAGACTGGGACGAAAAAACATCCACAATTACCCTTAACTGATGTTCCATTTTTGTCGGATATCTGCTATACTTCAGATAAGAGGTGATTTTATGAAATTTAAGAGAAAACTTTTCGCGACTGTGTCCGCCGCGCTGGCCGTGGCCGTGCTTCCCGTAAATGCCCTCGCGGCCGTTAGGGTCGATATTTACGGCGACAGACGGGTGTATGGCACGCAGACGCCGTTTGATACATATATCGAGCTTGAGTCAACGGGTGTCGGTCTCATAAAAAATACGGCCACTTTGAAGCTGACACTGAAAAACGGCGAATTTGCCAAGGATTCAAGCGGAAAATATTATCCCGTATATGTCACCAATCTGGAAGGCGAAAACGACAGGGAGGACATCGAGAAGAAACTGGCCGACGGCACCGCCAAGGGATTTGGATTCACGCCGGATGAAAATACGGTCAAGATCGTTATCCCGGAGGATATGATCGATGATTACGCCCAGATAATGTTTACAGCGACGGCGGTCGAGTACGGCGACGTCAATCTTTCGCTCAGCGATAACCGTGATATTAAATATATAATCGAAAGCGACAGCGACGAGAAGGAAATCGTCAAGGAGCGTAAAAAAACGATGGTCACCATTCCGATCGGCTCAAATATAATCTATATCGGCGACGAACAGCTTGACATTGATATTCCGGCGTATATAAGCAATAACCTCGTTAAACTGCCGCTCAGAGCCGTTACAGAGATATTCGGCGCCAAAGTATATTGGAACGGAGCGGAAAAAACGATATTGATACTTGCCGGTGACGATGAGATACAGATGAGGGTTGGAGATAAAAAGATGTTTGTAAACGGTTACGCCGTGCCGCTTTCATCAGCTCCGGAAATCAGCGATAAAAGGGCGTTCGTTCCCCTTGCCGACATAGCGAAGATATTTGGCATCGAGGACGTCCAGTGGGATAAAGAAAACAAGACCGTTACATTTGAGTATACCAAGTATAACGGCCACACATATCTTGTCTATGAGGACAATCAATAAAATATAAAGCAAGGCTGTTCATTTGAACGGCCTTTTTCTTTTGTTCGGATTGCCGGCGCTTTTATATAAATTTTTAAATAAAATTTTGACTCCCTTATTTGCTCCGCGGGCGGTCTACCGCTTTCCAAGCATTTGCACACAAAAACACCCTCCGATTACTCGGAGGGTGTCCTATTATTTATTCAACTACTAACTATCCGTTTCCGATTAGTTAAGTGTTACTGTAGCTGAAGCTTCGTTCCAGTCGATCTTTGTGATTCCAAGTGCGTTTGCAAGGTCTCTTACAGGTACGAATGTTCTTTCGTTTGTGATCTCAGGAGCTGTGTTCATAGCTACGGGTGTACCGTTGATGTACATT
>CAJFHC010000072.1 GCA_904378045.1 Candidatus Metalachnospira gallinarum | reverse complement strand
TGGGTTTAATTTTTTTCATCAACTGTTCAGTTTTCAAGGATCATTTCCTGTTTTCGTGTCCCCTCTCGGTGACAGCTTGATTAGTATATCACTCTGTTTGCCGTTTGTCAACACTTTTTTTGAGATATTTAAAAAGTTTTATTTTTTTAATCCCTTTCAGGAATTCTAATTATACACTATTTTTACAAATTGTCAATAGTTTTAACAAACATTCGTTAAAAAATTATTCATTTGCCGCAGCCGGTCATTCGTTATAGCTTACAGTGGCGTTGACATAGGATATATGGTCCTTCATAATCGTATATGCAAGGGCGTAATCCCTGTCCTCTATGGCCTTCAAAAGGTCGCCGTGTACCTTTATTACTACCTCCATAAAGCCCCACTTCATACTGTAGGCGTTTATATTAGCCTGCTTTACTCCCTTTTTAATTGTAGAATATGAAGCCCTCATCATCTTATAAAGCAGCTCATTATGCGCCGCCTTGGCCACCTGCATATGGAACTCCGTGTCATAGTACGCGAACTGCGTTATATCGTTTTTGTTTTCTATCATCTTTTCATAGGCCTGTCTTATACGGGAGATATCCTCCTCCGTCGCCCTTTTGGCCGCGTAGCTGGCGTTTTCCGACTCAAGCATAAAACGGAACTCCAGCACCTCCGAAGGCTTTGACCCCTCGACTATCATATTGAACGGCGACGTGTTTATCATATCGTCCGTCTTACTAATGTAGGTTCCCGATTTTGACCTTACGATGAAGCCGGAAAGGGCAAGGGCCGTATATGCCTCTCTGAGGGAGCTTCTTCCGACTTCAAGCATATCGCTCATCACATTTTCGTTTGGCAGCACCATGCCCGCGGGCAGCTTGCCCATTATGATAAGATCCCTGAATCTTTTAAAAAGCTCGTTCGATATATTTTTGCTGTCGCCAACCTTTAAATAATCCAGATTCTGCTGAAGCGCATCGTACATAAACATCCCCTCTTTGTCAGACAATATATATTTTATGTTATCATTTGGATAGGAAAATGTCAAGAAATTACCTTTTTCCCGCCGATTTTGTTAAATTCGGCTCCATATCGCCTAATGTTATTTTTTTGACGTTTATCCATATATTTTTAACCATTTTCATATCATTAATTGTTGATTTATTTTTATTTATCCGTCATTATTTACATATTTTTAACCGTAATTTATGATTTTTTATATATATCCATTAATAACAGGTTTGAAAAAACATTGCTCAAATTTTATGTCAACAACTGTATTTACAATACCCAAACATCCATGCCTATGTTTATCTAAAATGAACATAGAGAAAAAATTTCCTAAAATTTATAATATCTATATATTCAGTTTTAAAGAAAGGGGTAATTTGTATGAATAAGAAACGATTATTGGGCGCGGCTCTTGTTTTGAGTATGTTTTTATCCCAGACGGCTTTCGCCGACGCGAGCACGACCCAAGGCAGAACGGCTTACAAGGATCTTAACGCCAGAACGGAAATATATGCCGTTACACAGACTCCCGGAAGCGACTATCCCTACTATGGAATGAAATGGGAACCCAAGGGCGGCGTTTTATATGGAAGAACGGACCACGGCGGACAGGTCGGAACGGGCTACGGCCTTGCCAACGAGGCGGCTCTCGAAAACGAGTCCATCGTTTCCCATTATTACGGAACAAATGACATGACAAACTCCTATGACCTTGAATACTGGTCGTATATTTACGGAAAAGCCCTTGACGACGGCGAACACGGCTTTCTTGTATATCTCAATTTTGACGGCGAGGGCAGCGACTGCGCGAGAGTTACCTCGGGAACATTCGACAGCAGGCTCACGTCGGATTTCGCGTATCTCAACACTCTCACCTGCCCCGTATTTCTCAGGATCGGCGGCGAGGTAAACGTATGGTCGGTAACGGCCACGCCGGAGCAGTATATCGCGGCATACAGGCATATAGCCGATCTTGCCAGAAAATACGCTCCCAACGCGGCTCTTGTTTTCTCGCCCAACTACAGCAGCTCTTACCAGCTTGACGTTGACACATACTATCCCGGCGACGCCTATGTTGACTGGATCGGCTGCTCGCTCTACTACAATCAGTACCATCAGTCGCTTACCGGCCAGGACGCCTTTGTCGGTGTCGGCGTTTACGGCGATCCCATGCTCAACGTCCAGCAGACCGTAAATCTGGCGGCTCTCCGCAACAGGCCGATAATGATCACCGAGGGCGGCTCGTCAAACCATCACAGCGGAAACGACATATCCTCCTGGGCGGCAGAGCGTATGCAGAAGGCTTACTCATTCCTTCCCATGGTATATCCTCAGATCAAGGCTATGGTAGCTTCGGACTACGGCTCACCCTATGAGGTCGTTGACTATACTTTCTATGACAACTCGGTCGTAACGGCGGCGTATAACAAGGCGGTAAGCTCCAACCCCACACTGCTCTCAAGCTATAACGGAACCGCCTCATACTATACGAAGCTGTCCGCTTATCCTTCCCAGTGGTCTGGAACGGTGAAGCTGGCCGCCTATACATATTCTTCCGATAAGCTCAACGCCAGCATGTATATCGACGGTGTTTGGAAGGCGGCGTCTATGGATTATCCATATAGCTTCACTCTTGACACGACGACGCTCACACCCGGCAGCCATACGCTCAGGATCAATTTCAGCAACGGAGCGGAAAAGACATATAATTTCACGGTATAGGGCGCGGAGCGCCTAAGTCAAAAGTCTTATGGACTTTTGACTTATAATTGTCGGCGAGGATTTCAAAAGTTCCCAAGGAAACTTTTGAAATCAGGCCGTGGCTAAAATTTCAGGTAATTTACGCCGGTGGAAATTAATTCCACCGGCGTTTTTAGTTATGCAAAAGTTACTGATAAATAAAATTATCAATGGTCATAAAATTAAATTGAAGTTAACTATCAAGCTATGGACGCCGGTGGAAGTGAATTTTTCCGGCGTTTTTTAGTTATGCAAAAGTGTTTATTGGATCTGAAACCAGCACAGTTTATACTATAACCCTAAAACTACGAACACCGTGGGAATTCATTTCTCACGGTGAACACAGCATAGGATTTTACCTCTGCCTGAGTCCAAAAGTTTCCTTGGGAACTTTTGAACTCCCCACCGGCAATCAAGCGGAAAATCAATAAGATTTTTCGCTTAAGCGCTCCGCGCACATTAATTCCACCGGCGTTTTTAGTTATACAAAAGTGTTTATTGGATCTGAAACCAGCACAGTTTATACTACAACCCTAAAACTACGAACACCGTGGGAATTAATTTTAAATTCGTTTTCTACGGTATAGCTTAATGCATATTTTTTCTCCAAACTGCGGATAAATATTACACCCGGCAATTTAGAATTTATCAGGAGGAATTAATATGAAGGAAAACAAGATTTTCAGCGTATTGCAGCGTGTCGGCCGATCCTTTATGCTCCCCATAGCCATACTTCCCGTGGCCGGGCTGTTCCTTGGCATAGGCGGGTCGTTCACCAACGCTGCTATGATAGAAGCCTACGGGCTTTCTTCCATCCTCGGCGAGGGCACGGTTCTTCACGCCCTGCTGACCGTGCTCAACGACTGCGGCTCGGTGGTGTTTGACAACCTTCCCCTGCTTTTCGCCATAGGAGTGGCCATCGGTATGGCCAAAAACGAGAAGGCCGTGGCGGCTCTTTCCGCCGTTATCGCATTCTTTGTAATGAACGCCGCCATGAGCGCCCTCATCGAGCTCACCGATGCCGTCAATACTCTCCCCGACGGCTCCATCGGCACGAACGTCGGCATAACCACATTGCAGACCGGCGTTTTCGGCGGAATAATCGTCGGCCTGGGCGTGGCGGCTCTCCATAACCGTTTCTATAAAATTGAGCTGCCGCAGGTATTCTCGTTCTTCGGCGGGACAAGATTTGTCCCCATCATTTCGGCGGCCGTCTATCTTCTTGCCGGCATAGGGCTGTTTTTCGTCTGGCCGGTCATCCAGAGGGGAATACTCGCCGTCGGCGGCCTTGTGCTGCGCTCGGGTTACGCCGGAACGCTCATATACGGCATAATAGAAAGGGCTCTAATCCCCTTCGGACTTCATCACGTTTTTTATATACCGTTCTGGCAAACCAGTGTGGGAGGTACAGCCATCATTGACGGAACCCTTGTCGAGGGCGCGCAAAATATCTTTTTCGCCCAGCTCGCCAGCCCTGATACGGTGAGATTCAGCTCCGAAGCCACCAGATTTCTGGCCGGAAAGTTCCCCTTTATGATATTCGGACTCCCCGGAGCGGCCTTAGCCATGTACCGCTGCGCGAAGCCCGAAAAACGCAAAGCGGTCGGCGGCCTGCTCCTTTCCGCCGCCCTTACCAGCCTGCTGACGGGCATAACCGAGCCGCTGGAGTTTACCTTCCTTTTCGTGGCTCCCATATTATATATCATCCATTGCGTTTTCGCCGGGCTGTCGTTTATGCTCATGCATATTTTTGACGTCGGCGTAGGAATGACGTTTTCCGGCGGTCTTATCGACCTGTTCCTCTTTGGCGTTTTACAGGGAAACGCCAAAACAAACTGGATATGGATCGTATTTGTCGGGGCGGCATATTTCTTCCTTTATTATGCCGTATTTTCCGCCGTTATCCGTCTCAGGGATCTTAAAACCCCCGGGCGTGAGGACGGCGGCGAGGCAAAACTTTACACCCGCGCCGACTACAACGAGGCAAAGGCCGCCAGACCGGCCGCCGGAGTCCTTTCGGCCTCGACCATGGAAGTATCCGGCAAGGATAAAACAGCCGAAAACGCCGACACGGTCTCCCCTGCCATTGTTGACGGTCTTGGCGGCGTCGACAACATCACGGACGTGGACTGCTGCGCCACAAGACTGCGTTGTTCCGTAAAGGACGGCAGTCTCATTGACGACGACGTTCTGCGCTCCACCGGGGCCGCCGGAGTAATCAAAAAGGGCAAGGGCGTGCAGATAGTCTACGGCCCGAAGGTGACCATAATAAAATCTAATCTGGAAGAATATATGTCCCATGCCGCCGAAAACCTGCCCCCGGAGAAAAAATGCAAAAGCTCCGTAATTCTGGGCTGTCCCGTGAGCGGCCGGGCCGAAACCATCGACAAGACGCCGGACGAGGCTTTCTCCCAGGGGCTTATGGGAAACGGTATCGTCATTTTCCCAAAAAACAATATGGTATATTCACCTGATGACGCCACCGTTATCCACGTCTTTCCCACAAAACATGCCATCGGACTAATGACCGATTCCGGTCTGGAATTGCTCATACATGTCGGCATAGACACGGTCAAACTGGACGGCCGGGGTTTCACGGTATTTGTTAAGGAAGGCCAGCACGTCAACCGGGGCGACAAGCTGCTTTCCTTCGATATGAAATATATAAGAAACAACGCCGCAAGCGACGCCATACCCGTTGTATTCACCGGCGGTGAAAGGCTTGCCGTCCGGCTTATCAAGGGAGCCGGAAACTATAACTCCGGCGAGGATATACTTGACGTGGAAAAGGAATAGGCTGTAAACAACAAAAAGTCCCAAACGGGACTTTTTGTGTATTAGAAAGAAGAGGATAGGGTATGTTAAACATTTGGGATGTTTTTATCTTTTCAAACCCGGCAGTTTGCGAGGATGCCGGGTTAAATTTAAAGGAGCTGTTTTGAGGCTAATTGAAATGCTCTGGCGGCATTGTCTTTGATATAGTATATTAAAAGTGTATTTTTATTGCTCCTTTTAAAACTGTTTAAATATGGCGCTTGTTATATATTCGCCGTGAATCAAAAACTTTGTTGTCTGATTTCAAACCGATTATATAATGAAAATTTTAGAATGTCAATAGTAAAAAAATATTTTTTAAATTAAAATTCCCCCGATTTATGGTGTTTTTTCAAAACAAACTGTTTTTTGTTGTCTGATATTAAATTTTATTTTTCTGTTTACATGTCCTATTTTTTGTTGTAAAATCATGATAATGATATTTGCAAGGAGTTTTACTATGGCTGATGAAAATATAATGTCGCTCAACGACGGCTTTCCATATGACTGCATACTTTACGGAAGTGAAAAAATCACCTCTGATTATCTTGTTGAGCAGTTCAAAATGCTCATACTTTCGGATAAATTTCCGCCCGGATACCCCCTTCCCACGGAAAACACCCTCTGCGAAAGGCTTGGCATAGGCCGCAGCACTCTCAGGGAGGCGTTCAAGGTGCTTTCCGCCTACGGGCTTATAACAAGGACAAAACACGGCACCTTCGTAAACGACAGCGTGGATTTCAGCACGTCCCTTATGCTGGATTACTGCTTCGAGGAGGCCGGGGTAAAGGATCTTCTTGAGTTCAGAAAAATATTCGAGGCCGAATCCGCCTGGCTCGCCGCCCAAAAGGCAACCACAGATGACATCAAAAACCTAAAGGAAATTATGATAAAAATGGAGAACTGCGGGGACGACCCGGCCGCTCTTTCATATAACGACGTGGCTTTTCACTTCGCCATAGCCAAGTGCGCCCACAATAAACTGCTCATCAGCATTATGAAGCTGATCTCAAATACATATTACAAGGGAATAAGGAGCAATTTTGAAAAGCTGGATCATGTCGGCGACAAAACTCCCCTTGACGCCACCCTCGGACTGCACACAAGGATATTTGACGCCATCCTTCTGAGGGATCCGGAGGCCGCGGCCGCCGCCATGAGGGAGCACCTCGACCTTACCCTTGAGGCCGTCGAAGGCCTTAACGAGCCGTAATTAAGGGCTTAAAATTAAAAAAATAATCCTGAGTTTTTTGCTCAGGATTTTTTATTTCTAAACTTGTATTATTGTGCATTTTTACGGAAGGATTATTCTTCACCCTCATCCCGAGGAAAACATATTTTTCCGTGTGTTTTTTCAAATTCTTTTACACAGTTCCTTATGAGTGTCCGTTTCCGGATCGTCCCTCATATTTTGCCACATATTTTAATTTATAGTGAAGTTCCGGGTCTATTTCTATTCCCAGATGTTTGTTATTGGGGTTTCTCATTTTTATCTCCGATAATATCTTAGGTATTCTTTAAAAATAACCAGCGCCCGAAGGCGCCGGTTAATCGATTAAATAATAATACTTATATAACTGTTACAGTCCATATAACTTTTAATCCACTTGTTGTTGTTGCAGTTATTGTTGTGGTTCCTGATGTCAAACCTACTGCATATCCTGTTTCATTAACCTTTGCAATAACACCATTAGCAACACTCCACGAAATTACAGCTTCATTTGTTACATCTGAAACTCCAAGTTGTATACCCTCTCCGGGCGAAAGACTTGTGGATTTATTTATAACTGTATCAAGTGGCTTTACAGTTACATTGCAGGTAATTTTTCTTGCTCCATCTTCTGTTTCTGCTGTAATAGTTGCACCTCCAGCAGTTAAGCCTAAAACTTTTCCTGTACTATCTACTGTCGCAACTGTTGGATTACTTGAACTCCAGTTTACTTTTTTATTTGTCGCATTGATTGGATTAACAGTAGCCGTAAGCTGACTTGCTTCTCCGGGTGAAAGGCTCAGTTCAGTTAAATTAATTCCTATTGACTCCACATTTACTACAGGAGCTATTACTTCAACATCACAAGTTGCTGTTTTTGACCCATCTTTTGTTGTCACCGTAATTACCGCATTTCCAGCTGACATTCCCAATACTTTTCCCGTATCATCTACTGTTGCTACCGAAGGGTCTAAGCTACTCCACGTTACTTCTTTATTCGTTGCATTAGACGGATTTACTATTGCTGTAAGCTGGCCTGGCTCTCCAATCGAAAGTCTTAAACTGTTCGTAT
>CAJFHC010000071.1 GCA_904378045.1 Candidatus Metalachnospira gallinarum | reverse complement strand
AATGTACATCAACGGTACACCCGTAGCTATGAACACAGCTCCTGAGATCACAAACGAAAGAACATTCGTACCTGTAAGAGACCTTGCAAACGCACTTGGTATCACAAAGATCGACTGGAACGAGGCTTCCGCTACAGTAACACTTAACTAATCGGAAACGGATAGTAAGTAAATAAGCAATACAGCACCCTCCGGGAAACCGGAGGGTGTTTTTGTATTAGAGGCAATAAAAAAGTCCCGCGTCATAAGGCACGGGACAAAATTTTAATCAAAAATAGTTAAAAAATATAATTATTTGTCAAAGTTACGGTTGTGTGAGAAGTGACCGAGATTTGCAACAGGGCCGATGGTGCTTACCCAACGGTTTGTATAGTTGAAGAATCCGGCAACAAAAGCCGCCTCAAGTATCTGATGATCCGTAAGGCCAACGGCACGGAGTTTATCAACCTGTTCCTGATCAATATCACGGGGATGAGCCGTTACAAACCAAGCGTATTCGCAAAGAGCGTAGTCAACTTTAGAAAGCTCGTCCTTAGCTGAACGATAGTTATAAGAAATTTTGTCTACAAGATGAGCGTTCTTCCACATACCGCGGAGGTTGTCGCCGTGGGTCGTCAGGCAGTAGCTGCAGCAGTTGTATGAAGAAACAACAACGCCGATCATTTCCTTCTGAGCGTCTGTAAGATAGCAAGTATCGTTGAACAGAGAAGCCTTGAAGTTAAGGAATCCGATGTACTCCTTTGCGTTGAGGGGAAGAATCTTGAAAAGATTATTTATAAATCCCCAGTTATTCATCATTGTTTCCACGTTCTTGTCAAAAATCGCATATTCCTCGTCAGTCATTTCCGAGCGGTCGGGTTTCTGAAGGCGTGAAAGCTGTTCATCAAATTCAAGTGCCATAATAAATCTCCCTTTCTTTTATTTAGTTCTCAGGCATACATAAGCAGCCAAAAGTTTTGATATTGTCGGACAAGTCCTCTTATTGAAGCCAGGTTTATAAAATTAAACAGTATAAAAATATATTTATGCAATAAATAGGCTCCAAAAACAAATCCTTTTTTAGGATAACATGTACAAAACAAATTGTCAAGTAAATATAAAAGTCGATAAAAAATGATTTTTTGACCCTGTTTTCATCTTTTTATTATTTATTTATTGAAAGTTCTTCACAAGACGGCACATTCGTGATACCATGATAAATAATTAAAATATACTGTATAATATTAGAAAATATGCAAACATAAAACCAACTTCAAGGAGGAGACATAAAATGATATATCTTGATAACGGAGCAACGACATTTCCCAAGCCGGAATGTGTATACGAAGCGGCGGATCATTTCGCGCGGACAGGAGCCGTGAACGCCGGCCGAGGAGCCTACCATGCCGCCCGTGAGGCAACGGAAATGATTAAAAACGTGAAGGCCGAGCTCATAAGCCTTTGCGATGCCAGAGAACAGGCCGAGGTCGTATTTACCCATTCCGTGACTGTCGCCCTTAATGAAATAATCGGCGGATATGACTGGAACGAAAACAGCGTCGCCTATGTTACGCCCTACGAGCATAACGCTGTCCTGCGCCCTCTGGAACTGCTGAAACAGCGTGTCGGAATAACCGTCATTGAACTGCCTTTAAAAGATGATCTGTCTATCGATCTCGAAAAGACAGAGGAAATGTTCAAGCAGAATAAGCCTGATTTTGTCTGCGTTACGGCGGTCAGCAACGTAACCGGCTATATCCTGCCGGCGAGAGAGATTTTCCTTATGGCCAAAGAATATGGCGCATTTACGCTCTATGACGCGTCCCAGGCTATGGGGCTCATCCGTATAACCTTCGGCCAGCTTTTTGCCGACGCAATCGCCTTTGCCGGACATAAAACTTTGTATGCGCCCTTTGGCATCGCCGGATTCCTCATCAGGGAGAACGCAAAAATTCGTCCGTTTATCGTCGGCGGCAATGGAACGAAATCCCTCAGCCTTGAGATGCCGGCATATCTTCCCGACCGTCTGGAAAGCTCAAGCCTGAACACCGTGGCCATAGCCGGATTGCAGGCTTCTCTTAAATGGTTAAAAACTATCCAACCGCTTAAAATCGAGCAAGAATTGACTGATTATATGATAGATAAACTCAAGGAAATTCCTCAGATTATACTATATACCGCTCCAGACAGGGCAAAGCAATCGGGCGTTATTTCCCTGAATGTGGAGGGTCTTAAGGCGAACGAGACAGCCGCGATTTTGGATCATGATTATGATATTGCCGTTCGTGCCGGCCATCACTGCGCCGCTTTGATACATAGACATCTGAAAGACGATCCCTTTGACGGCACTGTCCGTGTCAGCCTGAGCGTATTCACGACAAAAGAAGACATTAACACGTTGGTGAAAGCGCTGTCCTCTATCGATAAAGAAACTTTAAAAAAGATAAATCCTGATATTCTGCGTGGAAGCTGTTAAAAAATAATGCCGTCTCAAATTTGGGACGGCTTTTTTGTGCTTAAAAACTTATACAAAAACAGACTCCCGATTTCTCGGGAGCCTGCGATTTTTACTTATTTACTTACCTACTCGTTTCCGATTAGTTAAGTGTTACTGTAGCTGAAGCTTCGTTCCAGTCGATCTTTGTGATTCCAAGAGCGTTTGCAAGGTCTCTTACAGGTACGAATGTTCTTTCGTTTGTGATCTCAGGAGCTGTGTTCATAGCTACGGGTGTACCGTTGATGTACATTGTCTTT
>CAJFHC010000070.1 GCA_904378045.1 Candidatus Metalachnospira gallinarum | reverse complement strand
TTCTGCGCCCTGACAAAGTTCAGGGCTTTCCGCAGAAATAGGGATTTATTGCCTTAATTTAAACTCGAAAAAGTCCTAAAGGACTTTTTCGACACTCTAGAATTAAGACTTTCTTAATTGCTTTTATTTTCTCAAATGTGTTATGGTAAATATACAGATGATACAGCATAACATATTTCAACAAGGGAGGAATACATATGAAGAAAAGATATATAGGCTTATTTTTATGCCTTGCCCTTACGGCGGGAGCTGTAATGGGAGGCTGCTCAAGCTCCGGCGAAACGGAGAACACAACGGAAGAAACCGCCGCTGAAAACGATACGGAGGAACAGACGGAGGACACCGTCCAGACAATTCTTTATCAGAATGACGAACTTGGATTCTCGGCCGAGCTTCCCGCTCTTCTTGAGGACTGTATGTATGTGGAGGAATCAGAATACACAGCCCATGATGATACGGTTAACGTAGTAAGAATATATGTTGACGGCGGTGAAGAAGGTACTGACGATGACGCCAGCCTGCTTACCTTCGAGGAAATGAGTCAAGAAACATGGGACGCTATCCAGGCTGAAGGCGGACCTCTTCCGGATGAACTTGGAGTGTCATCCTCCGGAAGAGTTGTAACATTAAGCACTGTTCAATCTAATCCCTTTGCAGAAGGAACTGAGGCCGCTGAAAATATGGACGCCATAGTTTCCGATCTGGGAGTGGTAAGGGAGACGTTCAAATTCCTTGATGAATAAATTGTAAATAGATGTTTCACGTCAAACAAGGCCCGGAGGAAATTCCTCCGGGTCAGACTGTCAAAAAACTAATCCATTGTGAGCGGGAGGGTTCGGGAGGGCAAGACCCTCCTGAGTTTATCCCGCAGGCGGAATTCATTCTGCGCCCTGACAAAGTTCAGGGCTTTCCGCAGAAATAGGGATTTATTGCCTTAATTTAAACTCGAAAAAGTCCCGAAGGACTTTTTCGACACGCTAGCCCGGAGGAAATTCCTCCGGGTCTTCTTTATTTCAGCTTTATATTTTTATGTCATCAATACTTTTTAAGAAATTCCTGTCCGCCCATATAAGGTCTGAGCACCTCAGGTATCCTTACGGAGCCGTCTGCCTGGAGGTTATTCTCAAGGAAGGCGATGAGCATTCTGGGGGGAGCGACAACCGTATTGTTGAGCGTATGAGCGAAGTATCTTTCGCCGTTTTCTCCCACTACCCTGATTCTAAGCCTTCTTGCCTGAGCGTCGCCGAGGTTCGAGCAGCTTCCTACCTCAAAATACTTTTTCTGTCTGGGCGACCAGGCTTCAACGTCTACGGATTTTACCTTAAGATCGGCCAGGTCTCCTGAGCAGCACTCAAGGGTTCTTACGGGAATGTCCATGGATCTGAAAAGGTCTACAGTGTTCTGCCAGAGTTTATCGAACCACATCTTGCTGTCCTCGGGCTTGCAGACAACGATCATTTCCTGCTTCTCAAACTGGTGGATCCTGTAAACTCCCCTCTCCTCGATGCCGTGGGCTCCCTTTTCCTTACGGAAACAGGGTGAGTAGCTTGTAAGAGTATAGGGAAGGTCAGCCTCCTTGTTTACCGTGTCGATGAACTTACCGATCATGGAATGTTCGCTTGTTCCGATGAGGTAGAGATCCTCGCCCTCGATCTTGTACATCATGGCGTCCATCTCGTCAAAGCTCATAACGCCCGTAACAACGTCGCTTCTTATCATGAAAGGAGGCACGCAGTATGTGAAGCCCCTGTTTATCATAAAGTCTCTTGCGTAGGCGATGACTGCCGAATGAAGTCTGGCGATATCGCCCATAAGATAGTAGAAACCGTTTCCGGCAACCTTTCTGGCGCTGTCAAGGTCAATGCCATTAAAGCTCTCCATTATATCCGTATGGTAGGGTATCTCAAAATCCGGAACAACGGGCTCGCCGAACTTCTCGACTTCCACGTTTTCGCTGTCATCCTTGCCGATGGGAACCGAAGGGTCGATGATGTTAGGAATTGTCATCATGATCTTTTTGATTCTTTCCTCAACGTCCCTTTCCTTTTCCGTAAGCTCGTCTATCCTGTCGGAGTTTTTAGCGACCTCGGCCTTCATCTTCTCGGCGCCTTCTTTGTCGCCCTTTGCCATAAGTCCGCCGATCTGCTTGGAGAACTTATTTCTGTCGGCGCGGAGAGCCTCAACTTCCTGCTTGATGCTTCTGTTTTCGGCGTCAAGCTCGATAACTTCGTCCACGAGGGGAAGTTTTTTGTCCTGGAACTTGTTTCTGATATTCTGTTTTACGATTTCGGGATTTTCCCTTAAAAATTTAATGTCTAACATGGTTTTTCCTCCTGAAAATTGGTCTTTTGGTCAATAGGCAAAAATAAAAGCCCGACCCAAAAAGCGCTTATACGCTTGCCTGGGACGAGCTGTTATACCCGCGTTGCCACCCGCGTTGCCGCAAAATACGGCCTCTCAAAAAAGCTGTAAGGGGCTTACCCCGACGGCTTTCACCGCGGACTCGGAAAGTGGAACATCCTTTCACCCTGCCGCCTCTCACCAACCGGCGGCTCTCTGAAAGCGCTACAGGACTTAGCTTTCCTCAAACGTCGTTTTTGATTTGAACATAAAAGCATTATATCACATAAAAATTAAAAATCAACCGTAAAATATGTAAAATGGGAAAGATTTATTCCCGCCGTTGACATTCTCGCCGAAATGCACCACAATGTTATTAACAGACTATCGACAGGAGATGATATTATGCCGACCATACTTCCCGGGCTGCTTCTGCCCTTCCTTGGGACGACCCTTGGAGCGGCCTGCGTATTTTTCATAAAAAACGAGCTTAAGGCGACGGTTCAAAAGAGCCTTCTTGGCTTTGCCTCCGGCGTTATGGTGGCGGCCTCGGTCTGGTCGCTTATAATACCGGCCATGGATATGTCGGAAGGGATGGGAAAACTCGCCTTTGTTCCGGCGGCCGCCGGCCTTCTCCTTGGTATGGGCTTTTTGCTTCTGCTGGACAGGCTCGTGCCCCACATCCATCTTGGCGGCCAATGCGAAGGCCCCAAATGCTCCCTCGGCAAAAGCGCCATGCTTATCCTCGCCGTGACACTGCACAACATTCCGGAGGGTATGGCCGTGGGCATTGTTCTTGCCGGAGCCGCCGACGGAACAACGCCGGTGACCACGGCTCAGGCGCTGACCCTTGCCCTTGGCATCGCCATACAAAATTTCCCCGAAGGCGCCGTCATATCCCTTCCGCTCAAGGGCGAAGGGCTGTCACGCAGGCGCGCGTTTTTATACGGCAGTCTTTCGGGAGCGGTGGAGCCCGCCGGAGCCGCGCTTACCATAGCGCTTTCGGCTCTGATAAAGCCTCTCCTTCCATATTTTCTTGCCTTTGCCGCCGGAGCCATGCTCTATGTTGTTGTGGAGGAGCTCATACCCGAAGCCTCGGAGGGAGGACATTCCAACGCCGGAGTTATCGGCTTTGCCCTTGGATTTGTCATAATGATGATACTTGACTGCGCCCTTGGGTGAGCCCGCAGAGCGTGAAAACAAGTCTGAGCCCCTGCCGTTGAACGGCGGGGTCTTAGCGTGTCGAAAAAGTCCCATAGGACTTTTTCGAGTTTAAATTAAGGCAATAAATCCCTATTTCTGCGGAAAGCCCTGAACTTTGTCAGGGCGCAGA
>CAJFHC010000069.1 GCA_904378045.1 Candidatus Metalachnospira gallinarum | reverse complement strand
AATAAATCCCTATTTCTGCGGAAAGCCCTGAACTTTGTCAGGGCGCAGAAATACGGGATTTTCCTCGGCGGAAATGAATTCCGCCTACGGATTAAACTCGGGAGGGTCTTGCCCTCCAAGTACCGGAAAGATATCCGGACGCCGGAGGCGGCTTTGGCCAAAGGCCAAAGTACTGAACAGTACCCTTCCGCTCACAATGGATTAGTTTTTTTTGACAGTCTAAACCTTCTCCTATCCGGAGGAGGTTTTAGTTTTTGTAAAATTTAAAATCGCGGCTTTACAAAATAAGAGGAACGGCAAAACGGACAGTGAAAAAATAGACAAAACATTCTGCCGAAAAATGTAAAATATTATAGAAATGTATTTATTGAATAAAAAATAGTGTTAAAAGTTTGTTATGGTTATTTACAATGTAAGATAAATTTGATATACTTCACAACGGATGGTATTCTCTCAGAAACTGTACCGTGTTTTATCCGCATAAAGAACGCAAAGCATATATCCCGCCGTTTTTAATGGGAAATGTGACTTAACGCAATTATTTTGATTTTATGCCCTGCGGGATTTCCGCCGGGAGCCTTTTATAAAAGATTCATATTTTTGCCTGTCTATCGGAGTTTGCCGCGGTAAATTTCTGCTGAGAAGCCTGTTCTGACTAAAAATCCACATTATATTTTGATGTGTCAGGAGGAAATAATAAAATGCTTAAAGGCAGAACCGTAGTTATCGGAGTTACAGGAAGCATAGCGGCTTATAAAATGGCTGATGTGGCAAGCTCGCTGGTAAAGATGCACGCCGATGTCCATGTTATTATGACAAAGAACGCGTGCAATTTTATAAATCCCATTACATTCGAGTCATTGACAAAAAATAAATGTATCGTAGATACCTTTGACAGAAACTTTGAGTATGACATAAAGCATATTTCTCTCGCGAGAAAAGCGGACGCGTTTCTTATCGCCCCTGCGTCGGCAAACATAATCGGAAAAATAGCCTGTGGCATTGCCGATGATATGCTCAGCACAACGATAATGGCTGCGGACTGCGTGAGGCTCATAGCGCCGGCGATGAATACGCATATGTACAGAAATCCAATAGTACAGAGAAATATAGAGACTCTCAAGGGATATGGATATGAGTTCATATCTCCCGCCAGCGGATATCTTGCCTGCGGAGACGTGGGAGAGGGCAAGCTGGCCGATATAAACACAATCGTGGAAAGAGTAGTTATGGCTGTTTCCGAAAAGGACCTCAGCGGCAAAAAGATAGTCATAACCGCCGGACCCACGAGAGAAGCGCTTGACCCCGTAAGATTCTTGACGAATCATTCCACCGGAAAAATGGGCTATGCCATAGCGGAAAGGGCTGCCGCGAGGGGAGCCGACGTCACGCTTGTCAGCGGCCCCGTATCCATTGAGCCGCCCGCGGGAGTTAATGTCATAAACATCGAAAGCGCCGAGGAAATGTTTAACGCCGTGACAAAGGAAGCCGAGACCGCAAATATAATCATAAAGGCCGCCGCTGTCGCGGACTACCGCCCCGTAAGCGTAAGCGGAGAAAAGATCAAAAAGGAGGATGGAATGAACGTCATCCAGCTTGAGAGGACCAAGGATATTCTGCAATATCTCGGCGAGCATAAAAAACCGGGACAGATACTCTGCGGATTCTCGATGGAGACTCAGAACCTTATGGAAAACTCGGTCAAGAAACTGCGCAAGAAGAATGCGGATCTGATCGTCGCCAACAGCATTAAGAGCGAACAGGCCGGATTCGGCACCGATACGAACATAATAACAATAATAACTAAGGACGACGCTACGGCTTATCCGGTAATGACAAAACTTGAAGCCGCTGACGAAATACTTAATGTCATAAAAACAATGGAGGAAAAGAAATGATAATCGCGCTTGATATCGGAAACACAAACATTGTTGTCGGAGGAATTGAAAACGGCGAGGTGCTCTTTACCGGAAGAATGAAAACGGACGAGAAATGCTCCGCCGACGAGATCGCATCGCAGATAGACTTCATACTTAAGCTCCATAACGCTTCAAAACCCGAGGGAGGAATAATCTCATCCGTGGTTCCCTTTGTGACGGGAAGGGCGGAAAAGGCGATCAAAAGCCTTACGGGAAAGGAAGCCCTTACGGTCGGAAAAAACGTGGACATTGGAATGAACATAAAAATGGACAACCCCAAAAGCGTGGGAGAGGATCTTCTTGTCGACGCCGTAGCCGCGCTGGCAAAGTACGAGCCGCCGCTTATCGTTTTTGATATGGGAACGGCGTCAACCTGCTCGATAATAGATAAAAACGGAGACTATACGGGCACGATAATCGCTCCCGGAGTGTGTATTTCGCTGAATGCCCTTGCTGAATGCTGTTCAAAGCTCCCGAGGGTCGAGCTTACGGCTCCCGGCCCCGTGATAGCGAAAAACACGGTGCAGGAGATAAAAAGCGGAATTGTTTACGGAAACGCCGCTATGATAGACGGAATAGCGGACAGAGTATTTGAGGAGCTGGGATATGAGGCCAAGATCGTCATTACCGGCGGAGTTGCCTGTGTCATTGTTCCGCACTGCAAGCATGAGATGGACTATGACCCCGATCTTATGCTCAAAGGACTGGCCCTTCTTTGGGACAGAAACAATAAAGCGTAAATTTAATAACGGATCATTTTGAGGGTATTTCTGATAAAAGAAATACCCTCTTAGCGTGTCGAAAAAGTCCCATGGGACTTTTTCGAGTTTAAATTAAGGCAATAAATCCCTATTTCTGCGGAAAGCCCTGAACTTTGTCAGGGCGCAGA
>CAJFHC010000068.1 GCA_904378045.1 Candidatus Metalachnospira gallinarum | reverse complement strand
GTGAGGACGGAAGCAGGGAACAGGAGGTAGAAATCTTCTACCGCTTTATCGGCAAGATTGATTGAATGACACCAATATCTTTAACTATGTGATACCGGTCTCGGCTGCCCAGATCTTTCGCTCTGGCCGGAACTCTCGGCAATTTACGGAGCCGAGATGTCTCAGCTTATGGAGGGAGAGATAATACCTAACAAGCCCGATTCCGGAAATATGCTCAGGGCGTCGTTTTATGTATGTCCGACCTGCGGGAATATTTTATTCGGAAAGGGTACCGCGTCGGTATTTTGCTGCGGAAGAAAGCTGGAAGCTCTTTCTCCTTCACCGGAATGTCCGGTAGAAATAACGGCCGAACTTTCGGACAACGATTACTATATAACCTGCGATCATGAAATGACAAAGGAACATTATATAGCCTTTGCCGCGCTTGTCAAAAGCGACAGAGTATATTTTGTAAGGCTTTATCCCGAACAAAGCCCGTCTTTCAGACTCCCGGCGGTCAAGGGCGCCCGTCTTTATCTCTACTGCGTAAAGCATGGCCTTACAAAAATCGACCGCGTGATTTAAAAACGACCCGGGCGGATATATATTTGATATGTCCGCCCGGGTCTGCTGTCATATATTAAATTCCCGTCATTTTTACGGCCTTTTTAAAGAAGTCATCGCTTCCGAAATTTCCGGATTTCAGCACGACTCTTAAGTTTCTGTTTTGCACGGGTATCATAACCGGAACGCCTGGGTCAACCGAATCGCCGATTATATAAGAATCAAATCCAAGTTTTTTCATTATGGCTCCCGAGGTTTCTCCTCCGGCGGAAATTATCCTTGTATAGCCGTTTTCAACGGCCAGCTCAGCCAGTTCGGCCATGGCTTTTTCAAGACTTTCCGATATTTCCTTTGCCCCATGCCTCTGGTTGTATTTCACGTTTTCCGGCGTGTCCGAGCTGTATACGAGAACGGCTTTTCCCGCATTTTCCTTTACGAAATTCCACATATCGTTTACCGTCTGTTTTTCATAGAGCAGCCGTATGGGATTGATTTTGAAAGCGGCTCCTCCCTCGGCTATAAATTTATCTATCTGCCGCCTTGTGGCCACGGAACAGCTTCCGGCTATTATAAGCGCCCTGCCCTTCGTCTTGTTTTCCGTTTTTTCCGCTTCGCCGCTCTCCCTTGATTTTCCGGCAAGATATTCTATTATTCCGGACCCTCCGGTCAGGAATTTGAGACTGCCGAAAAGCTCCGTTATGCGCTTGGCGTTGTCTCCGTCAGCATAATCCGGAACAATATAGTATTTCCCGTTTAAATCCTCAAAGGCGTTGAGCCTGTTCCATATTTCCTCGTCTTCTTCTTTCATTTCCTCAACGTCCACATTTATGCATGGATATTTGCTCTGTGGCTCCATAAGCGCGCATATTTCGCTGTCCCACATGGGATTGACAGGATGATCCTTCATTGGGCTTTTGTCAAGAGGAACTCCGTTGACATAAAGCCTGCCCATTTTGACCGTCCTGCCGTTTTCGGGCAGAGCCGGGCAGAGTATGGATTTTGTTTCTCCCAGAGCGTCCAAAATGGCGTCTGCCACGGGGCCGATATTTCCCTCCGGCGTTGAGTCAAAGGTCGAGCAATATTTAAAATAAAACTGACGCACGCCTTTTTGCTGTAAATACTTTAACGCCGCGAGTGCTTCCCTGACTGACTCGTCCTTTTTCGCGCTCCTTATTTTGAGGGCGATAACAACAGCCTTAACGTCTTTATCAAATATCATATTTTCATTGGGTATGCCGTTGCATAAAACGGTTTTGAGTCCTCCCTTTTTGAAAAATGAGGCGGCATCGGAAGCGCCGGTAAAATCGTCGGCTATACAGCCCCACAATATATCGTCCATATCGCACCTCCTGTTAATAACAATTTTGGGATTTTTTCATATAAACAGCTCGTTTATTTTTCTGCCTTCAAATGCTTTTTCCATCTTTTTGGCCATATTGGCAAGCATATTTTTATCAAGCGCTCTGGCGTTTCTCGGACAGACAGACACGCATCTCATGCACGAAATGCAGACGTTTTCATCCGTTTCCGAAGGATTGTTTACGGGTATGGCGTTAACGGGACATTTTGCCGCGCAAAGTCCGCATTTTATACATTCTTCCGATCCTCTGGGTTTTATGGCGACTCCATTATATTCTTTAAACGGTCTGTTGCCGGGAACAGTGATCTCATTTCCATCCGTTTTCTGCGACAGCTTTTTTCGTATATCCGAAGCGAATCCTTTAAGCTCATCTTCATCGTCCTTATCGGGTCTTCCGGCCGCGAACTGTCTCATTATGGAATGTTCCGCAACGGCGGCCACAGCCGCGGCGCATCTGAAGCCCGCCTTTTCCGCCGTCTCCTTAAGCTCAAGGAGCGTATCCTCATAGGCTCTGTTTCCGTAAACCACCGTTATAACAGCCTTCGCTCCTCCTCCGTTTAATGCCGAGATCCTTTCTACGGCGGTGGCAGGCACCCTTCCTCCATATGAGGGAACAGCGATTATAGCCACGTCGTCCCTGTCCAGAGAGCAATCCTCATATCTTTTTCCAAACTCGCAGAGATCTATGGTTTCAGCGCATCCTCCAAGCCCCTCGGCAAGTATGTCCGCTGCCCTTTTTGTGCCTCCCGTAGGACTGAAATATATTTCATAAACACCCATTGTGAACACTCCTTTCCCTTAATTCCAATACGATTACTATGATTTAATTATAGACTTGGTTACATAACTTTTCAATAATTAATTCCTTAAAAACATGGCTTGAAACCATACAAAAACAGCCCTCCTGAATCAGGAGGGCCCAGACTGTCAAAAAACTAATCCATTGTGAGCGGAAGGGTTCGGGAGGGCAAGACCCTCCCGAGTTTAATCCGCAGGCGGAATTCATTTCCGCCGAGGAAAATCCCGTATT
>CAJFHC010000067.1 GCA_904378045.1 Candidatus Metalachnospira gallinarum | reverse complement strand
CTGCGCCCTGACAAAGTTCAGGGCTTTTCGCAGAAATAGGGATTTATTGCCTTAATTTAAACTCGAAAAAGTCCCGAAGGACTTTTTCGACACGCTGATATTATATTTAAGTCTTGTTTTCGCGACTTATGTCTTGAAAAAACGACTTTAAATGTCTGAAAAACAGTAAAATAAAATTTTAACCCCTGATTTAAGCTCATAAAACAGGGGTTTTATTTTTGGCACGGTTTTTGCTTATATAATAAGTTAACCCGAAGTTTTTGAAAAAGAGAGGATGAATGATATGAAATTATTACACACAAAGTTACCGGAGTTCATCAAGAAGATGCAGGTAGCCGCGGCTGAAAAGGGTAAGGTTCCCAAAGAGATCGACATAAAAGGTCTTGAGAACCTGAGATCGGCCAAAATGCAGAGCCTCCGTACGGGACGTATCGAACACGCCGTTGGAGAGATCGCCGCTATGGACGAGGTCGATAAACTTGAGCTTATAATGATCCCCCGTGTTCCCGAGACAATGCAGACCGTCATTGTTAAAGGAATCGACAAGGACGGAAAATGCCGCAAGGCCATCCTCGAGATCATCAACGTGCTTCATCCCACAGAGGAAGCATATCTGCTCGACTGCGATCACGAGGACATCGAGGACAGAAGACCGGCTATCGGAAACCATTGATTTGTTGAGTTAAGGAGGAAATATTATGGCAAAGTTAAAATATAGAATGATACCGGAGGGAATGCTCAACGGAAAGCTCGTCCCTCTTAACATTGTGCTTATTGACTTAAAAGACGTTAAGGAATGCGGACTCGAGCCCAAGCAGGCGTTTGAGCTTGTCGCTTCCACCATTGACGAGCCCACTGGACTCAACATCATAGATATGGACGCCTGCACAACGACCAGCGACGGTATCGTTGTTGACGGAGCTATCATGAGAATGGCCGCTTCCGACAGAGGCAGGATCAACAAGGACTTTGGCTATCTTGAGATGATCCCCCTCAACTATACGGACGAGGATCTCAAACGTGAGCCCCATCTTAAGGTTTGGAAAGAAAAATATCCCGGACGCACGCTCTACATGGGCCCCGACTACACAAAGAAGATCATCCCCGTACATAACGTAGTTATCACAGGACGCGCTTCCAACAACAACTCCGCTACGGAAATGATGAACATCGTTACAATGGAGGAGATCCTTCTTCCCGTTCTCGGCCAGTTCGAGATCATGAGAGACGGCAAAGTGCTTCTTGGAATGACCGGAGAAGTTATTTCCGTAGGTATCGGTATGGTCGTTCCCGAGCAGTACGGACGCATCGTTCCCAAATGCCAGTACAGATGCGGAGACACGGCTCATGGTTCGGGAGAATACGCTAAGACGCTTAAAAAACATATTCCCATCATCTGCGCGGCTAAACCCGTGCTCGCTAAATACATCATCCAGGCCCTTGAGTGCGGCATGGTTCCCGGACGCACCATCGGCGGTTCTCCCGCGGTTCTCACGGTCGCTAAATATCTCCATAAAGAGATCGACTTTGACAACATCACGGAGAAGGCTTATGAAGAGCTTGCCAGCGTAGGATTTACTAAGGAATGGCTCCATACAGAGCTTCCTCAGCTTACTCCCGAAGAGATCATCGCAAGAGCCGACGAACTTATCCCCGGCTGCGAGGATTACACGGAATACAACGCTGCGGACCTTGTTCAGGTAAAATATGTTGACTGCTAAGCCGGAGGCGAATGAAAATGTTTCATATTGTAAGCGATTTTAAATATCCCAAAATGTACAGGGTTCGTCAGCATCTCAATTCCGAGAAGGTCGGCGACATAAAAGAAGCCGTTTGGAACGAGCTTGACAGGATCGGCATAAGGGAGAAAATAAAAAAGGATTCCGAGATAGCGGTTTGCGCCGGTTCCAGAGGAATAAACAACATAGATAAGATAGTGAAGGCCGCCGTTGACTACGTTTTTGACTGCGGAGCAAAACCCTTCATCGTTCCCGCCATGGGAAGCCACGGCGGAGCTACGGCCCAGGGACAGAAGGACGTCCTTCACAAATACGGCATCGACGAGGAGACCATGGGCTGCGAGGTAAGAAGCGACATGGAGCCCGTTCTTCTTGGAGAGGCTGAAAACGGAGCGCCCGTATACTTTGATAAAAACGCCTATGCCGCCGACGGCATAATCGTTGTCAACAGGGTAAAGCCCCATACGGACTTCCTTGCTAAAAACGAGAGCGGCGTTGTAAAGATGTGCGCCGTTGGTCTGGGCAAGGAAAAGGGAGCAACAGCCATGCACGGCTACAATCTGGCCGAGACGATCCCCCTTTCTTTCAAAGTATCCCTTGAGAAAGCGCCCTATCTCGCAGGAATCGCCATCATCGAAAATTCCGTTGACGAGACATATATCATCAGGGCTATGAAGCCCGAAAACTTCCTTGAGGAGGAGGCTGAGCTGCTCAATGTGGCAAAGGAGCAGGTTCCTCATCTTCCCGTTGACGATCTTGACGTCCTTATCGTAAAGGAAATGGGCAAGATGTTCAGCGGAACGGGAGTAGATACGAAGGTAATAGGAAGGATAATGGTAAAGGGCGTTCCCGAGCCCGAAAAACCGAGAATAAACAAGCTGGCCATACTCAGGCTTTCGCCCAACTCCTACGGCAACGCCGTAGGCATCGGCCTTGCCGATCTTACGACACAGAAGCTGGTTGACGCCATCGACTATGAAGCCATGTATATCAACCTCGTTCCAACCACATATCTTGAAAGAGGAAAGGTTCCCGCCCACTTCGCAACCGAGGAGGAGACCATAGGCGTGGCTTTCAAGACGCTGGGCAAGACAAAACCCGAGGAATCAAAGGTAATCGTATGTGAGAATACGCTTCACATTAAAGATCTCCTTGTGAGCGAGGCTGTTTATAACGAGATAAAGGACAAGGTAGACCTTCTTGAGGAGGATGTTCCCTGGACATTCGACGAGAACGGCGACATCACGATGAGCTGCTGAGTCCGAATGTAAAACAGTTGAATCGCTAAATCCCATTAGCTTATCTTTTTAACCTCTAAATGGGGCAGGGGCGCCGGAAACGGCGCCCCAGCGTGTCGAAAAAGTCCTTCGGGACTTTTTCGAGTTTAAATTAAGGCAATAAATCCCTATTTCTGCGGAAAGCCCTGAACTTTGTCAGGGCGCAG
>CAJFHC010000066.1 GCA_904378045.1 Candidatus Metalachnospira gallinarum | reverse complement strand
GGCGGCTTTGGCCAAAGGCCAAAGTACTGAATAGTACCGGAAAGATATCCGGACGCCGAAGGCGGCTTTGGCCAAAGGCCAAAGTACTGAACATACCCTTCCGCTCATAATGGATTAGTTTTTTGACAGTCTGAAGCGGCCTGTTAAGGCCGCTTTTTCGCTCATAAAAAACCTGCCGTTTTCGCGGCAGGCATTTTTTAGTGTATTTAAGATTATTTAAGCCTCATATATATATTCCGTCATAACTTTTTCTCCGTTTTCATCTATATAGACCGTTTCGACCTCAAAGGTGAATTTCAGATTATCCATATTAAAATATTTTGTTACGGTCTGGGACTCAACTGTATACTCAAATTCAAATTCCTCCAAAGCCATACGGCACACGTCCTCATCGGTCAGCGAAGGCTCCTTTATGTCGGCGGAAAGGAAATAGGGGTTCATAACTCCCATCATTTCCACTCTCATAACATTTTCTCCGCTCATAACGGCATGGTATCCGAAGTTGGAACGATAGCTGCCGACCATAAAGTAAAGATATATGTCGTCGTCATTGTCATCTCCGCTGTATGCCTTATATTTTGTCATATCAAACGTCGAATCATAGTATTCTTTTATATATTCCGATATGGCTCCGAGATTGCTTATAGCGTGGAAGTCGTTTATCGTAGTATATACGGAAAGCATTTTGGCAGCCTCGGCCCTTGTCAGCGCGGTAGCAGGGTGGAGAGTCTCGCCGCTGAGCAGATTGTTCTGAGCGGCCCACACGACAGCCTCCCTCGCGTATCCTGACACAAGATATCCATCCGGATAATCCGAAAGCGCTTTATCGGCGTCCGCGACGGCAGGGCTTCCTGACAGACGGTAAAATATGGAGGCGAACTGCTCAACGGTTATGGCCCATTCCGGGCAGAACGCGCCGTCGTCATATCCGGACATTATGCCGTTTTCACCAACCCAGATTATTCCGTCGGTGTACCATTGCCCATCGGGAACATCGGGAAAAATAGCTTTGTACGACACTTCCGGACTGCCGTACATACGATAGATGAGGGACGAAGCCATACCCCTTGTGAGAGTTTCGTCCGGACCGTAGATCGTGTCCGTTGTTCCGGCGATTATATTTTTGTTATACGCGTCCTCAATATATGTGTAGTACCAGGAATCCCTGGCTATATCTATAAACGGGAAGTTTTTTTCATCAGCGAGGACGGTAAACGCAGCCGACAGCGTAAATACTGCGGATGCGAGAAAGCATATTAATTTTTTCATATATATCCTCCTTTGCATACTTATATAGATTAATATTAATTTTTATCCCGCAAAATCGCAATAACTACGGCGAAACTGTAATAATACTGTAATATTTTTATGCGCTGGATTTCATTGGATTGTGTCAATAAAAAGACATGACACTTATTTTTTATTATTGATACTGTAATAAATATTAACAATAAACGAAGTAAGATATGACGAAAAAACTATTTAGCTGTAAAATATAGGCTGATGGTGAATAAACATGCATAAATATTCTGATAAATAAACAGTTTTGTATGGAAGTGGGCACAAAGTTGTGATATACTTACTCTGATAAAAATTTAGGCAGAATATGGAGGTTTTTGGATGAAAACACTGGAACCCATAGAACTTGGAATAGGCGGAAACGGTTCTGTTTATAGGAATCTTGCTGTCCGCCAGCTTGTTGAAAGGGCAATAAAAAACGGCGAGGGCGTTCTTTCCGATACGGGAGCCCTTGTTGTGAATACTGGAAAATATACCGGAAGATCGCCGGACGACAAATATATCGTTGACACTCCGGCGGTTCATGATGACATAGCATGGGGAAGCGTAAACAGACCCATGACAAAGGAGGCTTTTGACTCCATAAAGAGCAAAATGCTCGCTTATCTTCAGAACAGGACGCTTTATGTGTTTGACGGATTTGCCGGAACTGACAGGAAATACGCCAAGAGCTTCAGAATAATAAACGAGCTTGCCTCTCAGAATCTTTTTATAAGCAGCCTTCTTGTAACTCCTACGGAGGAGGAACTTGATAATTTTGTTCCCGAATTTACGGTTATCGCCGCTCCCGGATTCAAATGCATCCCCGAGGTCGACGGAACAAACAGCGAGGCCTGCATCGTAATAGACTATGAGCAGAAGATCGTGCTTATAGCCGGCTCGCAGTACAGCGGAGAAATCAAAAAGAGCGTGTTCTCGGTTATGAACTATGTTCTTCCCAAAAACGGAGTGCTTTCCATGCACTGTTCCGCCAATATAGGAGAGGACGGAGACACGGCTATTTTCTTTGGACTTTCGGGAACGGGAAAAACAACTCTCAGCGCGGATCCCGCGAGAAAGCTCATCGGCGACGACGAGCACGGCTGGTCAGACGACGGAATATTCAACATCGAGGGCGGATGCTACGCTAAATGCATAAATCTTACGGAGGAAAACGAGCCTGAGATTTATAACGCTATAAAATTTGGCACGCTTCTTGAAAATGTCGTAATAGATCCTGACTCCGGAGAGCCGGATTATACGGACGACTCACTTACGGAGAATACAAGGGCGGGATATCCCGTATGCTATATCCCCAACGCTGAGCTGAGCGGAAAGGGCAGACAGCCTGAGACGGTTATATTCCTTACGGCCGACGCCTTCGGAGTGCTTCCTCCCGTCGCAAGGCTTGACAACGATATGGCTATGTTCCACTTTGTTTCCGGATATACAAGCAAACTCGCCGGAACTGAGAGAGGCATAACGGAACCGCAGACCACGTTCTCCACATGCTTCGGAGCGCCTTTCCTTCCCCTTGACCCCAGCGTTTACGCCGAAATGCTTGGAGAAAAAATAAAAAATAATAAGTCCAGGGTATTTCTTATCAATACGGGCTGGTCAGGCGGTAAATATGGAGTTGGCAGCAGAATAAAGCTCAAATATACAAGGGCGATGGTCACGGCCGCTATCACGGGACAGCTTGACAATGTTGAGTATAAGCTTGACGAGATATTTAATATCTATGTTCCAAAGACATGCCCCGGTGTTCCCGAGGATATACTTGATCCTATAAATACTTGGGCTGATAAGGACGAGTATGTAAAGACGGCTAAGGAGCTGGCCGGCAAGTTCAATGAGAATTTCAAAAAATATAAAAATATGCCCGAAAACATCGTTAAGGCCGGCCCTAAAGCATAAAGAAATATTAGGTTGGGCATTAAACAATTAAATAAAAGTTTTTAAGCAGACGATATAAAATATTTACATTTCGTCTGCTTTTTTACATATTTACAAGGGCTATGGCTTCACATATAATCTGGAATATGGCAGGACAGCCGGAGCCTGTTGGTGTGGCTCCATTCCTTGATGTGACAAGCGACACTTGGTATTCCAAAGCCGTGGCGTGGTGCTATGAACAGGGAATAGTAGTCGGCTATGACGCTGTGACCTTCGGACCGGATGATTATGTTACCGAGGAACAGTTTAATATTATGCTTGATAAATATAATGGACTTACACCCGCTCCCTACAGCGGAATCTCAATTTATGCCACAAGAAAATGGGTTGCGTGGAAAATAACGAAATAAAACTATATGGGCGGTCTTTGACCGCCTCAGCGTGTCGAAAAAGTCCTATAGGACTTTTTCGAGTTTAAATTAAGGCAATAAATCCCTATTTCTGCGCCCTGAACTTTGTCAGGGCGCAGAAATACGGGATTTTCCTCGGCGGAAATGAATTCCGCCTGCGGAATAAACTCAGGAGTCCCTTCGTTCCCAAGTAC
>CAJFHC010000065.1 GCA_904378045.1 Candidatus Metalachnospira gallinarum | reverse complement strand
CCCTCCTTTCAAGTAAGATGGCCAACCGCTTTTCCGCCGCTTCCCCTGCTTAACCCGATTATAGCATTCGACACGTTTCGTGGTCAATAAAAAAGAGCCTGAAGGCTCTTGTATATTCTTCGGTCTTGGGTTATAATAAGGGCAGGAAAGCAACCGTTTAAAGCGGTTGGCTTTTGAGTTTGGTTTTTTTCCGCTTATTCAGCGGAACGGCCGCTCCGTGCGCCAGCGGAGCGGTCTTTTTTATGCAAAAAACCGGCGGTTTTGCCGCCGGTCATTCTTTTTATATTCTTATTTTTGTTCTTTGGTTCTTTGGTTTTCAGTCTTTTTTCAGTCCTCATCGCCGTCATAGGTCTCGGCGTAAAGGGCGGTGACATAGCCCTCGTTGTTATATTTGATCTCTACCTTTGAAAAGTTGAGCCTTACGGCTTTCTTGAAATATGTTATCCTTTCCTTGTCTCCGTCCACATAGAACCTTGCCATATCGTCCAGTTTATACTCATATTCCCTGCCGTTCTCGTCAAGGACGATTATCCTCTCGTTGTTTATGTCCGCTATAACGGCTTCCTCAAGCTGGATCGTATAAAGATGTATCTCCTCTATCCTTGCCTGGGGATATACATAATACTCAAAATCATACTCAACATCCGCGTCGGCGTAAACGTTGAGATAAAGCTCGTCATCGGTTTCCGTCTCGCCGATGAGCTCCAAAAGCTCGCCATAGTCGATTTCCTCATCGTCATAGTAGATGTCGCTGTCCTCGTCGATTATATACGACCTGCTGAGACCGTTGACAAAGGTGATGGTCACGGTTTTAAAATCATAGCGTATTTTTTTGCTTCCCCTCTTATATGAGCCGATTTTTTTGCCCACTCCGCTGACACGGCCTTCCACGGCCGCTCTCTCGCAGTAAATCTCCGTGGCTACGCCGCTGGAGTTTACGAAAACGTCCGCCCTTACCATCACGCCGTTGGACGTAAGGGAGTATATGCCCCTTGTGCTTATTTCCTCTCCGTCAAGATAATACTGGCCGTCCCAGCCCTTGTCAAGGATTATACTCTTTCCGTCAAATGTGTAAAGCTGGAACGAAGATTCCGTAACATGGGTGATATATCCCGAATAATCTGGCTCCGGCTTCTCCTCGTGAATGTTTTCGCTTTCCATTGACTTTAAGAGATTATCCGTCTTTGTCACGATAACGGCCATCTCCGCCCTGTTTACGGTCTTATTGGGATTGAAGTTGTTGTTTTCGTCTCCGACCATAATATCAAGGCTGGAAAGAAGATCGACATACTGGGCGCATACCGCCGAGATCGTCGTTCCATCGTTGAAGGGTACGACCGCCGCCGTCGGCTCCACGCCTTCCTCGGAAAGGAACCTGCCGAATATATATGCCGCAGTCTCCCTTGTTATGGGTCTGGCGCTCTGGTCGGCGTTGACAAACACGGCCAAATCGCTCCTTGTGATGATTCCGGCCTCAAGAGCGAAGGCCACGCTGTCATAGGCCCATCTGGGGATATTGTTGCTTCTCATATCCGCGGCCCATTTGTTTATGACCTCATCGCTGACGGTCTTTCCCGAAAGAGTGTATACAAGCTGGACAGTCTCATTGTAGGAAATGTTGTCCCTTGCCCTGAACACCCTCCGGCCGCTGTCGTCAATATCTCCGACCATAAGACCCTTCTCAAAAACACTGTTGATATACGCCTGGGCTCCGCCCCAGGGAACGTCGTTTATATCCGCAAAAGTTTCCGCTGCAGCCGCGCTCACAGTCGATCCCGCCGTCATTACGGCCGCCAGAAACAGAACCGCTTTTCTATTCATACCAAACCCTCCAATTAAAAAGTCTATATAGGTTTACTATACCATAAAAAGCATGAAAATGCGAAGATTGCTGAAAAAAATTTCTAAAAAATTCTTAATAATACGGGGGATGTCGGAAACTATCACAGATACGGTAAAATATATGGCCGCGGCGTGTAAAACAAGTCAATATTTGGATAAGTCTCAGCGATTACAATGACTTAATAAAGTTCCCATTTTTTGAGAAAACTTCTCTAAACACTTCAAATCAGCGGACATAAAAGCCTTTTTGGCATTTTGACCAAAACTCGCTTTTTAACACGCAAAGAAGCCGCCCCTTCGGGCGGCTCCCAGCGTGTCGAAAAAGTCCTTCGGGACTTTTTCGAGTTTAAATTAAGGCAATAAATCCCTATTTCTGCGGAAAGCCCTGAACTTTGTCAGGGCGCANNTTCCTCGGCGGAAATGAATTCCGCCTGCGGATTAAACTCAGGAGTCCCTTCGACTCCCGAACCCTCCCGCTCACAATGGATTAGTTTTTTGACAGTCTGGAAGCCGCCCCTTCGGGCGGCTCCTGCTATATCCCTAATTTATATTCACATTTCGCGCTGATCACATCTTTTTAACGGTGAGCGTTACTTTCTCTCCGTTGATGCTCCATTCCTTGGTGTAGCCGTCGCCTTCGCCCTCGGTCATTTCAAGGGCAAGAACGTCTCCCATAATTCTTTCTTTGTTGCGCTCGATAACTCCGGCAACCTTATCGCTGTCCTTATGATATACGGCGATCCTGTCAAGAACCTCGAATCCGGCCTCCTTACGCATGGTCTGTACCTTGCTTACTATCTCCCTTACGAAACCTTCCTCGATGAGCTCTTCCGTAAGATTCGTGTCAAGGACTACTGTAACGCCGTTGTCCTCAACGGAGATATGGCCTTCCTTCTGAGCCGTGTCGATAAGCAGGTCGCTTTCCTCAAGAACGATCTCTGTTCCATCGATAACGAGGGTAACCTTTCCGTTGGCCTTAAGGGTATTCATGAACTCCGTTCCGTCAACCTCGGCGAGAGCCGCTCCGATCTTGGGAACAAGTTTTCCGTATTTTGGTCCAAGTGTACGGAGCTGGGGCTTGAACTTATATGTCACAAATCCTTCCACATCGTCGGTAAACTCGATCTTCTTTACGTTGAGCTCGTCAAGAACAATCTCCGAATACATTTCGGGAAGAGCTGTATCAGCCTTGACATACATGGTTCCGATGGGCTGTCTGTTCTTGATGTTGGCCTCGTTTCTTGCCGCGCGTCCAAGCACTACGATCTTAAGGACGAGATCCATATTGTTCTCAAGCTCCTTGTCGATCCATTCCTCGTTGGCTTCGGGGAAATCACAGAGGTGTACGCTTTCCGGAGCCGAAGAATCCACTTTTACTACGATATTTCTGTAGATCTCCTCAGCGATATAGGGCGTAAACGGTGCCGATATCTTGGCAAGAGTAGAAAGCACGGTATAAAGCGTCATATAGGCGTTTACCTTATCCTGGGGCATTCCGCTTGCCCAGAAACGCTCACGGCTTCTTCTTACATACCAGTTGCTCATGTCGTCCACGAAGCTCTGAAGGGCTCTGGCGGGCTCTGTTATCTTATAGCTGAACAGGCACTCGTCCACATATTTGACAAGGGTCTGGAGCTTTGAAAGTATCCATTTATCCATGGGAGGCAGCTTGTCATATTCCAGCTTGTGCTCCATGGGGTTGAAGCTGTCGATATTAGCGTAAAGCACATAGAAAGCGTATGTGTTCCAGAATGTGCCCATAAACTTCCTCTGGGACTCGTCAACGGCCTCGTCGTCGAAACGGCAGGGGAGCCAGGGAGCCGAGTTCACATAGAAATACCAGCGGATGGCGTCCGCGCCCTGTTTGTTCATAACATCCCAGGGGTCAACTACATTTCCTTTATGCTTGCTCATCTTGATGCCGTATTTATCAAGGACGTGTCCCATTGACATACAATGGGTATATGACGTCGTGTCAAATACCAGCGTGGATACGGCGAGCATTGAGTAGAACCATCCTCTTGTCTGGTCAACGGCCTCGGTGATGAAGTCAGCGGGGAAACGCTTCTCGAATATATCCTGGTTCTCAAACGGATAATGCCACTGAGCGAAGGGAGCCGAGCCTGAGTCAAACCAGCAGTCGATTACTTCGGGAACCCTTGTCATCTGCTTTCCGCATTTAGGGCATCTTATATGAACAGCGTCGATATAGGGCTTATGAAGCTCGATCTCGTCGGGGCAGTCGTCGGACATGCTCTTGAGCTCCTCAATGCTTCCGATCGTATGGACATATCCGCACTCGCATTCCCATACGGGAAGGGGCGTTCCCCAGTAACGCTCACGGCTGAGACCCCAGTCGATTACGTTCTCGATGAAGTTTCCGAAACGTCCGTGCTTGATGTTGTCGGGATACCACTCGATCGTCTCGTTGTTTGCCACGAGCCTGTCACGGATCTTTGTCATCTCAATGAACCATGTGCTTCTCGCGTAGTAAAGGAGCGGCGTGTCGCATCTCCAGCAGAAAGGATAGCTGTGCTCGAAGGGAACAGCCGCGAAAAGATATCCCTTTTCCTTAAGATACTCGATAATGGGCTTGTCGCAGTCCTTTACGAATTTTCCTGCCCAGGGTTTTACCTCCGCCGTGAAGTTTCCCTGTGTGTCAACATACTGACGGAAGGGAAGGCCGTAGATCTTTCCTACCCTGTAGTCGTCCTCACCAAAGGCGGGAGCCGTATGAACAACGCCCGTACCATCGGTAAGAGTTACATAATCGTCCGTAACAACATAGAATCCCGTGGGGTCGTCCTCAAGGAAGTCGAATATTCCCTGATATCTAACGCCCTTGAGCTCCTCGCCCTTGAATGTCTCAAGTATCTCATAGTCCTCCTTAAGAAGGGGCTCAACAAGGGCTTCGGCGAATATAAGCGTCTCTCCCTTATAGCTCACTTTGCAGTAATTCTCATGGGCGTTTACAACGAGAGCCACGTTTGAGGGAAGCGTCCAGGGCGTTGTCGTCCAAGCGAGGATGTACTCGTTTTCCTTTCCCACAACGGGGAATTTCGCGTAAACGGAAAGCTCCTTAACTTCCTTATATCCCTGAGCTACCTCGTGGCTGGAAAGGGCTGTTCCGCATCTGGGGCAGTAAGGCACTACCTTATGTCCCTTGTAGAGCAGGCCCTTTTCCCATATTTTTTTGAGAGCCCACCATTCGGACTCGATATATGTGTTGTGATAAGTAACGTAAGGATCGTCCATATCCGCCCAGAAAGCTACTCGGTCGCTCATCTGCTCCCACTCGTTGCTGTATTTCCAAACGCTTTCCTTACATTTTTTGATAAATGGCTCAACGCCGTATTCCTCGATCTGGGGCTTGCCGCTTATACCGAGCTGTTTTTCTACCTCAAGCTCAACGGGAAGTCCGTGGGTATCCCAGCCGCCCTTACGAAGAACGTCATAGCCCTTCATAACACGGTAACGGAGAATAAGGTCCTTGATGGATCTTGTCTCAACGTGGCCGATATGGGGCTTGCCGTTTGCCGTGGGAGGTCCCTCAATCCAAGTAAATCTGGGATTTCCCTCTCTCAATTTTATACTTTTTCTGAAAATGTCGTTCTGCTTCCAGAAGTCAAGAACTTTCATTTCTCTGTCCACGAAGTTGAGATCCGTGGACACCTTCTCATACAACATTCAAATTCCTCCGTTCAAATTTTTTCTCACATAATACAAAGCCTGCCACCGGCTTCTATGGTTCTTTTGCGGCTGTACCATGATCCGGCCGGTACTTTCCGCAAATACAAAAAAGGCTCATCATCCTTACAGGACGAATGAGCCTTACTCTCCGCGGTACCACCTGATTTGACGCCTGAAAGCGTCCACCTCGAACCGTATAACAATAATTATACATGCCCCAATAACGCAGGGAAACGTCCCGGGCTACTTGAAATCCTTTCACCGAGCCGCTCCGCGGTGATCTTCGGCATATTTCCGGCAAGCGGCTTCCACCGTCCCGCCCTCGCTGAGCCTTTAAAACATGCTTACTCTCCGCATCAAAGCGTTTATCTGTTTTTGGAATAGTATTATTCCGACAATTAGGTATTATACATTATCGATTATTTTTTGTAAAGGGGTGGAATAACTATTTTTTACTGTCCTCAATAAAAAGATCTATAACTTTTCTCAGGCTGTTTTCTTGAATACGGCAACATACCCAAAACTATCCAATTATGTGTTATTGCAATATCTGCCCTTTCTATCATCCAAATATTCCTTTTTACTATGACATATATTGGTGGAACTCTCTATGGTCTGTCTGAATAAATCTAATCCTGATAATCATAAACAAGTTGCCGACATCGTTACTATAAAAGGCTCCTCAACGAAATCAGGAAGTTTTTGACATCCCCATTTCTAACGGTTTGGAAAATCAAAGACCGAGCCGGAGTTATTCCGGCTCATAGACTGTCAAAAAACTAATCCATTGTGAGCGGGAGGGTTCGGGAGGGCAAGACCCTCCTGAGTTTAATCCGCAGGCGGAATTCATTTCCGCCGAGGAAAATC
>CAJFHC010000064.1 GCA_904378045.1 Candidatus Metalachnospira gallinarum | reverse complement strand
GACGCCGCAGGCGGCTTTGGCTGTAAGCCAAAGTACTGAATAGTACCGGAAAGATATCCGGACGCCGCAGGCGGCTTTGGCTGTAAGCCAAAGTACTGACCAGTACCCTTCCGCTCACAATGGATTAGTTTTTTGACAGTCTGACCTTCGTTATTTCGCCTCGTACCAGCTTTTGCCGCTGTGTACGTCCACGTCAAGGGGCACTCTGAGCTCGGCGGCGTGTTCCATCTCGTTTTTGAGTATTTCTCTTACTGTTTCAGTCTCGTTTTCCGCCGTCTCGATGAGCAGCTCATCGTGTACCTGAAGGATGAGCCTTGATTTGAGCCCTTCCTCCTTAAGCCTTTTATGGACGTTTATCATAGCGATCTTTATAATATCGGCGGCGCTTCCCTGTATGGGCATATTCATAGCGACCCTCTCGCCGAAGGCTCTCCTGTTGAAGTTGCCCGAATTGATTTCCGGCACGGGACGCCTTCTGCCGTAGATAGTCGTCACATATCCGTTGACCGCGGCGTCTTCCACGGTCTTGTCCATATATTTTTTGATGTTCGGATATTTCGCGAAATATCCCCTTATATAATCCTCGGCCATCTTTTTGCTTATGCCCAGATCCTTAGCCAGAGAAAAGGCTCCCATTCCGTATATTATGCCAAAATTGACCGTCTTAGCGTCGCTTCTCTGTTTTGACGTAACGTCCTCAAAGGCGACGTTAAACACCTGGGAGGCCGTAAGGCGGTGTATATCCTGCCCCTCCTTAAACGCGTTGATGAGCGTCTCGTCATCGGCCATATGCGCGAGCACCCTCAGCTCGATCTGCGAGTAGTCCGCGTCAACGAACGTAAAGCCCTCATCGGCAATGAACACTTTTCTGAATTCCCTGCCAAGCTCAAGCCTGACGGGTATGTTTTGCAGATTCGGCTCGGTGGAGCTTATTCTTCCTGTGGCCGTTATGGTCTGGTTGAAGGTCGAGTATATCCTGCTGTCGGCTTCGTTTATAACCGCGAGAAGGCCGTCCGCGTATGTGCTTTTCAGCTTGGAGATCTGTCTGTAATAGAGTATTTTATCAACAATGGGGCTGTCGTTTCTGAGGCTTTCCAGCACCTCGGCAGCCGTCGAGTATCCTGTTTTTGTCTTTTTTCCTCCGGGGAGTCCCAGCTTTTCAAAAAGTATAACTCCGAGCTGTTTGGGCGAGTTGATGTTGAACTCCTCTCCGGCAAGGGCGTATATTTCCTTCGTCGTCTTTTCTATGCTTTCCTCCAAGTCCGCCTTGTATTTTTCAAGGGTCTTTTTGTCGACCTTTATTCCATAGCTTTCCATATCGGCGAGCACGAAAATAAGCGGCATTTCTATGTCGTAATAAAGGCTTGTCTGTCCGTTTTCCTTAAGCCTTTCTTCCATTACGCTTTTTGCCCTGTAGCTTACGGAAGCCTGCCTTGCCCCAAATTCCGCCCTTTTTTCGCCGTCAAGCGCAAAAAGGCTTATTTTTGATTTTCCCTTGCCGAGTATCTCTTCCTCCGAAGGGCATATCTCGTTTAAAAACTCGGCGGATATGTCATCGTAGTTATAGCTGTCGCGCATCGGGTCAAGTATATACGCCGCTATGGCCGTGTCAAACCCAAAAGGCTCCATCTCTATTCCGTATTTTCTCAAAAGGCCGATATCCCTTTTCCCGTCGTGGGCTATTTTTTTGATATTTCCGGTGAAAAACGGTCTCAGGCAGTCTGCCAGCTCGGTATCCGTCATATTTTCGCCGCATTCCGCCCACGCAAGCGTGTTTCCGTCGGCAAACGCCGCTCCCCGGATTTTTTCTTCCTCGGAGATAAGGACATAGGCCGTCTCGTTCTTCAATTTATTTATATAATTCTCTATGTCCGTCCTGTCCCTGAGAACGAGTATATCAGCTCCGCTGTCTCCTCCTTCCGTTCTGACCCTTTCAAGCATGCTCTTGAAGCCGAGCCTTTTGAACAGATTATATGTTCCGTCCGAATATGGCCTGCCCGCCTTCATATCCTCAAAATCGGCGCTGAGCGGCACATTTGTGTCTATTTCCACAAGGGTCCTTGAAAGCCTTGCCTGCTCCGCGAACTCTCTCAGGTTTTCTGACGCCTTTTTGGGCTTTACGCTCTCAGCGTTAGCTATGGCGTTTTCCACGGACTTATACTGCTGTATTATTTTTATGGCTGTTTTCTCGCCGATACCCGGCACTCCGGGCACATTGTCGCCCGCGTCTCCCATAAGGGCCTTTACCTCTATAAATTCAGAGGGAGTAACTCCGTATTTTTCCGTTACCTCTGCGGGGCCGTAATCCTCTACCTCCGTCCTGCCCTTTATGGTCTTTGGTATCCTTATTTTCGTTTTTTCCGAGCATATCTGGAGCAGATCCCTGTCCCCGGATATTACGGTAACGTCAAATCCCTTTTCCTCTCCCTTTCTGGCAAGGGTTCCAAGTATATCGTCGGCTTCGTAGCCCTCCAGCTCAAATCTGGCGATATTCATCGAGTCAAGCACTTCCTTGAGCAGGGGCATCTGTTCCCTGAGCTCATCCGGCATTCCCTTCCTTGTCCCCTTGTACTCCGAAAACATCTTATGCCTGAACGTGGGGGCATGAAGGTCAAAGGCAACTCCGACATAGTCGGGGTTTTCCTCGTCGAACAGCTTGAAAAATATATTAAGAAAGCCGTAAACGCCGTTGGTGTACCTTCCCTCAGGGTCCGTCAGCAGCGGCACTCCGTAAAAGGCTCTGTTGACTATACTGTTGCCGTCTATTATCATAAGTTTTTCCGACATTTTTCTTCCTCCAAAGCGGCCTGTTGCTTAAACGGCCGTAATACTGCGCTAAATTTTATTATACACTATTTCAGCCCGATTGACATTAATTTTTTCCTAAAACATTCGGGTTTTTAGCCGCGCGTCAAACGGCGGCTGTCTCCCGTTTCCGCCGTAATTTTATAAAAATCATTCCGGACAACGAAACAATTATGTCCCCTTACATATACTGGAATATACAATCCTTACGGAGGCAACAGAATAAATGAGAAAAATCATTTCGGCGCTGGCGGCGTCCTCCGCCGTTATATTGGCCGTTTCCGGCTGCGCCGCTTCACCGGAAGCAAACGGGATGACAACGGTAAGGCTTAACGAGGTCGTCCATTCCGTTTTTTACGCTCCCCAGTATGTGGCTCTCGCCAACGGTTATTTCGAGGATGAGGGGCTTACCATCGAGCTTTCCGTCGGCAACGGCGCCGATAAAAGTATGACCGCCCTTCTCTCCGACTCCGCCGACATTGCCCTTCTCGGCACCGAGGCCGGCATATATGTCATAAACGAGGGTCGTGAAAACAGCGTAAAAGCCTTTGCCCAGCTGACCCAGCGAGCCGGTAATTTCCTCATATCCCGGACTGACGGCGAAAATTTCGACTGGGAATCTCTCAGGGGAAAATCCGTCATAGGCGGCAGAAAGGGCGGAATGCCGGAGCTTGTGCTTGAGTATGTCCTTAAACAGAAGGGGCTTGAAAACGACGTGGAAATAATAAATAACATTTCCTTCGAGTCCACCGCCGGAGCTTTCGCGGCCGACGTCGGCGATTTTACAGTGGAGTTTGAGCCGACGGCCACCTCTCTGGAACAGGAGGGCGTAGGCTATGTCGCGGCATCCCTCGGAACGGAATGCGGCTTCGTGCCGTATACCGTTTATATGGCTTCTTCGGAATATATGGAGGAAAATCCGGAAATAATCCAGAAGTTCACCAACGCCGTATACCGGGGACAGCTTTGGACGGAAAACCACACCTCCGGGGAAATAGCCGAGGTCATTCAGTCATATTTCCCGGAAAACGACGTTGAAACTCTGGCCGGCATAATCGAAAGATACAAGTCTCAGGACACTTGGAGAGCGACCCCCGTATACAGCGAGGAGGATTTCGAGCTTTTCGAGGACATCATGGAGGAAGGCGGAGAGCTTACGCGCCGTGTTGCCTTTGACGAGCTCATAGACAACAGCTTTGCCCAAAAGGCGGTCGAAACCGTAAAGGCCGAATAAAACCGCCCGGCAAGCCGCCGGACAAAAAAACAGGCCGAAAGCTCAGCTTCTCGGTCTGTTCAGACTGTCAAAAAACTAATCCATTGTGAGCGGGAGGGTACTGGTCAGTACTTTGGCTTACAGCCAAAGCCGCCTACGGCGTCCGGATATCTTTCCGGTACTATTCAGTACTTTGGCCTTTGGCCAAAGCCGCCTTCGGCGTCCGGATATCTTTCCGGTACTTGGGAGCGAAGGG
>CAJFHC010000063.1 GCA_904378045.1 Candidatus Metalachnospira gallinarum | reverse complement strand
TGCGCCCTGACAAAGTTCAGGGCTTTCCGCAGAAATAGGGATTTATTTCCTTAATTTAAACTCGAAAAAGTCCTGAAGGACTTTTTCGACACGCTGAAAGTCCTAAAGGACTTTTTCGACACGCTGACGGGCGGAGAACTTTGGTTTTCCGCCCGTTTTGCATATCCCACCCTTCGCCGCATATACTCCTAAGGGGAGGGATGGGCTTGAAAAGATCGGATGAAGTAATAAAATATTTTATTTATTCCCTCATGTATGTGGCGCTGTGCGTCGTCATCGTGCCCCTTGCGGCTTCAAGGCTGTCGTCCCGAGGGGTAACGACAAAAAGGGTCGAAGGCGAGCGGACGGAGACGGGAAAGTATACCGTGGGCGGACAGAGCATGGAGGATTACATAAAGGGAGTCGTGGCGGCCGAAATGCCGGCGTCATTTCCGGAGGAGGCGCTCAAGGCTCAGGCCGTGGCTTCAAGGACATACGCCGTCAGGGCGGTGGACAACGCGGATTTTGACCTTGAGCCCGGCGACATAGGACAGGCGTATGTGACCGTGGACGAGATGAGGGAAAACTGGGGAGAAAACTTTGACGAATATTACTCGAAAATAAGCGGCGCGGTGGATTCGACAAAGGACGAGATAATGGCTTACAAAGGAGAGCCCATACTGGCCGTTTTCCACTCCACCAGCGCCGGAGAGACCGAGAGGGCGGGCAATATATGGAACTATGACCTGCCCTATCTTGAGAGCACGGACAGCGTCGGAGACACCTTCGCTCCCAATTACGAGACGAGGGCAGAAATACCGTCCGCCGAGGTCATAGCAAAAATAAAGGAAAAATATCCGGAGTTTGAGGCTGACGAGAACGGCCTTTTTGAGTCCATAGCCATAAACGAGCGGAGCGGGGCGGGATATATAACGGATATGACCGTGGGAAATATGAGCTTCACGGGAAAGCAGATAAGGGAGGCTCTGGGCTTAAGGAGCGCGAATTTTACCGTGGAGAAGGGCGAAAGCGGCATAATATTCACCACGAAAGGCTACGGACACGGAGCGGGAATGAGCCAGTACGGAGCGAAATATATGGCCGAAAACGGCTCGGACTACAGGGATATACTTAACCATTACTATAAGGACGTGGACATTGAAAAGATGTCCTGAAATAAAAAGGGGGACGTCCTCAAAGCCCGGGGACGTCCCTCCTTATTTAACTATTTTCCTCCGTCCGTTTACGGTACGGTCTTACGCCTTTTCCATATCAAATGGATTATCGGCTATCTCCTCGGCCGTGGCGATGTAAAGCTCGTCAAGAAAGGCAGTCTGGAAGCTGCCGGGGGCGCAGGCTCTCAGCTCCGCTCTCTTTCCCGCCAGATTATATACGGCGGTGGCCGTAAGCGCGGCTATGAACGGACTGGCTGCCGTGGCGTATACCGCAGCCACTCCGCCGAGGGAACAGCCCGAGCCGGTTATCTTCTCCATAAAATGTGATCCGCCGTAGGAATAAACGACGGTCTCTCCGTTGGTCACAAGGTCGGTCTTTCCCGATACGGCCACGGCTCCGCCGGTATATTTGGCGAGGGCGACGGCGGCTTCCCTCGCGGCGTTTACCGTGTCCGTGGAATCCACGCCCCTGACGGCGGACTGATCCGTTCCGCCCTCAAGTCCCCAAAGCCCGGCGAGGGCTATTATTTCAGAGGCGTTTCCTCGGATAATTGCTGGCTTGTATTCTTTAAAGCCAAGAAGGAGTTTTGTCCTGAGCTCTCCTATGCCTATAGCTACAGGATCCAGTACCCAGGGCTTTCCGGCATCAAAAAGAGCTTTGGCCGTGCGGGGCAGGGTTTCCTCGTAGATGGGCGTAAGGGTGCCCACGTTTATATATGTCGCTCCTCCGGCGGTGGCTATGAACTCGCCCTCATCGGGCAGATATACCATAGCCGCCGAGCCGCCCACGGCAAGCTGGGCGTTGGCCACGAAATTGATGGTAACGGAATTGGTGATGGAGCCGGCCATGGGGTTTGCGGCCTTTACTTTGTTCACCGCCTCGATGATCTGTTTTTTGATCTCGTCTTTGGTATACATTCTTATTCCTCCTTAAAAAGACATGGTAAAGGAAGCGTAAAAAAGGCGCCTGCCTTTCGGTAAGCGCCTGAGCGATTCGGTTCGTTGCTTCCCTACGACAGTGTTAGCTGACAGGTTCTAAGGGTCAGGTTTTAACCTTCTCAACTCATTGAGTCCCCCCGCAAATTATTCTGCTTATATTATTTTAGCACCGCCGGGGATAAAGGTCAACCGTAAAGGCCGGCTATAAAGGCTGACTATATAAAGGCCGACTGCCTGACAAAAAACGCCGTAAAATTCATTTTATTGACAAAAACTGCTATGTGTAATAAACTTAAGACAAAGGGGGAGTGCATATGAGACCGCTGGAAGGAAGACAAAGGCGCAGGGGCGACAGATACGACGGGTTCCTTGTCAGGAATCTTGACCCCATGACCGCCCTCATACCGTTTATAATGAAAACAAAGGCGGACTCCTGGGTGCTGGTGGACGACAGAGTGGACATCACCCACACGAGGGAGTTCATAAGAGAAATGAGAAAAAGCGGCTCCATTCCGGCCCTTTCCCTCTATCAGATAGTGTTTGCCGCTATGGTAAGGATGATCGTGGACGTGCCGGAGATAAACCGTTTCGTGCAAAACGGCAGGATATACGCCAGAAACAGGATAAAAGGCTCCATGGTCGTTATGAGGGGATTGTCAAAGGACAGCGACAGGACGACAATAATGCCGGACTTTGATCAGGAGGACACCCTCTATGACGTGGTGAGGAAGATCGATGAAAAGATAGACGAGATCGACAGGACGCAGAAAAAAGTAAGGGATGACGGAGGCAAAAGCAGCTTTGACGTTTTGCAGTCCGCCCTGAGCTCCGTCCCGCCGTTTTTGCTCAGGCTGGTGTTCGACACGCTCAAGGCTCTGGACAGGCACGGACTTATGCCCAAAGCCCTTAACGAGCTGAGCCCGTTCCATTCCAGCTTTTTCATCACCAATATGGGCTCCATCGGAATGATGCCGGTATATCATCATATATACGAGTTCGGCACCCTTTCCTGCTTCGGGGCCATCGGAGCCATTGACACGGTATATGAGCCGGACAGGAAGGGCGAGATGAAAAAGAAGGTCTATCTTAACATCAAATTCGTGGTGGACGAAAGAGCCGCCGACGGATTCATATACGCCGTCGGAATGAAGGCGTTTAAAAAATATGTCATGAAGCCCGAGCTGCTTCTCGTTCCGCCGGAAAAGATAGAACAGGATAAAATAGACAGATGATAAGAGCATGGCCCTCCGGAGTTTTGTCCGAAGGGCTTTACGGTTTAACAGCCCTTTAGCCAATCAAACGGTAAGGCCGCCCTTGAGGTACTTGTCCCAGTCGTCATCGTCCTGCTTTCCTCCATTGTCATCCTCCTTTTCCGTCCTGAGCTTATCCCATATAATGCCCCGCCACCCGTTCGCCATGCATTCGTCCATCAAAGCCATTACAGGGTTTTCGCCGTACTCGCCGCTTTTCTGGCTGATTTTTCTCAGCAATGCGGTCAAGCCCGTCGATTTATACGATTCCCGTCTCTCTTTCTTGTACTCAAGCCATTCATCAATCTTGGCTCTCATCTCTTCGGAAAAATCGTATTGGTCAATGATGTCTGTGGGATATCCCCCGCGCCCGTTTACGGGGGTTTTATTTTCTTCCCTTATTTCTTTCTTTTTCTTATTTCTTTCTTCTATTGTTGTTAAAGGTTTGTTAGATGTCTGTTGAAGGTCTGTCGGAGGTTTGTTATCAAGTGTGTTAACATCCTGATAGTAACAGTAGTTTTTTATTGATATTACGCCAAAATTTCCGTGTCGATGGTATGTTAGCTCGCCTGTTGATTTTAAATGTTTAAGAGCTGTTCGCACCTGCTGAATTGACAATCCCGTTTCTTTGGAAAGATGCCCTAAAGATGTGACAAGAGATCCCCTCGGCACCTCCACGCCCTGAAACCGTCCGTCTTTCCAGTTGGCCTTAAAAATCAGGTGGACAAACAGCCTTGTGGTGTTGACGTCCGAATACCATTCCCAGCTCAGCATCTTTCTTGACAGCTTTATGTAACCTTCGTTCATTTTTGGCCTCCTTATTCAATTTTAGTGAGGCCTTCGGCGGAGCATCGCCCTTTGCCGGCATATAAACGGCCGTCTGTTCCGCCTTTTGCCTCCGACTATATTTTACAATGCGGGATAAAATAAATTCTATCCCCCCAAAGGAGCGTAAAAAAGTATAAATTTTTCAGACTGTCAAAAAACTAATCCATTGTGAGCGGGAGGGTTCGGGAGTCGAAGGGACTCCTGAGTTTATTCCGCAGGCGGAATTCATTTCCGCCGAG
>CAJFHC010000062.1 GCA_904378045.1 Candidatus Metalachnospira gallinarum | reverse complement strand
TAATTAAATATGCTGAAAAACACGGCGTTACTAAAGCTGCATTGAAGTATAAAACCAACCGCCAGTATATTTATCGCTGGAAGAACCGATACGATGGTTTATGGGATTCTTTGCGTGATCGCTCCAGACGTCCGCATTCTCATCCAAACCAGCATACCCCTGAGGAAATCAAACTCATCCTTGATATGCGCCGCAGAAACCCCAACGCCGGCCTTGTTGTATTATAGGTGAAGTAAGGTTACGGATAATGCATTCCAGATAGTTATGAGATAGTGTGAAATGTAGACGGATAATATGGAGGTTCCAGCATGAATGTACAGAAGTTGAACGCAGTTATTTCTTCTTTTCTGAAAAAACAAAAATTAAATTATATCTATTATGAGGAGCATTGGACGGAAAGAATGGAACGTAGAAACTATTATCAGTCGTTTACTGAAGCAAAACTGCTGGAAATGACTGAGGAAGATTTCTTTGAATACATAAGCAAGCTTTGGTCTATGCTCATTTGGGGCAATAAAAAGTATATTGTAGATAAATTGATCGCTGATAATGGTTTTGATGCATTGAAAAAACAATTAGCAGAATTGTTGTACGGGACAAGTCCTATTGAGAAACGATGGGATTTGTTTCTCAAGTCCGTAAAAGGTATGGGCCCTGCAACAATTAGTGAACTTCTTACATATTCCAATCCTCAAGAATATGTAATCTTTAATAAGACAACGATTCTTTGCTTTGGATACTTGGATATTCCTGATATGCCAAAATACAATTACCAGTACACTGGCAAAAAATATAAGGAAGTTTGTACTATCGCAAAAGAAATTGCCCAAGAACTAAAAAAATCCGGTGCAGAGAATTATGATCTCTTGGCAGTCGATTATTTTCTGTGGGATGAGCTTTTACCACTTGCTGAAAAGAAATCTGCAGAAACTCCTGTCTCTGAATCCAATAAGCCATCGACTGTCAGCGACTCAAAATCACTGCATGATGAAATCAAAGAAAAACTCGTTGCAATCGGCGAGCTTCTGGGATTTGACAGCCGTTCCGAAGTGAAAATTACTACCGGAGCTGTTGTAGATGCAGTATGGGAAGCAAAAATCGGTAATATGGGCAAAGCCATATATGTGTTTGAGGTGCAGTCCAAAGGTTCTATTGACAGTCTGATTCTCAACCTCAAAAAGGCACAGAGTAATGCGGCTGTTCAGGCTGTAGTTGCTGTTGCTGATGAAGAACAGCTTGCAAAAATTATCCAGGAAAGTGATGGGGTTATTGACGAAAAATCTTTGCGCACTTGGGATTCGGAAGATGTCCTGTCAGTATATGATGCCCTTGTCAGAGCACACGAATCAATCAACAAGTTGGCTTTAGTGCCAGAAAGTTTCTAAATTATGATTGTCAAAACGAACTTTTCAATTTAGAAATAGTTTAGTGAGATTCGTAAAAAGCATTATGCTGATAGTTTACAATATCTACGGGAATAAGCGGAGTAATAATATTAGCTCTCTTAATGGTTTTCCATTTAATATAAAGAAGCTTTCGATATGAAAGCACATATCATTCTTGAAAAAGCAACAAAATATGTTATGTTGTAAAGCCATTAGATACTGTTTTGTTTTATACAGACACGCAAGAATTATTTAAATATTCAACTATTGTAAATGGCCAAAATCTTCTTGACGAAAACATTAATGTCGCTCCTATTATAAAATAAGCTTGATTTACGAGTTACCGTTAGCCTCGTTAGAAAGTCTCTGCTTACGAAAAAATGGTATAAACAGGTGATAGTGCAGGAATATTCACGGCGTTTTAGCTTGATCCAAAAGATGGCAGGTTCATTGTGAGAATTGAGTCTACGCATGTCAAGAATAAGTTTAATTTCCTCCGACTTATGCCAGTTTTGGTGATTGTGATGTTTTCTATAACGCTCGTAGAGAAGTTCCAAAGTACCGTCAAAGCGGCCTTTCCAGCGATAAATATACTTGTGTTTTTTATTTTTTGGCGTCATTGTAAACAACAGTATATTCAGCATATTTAATGGAACCGGATGTTATTTTACCATATTATAGCGAATACTGACGCAGGCATGACAAATAGCGTGTTCATATATTTTTCTCCGAAACATATCGTTTTGCAAGAAGATATGACCTCTGTTTTCGTTGAAATTTCAACCTGTTTCGGCTGTTGCGCCAGCATTTTTTGTCCCATAGTCCTCCTGTAACTAAAAAACTGACTCCGCTTGGAAAACGAAGTCAGTGTATCAATCAAATATTATTTTTAAAAAATCTATACTGTCCGTATGCTTTTGTGGCGGTTATATTATGCCGTCGTTATAGCTTGTCTCAAGCCGTTTTTTTCTTTCCTTCCAATCGGGCATCAGCTTTCCCAAAAGGGCGTAAAAGCCCTCCCCGTGGTCATAGTGGACAAAATGCGCCAGCTCATGCAAAACCACCTGATCTATGCAGTCCCTGTCCGCCTTTATGAGCTGTACGTTCAGCCCTACTCTCTTTTGCCTGTTGTTGCAGCTTCCCCAGCGGCTTTTCATATTTCTAATATAAAGCCCCGGCCTTTCTATGCCATATCCGTCCATCAGCCTCATCATATCGCTGAGCGACTGCTCAAACACGGGCTCAGCCTCCTTTTCCAGCCATTTTATATATTTGGCCTTCAAATTTTCGTCCCCGTTTCTGGCGCTGACCGTAATTTTTCCCTCGCCGAGCTCCACGCCGAATTTGTTTCCTTCCTCCAGCCTGATAGTATATTTCCGTCCGAGAAAAAACGCTTCCTTGCCGTCCCGGAGAACATCGTCCGGCATCGCTTCCCTGCGCTTTTCAATATCAGCCATTTTTCTGAATATCCACTCGGCTTTTTCCTCCACGAATCCGTCCACCGTCTCGGCGGGCACACGGAACGGGGCGGAAACGGATATGCTTCCCTCGGGCGTTATTCTTATGTTTATATTTTTTATGTTCTTTTTAACAAAATCGTATTCCACACGCAGACCGCAGTAATTAATCGCTCTGAGCATAACATCACCTTAATTGAAATCTAACGTAATCATTTTACATTTAGGCTTCTGTTTTTGCAATAGTTAATAATATTCAGTGTCGAAAAAGTCCCGCTGGACTTTTTCGAGTTTAAATTAAGGAAATAAATTCCGCCTGCGGGATAAACTCGGGTACCGGAAAGATATCCGGACGCCGAAGGCGGCTTTGGCCAAAGGCCAAAGTACTGAACATACCCTCCCGCTCACAATGGATTAGTTTTTTGACAGTCTGTGTCGAAAAAGTCCCGCTGGACTTTTTCGAGTTTAAATTTTTGACAGGCTGAGAAGCCGTCTTCAAACTACTCCTGTCATTCAAAAAAGGTTCAGGATCTTTTAGGATTTCACATCCGTCCGTCTAAAGCTCCGGCGGTTTTGACGGCCTGTCTCGCGGCTCCGTATATACCGGCGTCCTCACCGAGTACGGCTATGACTATCTTTCTGTCCCTGACGGACATAAATGCCGATTCCGCGTAATATTTTTCCACGTTTTTTCTTACTATTTCCCCGGCCTTTGAAACTCCCCCGCCAAGAACGATTATCTCCGGATCAACGACAACGGATATGTTGGCCAAAGCCTGTCCAAGACGCGCGGCAAAATCGTCCACAACGCTCAAAGCCACGGCGTCGCCTTCCTTTGCCGCGTTAAACACGGCCTCGGCGCTTATTTCGCCCTGTCTCAGCTTTGAATATCCGTCAAAGCTCTCCAGCTTCTCCCGTGCCGTGGCGACTATTCCCGTTGCCGAGGCATAGGTCTCAAGGCAGCCCTTTCTGCCGCAGTTGCAAGCCCTTCCGCCATTTTCAACGGTAATATGGCCTATTTCTCCGGCGGCTCCACCTGCTCCCGTAAGCACGTTTCCGCCGATGATTATTCCTCCGCCGACTCCGGTTCCGATGGTAACGAATACCATACTTTTTCTGCCTTTTCCGGCGCCCATCCACTGCTCTCCCAGAGCCGCGGCGTTGGCGTCGTTTATGAGCGACGTCCTTATCCCCGTCATTTCTTCCAGTCTCGCGGCGGCGTCAACTTTGTCCGTCCAGTGAAGATTGACGCAGTGCATTACGACCCCATCGGCCACAGGCCCCGGAACGCCGGCTCCTATGCCTAAAACCTCTCCGGGATCTATATGGTTCGCCCTCAAAAGCCTTTTTATTTCCGCCGCCGTGTCTTCGAGAACATACCGGCAGTTGTCGTCTTTTCTCGTGGGTATGCGGCTTTTGGCCATAATTTTTCCGGAATCCTCAAAAACGCCTATTTTGACCGACGTTCCTCCTATATCAGCTCCAACGGCGAACATCACGAATTTCTCCTTTCAAGCTCAAGAAGTTTTGCCTTTACGTCAAGTCCCCCTCCATATCCGGTCAGCGAGCCGTCCGAACCAACTACCCTGTGGCAGGGATATATTATGGAAATGGGATTTCTGTTATTGGCCATTCCCACCGCCCTGTAACCCTTCGGACATCCGACGGCGGCCGCGATATCCTTGTATGAAGCCGTCTTTCCATAGGGAATGTCTCTGAGGGCAAGCCAGACCCGTTTCTGGAACTCCGTGCCGTTAAGCCTTGTGGGAACGTCAAAGTCCTTCCTCTTTCCGGCGAAATACTCGTCAAGCTGTCTTTTTGTCTCCCTGATGAGCTCCGTTTCCTCCACGGGGCAGTCAATGGTTTTAAAGACAATATCCGTTATGGCTCCGTCCTCCTCGGCAATGCCTATTTTTCCGGCGTATGTATCATAATAGTATATTTTTTTCATCTGAACATCTCCGTTATATCCCCGGGCTTTTCAGCCAGACGGCAGGCTCCGGCTTCCTCAAGGCTTTTCCTGTCTCCGTAGCCGTAAAGCACTCCTATGCATCCTATGCCCGATTCATTTGCCCCAAGCACGTCGTAGTGCGTGTCGCCGATCATAATAACATCGCCTTTATCGGAAATGTTCATGGCCCGCATTACATAATTGATTACGGCCGTCTTGTTTTTTCGCCTATGGTCGTCCGTGTCCCCGCCTATCAGATCAAAATACTTTGTCAGCCCAAAATGGCCAATGACCTCTTTCGCGGCGGTTTCCGGCTTGGACGTGGCGACGCAGAGCGTTTTGCCCATTTTTTTAAGCTCTGCCAGACATTCCTCAATACCGTCGAATACTCCGCATTCAAATTTTCCGACGGCATTGTATCTTTCCCTGTAGGTCATAACCATTTCCGTCGCCTTTTCCTTTGACACGCCAAAGACCTCCACGAATTTCTCCGCCAGCGGAGGGCCGACAAACTCCATCAGCTTTTCCTCCGGCGGCACGGGAAGGCCATGCTTTTCGAGGGCGTACTGTATGGAACGGATTATGCCCGGATGGGATCTTGTCAGCGTTCCGTCCAAGTCAAAAAGTATATATTTGCAGGTAAGTTTATCCAATTATATCACTCCCGTCTTTGTTCTCATTATATTAATTTATCATTTTACGGGAGTAAAAACAAGAGCTTTATGCCCTCCTGACTGTGGACAATCTAATCCATTGTGAGCGAGAGGGTAATGGTCAGTACTTTGGCTTACAGCCAAAGCCGCCTTCGGCGTCCGGATGTCTTTCCGGTACTAGTCAGTACTTTGGCCTTTGGCCAAAGCCGCCTTCGGCGTCCGGATATCTTTCCGGTACTATTCAGTGCTTTGCCCTCCTGTCCCAAAAGCCTCCCCAGGCGGAAAAATAATCGTCCGCCGCCTCGCTCACATGCAAAGGGCTCAGATCGTTTTTCATAATTTTCTCCGCGAAGCCAACCGCCTCGTCTCTGTCCTCAAAAAGCCCCGGCAGGCTCTCGGCGTATCTTTGTCCGGAAACCATAATTCCATATATCCGGCCGTTTTTTGACTCTCCCTCCAAAATATAATATTTGCTGCGGCTCTCGCTTTCCCCTATTAAAACTGTTTTTGATGTCATTTTGATTTACCTCCTTTTGCTCAATATTATCCTGAACTTTGTCAGGGCGCAGAAATACGGGATTTTCCTCGGCGGAAATGAATTCCGCCTGCGGATTAAACTCAGGAGGGTCTTGCCCTCCCGAACCCTTCCGCTCACAATGGATTAGTTTTTTGACAGTCTATGCTCAATATTATTGAGCTATCTTATGAAAATGACAATAAAAACCCATCGACATAATTTCATCAAAGCTGACTTGCCGCGCGTTCATCGCCAAAAAAAGAAAGCCCGGCCGCCGTGACCTTCCTGTCCGGCGAATCTGGGCTTGAAAAAAGTATGTCGGTGTCCGGCGAACTGTCTGACATCGGCCTGCTTATTTTATTTCTTTTAAAACCGTATACTGTTCCAGTCTGTTTTCCATTTCCTCGTCCGCGTAGAGCTCCACGCATATTCCGTCATCCCTGTGCTCGCTGTTTATGATCTCGCACCTTGAGTACACCAAAGCCGTCAGTTTTCCCTCGGAATATGGTATGACCGCCTTTATCGGCTTTTTGAAGCTCTTTATGAGCGTTTCGACGGCTTCGGCCAGCTCGGCCGTCCCATCCCCGCTTTTGGCCGATATTTTTACGGTCTGCCTCGCGATAGTATCATATGGAAGAGGGAGCTCCACATTTCTGTCCATCTTGTTAAACGCCGTTATAACGGGCGTTTTCTCGCATCCAAGCTCCTTGAGTGTCTCGTAAACGGCGTTCATCTGTCCCATTCTGTCCGGGTTTGAAGCGTCAACGACATGGATAAGTATGTCGGCGTACTTCATTTCCTCAAGCGTTGCCCTGAACGCCTTAATAAGATGGTGCGGCAGCTTTCTTATGAACCCAACGGTATCCGTAAGCATTATGGATGTGCCGGACGGCAGTTTAAGATTCCTTGACGTTGTGTCCAAAGTGGCGAACAGCTTATCCTCGGCCAGCACTCCCGCGTCTGTCATTTTGTTAAGGAGCGTGGATTTTCCGGCGTTCGTGTATCCCACAAGGGAGACGTTGACAACTCCCTTTTTGCTCCTTCCGCTTCTTAACAGTCCTCTGTGCGTCTCTATGTCCTTAAGATCGGACTCAAGCTCCGATATTCTTTCCTTGATATGTCTCCTGTCCGTCTCCAGCTTTTTCTCTCCGGGGCCCCTCGTTCCTATGCCGCCGCCCAGACGGGAAAGCGCCGTTCCCTGTCCCGTAAGGCGGGTGAGAGAGTATTTGAGCTGAGCGAGCTCCACCTGTATCTTTCCTTCGTTTGACAGAGCCCTCGCCGCGAATATGTCAAGTATTACCATAGTCCTGTCCATTACCTTTGTGTCAAGCATATCCTCGAGATTTCTCATCTGCGCCGGCGTAAGCTCGTCGTCGGTAATTATGCCGTCCGCCTCCAAAGCCCTTATCATCAGCCTGAGCTCCTCGGCCTTTCCCTTGCCTATGTAATGCCCCGGATGTCTTTTTTCCCTTCTTTGTATGAGTCTGCCGACGGTTACAGCCCCGGCGGTTTTCGCCAGCTCCTCAAGCTCGTTAAGAAAGTCGTCGGCAAGGCTTCCGTCCTCGTCTACCGCCACAAGTATGACCCTTTCCGCGGGCTTTTCCACTTCATAAAGTTTTGTTTCCTTTGCCATTGTTTCATCCTCTGCTGTTCTGTGAAATTATTTTTCTCATATATTCCGCCGCGTCCTCGGGAAGCACCGGATTTATATAGCTGTGGGTGCCATACTCGAATCCGGCCAGATTTCCCATCCTCGGCAGCACCCTCATAAACCAGTGCCCGTCGCGCCCTTTAGGCGTGTCCTCAAAGCACAGGTTGAAGCATATTTCCTTTCTAAGCGTCCTTACGGCCGAAAGCACTTCCCTCAAAAGCCTTGCAAGGTCAAAAAGCGCCCTGTCGTCAAACTCGGAAAATCTGGATATGTGTTCCTTCGCGATAATGTCGCACTCATAGGACATCCTTGAGGCATAGGGCGAAAGAGCCGTAAAGCGGCTGTTTTCTCCGACTATCCTTATCCCTATTTCCCTCTCGTGCCTTAAAACGGAGCATATAAGACATTCTCCGGTTTTTATCCTGTGGCTTTTGAGCGTCCCCGCGGTCTTTGTCTGCTCCTCCGGCACTACCGGCACCCCTATTATCTGCCAGTGGGAGTGCATTATGGAAGCCCCGGCGTCCGGGCCGCAGTTTTTGAATATCTGGACATATTTTATGCCGTCCCTTGACAGGATGTTTTCGTATCTCGCTCTTAAAACCTTAAGCACACGAAACAGATGTCCGGCGTCAAAGTCCTGTATAGTCTCAAAATGATCCGGGGTATCAACTATTACCTCGTGGGCGCCGTTCCCGCGGAAGCTGGTATAAAACCCGTCGCCGCCGGCGTCCTCGTCCGTGACCTTTCCCGATACCGCCGGGTACTTGTTCGGGAACACCCTTATGCTCCATTTCCCGTTTTCCCCGTCCTGATAAACGGCATCCGTGGTGAAACGCTCGTTTCCCGGGCAAAACTGACAGTCCTCGGTGCCGGTCGTTTTCGGCACGCTTTTTTTGATGAAATCGTAGGGGCGTTTTTTTCTGTTTCCGGCGAATATGACCCATTCTCCCGTCAAAATATCCTGTCTAAGCTCAGACAAAGCACCCACCTCCGTCATTCCTTTATCTTAAGCCCTTCTACGCCGCTAAGCACGTTATAGAGAGCCGGCGTTAACGAGCCGTCTATTCTCGGCCCCGTATATACTCTTGATTTTCTGAAAACAAGGCTCACATAGGGAAGCTCCTGCGAAATGTATTTCTGTAAATTCGAGTAGGCCGAGATCATATCCTCGTCGCTGGCGGCCTCGGAGCAGGCGGTAAGATATTCGTCCATTTTCGCGCTGCTGTAGTTTATGATGTTCCAGTCCTCGCCGTTGAGCTCCTGGGAGCCGAACATAAACGTATAGTCGCCTATGGGCGAAAGGCTCCATGTGCCTACGAAAATATCAAAGTTCCCGTTTTCAAGCCTCTGGCTGTAGGTATCGAAATTGACCGTTTCCAAAATAATGTCAAAGCCTATGCCTTCCAGAGCCTCTGCCAGCTTGACGGCGACCTGCCTTCTTTCGTTGTTCTCTCCGTTTACAAGTATGCTGAGAGAAAGCATCCTCGGTGAGTCCCCGCCGCTTTGCCTTACTCCGTCGCTGCCGCTTCTGAATCTCCATCCCGACTGTTCCAGCAGCATCCTCGCCACCGACGGGTCATAGTCATATCCGTAGACCGAGCTGTCGTACAGCCAGGACGATGAGCTCACCGGAGAATAGGCCTCCTCGGCGTCGCCCAGGTATATGGCCTCTATCATGCTGTCCTTGTCTATGGAATAGGCTATGGCCTGACGGACATTTCTGTCGCTCAGTATGCTGTTGTTAAAATTGAAGCCTATAAAATCGTACTCGTTTGTCCTGTAGGAAACGCTGTTCACTCCGGGGCGGCTGACGGCGTCGGCGGCATTGTTTCCCGCGGCGAGTATATCCGTTATGCCCTGGGCGAAAAGATTGTAATTCGTCTCCTGATCCTTTGTCATTATTATATTTACCCTGTCTATCTCGGCCATTCCCTTAAAACAGTTGAGGGAAGCCACAAGACTGAGATTGTCCGGTTTTTTAAAGCTCTCAAACCTGTAGTAGCCTGTTCCCAGAGCCGTGTCCGTGTTTATGTCCTCATCGGCGTAGTCCCCGCCGTAAAACACCCTGCTTATGACAGGGATGGCAAGGTTGAAAATGTTTCCCGCCCCGGTGTCATAAAAGGTCACGCTCAGGCTGTAGTCTCCCGTGACCGTCCACGTCTTTATGTTTTCAACGCAGTTTTCGTAATACGAATTATCGGCGTTGTCTATGGTTTTGAGGGAGTAGGCCACATCATAGGCCGTAAGCCTTGTGCCGTCGGAAAAACATACGTCGTTCCTCAGGTTTATGTAAGCCACGCTGCCGTCCTCGTTGAACGTCCAGCTCTGGGCTATATTAGGCTCCGCCTTTCCGTCCGGCCCTATGACTATCAGCTTTTCATAGAGCAGGGAAAGAGCCATATCCACGGATTCATCGGAATTGACAAGGGGGTTCAGCGTCTTTGCCATACTTACGGAAACCGTTATGGAGGAATCGCTGTCCGTTTCCTCCGTATCTATGGAAACGCCCTGTCCCGTAACATCTCCCTCAACGGTGCGGGTCTGAGCCTTCTGTCCGCATCCTGATACGGCAAACATAAGAAGAAGGCACAAAAAAGCCGTAAATTTTTTCATTTCATAGCCCCTTTCAAAGCTCCTTATGGTATTTTTCGTAACATTCCATGTATTTCAGCGTCTTTTCTATATATTCCTCCGTCTCGTTATACGGTATTTCCCCGAGAGACTTCCCGTCGGAACTGTAAGACGGGTCATCCAGCCATCCGGATACGTTTCCCATACCGGCGTTATAGGCCGCAAGAGCCGTCGGAAGGTTGTTTTCGTACACGTTAAGCAAGTACCTCAGATACCAGCAGCCAATGCGTATGTTCGTTTCCGGGTCGTAGAGCGAATCCGAGTCATAGCCCTCCATACCCATCTGCTGCGCCGCCCACTCTCCGGTCTCCGGCATTATCTGCATAAGGCCGGCGGCTCCGGTGTGCGACCGGTTGTCCGGCTTAAATCCGCTCTCGGCCTTTATGACGGCGTAGACCGTAGTTTTCTCAAGGCCGTACTCCTCAGAGCATATATCCACATATTCGCTGTATTTCACCGGATACAGCACATTAGGAATAATATAAAATCTGTATACAAGCAAAACGGCAATGACCGCCAGAGCGGCCGCCGCTGTCATTTTCGCTTTTTTCATCCATTAACTCCCTGTTATAATTTTCAGCGTGTCGAAAAAGTCCTTCGGGACTTTTTCGAGTTTAAATTAAGGCAATAAATCCCTATTTCTGCGGAAAGCCCTGAACTTTGTCAGGGCGC
>CAJFHC010000061.1 GCA_904378045.1 Candidatus Metalachnospira gallinarum | reverse complement strand
TCCTCGGCGGAAATGAATTCCGCCTGCGGATTAAACTCAGGAAACGCTTCGTTTCCCGAACCCTTCCGCTCACAATGGATTAGTTTTTTGACAGTCTGAGGGTATACCGTTGTTTCGGTATACCCTTATATGCCGTAAATTCACTGCCGGCATTATGAAATCATAATTCTGTTCGTCAGGCCGCCGTTTTCTCCCCGTCCTCAAAAAACCTCTTGTGCCATACGAGGAACATATATATGGCCCATATTTTTCGGCTGTTATCAGCCTTTCCGTCCTTATGCCCGTCAAGAAGTTTTACTATCTCATCCGTTTTGAAAAATTCTTCCGCCGCCTTTGACGTAAACGCCTCTTTGACGATATTGTAATATTTATCGTCCCTGAGCCATATCCTTATGGGCACGGGGAATCCGAGTTTCTTTTTCTCAGCCACCATATCCGGCAGATACCTGTGGGCGGCCTGTCTCATGGCGAACTTGGTATTTTCCTTTGTGACCTTGTATTTAAGCGGGACATGCCTTGCGACTTCAAACACCTTCCTGTCAAGGAAAGGCACCCTTACTTCCAGAGAATTAGCCATGCTCATTTTATCGGCCTTAAGAAGTATATCTCCGATAAGCCAGAAATGTATGTCTATATACTGCATCTTAGTCGTGTCGTCAAGATTTTTTACTTTGTCATAATAGGGCTTTGTAAGCTCCATATGATTATATCTTCCCGAGGGATTTCTGAGTATCTTCTCCCTGTCCTTCTCGTTGAAAAGGAACGCGTTTCCTATGAATCTTTCCTCCACGTCCTTGCTGCCCCTGATAAGATAGTTCTTTCCCTTTACTCTGAACGGTATGGCGGAAGCGCAGGCTCCAAGGAATTTCCTTATCGGTCTGGGGAGTCTTGTAATCGGCCTTAAGGAAAAAGGCTCGCGGTAAATATTGTAGCCGCCGAAAAACTCGTCCGCGCCCTCTCCCGAAAGCGACACCTTAACATGCTCCGCCGCGGTCTTGCTCACAAAATAGAGGGCGACCGCAGAAGGATCCGCCAGAGGCTCGTCCATATGATACTGCACCGTAGGAAGTATGTTCCAATACTCATCCGTTGAGATCAGCTTGCTGTAATTGTCTATCTTTATTTTTTCCGAAAGGGACTTCGCGTAGTCTATCTCGTTATATTTTTCATAATCGAATCCAACGGTAAATGTCTTGTCTCCGTTAAAGCAGGCCGCAACATAGCTTGAATCAACTCCGCTTGAGAGGAACGAGCCTACCTCTACATCGCTCACCTTATGCATTTTTATGGAATCCTGCATTGCGGAGTCTATCCTGTCCACCATTTCCGGCAGTCCCGTATTCTCATCCGGCTCAAAAACGGGCTCCCAATATCTCTTTATGTCCAGTCTGCCGTTCTCAAAGGTGAGACAGTGGGACGGCATAAGCTTATAGATACCTTTGAAAAATGTTTCCGGAAGGACGGAATACTGAAACGTAAGATAATTCTCAAGGGCGTCTCTGTTCATTTCCTTCTTATAGGGAGTGTATTTAAGTATGCTTTTTATCTCCGAGGCAAAAACGAGCTGTCCGTCCACAAGAGCATAATAAAACGGCTTTATGCCAAAAAAGTCCCTTGCCGCGAACAGTTTTTTCTTTTTGCTGTCCCAGATGACAAAGGCGAACATGCCTCTCAGCTTTGTGAGCAGTTCCTCGCCGTACTCCTCATAGCCATGTATAAGCACTTCCGTATCCGCGTTGTTGGCGAAAACATGGCCTTTTTTGATAAGCTCGTCCCTGAGTTCTTTATAATTATATATCTCGCCGTTGAAAACGATCACCATATCCCTGTTTTCGTTATACATCGGCTGTGAGCCCGAATCCAGGTCGATTATGCTCAATCTTCTGAATCCAAGGGCTATATCGTCATCTATATATGTTCCGGCGCTGTCCGGCCCTCTGTGTATTATGGCGTCCATCATTTCCTGAAGGACTTCCTCCCTTTGGGCAAGGCCACCGGTAAATCCGACAAATCCGCACATAAGCTTCCTCCTGTAAGACAATAAAATCTATCCTCAACTCTAACACAAATTGCCATTGAAATCAAGTTATCGAATTATTTTGGCAAAAAACATCTTGACTAAATAAGAAAAAAGAAATATTATATTAAATGTTAACTGTAGTTTTAACAAAAACCGTTTTCTTATATCTGTAGATAATTTCAAATTAATTTTCGTTTACAATGCGTCCTCGTAGCTCAGCAGGATAGAGCGACCGCCTCCTAAGCGGTAGGTCGGAGGTTCGAATCCTCTCGGGGACGCTTTTTTATATGGTATAATCCTGTCCCGCGAACCGCGGGATTTTTTTAATTCAGGGGCTTTTCGCCCCTGATTTTTTAAATAAACCGTCCCGTAACGCTCATTGGCGTATTTTTTATTTTTTCAGGCGTTCCGGCGGCTATTATTTTTCCTCCGGCCTCTCCGCCTCCGGGTCCCATATCTATTATGTAATCGGCGTTTCTTATGACGTCAAGGTCATGCTCTATGACGACAACCGTAGCCCCCTGGTCGATAAGCGTCTGGAACACTCCCAGAAGGGTCTCAACGTCAAGAGGGTGCAGTCCTATGGTCGGCTCGTCAAACACAAACATGGATTCGTCCTGCGCCCTTCCCATTTCGCTGGCAAGCTTCAGTCTCTGTGCCTCTCCTCCCGACAGGCTCGGCGTCTCCTCGCCGAGGGTCAGATATCCCAGACCGAGATTCTCAAGTATCTGCAGCCTCTGACGCACGACTTTGAGCTCTCCGCAGGCCTCAAGCGCTCTGTGTACGTCCATCGACATCAGCTCCGTCATGGAATATCTCTCATCGGGATTTTTATAATAGAATATGTTTTCAGCCTCTTTTCCGTATCTGGAGCCTCTGCATCCCGGACACGGTATGTCCACGTCCGGCAGGAACTGCACGTCAAGGCTTATTACGCCCGTTCCGTCGCATACCGGACAGCGCAGTTTTCCCGTGTTGTACGAAAAATCTCCCGCCTTATATCCTTTGTCCTTGGCGTCCTTTGTTTTGGCGAACACCTTTCTCAGCTCGTCATGCACATTGGCATAGGTAGCGACTGTGGAACGCACATTTATGCCTATTGGAGTGGCGTCTATGAGCTTTACCCTGTCGATGCCGCCCGGTTCGGCCGATATGACATGCTCAGGCGGTTTCCTGCCCTCTATCGCCGCCTCAAGGCCGGGTATAAGGCTCTCAAGTATGAGCGTCGTCTTTCCCGAGCCTGAAACTCCCGTGACGACCGTAAGCCTTCCCTTTGGTATCTCGGCTGTCAGCGGCTTTACGGTGTGTATGGCTACCGTAGACAGTTTTATTGTGCCTTTATCAAACATTTCATTCTCAGAGGCAGTCTTTCTCAGCCTTTTTCCGCCGCCGTCAAGAAACCGCCCTATTTTTGAAGCGGCGCAGTCTTTAAGCTGTTCCACAGTACCTTTCGCAATGACCTGACCTCCGTCAAGACCCGCTCCCGGCCCCATTTCTATTATCCAGTCAGCCTCGGAAAGTATCTGGGTATCGTGATCCACCAGCACCACCGAGTTGCCGTCGTTTACAAGATCATGCATTACCCCGGTCAGTCCAACTATATTTGACGGATGGAGACCGATGGAAGGCTCGTCCAGCACATAAAGCACCCCAGTTGTTCTGTTTCTTACGGCTCTGGCAAGCTGCATCCTCTGTCTTTCTCCGGTCGAGAGTGTCGAGGAAGCCCTGTCCAGCGTCAAATATCCCAGTCCGAGATCCATAAGTCTCTTTGCCACTGTCTGAAACGACTCGCATATGCTTTCCGCCATGGGACGCATTTCCTCCGGCAGGCTTTCCGGCACGCCGCCTACCCAGTCCATAAGCTCGGTCAGTGTCATCTCGCACGCTTTGTCCAGCGATATTCCTCTCAGAAGCGGCGTCCTTGCCGTCTCATTCAGCCTTGTGCCATGGCAGTCCGGGCATGTATCCTGTTTAAGGAACTTTTCCACCCTCTTCATTCCTTTTTCATCCTTCACCTTTGAAAGGGCGTTCTCCACGGTGCGAACGGCGCTGAAATATGTAAAATCAAGCTCTCCTGCCTGTTCGGAATTTTTGGCCTTATAAAAAATGTGTTTTTTCTCCGGAGGGCCGTCATATACTATCTCCTTTTCCCTGTCCGTCAGCTCCCTGAAAGGAATATCTGTACGGACTCCCATTTCCCGGCAGACGTCTGTCATAAGCGACCACATAAGCGAGTTCCACGGCGCCACGGCACCCTCGTCTATGGTCAGGCTGTCGTCCGGAACAAGTGTATCCCTGTCAACGGTGCGCACTATGCCCGTTCCTCCGCATGTGCGGCATGCTCCCTGGCTGTTGAAGGCGAGCTCTTCGGCCGACGGAGCGTAAAATCTTTCTCCGCACACCGGGCATACTATATCCTGCCCCGCCGCCACGGCCAGTGTCGGAGAAACATAATGCCCGTTGGGACAGCGGTGGCTGGCAAGTCTCGAATACATAAGCCTTAGACTGTTCAGCAGCTCCGTTCCCGTTCCAAACGTGCTTCTTATGCCTGGCACGCCCGGACGCTGGTGGAGAGCCAGCGCCGCCGGCACATACAGTATTTCGTCAACCTGCGCCTTGGCCGCCTGGGTCATGCGCCGGCGCGTGTATGTGGAAAGCGCCTCCAGATATCTCCTTGAGCCCTCGGCATAAAGCACTCCCAGCGCAAGGGATGATTTGCCCGAGCCGGATACTCCCGCTATGCCGACGATTTTGTTGAGCGGCACGTCCACGTCGATGTTTTTTAAATTATGTACCTTTGCTCCCCTTATCTTTATGGAATCTATCATAAGCATTTCCTTTCGTTTTATCTTATTTTTTATATCATTCGATTTATAGTGTTTCTTTTTTTCCGTCATAGTCATTTCATCAAATCTGTTTTATCAAAACAGTCATAAATCGTCAAGATAAAACAGCTAACATATTTCTCAGAGTGTCGAAAAAGTCCTTCGGGACTTTTTCGAGTTTAAATTAAGGCAATAAATCCCTATTTCTGCGGAAAGCCCTGAACTTTGTCAGGGCGCAGAAATAC
>CAJFHC010000060.1 GCA_904378045.1 Candidatus Metalachnospira gallinarum | reverse complement strand
AAGAAAAATCCCGACTGAAAGGAGGTGGCATTATGATAAAAATAGAAATCAATTTTAAATTGAAAAAGATTTCTATAATCATAAAAAAAGACCGCTCCGCTGGCACCGGAACGGTCAAGTCCGCAAAGTAAGCGGATAGATTAAACACGGCCAACCGCTTTAAACGGTTGCTTTCCTTGCCCTTATTATAACCCAAGACCGAAGAATATACAAGAGCCGCGGGCTCTTTTTTTATTCCGTTTTATGCCATTTTCTACGGTTTATTGCTTAAAAGCGCTGATTTTGATATAATCCAGTTAAAAGAAACGCTTGGAGAAAGGGATAGCAGGGGGGATAATTATGAAGGATGAGGAAAGGAAAATTTACGGCGGTTTTCTTATAGTGCCGCTGAAATATGACGATGGAGGACTGAATACGGACGCTCTTGAAAACGTGGGCAGGCCGATCACTCCGACAACCATGGATCTGAACGAGAATGTCAAGGCCATGCTGAACCACACCGGAAGCGCTTCCGTGGGCAGAGGTTATATTTGCCCGGCCGGCAGACTTTGCTCCGTTTTGGGCGAAAATATAACATATTTTACCGTTGCCGATGAAAAGGTTTCATATGACTTCCTGCTTAACGACTCATATATATATGTTTTTAATACCCGGGTGGCGTTCCTGTGCCTTAGTCTGTCCTTTGACAGGATGGAGGCGCTGAAGACGATAATCAACCCCGGATGGGCGTTTAACCCGGCAAAATTTTTCTTCCACAGCGGAGAGGAAACCGTTGGATTTTCTATGGAAAACTGGCTGGCGGACATACTCGCGCCAATGGGGCTGAGAAAATTTTTTGACGGAGACTCGTCCTATCTTCTGGATTACTATGTATATAACTTCGCCCTTGTGCCCGAGTGGTTCGATGAGCTGGAGCCTATGAAAAAACTTACCTTCAACCTGCATAAGATGCTCTCCCTTGACGTTACCCTGGAGGATGAGGCCGAGGAGGACGTGCGCTTTGTTTACGCCGCGAAAAATCAGGATATGAAAGCCTACCGCTGGGGCTGCTGCGTTACATCCCAGACCATATCCTATGTCGTTGCCGATGATAAAATGGATCTTGACGCCCAGATGGATATACAGGCCGCCGACGGTCTGCCGGTTGTAATGCTGGCTCTCTATGAGAAATATACATGTCTCAGATTTACGGAGCTCATTACGGATATACACAGGAAGGAACTAAAGAGGCTCAAGGAGCTTATGCTGAATTTCCGAGCATTCGGCACGGTCACGCCGGCCAATCTTTCACGCTGGCACAATGTCAAACAGATCTACGCCGGACTGCTGGATGTCAACGACATACCGACGGCCATCGAGGACATAAGCGTCAAGCTAAGCATAATAGCCGACAGGCAGGAGGCCATTGACCACGCCCGAAGCGAAACGGTTGTCAACCTTGTTACGGTTTTTGGAATCGTATCCATTATGGCCAGCGTCCTTACCATCGTCCAGATACTTGCCAGCGGCAGCGCCCTTGTATGGATTTCGACCATACTTACGGCGGCAATGCTTGTTCTGGTGGTGACGCTTGCCATTCTCAGACGATGAGGATAAAAACAAGTTTAGAAAGAGCAAAGAGCCTTCAGGCTCTTTTTTATTGACCACGAAAGGCGTCGAATGTTATAATCAGTTCAAGCAGGGGAAGCGGCGGAAAAGCGGTTGGCCATCTTACTTGAAAGGAGGGAAGAAAAATCCCAACTGAAAGGAGGTGGCATTATGATAAAAATAGAAATCAATTTTAAATTGAAAAAGATTTCTATAATCATAAAAAAAGACCGCTCCGCTGGCGCACGGAGCGGCCGTTCCGCTAAGTAAGCGGAAAAAGCAGCTTCAAAAAGAAAAATCCCGACTGAAAGGAGGTGGCATTATGATAAAAATAGAAATCAATTTTAAATTGAAAAAGATTTCTATAATCATAAAAAAAGACCGCTCCGTCGGCAAACAGAGCGGCCGTTCCGCTGAATAAGCGGAAAAAAACCAAACCTAAAAGCCAACCGCTTTAAACGGTTGCTTTCCTTGCCCTTATTATAACCCAAGACCGAAGAATATACAAGAGCCACAGGCTATTTTTTTATGCCCTCCGTACGGCGGTTCCCGCTTTAAAGCCGATTATCTTACATTATTTGACACATAATTGTTTTTTTAGCCCCTTATTCGCTTTCAATGATTAAAATAAGGCTCAAAAACGGGCGTTATATTTGATTTATCCATTGTTTTATGCTATATTTAAGTTTACAACACAAGTGTTTAAGGAGATCATGTGTATGAAGGCGGTTTACTATATATGCAGCAATAAAAACTGGGGCCATGTGGCCTCAAAAGTATGGGACATACTGGGGGAGGAAGGCTTCCTCGCCAATAAGACGGACTTTGAGTTCGACGGTATGCCCGTGTATTTTTATGAAAACGGGGACAACACCTATTATTTCGCCCAGACAGCCATAGCCCTCTGTCTGGATTATGAAAAATATCTGCCCCAGATGAATAAATATTTCGCTGACTGCCATATGTCGGCAATGGTGACATGGCACGAGGGAGCCAATTCCCCGGACAAGGTGCTTACCGTCCATTCCTTAGGCGATATGAATTCCGGGAATTTCGGCAATATCGAGCCGAGATATATGCACAATCTTTTAAGGGCTTACAAAAAGCAGAAGGACATGCTCGGCCTTGAGGATTTCGATGTCGTCACGGAGGCCACGCACTGGTCCGGAGCCCATGATCAGGGCGGAAAGCCGGAGCTGCTTCTTGGCTATGACGTGCCAATGGTGGACATAGAGGTCGGAAGCGCGGAGGAAAGCTGGGCAAACGAGACTGCCTGCCGCGCGCTGGCAAGGACGCTTACTCATGTTTTTGACGACGACGGAGAAAAGCTCCACAACATACTCTGCGTTGGAGGAGTGCATTTCGACCCCAACTACGCCGAGGCGGCGTTTACCGACTGGGGAGACAACGAGAGCTTCGGCGTCAGTCATATAATGGCCAACCAATGGCTGGTCAGCGGGGAATACGAGAGCGAGGAAGGCTTTAAAAAGGCCTGCCGCTGCGTGGAGGCCATAAACGGGGGAATAGAGGCCATTTTCTTCCACGATAAGCTCAAGGGCTGCTACAAGGATCTTGTGAGGAAGCTCGGAGAATATTACAACGTACCGATATTCAAGCACCAGAGGCTCAGAAAGCCCGAGGAGCTTGGCCTGTAATAAGGAGGAATTGATATGAAAAAATATACAGCCGTATTTATAGCCGCCGCCCTTTCGGCGTCCATGTCGGCGACAGCCATTGCGGCGTCATTCAGCGACATAAACGACGTGCCCTGGAGCGGAGCGGAACAATACATAAACGAGGCAGCGGATCTCGGCCTTATGGTCGGAGAGACCGACTCGTCCGGAAAACAGATTTTCAGGGCAAGGGACAGGGTAACATACTGCGAGGCCATGCAGATAGCCTACAGCGTGCTCAAACAGACGGACAAGCTCGCCGTTTCCGGAGATTTCTCATCCAAGTGGACAAGCGCCATGCAGGGGGCGAACATCCCCGAATGGGCGTATCCCGCCGTATCCTACGGCCTTGAAAGCGGTATACTTTCCGAAAACGACATAAAAATATTTATGAAGTCCGCCGGAGAGAACAGGGACTCCACAAGGGAAAACGTGGCTGTCATATTCGGCAAGGCTCTCAGCCATCTGACGGAGGTAAACAAGTCGGCTTCTCTCACCTTCGCCGATAAGGACGAGATCACGGCCACCAGCGTGCCCTATATCGACATTCTGGCCAGATACGAAATATTTATGGGAGACGAGAACGGAAACTTTAACCCCAAAAACTATATAAACAGGGCCGAGATGGCCGTTATCGCATCAAAAACATACAACGTGGCGAAGGAACTTAAGGCCGGAGACAATAACGGCTCGCAGGAAACGCCCGCAACGCCTTCCGTCAGCAACCATGTCGGAACAATAATCCTCACCGACGGCGGGGAGACCGAAAAGACCATAGCTGTCAGCGACGCCAATACGGGAACGGTAACCAACTTTGTTGTAAGCTCCACTACGCCGGTCATCGGAGCGGACGGCTCGACAAAGACGTTTGAGGATATAAGCCTCGGCGATAAGGTAACAGTCACCACTTCCGGCGGAGTTGTTGTTTCCGTTATCATAAACGACGACAAGGCCAATATGGAGGAAGATGAGGACGAGGACAAGAACAAGAGCGACGCTCTTGAGGGCTACCTTAACAACATCACTTCCACGGCTGTGACCTTCGACACGGAGGACGGCGACCAGATGAGATACGAATTTACGTCCAACCCCAGACTTACATTGAACGGCAATCCCGTTTCATACAGGGACATTTACGAATATGTGGTTGACAGGAGCCTTATATATGTGGAGCTCACCCTTGACGATAACGGCGACGTAAGCGCCATGACGGCGGAGTTCTGCGATGTTGAGGGCGAGCTTACCAACGTCAGCGACGGCAAAGTATATGTAAAGACGACCGTCGGCGGCGGTTCCAAGACAACGAGAATACCCATGACAAGCGGCTGTCAGATATATCTTGACGGCGAAAAAATAAGCGAGTCCAAGGCCGAGAAGCTCTTTGAGGGCGAGAAGGAGGGCGACCTTTACGCCGTTGTGGCCGTGGACGGATTCAACGAGGCCGAGAAGGTGGAAATATTCCACGATACCTATACAAACGGTGAACTTATTTCTATAAGCTCGTCAAAGATAGAGACCGTTTCCGGCTTCGGCAGGGAGGTAGAGTATGAGCTGGATGACGATGCGGAGTTTACGCTCAACGGCAGCGAAGCCTCCTACAGGGACATCAAAAACGCCCTTGACGACGGGGACGTGCTCGTGACGCTTGAGTTTGACGACGACAACATCGTCACAAAGGTAACGGCGCAGTTAAAGAATGTCAAGGGAACTCTTAAGTCGGCCGATGACAAGAGGATAGTAGTCGTTGACGATGACGACAACAGAATGGCTCTTACGGTAACAAGGCTTGTGGAATGCGAGTTCAACGGCGAGGAAGTGTCCTACGCCAGATTCCAGGGAATGTTTGAGGATACGGAAAACGCCGTTATGGCTGAGGTAGAGCTGGACGACGAGGGCGTTGTGGAGAAAATAGTCGCAGTTGAGGGCTCCGAGACCGAGGGCAAGGTGGTAGAGCTTAACAGCGACAAAATAATAATCGAGGACGCCGCCGGAGTCGAGCATGAATACAAGCTGGAGTCATTCATCAGAGGCTACCTCAACGGCGAGGAGCTTTTCCCCGCCTCAAGGATTTTTGAGAACGCCAGGGACAAGGACGCCACCGTGGAATTAGCGTTCAGCAGCAGGGGACATGTCAACAGAATATATGTGACTCTGGATTAAAAAGGATACGGGTGATTATATGAGATACGAGGGAGCGGTATACAGGCCGCCAAGCGAGGCGGGAAGCCTCATTATACAGATGACCATTGGATGCGCCAGAAATACGTGCCGCTTTTGCAGCATGTATAAGGCAAAGCAGTTCAGGATACGCCCCCTTGAGGACGTGGTCGAGGATCTTAGGATGGCAAGGGAGTACTACAGGGATTATCTTGTAAGAAGGATATTCCTTGCCGACGGAGACGCGCTTATTTGCAAGACCGATGATCTGCTCTATGTTATGGGAGAGGCGAAGAGGCTTTTTCCGGAAAACGAGAGGATAACCATGTACGGAGCGCCGAAGGACATACTTCTCAAAAGCCATGAGGACCTTGTAAGACTGAGGGACGCCGGCCTTGAGATGGTATATGTCGGGGCGGAATCCGGAGACGACGGAGTGCTGGAATATGTCCAAAAGGGAGCGACCCACGCCGAGATAGCCGAGGCAGGAAAGAAGCTGAAAAAAGCCGGCATAAAGGTGTCGGTGACGCTTATCTCCGGCCTTGGGGGAAGGGAACGGCTGGAAAGCCACGCCGTAAACTCGGCGAAGCTAATCAGCGAGATGAACCCCGATTATGTGGGATTTTTGACCCTTCTGCTTGAGAGCGGAGCGCCCATGTATGAGGAGCTGAGAACGGGAAAATTCAGATATCTTACTCCGAAGGAAACCATGGAGGAGCTTAAGCTGTTCATTAAAAACGTGGATTCCGAGGGCACGGTTTTCCGTTCCAACCACGCTTCAAACTATATTTCTCTGGCCGGAACGTTCAATAAGGACAATGAGAGGCTTCTGGCGCAGATAGAGCAGGCCGAAAAGAGGAACGTCTATAAGCCCGAGTATTACAGGGGGCTGTAAGCGGCCGGGCAGTAACAAAAAGGAGTAGTAGTCGATGACATTTATGGGATATACAGCCGCCGCGGCAATATTCGCTGCCCTTTGGGCGGCGTTCGCCACGGGGCGTAAAAGCTGGCTCGTCACGGTATTCTGGGCGGGCGTGGTTCTGGTCATGTCCCTCGGAGCGAAAAGGGGGCTTGTCATGAACGGACTATGCCTTCTTATCGCCGTGTTTGAGACAATACTCAGCATAAGAGCCATGTACGGCGTTATAATGTGGAACCAGTCATTCAAGGACAAGGGCGTTGTTCTGCCGGCGGTCATATATATAATTACGCTCATACTTGTGGGATACTGCCTTACGCAGCTTCAGAAGCTGGGATATATCCCGAATGTCATGGGAGTCGGTATGGAGACAGGCTTTATGAGGAGGCTGGCGAACTTTATACTGACGGCGGTCATAGCCCTTCCGCCGGCCTATGTGGGGCTTTTGCGGTTCGAGCGGTTTTTCTCCAACAAAACCGAGCTGACTTTGCTCAACTGTCATTTTTACACCGGAAGCCTTATGGGAGGCAAGGTGTTCAAGGGATATTATGTCTATGGAGTGAACAACGGAGTTAAGCATTATTTCCGTGTGACCAAGAGGGCGTATTTTATGCTCCGCCTTGAGGACAGGCTGGAGCTTTCCCTCTATAAGGATCTGAGGGGCAACCTGTTCGCCGTGAAAAATCCCTGCCCGGGCAATCTGGAGCTGGTGGCCGGAAGGGATTTAAGGATGGCGAAAAACATCGGCCTTTCGGCGGCGGTATACATCATAGTAATGGTTATTATTTTATAAATATCACGGGCGGATGACTTCGTTTTTCCGCAGAAACAGGGATTTATTGCCTTAATTTAAACTCGAGAAACAGACTGTCAAAAAACTAATCCATTGTGAGCGAGAGGGTTCGGGAGTCGAAGGGACTCCCGAGTTTAATCCGCAGGCGGAATTCATTTCCGCCGAGGA
>CAJFHC010000059.1 GCA_904378045.1 Candidatus Metalachnospira gallinarum | reverse complement strand
AAAGGAACAGTTCATAAGAATGAACGATATAGCCAACGGCAGAATTCCGGCGGCATATGTCGGCGTGACGGACAAAGCCACGTTAGGATGGGCTGTGGACGCTATGGAATAGATTGATGATAACGGACTTGATCAGATTAATTAGAAATTAATTTTAATAACGCAAAAACGGCTGGAAGCATTTTTGGCCGTTATTTTTATGCCTGTAATTACTACCATAAAATCATGACTGATTTTTTACACTTTGTATATATACTTTCGTATGCAAATATGCGATAATATATCTTGCATAATAAATCTCTGACAAATGAACTGTTTTTATGTAGTTTATTAACAGATTTTTGTGCTTTCAATAAAAATAATAAATTTTATACAAAATAAATTTTTGTTTTACAAAAAAGAAGGATATTTCTCACAAATGGTGAATTATTATATTGTTAGTGTTTAGTGTGTAAAAAAATGTGCGTCTGAAAAGCAGAAAATGCTCGCGCTACGAATATAAGGAGGAATGGTTTTATGAAAAGTTACACATCCAAAGAAATCAGAAATGTCGTTATGCTGGGTCACAGTGGTTCCGGTAAAACAACGATAACGGAATCGTGCCTTTTCAAATCGGGAGCAACGAAGAGATGCGGCAAAGTTGACGAGGGCAACACCGTCAGCGACTATGACCCGGAGGAAATAAAACGCCACGTTTCAATCAATTCATCAATCCTTCCCGTGGAATGGAAAGATACGAAGATCAATTTTATAGATACTCCCGGTTATTTTGATTTCGCCGGAGAGGTAATGCTTTCCACAAAGGTTGCCGACGCGGCCGTAATAGTAGTTTCCGGCAAGGCGGGAGTCGAAGTCGGAACGGAAAAAGCATGGGAGTATGTTGAGAAGTTTGAAACGCCCAGAATGTTCTTTATGAACTTTATGGACGACGAGCATGCCGACTATGACAGAGTTCTGGGAGAGCTTCGCGAGCATTTCGGAAAGAGCGTAGCGCCCGTTCAGATACCTTTCTATGAGGGAGAAAAGATCCGCGGATTCATCGATGTTATTACAAGAGAGGTAAAATATCTTGACGCAACGAGAACAGGTTTTGAGCCCGGACCATTCCCCGAGGATATGAGAGACGAGGTTGAGAATCTCAGACAGATGATCATCGAGGTTGCCGCTGAAAGCATTGATGAATTGCTTGAAAAATATTTCGCGGACGAAGAGCTTACGATCGAGGAAATTTACGAGGGACTTAATGTCGGAGTTAAGGAAAGAAAGATCGCGCCCCTGTTTACCGGAGCGGCAAACCATGGACTTGGAATCATGCTCCTTATGAATTCAATTAAAAACTTCCTTCCCCCTTCAGTTGAGTGCAAACCCGAGTTTGAATGTACGGATCTTAAGACCGGCGAGACGATCATCAGAAAGAACGATGAGAACGATCATTTCGCTGCTTATGTATTCAAGACCATTTCCGACCCTTATATCGGCAGACTTAACATTTTCCGTGTTCTCTCCGGAAAACTTACTAAGGACAAGACGATCTATAACCCCGAAAAGGATACGGAGGAAAAGATCGCTCATATCTATGTTATAAGAGGTAAGGAACAGATAGAGGTAGACGAGCTTGACGCCGGCGATATCGGAGCGCTTGCAAAACTTCAGAACACGGCTACACAGGATACGCTCTGCTCAAGCGTAAATCCCGTTCAGGTAAGCAAGATCGAACTTCCCGCGTCTGTATATTCACGCGCCATAGCTCCCAAGGCAAAGGGAGACGACGACAAGATCGCCGCTGCGCTTGTTAAGCTCAGAGAGGAAGACCCTACTATTAAAGTAGAGGTAAATAAGGAAACAAAACAGACGGTTATCTATGGCGTAGGCGACCAGCAGATAGACGTACTTATAAATAAACTTAAAAACAAATACAAGACAGACGTTGAGCTTCTTGATGTTATAATCCCTTACAGGGAGACAATTAAGGCAAAAGTCAAAGTACAGGGAAAATATAAGAAACAGTCCGGCGGACATGGCCAGTTCGGAGACGTTTGGATGGAATTTGAGCCCTCCGGCGATATGAGCACTCCTTATGTATTTGAGGAAAAGATATTCGGAGGTTCCGTTCCCAAGCAGTATTTCCCCGCGGTTGAAAAAGGACTTCAGGAGTGCGTTAATACGGGAGTTCTTGCCGGATATCCCGTTGTAGGACTTAAGGCTACGCTTGTCGATGGATCATATCATCCCGTAGACTCTTCGGAAATGGCGTTCAAGATGGCTACATCCCTTGCGTTCAAGGACGGTCTCGCTAAGGCTAAACCTACTATCCTTGAGCCCATCGCTCATATGGAAGTTATTATTCCCGAGAAATATATGGGAGATATAATGGGCGATATCAATAAACGCCGCGGAAGAATACTCAGCATGGATCCTACCGATGACGGAAAGAAATGCATCGTTGCCGAGGTGCCTCTCGCAGAGATTTCAAAATACAGCATCGACCTCAGATCTATGACCCAGGGCAGAGGAAGCTACACATATTACTTCGAGCGCTATGAGGAAGCTCCCGCCGAGGTTCAGCAGAAGGTCATCGCGGACAGACAGAAATAATATAGTAATAACCGACTTTAAAAGCAGGATGGATTTCCGTCCTGCTTTTTGTATACAACCCGGATAGTCTGGGCAGAAAAAGCTTTAGAGGAGAGAAAATGGAAGGCCTCCGTGTTACAATAGAGACGCGGCAGCCAACCGCAAAATCAAGTAACACGGAGGGGTGTCAGGCGAACAAACAGAATTCAGATGACTTACATAGTTTGTCATATAAAAAGTGTAACTGCAAATATAATGTGACAGCCGAGACAAAAAATACCCCCAATTAACATTACCGCCTCCCCGTAGCTTTCTGCTCAAAAGAGCAGGGCAGGTCTCTGCCTGATGACCGCAAAAAACGGTGCGTCAAAATATACATAAAAAGCCAGATAAAATATCATATCCCGTGGCGCGTGGATATCCCTGATAGGGGCTCCTATATATTCCGTTACCAGACCTATTGAAACAACCGTATCCCAGCAAAGATTGGACAGACGCTCTATTCGTCTGGAAACGGTTTTGGCGGAATAAGACGCTCCGGACATTTTATTAAAGTTTTTAGCCGCTTCGGGATAAATATCATCCGTGACATATATATCATCCATTGGTATGCCGCGGATGAACATAAGATCTACAGCTATATCCACGGCGCAGGCCAGCGGACGAATATCCGCTCTGACAGCGCCGAGAATTGAACGTATAACAGCTTCGGTTTTCGTCATAAAAATCCACCTTCTTCCAAAATATGATTCTATAATAAGATAAAAGACGTGGATTTTACGATGTGCGACTCAAAACGATAAAATATCCATTATTTTCCTTTAATAAAGCGCTTACCACAAAAAAACAGCCGTACAGAGCGCAGATTTTTTATTTCTGCGAACCATACGGCGTTGGATTTAAAAATTTATAGACCTATGACATTCGGCCTTTTTGTATACTTACTGTTCCGTATTATTGACTGAGTCATTCAGCCAGTTATAAATATCCGTGTCGGATACGTTCGCGGAGAACCGCTGGCCTTCAAGCCAGTTTCCGCTTCCCGCGAGTGCGGCGAGATTTTCGGCGCTGCTTCCTACGCCGCTTCCTCCTGACGTACAGAAGGGGATTACAGTTATTCCGTCAAAATCATAGGTTTCAACGAATGTATCCATTATCCTCGGAGCCTGACCATGCCAGATCGGATAACCGAGATAAAGGGTTGAGCAGTCATCCAGCGAAAGCTCGGCGCTTCCTATTTCCGGACGGGAAGATGGATCTCCCATTTCCATAGAAGAGCGGCTCTGGCTGTTGCCGTAATCAAGATCTTCCGCTGTATAAAGCTCTGACGGAACTATCTCATAAAGCTCTCCGCCTGTAATATCCGCTATGCTTTCAGCGACGCTTCTTGTGTTTCCCGTGGCCGAAAAATAGGCGACTATTACTCCGGAGCCATCTGTTAAGGCATCGTCCACACTTTCGGAAACTTCCGTTTCAGACGTTTCCGAAGGCTGAAGCTCCTCAGACTTGGTTTCTGCCGGGCTTGAGCAGGCAGTCAGACTAAACAGGATAAAGGCCGTCAATAAGCCCATAATGTATTTGTATATTTTCATTCTTATTCCTCCGATTAAAAACTGTTTAAAAACTGTTTTAATACGATCAAAGGATTTTCATTATAAACGGCTTCACTATTTCATATACGGTATGTTCGATATAATCAATATTGGCGATCTCCATAGCCTCTTTCTGCTTTTCTGTAGTAGACGTATATGGGTATACGCCAAACAGGAAGGGGAAAAAGGCATAGATGAATTTTTGTATATCATCTGACGCCATATCAGGGAAAAACTTTTCCAGACAATGGGTAAGAACCTTTAAAGTGTTGGCATAGGCCAGTTTGAAGGATACAAGGTTTTCTATTCTGCTGCTGCATTCCATATCGTAAAGGTTCATACACATCAGCTTAAGCATATACCCGCGCTTTTCAAGAGAGCGGGCAACTTTATCCGCAAACTCCTCGGCTGTCAGGCTCTCGTTTTCATTAGCTATGCTTTCAAGATCATCAGCCCAAGCCTGGTGCTCACGCTGGAGCAGGGCGAGGAATATCTCTTCTTTGGTTTGAAAATAATTATATATTGATGTGCGTGAAAATGTCGTTCTGTTACCTATATCACGAATGGTTATGTCCCTAAAACCCATAGTCTCATAAAGAGAAGCGCAGGCGTTTATAATTTCGTCTTTTCTCATGTTAGATATTTTTTTTGATCCTCTCGGCATAAAAATGCTTCCTTCCAAATCATAATTTATATATTTAGGTACATTCATATATTATAAATACATTCTGACATAACGTCAAATGAAAACGAATGCAAGTCCATAAATACTTTAAAATTTTTATGCCAAAGGAAACAAACTTCCAATAATTTATGTTTTATAAGAGTATCAGCCTTCAACGACACGTTTTGCCCAGTCCGCCGCCGTTGAGCCGTTAACTATCTGACCTTTTTTCCATACGGCCGCAGGGCAGTGCTCTTTAAGACTTTTTTCCGCCGTCGTAATACCGCTTCCGCCGGATGTAGCAAACGGGACGATAACTTTTCCGGCAAAATCAAAGCCTTCGAGAAATGTATCGACTATACGGGGCTCAACTCCCCACCAGACGGGAAATCCGAGAAGAATGACGTCGTATCCGTCTATGCTTTTAAGAGGCTCCGCTATAGCGGGACGGCAGGCGGGATCAGTCATTTCAACCGTGGAACGGCTCTTTTTGTTTGTCCAGTCAAGATCAGCCGATGTATAGGGCTGTTCGGGGCGTATCTCGTATAAGTCCGCTCCTATGGCTTTTGCCATCTTGTCAGCGGCTCCTGCCGTAACTCCGCTTGCTGAAAAATACGCTATCAAAATTTTTTCGCTCATCTTAAACACTCCTTTAAAAATTCAGATTTTTATTATGATTGGCATTATATTCTCCGGAAGAAGAATCAAGCCGATATAATAATGACATTATGTCAGTAAAAATAATATAGCACTTGATTGACACAGTGTCAATACTGTTTTAAATTTTTTTTCCGACAAAATAATATAAGTATTGACTGCATATCCGCAAAGATTATGAGCGCTATAAAGGAGCCGCTTTCCGCTGGAGCATGGCCTTCAATAAATTTGTCCAAGATGTAAAAATGGCCTCGGCTTTATATCAGGCAAAAGCCCGCAGGGGCTTTTTCGAGTTTAAATTAAGGCAATAAATCCCTATTTCTGCGGAAAGCCCTGAACTTTGTCAGGACGCAGAAATACGGGATTTTCCTCGGCGGAAATGAATTCCGCCTGCGGATTAAACTCAGGAAACGCTTCGTTCCCAAGTACCGGAAAGATATCCGGACGC
>CAJFHC010000058.1 GCA_904378045.1 Candidatus Metalachnospira gallinarum | reverse complement strand
TCTGCGCCCTGACAAAGTTCAGGGCTTTCCGCAGAAATAGGGATTTATTTCCTTAATTTAAACTCGAAAAAGTCCTGAAGGACTTTTTCGACACGCTGGAAAGATAGTCTCATTTTCGGATAAAGGCGAACCGTCCGGGAATGCAGGAATCCGAAATTTCAGAGTATTTTCCGGCAGGATAAAATCCACAGAGGTGAAATATATGAACAAAAATATAGCCATAACCGTCCAGTACGACGGCACAAGATACAAGGGATGGCAAAGACAGCCCAACATAAGCGACACCATACAGGGGAAGCTGGAAACGCTCCTTGAGAGGCTCACCGGCCAGCCCATAGAGGTTTTCGGGGCGGGACGAACCGACGCCGGCGTGCATGCCTTTGCCCAGCAGGCCAATTTCCATATCGATACGGAGCTTTCCGCCGAGGAAATCATGGATCAGATGAACGAGTATCTTCCCAGGGACATAGGCGTAACATCGGCAAGGGAGGCGTCACCCAGGTTCCACAGCCGTCTTAACGCCCTGAAAAAGACCTATTGCTACCGTATACATACCGGCAGGGTGCCCTATGTCTTTTTTTCCAGATACCGCTGGATGAGGGGCGGCAGTCTTGATGTGCCCGCCATGCGCGAGGCGGCGAAATATATGCTCGGCAGGCACGATTTCAAGAGCTTTACCGACCGCAAAAAGACCAACAAGTCCACGTTCAAGACCATTGAAAGCATAGACATAACCGAGGAAAACGGCGAGATAACCCTTACCTTCACCGGGGACAGTTTCCTTTATCATATGGTGAGGATATTGACAGGCACCCTCTGCGAGGTCGGTGAAGGAAGCCGCCGTCCCGAGGACATACCCGCGGTAATAGAGGCAAAAGACAGGCAGGCGGCCGGATTTTTGGCTCCTCCCGAGGGGCTTATGCTTATGCGGGTATACTATGACTGATTTTACTATTTCAGTCAAAGCCTGATTTCCCGCCGCGCGCAACAAAATCCGTTGACATGGACGGCGGTAATCGAATATAATTAAACTTAGTTCTGCATTAAAGAACAACAATCGGATATTTAAAAATAACAAACGAAAGGAAGTTGTTTATGACATACGAGGAAATCTACAGATCAAAGCTGATGTCCGCCGAGGACGCCGTGGAATCCCAGGTAAAAAGCGGCGACAAAATAGCCATCGGCGGCCTTGCCCTTGCCGATAAGGTTCTGAAAGCCGTTATCAGCGACGTTAAGGCCGGAAGGCTTGAGGACATATCCCTTTTCGGAAATCTTATAACCAGCGACATCGGTCTTGACGACGAGGATATTCCCAAAGATAAATTCAGATACTACGCCTTCTTCAACGGCGGCTATGAAAGAGCCGGAGCGGCCAACGGCATAGTTACGAACGTGCCCCTCCATCTGAGCCGTTTCGAGGACTATTTTACCTTCGTTGATCCTGACGTGGCCATAGTTCCCATGACGCCTCCCGATGAGCACGGATACTGCAATATCGGCCCGGCGGGATATTCTCCCTCGCAGATAAACCACTCCAAAAAAATAATCGCCCAGATAAATAAGCACATACCCAGGGTATACGGCTCCAGCCACGACTATCATGTGAGCCAGATAGCTGCCTTTGTTGAAAACCACGATCCAACGGTCGTTCCTCCCTCAGCCCCTCCCACCGCCATGGAGGAAAAGATAGCTTCGTACATACTGGATATGATACCGGACGGAGCGTGCATACAGCTTGGCATAGGCGGAACGGCCAACGCTGTCGGCTACGGCCTTAAGGACAAAAAGCATCTTGGAATACACAGCGAGATGTTTACGGATTCCATGGCCTATCTCCAGAGCATAGGAGCCGTGGACAACAGCCGGAAGACGTTTATGCATGGCCTTTCCGTGGCGGGCTTCGCCTTCAACACGGAGCAGACCAACAGCTTCATAGCCAACAATCCAAAGGTGTATTTTACGCCCTACAGCTTTGTCAACGACATAAGGAACATCGCCGCCAACGACAATATGATCTCCATAAACACTTCCCTTTCCATTGACCTCACCGGACAGCTCTGCTCGGAAAGCATCGGCTTTCGTCAGTTCTCCGGTTCCGGCGGACAGGTGGACTATGTAAGGGGAGCTACCCTTTCCAAAGGCGGAAAATCCTTCATCGCCGTGTCATCCGTGGCGGAGACAAAGCAGGGCAGGGTATCAAGGATATGCCTGAGTCTCGCTCCCGGAAGCGTTGTAACGACCCTCAGGGCAGAGACCATGTATGTCGTGACAGAATACGGCTGCGTCAACCTCCAGTTCTGCGACATCCCCACAAGGGCGAAAAGGCTCATCAGCATCGCCCATCCGGATTTCAGGGAGGAGCTTACCTTCGAGGCAAAGAAAAACGGACTTATATATTGATATACAAAACAGCGCCCCGTTTGGGGCGCTGTCAGCATGTCGGAAAATTCATTATCTTTTCGTTTATCCCTGCCACTTATCAGGCAGTCTGTACTCAAATCTGTGGGGAGACTGGTATACATCTCCATCATCTTCATACTCAAATATCGTCCTTACCCTGAGATACTTATATCCGTCCTCATATATTCTCGGCGTAACGGTCTGGCTTATGATTCTGAGTCCCTTGTATTTGCCCTCGTTTATATCTTTTAACGCCTCGGCTTTGGCCTCATCAATGACGGTTTCCGGGATGTCGTCCGCGCTTATGGTTTTTTCAGTATATAAAGCGGAGAGATTATCAGGCACGCTTATATAATATTTTTCCGGAACCCCGTCAGTACATCTTACCACTATATAATATGCGGTTTTAAATCCGTCTTTCATATAATAATAGAATACAGAGTAACTTCTATCATCACCGCTCGAAGATTCCTCGTCAATCACAAAGGTATCTCTGTCAAAAATATCTACAGTTTCCTCAAGATATTCTGTAAGTTCCTCAAAGTCTCCAGTTGCTATGTCTATATTTAATTTTTCTTTTATCGGAATATATGTCGGCATCGGTATTTCAGCCTGTGCAATCGGGCCGTTCGGGATTTCTAAAGTAACATCCTCATTTCCGTAAATAACATTTTCATAAACTGTTGGGGCATAACTGCCATACGCATTTTCAACGGCGCTTATGATGTCATTGAAAATGCTGAGTATTCCCATATAGGCCGGTCGTTCCGTCTCCAAAGTTTTGCCCGTCCCATCTGCCGCCATAGCTCCGGCGGGAATATTTATCATGACCACAGCGAAAACCGCGGCAAAGCTGAAATATTTTTTCAGCCTGTCTTTTACTCTCATATATATCATCCTTTAGGCTTTTTCACTTTTATTGAATGGCTGTTACTCTTTTATAATACCATAATATCCTATAAAATCAATATTTTGTTTTTATCCCTTTTATCACCCTTTGCAGCTTATCCAGGAACTCCGCCGCTTCCTCCCCGTCAAACTGGCTGTGGTGGAACTGAAAAGAAACGGGCAGTGTCGTTTTGAACAACCCCTTCCTGTATCTTCCCCAGATAAGGAACGGGTTGTTATAAAATCCGGCGTAGATGTTCGCCGCCCCGTCAATGTCGTGCTTCGGCAGGGCGGACGTGCCTATGACCATATACTCGCCGCCAAGCTCGTAGTCCTGTCCGCTTTTTATGACACTTTCCGTAAGTCTCCCGTAGTCACGGCAGAATTTTTTTAAATTCCCATTAAACGGTATGTCGCAGGTTGCTATGCCGTTTTTCGTTTTTACGACCACGTTTACCGCCAGTTTTTCATATTTAAGCAATTTATCTCCCACGGGCAGTATATAAAATTCTTCCATCCCCGAAGCCGCCCGTCCGACGCACCAGCACATAAGCGCCGTAAAGCCGGCGCCCGTTCTTTTTGCAGTCTTTATTATTCCTGTCACGTCCAATGTTTTGAATATTGTCACCATGGGCATAGGCGCGCCCATCCAAACCGATCTCTTTATTTTTTCCTTATCAATTTCCGTTGGCATTTCGTTTCCTCCCCTCGTTTTTCAAACGATTTTTTCAGAAAAAAACAGGCAGGCGAGCGGTATTCCGGACTCTCCTGCCCTTTATGGCATTTTACCATTATTTTTCTTTTACCTCAACTATCTCCGCCCCCACGGAGTTTTTTCTTACGCTTTCTATTCCGTTTTTGCAGCTCGCTTTCGCCTTATAGCCTTCGGAGGAAATGATAGTCTGTCCGTTTTTCGCCTTAAGGTTGAAACGGAACTCTCCTCCCTCGTCCTTGAATATTTCAAACTTCGGATTTATCTCCTTTTTATACTCCTTGATGGTCTGATCCTCAATGACGGCCAAAGGAGCGTTTTTTGCAACGCTGGCTATGCCCTTCAGGCAGGAGGCCTTTGAGTTGTAAAAATCAGATGAGGCTATGGTCTCTCTGTTCACCGCCAGAAGGTCGAATTTCATTCCTGTTTCATACTGCCTTATTACAAATCTCCCCATTGTTCTCCCTCCCATTTAAAAACATTGCCAAATACAGTTTTAGCGTATATTATTTTTTGTTATATGTCAATAGTTAATATTTTCATCGCTGTGTATATTCACCAAATTATATCAAATATTTTATTTATATTTATATTAATATAACAAAAACGCCCGTTTTTTGTAACAATATACAAAAACAGGCGTTTATTTTACTCATAAAGGCATTGTTTATTTAAAAACTGCCTAATTTTCAATAGTTTTATTTGTCTGACAATATCAGCCTTCAAATGTCTCGGCAACCTTTTTAAGCAGGTCGGAAATTTTCAGATGCTGGGGACAGATCTCCTCGCATTTATGGCAGGCAACGCAGGCGGAAGCCTTCTGTCCGAATACCGTTACCCACTCGTTGTATCTCTTTTTCTCGTCCTCAAAGGGGCTTCCGGTCTTGTAGTTATTGTATACAACAAAGTTATATGGTATTCCAACATTTTTCGGGCAGGGCAGGCAGTAGGAGCATCCCGTGCAGCTTATGGTGTCGTAGGAATTGAAAATACCCTGTACCTTCTTTATTACGTCCTCATCCTCGGCTGTGAACATTCCGGCCGAGGAGCGTGAAGCGTACTCAAGATTCTGCCTTATCTGCTCCTCGTCGCTCATACCGCTGAGCACAACGGAAACCTCGGGCATGTTCCAGAGATAGTCCAGTCCCCACTCAACGGCAGTCTTTCCCGTGGGAGCGAAAACATCGGCAACGGCCTTGGGAACATTGGCAAGATATCCTCCTCTCAGGGGCTCCATAATGGCAACGCCCATGCCCTTGGAAGCGGCGTATTTAAGTCCTTCAATTCCGGCCTGATATACCGTGTCTATGTAATTGAGCTGTATCTGGCAGAAGTCCCAGTCATAGCTGTCGCATATATTTTTGAACACGTCCAGCTTATCGTGGAAGGAGAAGCCGACGTATTTTATTTTTCCGGCGGCTCTGGCTGCCTCAAGTCTTTCAAGCACGCCGTATCTCTGCACCTTTTTCTCAAAGGCGATGGCGTTCATGGCATGGAGAAGATAGAAGTCGATATGATCGGTCTGGAGCCTTTCGAGCTGTTTATCCAGAATCGTGTCAAAGTCGTCCCCGCTTTTGAACATCCACGCCGGAGCCTTTGTAGCGAGATAAACCTTGTCACGGTAGCCGTCAAGAAGAGCCTTTCCGGTTATTTTCTCACTGTTTCCGTTGTGGTAGTTGAAAGCCGTGTCCACATAATTAAGGCCGTTGTCTATGGCGCTTCTGAGCATGGCTATGGCTCTTTCCTCATCCACGTTTCCCTCGGCGTCGGCGGGAAGTCTCATCATTCCGAATCCTATGGGCGATACTTTTACTCCTGTTTTTCCAAAATCTCTTAACTGCATGGGGCAAAGTCCTCCTTGTTATTAAAATTAAAATGCTTTTTTGCGTTATATATATCATACATTATTAAGACTTGTCTGTAAACAAAAAGACTCTCCGGAAAACAAAATGACGCCGAAAATAATTCCGGCGCCAGCGTGTCGAAAAAGTCCTTCAGGACTTTTTCGAGTTTAAATTAAGGCAATAAATCCCTATTTCTGCGGAAAGCCCTGAACTTTGTCAGGGCGCAGAAATACGGGATTTTCCTCGGCGGA
>CAJFHC010000057.1 GCA_904378045.1 Candidatus Metalachnospira gallinarum | reverse complement strand
TACCGGAAAGATATCCGGACGCCGGAGGCGGCTTTGGCCGAAGGCCAAAGTACTGACCAGTACCCTTCCGCTCACAATGGATTAGTTTTTTGACAGTCTTGGGACTGCCTTCAAGGGACAGTCCCTTTTTTGTCCAAAATATAGTTATTTATTTAACTATATCATGTTAAATATTCTTATCAAAAAAATTAAGCATTTACTTATAATATTTAAAATTCAAATTGATTATTATATTTATTTCCCATAATTAAGCGTAAATCATTGATTAAGCTACTGTTTATCTGATATTATAGAGTTCTATTTCTATTTCTATTTCCAATATACGGATATTCCCGTTCATAATTTGTTAATAAAATATTCATTGAATGTTTACTAAATATTCAAATAAAATTAGCACTCACCTCTTGACAGTGCTAACAACAAGTGCTATACTACGTTCAGAACAAAGGAAGAGAGATAGGGAGAACAGAAAATACGGACACCAGGTTCCCGACTATCTTCCTCCCCAAGTTCCAAAAAACAGGTCTAAAACATAAACAAGATTTATATTGACAGAAGGAGTGAGGCTTTATGTTTATGCCCAGTATTTTTGGAGAAAACCTTTTTGATGACTTTATGAATGATTTTCCTTTCTTTGACGACAGGGATATGAAAAAAGTTGAGCACAAGCTCTATGGACGCCATGGCAAAAACTTAATGAAAACCGACGTCAGAGAAACAGACAGCGAGTATGTCCTTGAAATGGATCTGCCCGGATTCAGCAAAGACGAGATTAAAATCTCCCTTGAAAACGGCTATCTGACAGTCGAGGCCAGCAAAGGTCTTGACCAGGAAGAGTCCAACAAGGGCAAATATATCCGCAAAGAGCGTTTCGCAGGCTCCTGCCAGCGTTCGTTCTATGTAGGCGAGAATGTGACCGAGTCCGAGATTAAGGCCGAGTTCAAACACGGTATTCTTAAACTCAGCGTTCCTAAAAAGGACGCCGCCATTCCCGGAAAGAAATATATCGCCATCGAGGAATAAGCTGCTGATATGTTTTCAATAATCTAAGCCTATCAAAGGCGTGGGAAATTTGTTCTTCTCGGAGAGCCCCTTTGAGAGGCTCTCCCTGTTTATCGAAACTATCTATCAAAACTATTTATCGAAAAACCTTTTCCGGTCTTTCGGCTTTAAATCGAAAAGTTCCTTTTCAGGCAGGCGTAAAAGTTCATGCATCCCCCAGCGTCCTCCTCTTTTGCGCCGATGAAATTTGATAATATGCCAAAAAACGCAGGAACGCCCCGGCCGCGGATTTCCCGGTCAGGGCGTTCTTTTTTTGCTTCGGTTATTTATTTTTGTCCCGTTTGCTTCTCTTATTTATAGCACTTTTCAAGCCTTTCTATTATGGCTTTTTTCTTTTCCTCCGGCATAAAAGCCGCCTCGGCCGAGTAAATATTCATCTTTATGAGATCGTTGTATACAAATCCCATGTCGTTGAGACAGTGGTCGTATTCCTTATCAAGGTCTATGTCCGAAAGGATCATATTGTCGGTGTTTATCGTCACCCTCACTCCCGCGTCAAACATCTTTTTCGCCGGATGCTCGGCATAGCTTGGCTGTGACTGGCACTGGATGTTGCTTGTCGGGCATATCTCAAGGGTAACTCCCTCGTCTATGACCTTCCGCATAAGCGTTTTGTCGTCGTAGACCCTGTGTCCGTGGCCTATTCTCTTTGTTCCGAAGGAAAGGGCGTCCCAAGCGGTCTGGGGGCCGTCGCTGTCTCCGGCATGGACCGTAAATGGCATTCCTACTTCCCTCGCAAGGTCAAAAATATAGCCGAAATCGCTTAAGGGAACAATGCCCTCGGCTCCGGCGAGATCGGCGGCAACTACTCCCTTGCCCAGGTATTCCCTTGCCACCCTCACGGTCTCAAGGTTTTCTTCCCTGTTTACGTCGGCCCTGCCGATGGACATGGCGCAGCAGATGACACCGATGTCAATGGGTCTGCCCTGTTTTTCGGCCTCCGCCATACCTTCGTTTACTCCCTCAAGCACGGCGTCAACGGCGTCGGATTGCGTAAGCTCCTTTCTCGTATGGAGCTGGGGAGCGAATCGTATCTCGGCGTACACAAGCCCCTGGGAAGCAAGCAAAAGCACAAGCTCCCTTGCCGTGCGGCTTATGGCCTCCTTGTCCTGCATTATCTGCAGGGGAAGCTCGAATTTTTCAAGATATTCGTTGACGCTGCGGCAGTCGGCGGTGACGACAATAAATTTCTTGAAATCTTCAAGGTTGTCAGCGGGCATTTTTACGTTTCTTTCCTTAGCCATTTCCCATGCCGATTCGGGGAGCATGGAACCGTCAAGATGCAGATGGAGGTCGATTTTGGGAAAATCGTATTTCATTGTCTTTTGCTCCTTTCTTTTTATTTATATCGCCCCTCGTTGCGGGGCAGCCTCTTAAGATCCGATAGATTTAAAAAAGCCGGCTTCTTCAAGGGAAACCGGCGTATTTTTTAGTCAAAAAGCTTGGAAATGGAAATTCCCTCGTGGATACGGTTGATGGCGTCGGCAAAGATGGGCGCTACCGAAAGCTCCTTGATCTTGGGTATTTTCTTTTCGGGAGGAAGCTCGATCGTGTTGAGAACTACAAGCTCGTTTATGGGAGAATCCTGTATTCTCTCGATGGCGGGTCCGGAAAGAACGGGATGCGTACAGCATGCGTCTACCTCTACCGCTCCTCTCTCAACAAGAGCCTTAGCGGCGTTGCAGATTGTTCCTGCCGTATCTATCATGTCGTCCACAAGGATGACTCTCTTGCCGTCCACGTTTCCGATGATGTTCATGATCTCGCTTACGTTTGCCTTGGGACGTCTCTTATCGATGATGGCGATGGGAATGTCCACTCTTGTGGCGAACGCTCTTGTTCTTCCAACGCTTCCAAGGTCGGGTGAAACGGCTACGAACTCGTCAAGCAGATCGGCGTATTTTTCGCGGTAATAGCTTGTAAGTATGGGATTTCCCTGGAGATGATCCACGGGAATATCAAAGAATCCCTGTATCTGAGCACAGTGCAGATCCATCGTCAGGATCCTGTCGGCTCCGGCTACGGTAAGAAGGTTAGCGACGAGCTTCGCGCTGATTGGATCTCTTGCCCTTGCCTTCCTGTCCTGTCTTGCGTATCCGTAGTAAGGGATAACTGCTGTTATCCTTCCGGCGGACGCCCTGCGCATGGCGTCGATCATTACAAGAAGCTCCATAAGGTTGTCGTTTACGGGCTGAGACGTTGACTGGATAATATAAACGTCGGCTCCTCTTACGGTCTCGTTGATTTTTACGGAAACCTCTCCGTCGCTGAACTTTGTAACCTCAGCCTCTCCCAGGGAAAGGAAAAGGTCTTTGGCTATCGCCTTCGCAAGTTCAGGGTTTGAGTTGCAGGAAAAAACTTTAATATTGCTTCTGCCTGTATACATCATTTTTAAATTGTCCCCCTATTCGGTAGTATATCGTTAAATAATAGGCTATGGGCCGTCAAAAGCCACTCCATTCTACATGGTACACTACTGTATTTCAAAATTCAACATCAAAACTATTCAAAATTTTACACTAGTCGCACTTAAAATTTTACTTTTTAGTCCAACCGCTCTTGTTTATCTGCCTTTCTCTGGCAATAGCGAGGCAATCCTCCGGTATGTCGTCGGTGATGGTGGAGCCTGCCGCTATATACGAGCCCCTGCCGACGTTTACGGGAGCGACAAGGTTGGTGTTGCAGCCGATGAATACGTCGTCGCCGATGACCGTCCTGTATTTTTTATGTCCATCGTAGTTGACTGTGACGGTGCCGCAGCCGAAGTTTATCCTCTCACCCACGTCGGAATCGCCGATATATGTCAGATGTGATACCTTTGTGCCGTCGCCCACATTGGAATTTTTGACCTCCACAAAATCGCCGATCTTGACGTTTTTGCCGATATGGCAGTCGGGGCGGATATATGCATAGGGGCCCACGGTGGTGTCGTTGTCCACGGATGAGCTTATCGCCGTGGAATACTGGAACTTGACTCTGTCGCCAAGGACAGTGTCCGTAAGGCGTGAGTCGGGGCCGACAACGCAGTCCTCGCCGATGACCGTATTTCCCTCAAGCACTACGCCGGGAAGGAGCACGGTGTCCTGTCCTATCTTTACTCCCGCCTCGATATATGTCCTCTCGGGGTCCATCATAGTGACTCCGTTTTCCATATGGAAAAGATTTATCCTTTTTCTCATGACCGCTTCCGCCTCGGCAAGCTGGATCCTGTTATTGACTCCGGCAAACTCTTTGGCGTCGCCGGCGATCATGGCGTTTACCCTTCCGCCGTCCTTAAGTATTATCTCCAATGTGTCGGGAAGATAGTATTCTCCCTGAGCGTTATCGTTTTTAAGAAGCGAAAGCCCTTTTTTGAGCGCGCCGCCGGAAAAAAGATATATGCCGGTGTTTATCTCCCTGACAATCTTTTCCGTCTCCGAAGCGTCCTTATGCTCCACGTTTTTAAGGAAAGCTCCGTTTTCGTCCCTTATAATGTGTCCGTAGCCCGTCGGGTCGTCCACAACGGCCGATATTATCGAAATGGCGTTGTCCTCCCTCTTATGGAAGTCCCTGAGCTCACCTATGGTTCCGGCGGTAATGAGGGGAGTATCTCCGTAAAGGACGAGCATATCGGCTCCGTCCTCTATGAAATCTCCGGCGCACATAACCGCATGTCCCGTGCCGAGCTGTTCGCTCTGCACCGCCGTTTTCACGTTCTCATCCTTTATGGACTGAGCCACCTGCTCGGCTCCATGTCCTATAACAACGCATATATCGTCGGCTCCGGCCGCCCTTGCCGTGTCTATCACATGGCCAAGCATTGTCTTTCCCTGCACTTTGTGGAGAACCTTGGGCAGCTTGGACTTCATTCTTTTTCCTTCGCCCGCGGCCAGAATAATGACTTTCAATTTATCCATAATAACATATCTCCTTATCTGTTTTTCCCATACGGGAAGGCGGAACGATCCTTCGATCTCCGCTCTGACAAAACCGGAGCCGGCGCCGCCGGCTCAAAAATCCAAAACGATTTTTCAACATATATATAATGGCATGATATTGCCTTTTTTTCAACCATATTTTTCTTTGCGTTGATTTTGGCGGCGCTATAAAATATAATACGCTTGGAGGATGATGCCATGAGAAATATTAAAAAAACCGCCGTTGTTATGCTTATAGCCACAGCGGCTTTATTGATAATCAAACTTATACCGTCAAAATCCTATACCGCCTCTGAGCTCGGTCTTACGGAGCTTTGCTCTCCCCTTGACGCCGACGGGGACAAAATAGACGACTGGCATGACATAATGCTTGGGGCAAGGGCGTATATCGAGACCAATCCGCCATATAAAAGCCGTTACTACGAAGGCGGTTATCCCGACGACGGATATGGCGTATGCACCGACGTAGTATGGCAGGGCTTCGCCGCGGCCGGCTATGACCTCAAGTCCCTTGTGGACGGGCATATAGCCGAAAATCCCGAACTCTATCCCGACGAAGCCGATCCGAACATCGACTTCCGCCGCGTCAAAAATCTGTACATATTTTTTGAGCATAACGCCCAAAGCCTGACAATTTCCACGGACGATCCCGAAAGCTGGCAGCCCGGCGATATAGCGGTATACGAAAATCACATAGCCGTATGCTCGGACAAAAGGAACAGGGACGGCCTGCCGTTCATAATCCATCATGGTCCTCTTGGAGCCAGAGAAGCGGATGAACTGGAAAGCAAACATATTATCGGCCATTACCGCTGGCTGCCGGACGACTGATCTTTTTATTTTTGTCGCGGAGTATCTTCGCCGCCTGCTCCACGGACATTTCTTTTTTTAAAGCCCGTCCCTCAAGACGGACAGCTCACTGACCCGGCTTTAGCATTCCAGTCTCAAAGGACTTGTTTTCAGCTCCTACTTCAGTTTCTCAAGCTCTCTGTAAAATTCTTCGTCCGTTTTTCCCCCTGTAAATACCGGCACGCAAAAAAGGGCTCCGTTATACGGAGCCCTCAGACTGTCAAAAAACTAATCCATTGTGAGCGGAAGGGTTCGGGACACAAAGGGTGGCCCGAGTTTAATCCGCAGGCGGAATTCATTTCCGCCGAG
>CAJFHC010000056.1:6254-7058 GCA_904378045.1 Candidatus Metalachnospira gallinarum | reverse complement strand
GCGTCCGGATATCTTTCCGGTACTATTCAGTACTTTGGCCTTCGGCCAAAGCCGCCTCCGGCGTCCGGATATCTTTCCGGTACTATTCAGTACTTTGGCTTACAGCCAAAGCCGCCTGCGGCGTCCGGATGTCTTTCCGGTACTTGGACACAAAGGATGGCCCGAGTTTATTCCGCAGGCGGAATTCATTTCCGCTGAGGACTGTCCTTTGAAGGCAGTCCCAAGCAAGATCTGTATATACGACGTATGTTTATTTCTCAAGAAATTCGATATATGCCGGAAGTTCCAAAAGATTTTTAAGTACGGCGGAACGGACTTTTTCCTCGACCCTCCTGCGCAGCTCTTCTCTTTCGGCGTCTGAGAGAGCGGCATATTCGGCTTCGGTAAGTCCCATCGCGGAGCTGCCCTCGACGATTCCGATGCGGCAACGATTTTTCCGGTATTTCCTCCGCCTTCTCAAAGCCTGTCAGCGGATAGCCGTACATGGCCTTAAAAGAGCCGCCTTCTCCGCCGAGCCTGAGCGCCAGCTTTTCAGACGGGCGCAAATCGCCGCAGCAGGCTTCTATGCGGAGTGATCTCCTTTCCCATTTTGCCGCTCCTTCCTTATTATACAAACGCCAAATGAATAGTTTAAGTAAAGGATGGCGGAATACGATGCTCTGTTCCTCCATCCTCCGTTTAACATTCAAGACCGAATTATTTATTTCAGACTGTCAAAAAACTAATCCATTGTGAGCGAGAGGGTATGTTCAGTACTTTGGCCTTTGGCCAAAGCCGCCTTCGGCGTCCGGATATCTTTCCGGT
>CAJFHC010000056.1:0-6227 GCA_904378045.1 Candidatus Metalachnospira gallinarum | reverse complement strand
TCTGCGCCCTGACAAAGTTCAGGGCTTTCCGCAGAAATAGGGATTTATTTCCTTAATTTAAACTCGAAAAAGTCCTGAAGGACTTTTTCGACACGCTGATTTATTATTCCTCCGAGAACAGCTTTGTGCTTTTTACGGCTTTTCGCCAGCCCTTTATGAGCCTTTCGGCCTCGGCTCTGTCCATTTTCGGCTCATATACCCTGTCCAGCACCCAGCTTGATTTGAGCTCGTCAAGGCTTTTCCAGAAGCCGACGGCAAGACCGGCAAGAAATGCCGCTCCAAGAGCCGTTGTCTCGGCGATGACGGGCTTAAGAAGCCGCTTGCCCGTTATGTCCGACTGGAACTGCATAATGGGGACGCTGACGCTGGCTCCGCCGTCGACCTTGATGTCCCCTATCTCTCCGCCCGTATCCGCGGCCATGGCGTTTATGACGTCCATGGACTGGAACGCTATGCCCTCCAGGGCGGCCCGTATTATATGCTCCCTTGTTGTGCCCCTTGTAAGGCCGAATATGGAACCACGGGCGTACATATCCCAGTGGGGAGCGCCCATGCCGGTGAACGACGGCACAAAGTACACTCCGTCGGATGAGGCGATTTTTGAAGCGAGATAGTCCGCGTCGCAGGCGCTGGAGAAAAATCTCATCTCATCCCTCAGCCACTGTATAACAGCGCCGCCGACAAAAACACTGCCCTCAAGGGCGTAGTTTACCTTTCCGTCTATGGATGAGGCGATGGTCGTTATAAGGCCGTTTTGGCTTACCGATGGAGTGTCGCCTGTGTTCATAAGTATGAAATTTCCCGTGCCGTATGTATTTTTAACGTCTCCCTTATCAAAGCAGAGCTGACCGAAAAGGGCGGCCTGCTGATCCCCGGCGATACCGGCGATAGGAATTTTTGAGCCCAGCTTGTCCGTGTAGCCGTATACCTCGGAGCTGTTTTTTACTTCCGGAAGCATGCATTCCGGTATGCCAAGGCGGCTGAGTATTGTCTTGTCCCACTTGAGGGTATTTATATTGAACAGCATGGTTCTTGAAGCGTTGGTGCAGTCGGTTATATGCACTTTGCCGTCGGTGAGCTTCCACACGAGCCAAGTGTCAACCGTGCCGAAAAGGAGCTGCCCCCTCTCGGCTTTTTCCCTGGCGCCTTCCACGTTGTCCAGTATCCATTTGATTTTTGTGGCGGAAAAATATGCGTCAATGAGCAGTCCGGTGTTCAGCTTGACGTATTCGGCGAAATCCCTGTCCTTTTTAAGCTCCTCGCACATATCCGCCGTTCTTCTGCACTGCCAGACGATGGCGTTGTATACCGGGATGCCCGTATCCTTGTCCCATACAATGGTCGTCTCACGCTGGTTTGTTATGCCGACAGCCGCGATCTCCGACGGCCGAATGTCGGCCTGTATCATGGCGTCGATTGCTGTGCTGTACTGGGTGTTGTATATGTCCTGCGGATTATGCTCGACCCAGCCGGGACGGGGATATATCTGGGGATATTCCTGCTGTGCTTTGGCGATGATGTTCTGATCTTTATCAAAAATTATTGTCCTTGAGCTTGTTGTTCCCTGATCAAGGGAAAGGATATATTTTCCGGCCATAAGTATCTCTCTTTCCGTTTGTTATATATAAAGTATATTTTCGGGATGCGCGGGGCATAATCAATACAGTCCCGTCATAGTATAATTTTACTATATATCCGGGCCCGGCACAACTTAAAACATATCATAATATACCAATCGTGACTTTTTTAAGTTAAATTTTTGTAAAGCCCATTGACAGGAGACAATAAATATGTTAAAAATATAACAAAGAAAGGTTTTAAAAACGGAAAAAGGCAGAGGATGACTTTTTGGCCGAGCTGATGGGAACTGCCGCGCTAAAAGTCGGGAATAAGTTTTCCAAGTTAGGAGGAGAATTATGAAAATAGCTTTTTATGACACAAAACCGTACGATAAGACATGGTTCAAGCCCCTCGCCAAGGAACGCGGGCTGGACGTAACTTTTTTTGAGACAAGGCTCGGAAAGGACACGGCTATCCTTGCCACGGGCAATGACGCGGTTTGTATATTTGTTAACGATGTGGCGGATAAGGAAACGCTGGATATCCTCCATGAGGCGGGAGTAAAAACGATCCTTCTCAGGTGCGCCGGATATGACAACGTGGATCTTAAGGCCGCCGAGGGAAGATTCGACGTAATGAGGGTGCCCAGCTACTCACCGGCAGCCGTCGCCGAGTTCGCTCTCACACTGCTTATGGCTGTCAACAGATGCGTACACAAGGCATACCAGAGGACAAGGGACTTCAACTTCAGCATCAACGGCCTTATGGGAATGACGCTCAGGGGCAAGACAATAGGAGTTGTCGGAACGGGTAAGATCGGACGCACCATGGTGGAGATACTTCAGGGATTCGGTATGGAGATACTTGCCTACGATCCTTATCCCACCGAGGGAATCAAGGCAAACTATGTAAGCAAGGAAGAACTTTTCAGACGCTCCGACATAATAACCTTCCACTGCCCTCTCACCGATGACACAAGGCATATGGTGAACGCCGAAACTATTGGAATGATGAAGGACGGATCAATTATTGTTAATACTTCCAGAGGAGCCATTGTTGACACAACAGCCCTTGTTGAGGCGCTTAAGGCCGGAAAATTCGCCGGTGTCGCCCTCGACGTATACGAGGAGGAGGACGAGTATTTCTTTGAGGACAGATCCAACGAGATCATAAGCGATGATGAGCTTTCAAGGCTTCTGACCTTCCCTAACGTGCTCGTCACAAGCCATCAGGCATTCTTTACAACCGAGGCAATGAAGGCCATCGCCGAGACTACCCTTAACAATTACGAGTCAGCCCTTAAGGGTGAGCTGACTCCTGGCAACACCCTCGCCAAAAGAGCGAGATAATCCCCCAATAAAAAGGACGCCCAAAACAGGGCGTCCTTTTTTATGTTTCCGAGCTTATCCGGAAACGAATGTGTTTTTCATCTCATTTACGAATTTTATAAACTGTATGGTGTCGCTGCTGTGCCGCTTGTTTTTCCTCCATATAACGCCGATCTCTATCGGTATGGGCGGGTCTATCGGTATGGCGGACAGGCCGCTGTCGTTTTTGACCACGTCACGGATGAGAAAGGCGCATACTCCGCACTCACGCACGAGATTTTTCATAGTGATTATCTGATTGGAATATAGAATTATATTAGGTTCGGCGTTTATTTCGGCGAACCGGCTCCGAACAAAGCTGTTCTGGAAATAGCCGTTTTTAAAAAGTATGAGTGATTCGTCCTTTATATCCTCAAAGGTAACGTATGCCCTTCCGGCCAGAGGATGGTCACGTCCGACACAGAACATAAATTCTGTGGAACAGAGGGGCTCTATATGTATATCAGGTTTTTTGATGCCGTTTGTAATGATTACGGCCAGATCTATGGCATCGTTTTCCACAGCCAGCAGGGAGTCGGGGGAACCACCCTCCACAAGTTCCAGATCGATATTGGGATATTTTTTCCGAAAAGCGGTAAACAGCTTTGGAAACAGAAATGTGCCGATCATTGGTGGTATGCCTATTTTTATCTGCTTTTTTCGGCTCCCCAGCTCTTCCATCATGCTTGTGGTAGAATCGGCCAACTCAAGTATCTTCGTAGCCTGATCCAGAAAATACAGCCCCTCCTTTGTAGGGGAGAGGCGGTTGTTAATCCTGTGGAAAAGATTGACGGAAAATTCGTCCTCAAGCTCCTTTATGGCGCTGGACACCGACGGCTGGGTAACATGAAGCTCCTCCGCCGCCCTCGTCACATAGCCGTAGCGGCACACCGCGGTAAAATATCTGAGCTGATAGAGCTTCATAATCATTCACCGGACTTTTTCTCATGGACGATAAGCTCGAAAATATCGGGCCTTGAATAATGGCCGATGCAGTCGAAGTCAGCCTTGCCCTGGGTGATCTGGTCAAGGTCAAGGTCGGCGATAAGTATTTCCTCCCTGCCGAATACGGGGCCTGCCACATACTCGCCGAAGGGATTTACTACACAGCTTCCGCCGCGGCACATAACTTCCGGCTGAGCTTCAATTTCGGCATAGCCGTTGAGGTCTGTGGGATACATACCTTTTTCCATATACTGATTGCAGCAGATAACAAAGCATCGTCCTTCTATCGCTATATGACGAAGGGTACACTGGAATGTATCTCTCTGGTCGGCCGTGGGAGCGAGATAGAGCTTAACGCCCTTCTGATACATGGCCGCGCGGGCAAGGGGCATATAGTTTTCCCAGCATATAAGGGCGCCCATCTGACCGTAGGGGGTGTCAACGACCGTAAGGGTACTGCCGTCGTCCTCGCCCCATATATATCTTTCCGAGCCCGTGGGTTTGAGCTTTCTGTGGCGTCCGAGGAAGGTTCCGTCGGGGCCGAAAAACAGCATACAGCAATGGAGAGTACCATCGATATTTTTTCCGTCCTTTTCGGTGATGCCCATTGCCAGGTATACATTATTTTCAGCGGCAGCTTTGGCCAGAATATCGACCTCCGGACCGGGCACGGCAACGCAGTTGTCATGGAAGCGCTGGAAATCTTTTCTGCCCTCCATTGTTCTTGCTCCGATATTGAATCCGAAAGTGAGTCCTCTGGGGTAGCCGGGGATGAAGGTCTCGGGGAACACTACGATGTTGGCTCCCTTTTGAGCCGCATCCTTAATTAGTCCAAGAGCCTTTTCCAGTGTCTTTTCAAGGTCGAACACCACAGGGGCTGCCTGAACCACCGCTACTCTTACTGTTTTTGCCTTTTCACTCATAAAAACACTCCTTTCAAAGTTAAGTTCTATCCGTAAATTGATACCTGCTTTCATTATATAAAATATATGTTTATATGTAAAATATTTATTTTCTATGTATTTATAAAAATTATCTATAATATTATATAATTTAGTTATTTTACAAGCGGATTTTTAAGATATATAATCATATTAACGAAAATAATCCGAAGGGAGTTGTTAAAATGTATAAGATAGCTGTAATACCCGGAGACGGCATTGGAAAGGAAGTTATAGCCGAGGGAGTAAAGCTGATGAAAGATATAGAGGACCTTGGAGGACCGGCCTTCGAGCTGACCGAATACCCCTGGAGCTGCGGCTACTACCTCGAAAACGGAAAAATGGCCGACGATGATTTCCTGGACACGCTGAAGGGTTACGATGCCATATATCTCGGAGCCATCGGCGACCCGGCGGTGAAGGATCATATCGCCCTGGGACAGTTTTTGCTCAAGCTGAGGAGGGAGTTTGACGAGTATGTCAACCTTCGCCCCATAAAACTGCTGAATGTGGATATATGTCCTTTGAAAAATATCACTTCCACCGGACAGATAGACATAACCGTTGTCAGGGAAAACAGTGAGGGCGAGTATTCCAACGTCGGTGCAAGGCTCTTTGAGGGCAGGGACGACGAGATGGCTCTGCAAACCGGAGTTTTCTCCAAAAAAGGCACGGAAAGGATAATGAGATACGCCTTTGAGCTGGCGAGAAAGGAACACAAGACGCTCACCAGCGTAAGCAAGGGCAACGCCCTCGGATATTCAATGGTATTCTGGGATGAGACCTTCGCCAGGATAGCTAAGGAATATCCGGACGTAGAGACGCATACATGCCTTGTGGACGCCGCGAGCATGTTTTTCGTAAAAAATCCGGAAAGATTCCAGATAGTAGTTACGTCAAACCTTTTCGGCGATATAATAACCGATCTTGGCGCGGCCATAGCCGGAGGAATGGGACTTGCGGCAGGAGCCAACATCAATCCTGAGAGAACATACCCCTCTATGTTCGAGCCCATTCACGGTTCCGCCCCTGATATAGCAGGACAGGGCAAGGCTGATCCTATGGCAGCGCTCTGGTCGGTGAGTCAGATGCTTGACCATTTTGGACATGAGGACTTGGGCAGAATGATAATAGAGGCTATAAAGATGGTTATAGATGAGAAGCAAGTGGTTCCATTTGATCTTGGCGGACAGGCTTCCACAACGGAGGTCGGCGAGGCGGTAAGGGAAAAATTCGCCGAAATATACAAAAAGAAATAACAAGAACGAAAAACAAAGCCCAAAAAAAGGAGGATACTCAGGCTGTATCCTCCTTGCAGACTGTCAAAAAACTAATCCATTGTGAGCGGGAGGGTTCGGGAGTCGAAGGGACTCCTGAGTTTAATCCGCAGGCGGAATTCATTTCCGCCGAGGAA
>CAJFHC010000055.1 GCA_904378045.1 Candidatus Metalachnospira gallinarum | reverse complement strand
CAGAAATACGGGATTTTCCTCGGCGGAAATGAATTCCGCCTGCGGATTAAACTCAGGAGTCCCTTCGTTCCCAAGTACCGGAAAGATATCCGGACGCCGGAGGCGGCTTTGGCCAAAGGCCAAAGTACTGAACAGTACCGGAAAGACATCCGGACGCCGAAGGCGGCTTTGGCCAAAGGCCAAAGTACTGACCAGTACCCTCCCGCTCACAATGGATTAGTTTTTTTGACAGTCTGCAGCGGTGGAAATCCACCGCCGTAGTTTTTTATATTTCTTATTTCTCCAGTATTTCCTTCGCTTTTTTATATTTCTCAAGCCGTTTATAGTCCTTCTCCGTCGGTTCCTTTATTCTTGACATATCCATATTGTCCGCCAGATCGGCCAGCTTTACCGCCTTAGCTATGGGATTTGGCTTAAGCGCCCGCACATAGTCGAAATAGTCCTGTCCTTTCTGTCTCGTCAGCAGTCTGAGAGCGTTTAACACATCGTCCGGAAATCCCATCGACCTGAGTTCTTCCTCCGTTATCCCGCTGTCTTCCATAACATCGTGAAGAACGGCGGCGCATTTGACATTTTCGCCGCCCATAACATTCAGCATCACCCTCAGCGGGTGGAATATATAGGCTTCCCCGGCCTTGTCAACCTGTCCGTCGTGGGCTTTGGCGGCGGTCTCTATAGCTTTGTTTATAAGCATGTTATCACCTCGATGATTTTTGTATATAAATATAGTAACACATATTTCAGGAGAATCGTCATGGTTTTCGGCGTCTATTGCAGAAAATCCGTCCTTTCGGACAAGGGCGAGTCGGTGGAGAACCAGATAAATATATGCCGCTCCTATATTTTGAGCCGATTCGGAGAGGACAATGTGATAATCCCCTATGAGGACGAGGGCTATTCCGGAAAAAATACCGCCAGGCCAATGTTTCTGAAAATGAGGGAGGCCGTAAAAAGCGGCGGTCTTGACTATGTGGTCTGCTACCGTCTGGACAGGTTAAGCCGAAGCGTCAGCGACTTCTCGTCCTTTGTCGAGACGCTGAACGCCTGTAAGACCGGCTTCATATGCGTTAAGGAGGAGTTTGACACATCCCGCCCCATGGGAAAGGCCATGATGTACATAGCCAGCGTTTTTTCACAGCTTGAGCGTGAGACCATAGGCGAGAGGGTTCGTGACAATATGCTTATGCTCGCCAGAGACGGAAGATGGCTCGGGGGACGGCCTCCTCTCGGCTATGACAGCGTAAGAGAGCCCTACAGGGACGGCGGCGGAAGGATTAAAACCGCGGCGTATCTGAGGCAGAACGGCGATATTGAAACCGTCCAGAAAATATACGAATATTTTTTTAAATATAAAAGCCGTAAAAAAACGGCGGAGGCGGCAAACTCCATCGGGCTTAAGACGTCCGGCGGAAGGGCGTTCACATCAGCGGCCGTCCGTGACATAATAGCCAATCCCGTATACTGCCGGGCTGATAAGGACGCGGAGGAATATTTTAAAAGATCGGGCAAAGCCATATGCGGAGAGCTGGCAGACAGCGGGCTTATATCCTACAACAAAGGCTCGCCGGATGGAATAATAATAGCGGTTGGCAGGCATAAGCCCCTACTTTCCGGGGCGGAATGGGCAAAAGCCCAGGAAATTTTAAATGCCTGCGACAGCTTCGCCATGCGCAGTCTGGAAAGGGGCTCAGCTCTCGCTTCCGGCACCATAATCTGCTCAAAATGCGGCGGAAGGATGTACGCCGTAAAAAGGAGTTCCGGCGGCTTTGACTATATTTGCAAAAACAAGCGAAATAAGGCCGGCTGCGGCATGAAAAACCTAAACGGCATAAAAGCCGACGCGGAAATCTCTAAACACATCATCCCAAGCGGGGACGAGTATACGGACAGACTTGCCGTAAGAAACAGTCTTGAAATACTATGGGACGGAGAAAGACTGGAAATACGGAAAAAGAGTGATTTTATGCAAAAATAAACAAGGCGGGACTTTGATTTGTAATTCCCGCCTCTTATTTCTGTTTATATTTCTGTTTATATTTCTATTTTTCCTATCAAATACCCATAGCCCTGTTTTTCAAGCTCATCATAGGGCACAAATCTTAACGCGGAGCTGTTCGCCAAATATTTTTCTCCGGCGTCCCGGCGTATGCGGCCTATATACGACCGTCCGACACGGCTGACCGCGGCGCTTTCATCGTCGCCAACGCCATCAAGCCCTCCCGTTTCCATTATCACGTTCGGATCAACGGGCTTTCTGAAAGCTGTACGTCCAAAGCCTTCCAGCTTATCCGCCGATGAAAAAAGCGGCTCTCCTGTGGCAATATCCACATAAAGTCCCCTTTCCGAGCAATGGGCGTATATATCGTTCTCGGCTTTCTCGTCCATGTATAGCTGAGTGACATCATATTGTACCGGCGCAAGCCTTTCCCTGAGCTCTTTTCCCGATGGTCTTTCATAACGGGCGGCATCGACAACCGCGGCCTTGAGCTTTCTTATTTTTTCAAAATTGATATGGCAGTATCCTCCGGGGTTTTTGTCAAGATATTTCTGGTGGTATTCCTCGGCCGGAATAAATTTTTCTATCGGCCCCTCCTCAACGGCTATCCTTACCCTGTAGCCCTTTTGCAGATCGGAAAGCGCCATCCTCACAATCGGGGCGTCGTTCGCATCGGAATAATATATGCCCGTACGGTATTGCTCGCCTATATCAGCTCCCTGGCGGTTGACGGACGTCGGGTCTATGGTATAAAAATATTCTCTCAATATGTCATCCAGACTTGTTTTATTGTCATCATACACGACCTTCACCGTCTCGCAGAATCCCGTGGTCTGGGAACAAACCTCCTCATAGGTGACTTTTTCTCCCCTGCCGTTGGCGTAGCCGCATTCCGTCGATATAACGCCATTGACTTCGCTGTCCATATATTTTTGCAGGCCCCAGAAGCATCCGCCCGCAAGGTAGATTTCTCTTTTCATAACTCAACCTCCCTTATACCGGGATTTTACTATATCAGCGGCGGTTCTTCAACCCGTGCCGGCTCAAAAAATGTTGCGAAAGGGACTTAAATAAGTTACAATTAATTTAAAATATTTTTCAAATCGACAGGAGGAATGACCGTGTACGAAAAAGTTTACTCTAATCCGGATGTATATAAAATTTTTGTTCCCCTTCCGGATAACCCTCTCCAGAACCTCAACTGCTTTGTCATAAAAACGCCCGAAAGGAATCTTATCATAGATACGGGCTTCAACAGGCCCGAGTGCGAAGAAGCCCTCAGAACCGGCCTTAAGGAGCTTGAGATAGACATAAACAATTCCGATCTCTACCTTACCCATCTTCACAGCGACCATGTTGGACTGGCGGCTACGATAATGCCTAAAGAGTCCACCATATATATGGGCAGGGTAGACTACGACTATCTTATGACTTCCGTCACCGGCAGTCACTGGGAGGATATGGACAAGATGTTCCACAGCCACGGTTTCCCCGATGATAAAATAATCGAGCTGCATACCAAAAATCCCGCCAGAGCTTTCCAGGTAGCAGGCCCCTTTGACGCCGTAAAGCTGGAGGACGGAGATAAATTCACCGTGGGGGGATATGAGTTCAAATGTATTTATGTTCCCGGCCATACTCCCGGAAACACCTGCCTTTACTATGAAAAGGACGCCCTTATGTTCCTCGGCGATCATGTCCTTTTTGATATAACTCCGAATATAACGTCCTGGTACGGCGTAAGGGATTCGCTTAGCAACTACATCGAAAGCCTTAAGAAAATAAGACAGTACAAAATGGAGACAGCCCTTCCCGCCCACAGGAACACAAAAGGCATAAACGTCTATGACAGAATAGACCAGCTTCTTGTCCATCATCAGGAAAGGCTCAAGGACACGGAAAAGGTAGTAAGGATGATTCCCGGCTCCACGGCCTATGAGATAGCCGCGTATATGAAATGGCAGATGAGAGGAAAGAACTGGGAGGAGTTCCCTGTAAGCCAAAGATGGTTCGCCGTTGGAGAGACCATCGCCCATCTTGACTACCTGATGAACAAAGGTCTTGTAAGATGCGACGTGGATTCAGAAGGAATACACAGATATACAATGATATAAAAACAAATGATTTTTTAACTTTAAAGGCCGGAACCAATCGATTCCGGCCTTTGTTTTCATTCTCCGGCGATCTTAGCCAGCTTTTTCTCATCCGTTATTTCCACCGCTCCCCTTGAGAGCTTAACAGCGCCTTCATTCTGAAAATATTTCAGCATCCTTGTGACGACCTCTCTCGCGCTTCCGAGGTGGTTGGCTATCCTCTCATGGGTAATGGTAAGCCTATCGCTGCCCTCAATGGCGCTTTCCTCAAGAAGAAAGGCCGCCAGCCTCCTGTCAAAGCTCGTAAAAAGCGTCTGTTCCATCAGCCACATAACGTCGGCGAATCTCGACGCCATCAGCTTGTTAGTATAGTTCGCCACGGCGGCGGAGCTTTCCATAAGCGACTGATAGACGTTTGGAGGTATGAGCCAAAACTCCGTATCCTTCTCCGCCTCCACGCTGACGTCAAAATGCATACCGCCGAATATGCAGGAGGCCGTAAACAGGCAGAAATCCAGCTCAAACAGCCGGAAAAGCGTTATCTCACGGCCGCCCTCGCTCAATATAAACGCCCTGAGCTGTCCCTCCGTGACTATTACAAGCCCCAGACATTCGCCTGAGCCTTTGCTGAGCACCCTGCCCTTCTCTACCTTCCTTTTAACCGCTGAGCTTTTCATCAGCTCCCTTTCCGCGTCTGTCAGCCTGTCCCAGACAGGAAAACGTTTCTCCAAGTCCATTTCCGCCGCCTCCTTTTCTCCAATTTTCCTTAATGTCTATAATAGCATTTCCGGACAGGGCTTACAAGGACAATAAGATGTATTTTGACATTCTCCTGTGACGTTGTCACTTTTTTATTTTTACTGTTATGGTATAATTAAATTAATCAAATGAATGAAAAGGGAGAAAATAATATGGCTGATAAAAAACTTATCGTTGTTAAAGAAAACTGTCCCCAGAACCACAAGTGCCCCTCCGTTGAGGTCTGTCCTGTGGGAGCCCTTTCCCAGGAAGGCTTTAATGCCCCGGCAGTCGACTATGATCTTTGCATAGCCTGCGGAAACTGCACGGAACGCTGTCCGAAAAAGGCTCTTGTGTTTGCGGAACTCTAATATAATACAAAGGAGTGCTGAGTTATGAGAAAATACAACACCGTTATAATAGGAGGAGGCCCCGCGGGTTATACCGCCGCCCTTTACGCCGCCAGAGCTGGTCTGAGCGTCATAGTGCTTGAGATGCTCGCCCCCGGAGGCCAGATGGCCACCACCACCGAAATAGACAACTACCCCGGATTTGACGAAACCGTTGACGGTTTTGATCTTGCCCAGAAGATGAAAGCGGGCGCCGAGCGTTTCGGGGCGGAAAGCGAGTTTGCCGAGGTAACTTCCCTTGAGCTTGAGCCTGTGCCCAAAAAGGTCCATACCACATCGGAGACATTTGAGGCCGATACCGTCATTCTTTCCACGGGAGCCGCTCCCAGGGAGCTCGGCGTGGAGCATGAAGGCGAGCTTAGAGGAAGGGGAGTATCCTACTGCGCCACCTGCGACGGTATGATGTACAGAAACAAAACCGTCATCGTTGTCGGCGGAGGAAACACGGCTGCGGAGGACGCTCTTTATCTCTCAAAGCTCTGCAAAAAAGTATACATCGTCCACAGGCGCGACCGTCTGAGAGCCTCAGCCGCCTATCAGAAACAGCTTGAGCAGGCCGAAAATGTTGAATTTGTATGGAACAGCCAGGTGACAAAGCTCATTTACGACAACGTAATAACCGGAGCCGAAATAACAAACCGTGTGACCGGAGAAAAGAGCGAGCTTGCCGCCAACGGTATATTCATCGCCGTGGGCAGGATACCGAACAACACCCTTTTCAAAGACCAGATCGAGCTTGACGAAGAAGGCTATGTTGTAGCCGACGAGACGACAAAAACAAATATCCCCGGCGTTTTCGCCGCCGGAGACATAAGACGGAAGCCCCTCAGACAAATAGTTACGGCCGCCTCCGACGGAGCCGTCGCCAGCAAATTTGTCGAGGAATATCTCGGACTTCTGCCCTGACAGCGTTTTCTCAATCAAACATAAAGGAGAAGGTACCTCGCCTTCTCCTTTCAGCGTGTCGAAAAAGTCCTTCGGGACTTTTTCGAGTTTAAATTAAGGCAATAAATCCCTATTTCTGCGGAAAGCCCTGAACTTTGTCAGAGCGCAGAAATACGGGATTTTCCTCGGCGGAAATGAATTCCGCCTGCGGATTAAACTCAGGAAACGCTTTGTTTTCAAGTACCGGAAAGATATCCGGACG
>CAJFHC010000054.1 GCA_904378045.1 Candidatus Metalachnospira gallinarum | reverse complement strand
AATCCCTATTTCTGCGGAAAGCCCTGAACTTTGTCAGGGCGCAGAAATACGGGATTTTCCTCGGCGGAAATGAATTCCGCCTGCGGATTAAACTCGGGAAACGCTTTGTTTTCAAGTACCGGAAAGATATCCGGACGCCGGAGGCGGCTTTGGCCGAAGGCCAAAGTACTGACCAGTACCCTTCCGCTCATAATGGATTAGTTTTTTGACAGTCTGAGACCCCACCGTTGAACGGCGGGGTCTTTTTATATTCTGTCTTTATATTCTGTTTTAAGTCTCTGTATGGCCTCCAGCCTTCCCATGGCCTCGTCTCCCATGCTTTTAGAGAGAGCCAGCGCGATGGCGTCCACCACCGCCGAAGGGGCGCACATGGAATGGAACTCGTTTTCCTCGCCGCGGTAGACGAAAAGCCTTATGTCGGCGTTGTCATCGTGGTATGTCCTGCTGGTGAAAAGTATGACCTTAAAGCCGGCCTTGGCTCTCTGTTCCAGTATGACCGAGGCTCCCTTAGACAGCTTGGAAAAGCCGAATATTATGACAATATCCCCGGCCTCTACGGCGGCGAGCCTTTCCAGAAGCTCCGTGCCCCCGGTAGGAAGGAAGCGGGTGTCCAGACCCAAACGGGACAGCCTGAATTCCGCCAAACGGGCGGGGGCTCCGGAAGCGTTTTTCGCGTATATGAACACCCTGCGGGCCGCCTTTATGGCCTCCACCGCGCGGTTAAACTCATCCTGATCCATCATTTCCAGCGTCTTTTGTATGTCAAAGCGCTGTTTTTCCATCCAGTATGACAAAAAGTCCCCGCTGCCGGTTCTGAGGGTGTTGCTCACCTTCTGAGCCGGGCCGCGCCGGGACGTATTTTCCATTATGTATAATTTCAGGCTCTTAAAATCTTTAAAGCCCACATGCCGTGAAAATCTGGATATGGTGGCCTCGGATATGTTCAATGTCTCCGAAAGCCTGCTGATGGTCATGCAAAGAAATTCATCCCTGTGGGACGCTATATAATCTACAATGCCCTGCTCGGCTATGGTCAGCTTCTCGGGCGTATTGGGAAAGGTGAACATAAAAAAGCTCCTTTACATCAAAGATAACAACTCGTCATGGACAAGTCCGTTTGATGCAAGTATATCACAGGAAGCTCCGTCAATGGAAGGGGGTTTTCCGTCAAACTCCGTTACCCGTCCTCCGGCCTCCTCCACAATAAGCCTTCCGGCGGCATAGTCCCAGGGCTTAAGGCCGTGCTCGGCATAGCCCTCAAGCCTGCCGCAGGCCACATAGCACATCTCTATGGACGCCGCGCCTATCCTGCGTATGTCATGGCATCTCTCATATACCGCCCTTAAGCGTCTGAAGGCGTCATCCGCCCCTTGCCTGACGCCGGGGTTCGTGCCCACGGAGCAGAGGCTTTCGGAAAGACTCTCCGCCCCGCTTACGGATATAGCCTCTCCGTTAAGGAAGGCTCCGCCTCCGGCCGTGGCCGTAAACAACTCTCCGGCGAAGGGGTCATATATGATTCCCGCCAGCGGCTTGCCGTTTTCATAAAGCGCAAGGGAAATGGCACTGTGGCGGAAGCTATGGATAAGGTTCGTGGTGCCGTCCACGGGGTCAAGTATCCAGAGTATGCCGTCTCTTCCGGCATACTGACCATCGCCCTCCTCTGCAAGGAAGCCTATTTCCCCACTGGCAAGCTCTGCCTTGAGCCTTTCCTGCACCGCCAGATCCACAGCCGTCACAAAATCCATCCTGCCCTTGGAGTCTATTTCAGCGGCGGCTTTTCTGTCCTTAAGCATTTCTCCGCAGGCCGTCACCGCCTTCACGGCTCCGTCAAAAAGCTCCTTCTGTTGTTTTCTGTCCATTCAGTTCGCTCCCTTTGCCGCCAGCACCGCCGGAGATTCTCCGCTCTTTCTTAAAAGTACGGAAACGTAGTCCCCGCCAAGGGCATGTATTTCCTTAAGGGATCTCTTGAGCAGATCGGCGGTCTTGACCTTGAAGCCCGCCTCGGGATTAATAACTATCCTGTAGTTCCCCGCCTTGATTTCCTTCTCCATATCCTCTACGGTGTCGAAGGGTCTCTCAAATAGAGTCCTCACGCAGCCGTACTGCACGGCCTGATGGGTGTCGCTGCCGGAAACGACGGGCTTTCCCAGCTTTCTGCCGAAGCCGTAGGTCAGCCTTTCCGTCCTTCTTCTGTCAATGGCGATGTCCTTGCCGTTGAGGTCTATGAAGTCGAATCTTTTAAGCATTCCCTCGTCCAGCTCCGGTATGTGTCCGCCATCCCTGAACGGGTGTCCGGCTCCCACAAGAAGGTGGTACTCGTCAAAAAGGTCAAACAGTTCACCGGCGGGGAGAAACTTTCCCTTTTCCTTATGGGGCTCAAGGCGTCTGTTAAGTTCACGGACGGCGTCCATCTTTCCTACGCAGAGTACATGTCCGCCCTCGGCTATGTCCGTCTCCATGCCGGGAAACACTTTGAGACCGCCGAAAGCAAAGGCGTCTCCCACCTGCTCCCCTTTCGAGGCGATGTAGCCGTAGAGCTCGTCAAACTGAGCCGTATTAAAGTGCTCCGTCAGGCATATGGCGTCAAGGCCGGATCTTTTGGCCTCTCCCAGCAGCCAGTCAGTATATTCCGTAGAAAAGGGCAGATATTTCGCCAGCTTTCCATGTGTGTGAAAATCTATATACATCTTGCATGTCTCCGTTCCAGATATTATCAAATCAATGTTGAAACAAATATTGTTACCGACGTCCACAAAAACGATACCGAGGCGAAAAGCAGATCATTGTTCGTTATCCTGAGGGATGACAGCTTTATCCTTTTTACCTCCTTATTTACGGCTGCGTAGCGATAGCCCTTTATCTCCAGCACCTCCACAGTCGTGCGCGAGCGTTTGGCGGTGTTGAGCATAAGGGGATAGAAGGAGTGCATTATGACTTTTATCTGATAGAACAGATATTTTATCTTTCCCGTAAAGCTCTCGTGCGCAGGAGGGTTTCCCCTGAGGCGGTAGGAAAGAAGCACGTTTTGAAACTCCTCCATAAGTATGGGCAGCATCCTGTAGGCGTAGGATATGGAAAAGGACAGGCGTTCGGGACATCCGAACCACATAAGCCCGTTGGCCAGCTTATCCGGATCCATTCCCGAAAACACAGTCACCGAGGCAAGGGACACTGTAGCCACCTTAAGAGTAAGTATGAGAAGCGGAGCGACCGCCGAGGCGTCTCCGCCAAAAAGCAGAGTCACTATGAATAGATACCCCGTCTGGGAAAACACTCCCAGTCCAAAGAAAAACAGCACCAGTCCCGCCACTCTCGCCATAAGCGTCGTCACCGACACAAGTATGAAGCAGCCCGCCAGAAAGGGCAGGTCATCAATGAACCATGGCACAAGGCCGAAAAACAGGTACCACACAAGAAGCATCCTCGGGTCAAGGCCGGCGATGAACGTGTCGTTGTTTCCGTAGGCGTTTTTCAGCACCTGGTTCCTTAAAAAATCTATGGACAGCTTGTCCAAAATATTTTCCGAAAGTTTATCGGCAGTTTTCATTCCGCGAACGATCTCCCTTCAAAACAGTTTAAAAACTCGTCTATGGTATAGCATAGCGCCCCGTCGTCAAGGCGCTTGCCCATGGTGAATATTTCCGGCGGACGTATGCCCACCTTTTTAAGTATGGCGGCATCGCCGAATATCTCGTCCCTGGAGCCGTCGGCCTCTACCCGTCCGCCGCAGAGCACTATTATCCTCTCGGCCCATTCACATACAAGCTGCATATCGTGGGTAGCTATTACGACTGTCTCGGTAATGTCTTTCATATCCTCAAGGGTGCGCATTATTTCTTTCCTTGTGGCAATGTCCAGGTTGGCCGTGGGTTCGTCCAAAAGCAGTATGCCCGGATCCAGCGCCACTCCTATGGCAAGGCTTGCCCTTCTCATCTGTCCTCCGGAAAGCAGTCTTCCGTCCCTGTCCTTCAGGCCATAAAGCCTGAACCGCCTGAGCAGCTCCTCCGTGCGGCTTTCGGTCTGCGCCAGTCCCCTCACCTTCATAGCATAGGAAATATCTCCGTATATGGAATCCTTTATGAACATATCCTCCGGGTTCTGATACACCATGGATATCTGTCCGGAAAGAGCGTCGTTTTTAATATTTTTTATGTTGACGCCGTTTATGTCTATCTTTCCGGAGGTAGGCTTTATAAGGCCGACAAGCATCTTCATCATGGTGGATTTGCCCGCTCCGTTGGAGCCGATGAGCGCCACCTTGTCGCCCCGGCGTATGTCCAGATTCAGGCCGTCAAAAACTACATGGGGGTCGCCCTTGACGCTTCTGTAGGAAACGGAAACGTCCTTAAAAGAAACTACTGTCTCCCCTCTGTGCTCCACGCTTCTTCTTATGGCTCTCGGGCTTACGCTTCTTGCCGCGAAAACGTCCTTTCCCTCCTCCACCGTGGTGGGAAGGGGCGCTTTTTTGTCCAGCGTGCCCTCTTTTTTCATCCTGTGGGCGGCAATGGTCACCTGGGGAGGAAAAATATTGCTCTCCCTAAGCTCGTCCACCCTTTGCAGGGCCTCCCTGGCGGGGAGCATCCATTTTATACCGCCGTCCTTCATAAGCATAACATGCTTGCAGAAGTCGGCTATATATTCCGTATGGTGCTCTATGACGATGATGGTCTTACCATGCCTTTCGTTGAGATCCTTAAGCACCGAATAAATGAGATCGGCGTGTCCCGGGTCAAGCTGGGCGATGGGCTCGTCCAAAATGAGCACCTCCGGCTCCAGCGACAAAACTCCGGCCAAAGCCAGAAGGTGGGTCTGGCCTCCGGAAAGCTGCCATATAAATTCATCCTTTTTTGACGAAAGCCCGCACATTTCCAATGCCCTCATACCTCTTTCGAGGTAATCGGGCATGGCATAATTAAGGCAGGCGTAGGACGCGTCCCTAAGCACCGTGGGACAGATTATCTGGTTTTCAAAATCCTGATATACATATCCGACCTTTCCGGCAAGGACGCCCACATCGGTGGTCTGGGTATCCAGTCCGCAGGATGTTACGCTTCCCTCAAAGTCCCCGCTTATAAACTGGGGGATGAGGCCGTTGAGCATTTTGCAGAAGGTGGATTTGCCGCAGCCGTTGTTGCCGACGATGGCAAGGAAATCGCCCTTCTCTATGCCGACGGTTATGTTTTTAAGCACCGGCTCCTCGGCGCCCGGATAGCAGAAGGTCAGATCTTTTGTCTCTATGATGTTCATTTCACACACTCTCTTTGACGTTGGTTTTTGATGAGCGTCCTCTCATAACGAGCACTATTATTACAGTAAGCACAGCGGCGATAACGATTCCGGCGGCAAAGGCGGTCGAGCTTTCTGCCCAGCCTGCTTCCCAGTCGATAAGGCTCATTCCGCTTTCGGCAAGCATTTCGGCGCATACGGCGCAGGCAAAGGCGATGACGCAGCCGATGACCGTCTTGATATTGATGGAGCCAAGAGCCGTCTTTTCCGTACGGGGGCGCATTCCAAGAAGGGGCTCGATCTTTCCGTAAAGCTTAGGCACAAGGTAGAGGGTGGGCAGGAGACAGAAAAGTATGCCGGAGAAGACAAGGTCGTTTAAGAAAGCAAAGCCCTCCGTGGCGAAAACGCTCTCGGGAAGTCCCGCAACTGCTTCAAACTCGCTTACGGCAAACTGAACCTTGAGTATGTCCACTACCATTCCAAGGAAAAGCTGTATTGCCGTTCCTGCAAACGCCGCGATGCCGACCATCTTACGGTTTCTTGGATCGGAAACAAGTCTTCCGGCGATGTATACTCCGATGGTGACTGTAATGAACTTTTCAAGCTCGCCAAGGCCGCCGAACTGTCCAAGCATTATCTCGCTGAAAACAAGCTCGCCCGTGGCGGCTCCAAGGGCCGCGGACATGGGGTCAAAGAGCATGGCAAGGGAAAGGGGAATAAAAAGGAAATACTCTACCGAGAACTCCACGATTCCCACCTGGAACTTGGGTATAAGTTCCGTAAATAATGTTGCAAGGCCGTATAGAGCCATCGTCAGTACAAAAACCATAAGTTTCTGCGACTGATTCAAAGACTGATTTTTTGCGTCAGACATAATAATTCCTCCTGAATTGTATAAATTATGTTTATAAGTTAGTTGTTCGTCATATATAACGAACAACTAAAGTATATAAAGCCTATGTAAAGCCTGCGACCGTTTCTTCGTAAAATGTTTGTTTAATTTTCAATAAGTTTATATATGAAAATTTATTTTCATAATTCAAAATAATTTTCCGAAAATAAACTCGGGAGTCCCTTCGACTCCCGACAGACTGTCAAAAAACTAATCCATTGTGAGCGGAAGGGTACTGGTCAGTACTTTGGCCTTCGGCCAAAGCCGCCTCCGGCGTCCGGATATCTTTCCGGTA
>CAJFHC010000053.1:6857-12012 GCA_904378045.1 Candidatus Metalachnospira gallinarum | reverse complement strand
GAGGCCATACCGGTCAATCCCCCTTTGCCGCAAAATTTTCCCCTTTACGCTTGGTTAAAATAATTATAGCATATAAACGGCAAATTTACAGCGGTTTTTTAATCATCCGGGGAAAAAAATAAGCTCCCAAAGCGTTTCCGTTCGGGAGCCAGCGTGTCGAAAAAGTCCCGAAGGACTTTTTCGAGTTTAAATTATTGAAATTATTTCGCCGTCTGGCTTTTGAGAGGGCTTATCCTCACCTGGGACTCGCTCATTCCGGTTTTTCTTGTCACGATGTCCATTATCTGGGCAAGCTCCGTGTCCGTCAGCTCGCTTTTGTTCACCACCACGTCCACCGTGTCGTCGTCGATCCTCACATACGCCTCGCTGAATCCTTTGGACTCTATCATGGCCTCGGCGGCGGTCTCCTTTTCTATCCTCTGCTGTATTTCAAGAAGATTGTCGGCGCACTCCTGCTTTTTCGTCTCGTCCACGTTGGTGTTGTTTATCATTTCCGTCAGCATATCCTTCTGGCTTGCCCTTGCCTGTTCCCTTTCCAGCTTGGCCTGCACAAAATATGTATCCGCCTGGGCGCTCACATAAACCGCCGCCCCGGTGTCGTCATAGACCTCCGCCGTGTCGTCTATGCCAAGAGCGATTTCCAGGCCGTCCGTGTCGGCATCGTCGGCGATGGTCGCTATGGAGCCGTCGTCGTTAAGAAGCGCCTCGTAGCTTGTGGGGTCGTTCAGATCCACGTCCGTTATGTCCCCCGAGGAACGGCTTTCCGTAAAATTGAGATAACCCGCCGCCGCTATCATCACTGCGAGGGCGGTAACAACAACCTGATTTCTTTTAACAGCAAACATATACAAACCTCCCGTTTTATCCCATTTTAAACACTTCGACCTTATTGGCCGGAACGCCGAAGAGCGCCTGAGCGGCTCTTATCAGCGAGTTTTTTACAAGTATGTCGTCACCACCCTCCGCTACGATAACAATGCCCGATATTTCCGCGGTCATTTCCTTTATGATTACCGGCGAGGAGCTTCCGTCGCCGTTATTCACCGTAAGCACCGTGTTTTCCTCCGTCCGGGTCTCTATGCCCCGGCTGTCGCCCTGGGAGGCGCTTTCCTCCGTAAGGGATGAGTTTATTTTGTTTTCCTGGGCGTAAACGGCTTCGCCGGAATCGCTCATGGTTATCATCACGTCCACCCTTCCGGCTCCCTCGACCTTTGACAATATGTCCTCGGTCTTTGTTTCCAAATCGGAGGAGCCCGCTTCCTCGGCGGCGGACGTCCGGGCGGGAGAGCCGTTTTTTTCCGTGTCCTCCGTCTTGAAGAGCATATCTCCGGCAAGAATGAGAAGCACGCCGAAAAGAACGGCCGCGGCTATGTTTTTCATAAGGTCTCCCTTTTTGTCCGACAGAAAGTTTTTAAGATTCATTCCACCACTTCCCCATTTGTATTTTGACTGTATCGAGATACTCTCTCCACTTTTATGTCTAATCCATTGGTATTTATATCTCTGTCATCCACTTCGTCCATCTCATCATAGATCAGCCCCGTAAGTTTGTCTTTCACGTCATACGTCTCTTCCTCAAGGCTGAGCTCCGGCACGGCCGTCTCCGTGTTTTTCAGCGCCCCGATAAAGGAAAATATCCTGCCTCCCACGGCGAAAATCATAACTATGCCTATAACGACGGAAACATATTTTTTTATGCCGGCGTCGGGCAGGATCATTTCGGCCAGAACGGCCAGCAGCATTATCAACGCTATATTTTTTATATATGCTCCTATGGCCGCAAACATACCTTCCATTCCTCCTTTATACCGCCAGCATAAGGGCGGTCACTATTATGAACATAAGCTCCGCCGTAAAGACGGCTCCCGTAAGTATTCCGGCGTAATCGGCGGCCTTAGCCACGCTTTTTACAATTCTTTTGGACGCCACCGGCTCTATGACCGCCGCCGTGAATTTATATACAATCGTTATGACCGCCAGCCTTACGACCGGAGCGGCCGCCGACAGGGCGATAAAAAGCATTACCGCCGCCGTAACGGAGTTGCCTATGGACGAGACTATCTCCGCCGCTGTTTCCGCCGCCGAGGCCATCACCGGGCCTGCCACGGGTACCGCCTGAGCCGCGGCCTTTATCGTTTTTCCCGCGAGGGCGGCCGTTTCCGGAGTGCCTATTTTTATGAGCGACATAATAAACACAAACGCTCCGGCGCACAGCCTTGTCCCCCATTTGCAAAGCCTGCTCAAAAGGTCGGCCAGCTCAAGGAGCATGTCCCTTTCCGACAGGCAGTTGATAAATGTTATGAGAGCCGAAAGCAGTATGGCGGGTATGACCAGCCTTTTGACGGCGAAATTTATGACCGCCGCCGAGGCGTAAAGCACGGGCACGGCCGCAGTCATTTCCGCCGCCCTGCCGTTTGAGGTCATAATGAGCATATAAAGGGGCTGTAAGGTCGCGGATATGCCGTTTATCGTATCCACGGCGGACTCGGCCGCCTCCGCCGCGAAGGAAAAGGAGCGGATTACCGTGGCTATCATTACCGCCGTGCATATATGCTGTCCCAGCTTTCCAACACCCGCCGTCATAAAGGAGGAGCTGAGCGCCTCAAGTATGGCCGAAAGAAGCACAAGCACGATGACCTTCTTCATTATATAAATCACCTCGGCGGCCTCCCCCGCTACTATCCGGGCTATCCTTTGGACAATGCCTGAAAGGCTGAATTCCCATTCTCCGCCGAGCATGTCCAAAACGGTTTCCTTCAGGCTGAAATCCTCAGCCTCCCCCAGCCCCTTAAGAGCCTCGTCCGCCTCGTCTATCCGGTACAGCTCCACGGCGTCCTCCACGGTAAGATCGCCGGCTTTTGCCTCAAAGGGCAGAAATATCATAATCAAAAGCAGAATGACCGCCGCTTTTTTTATCACTCGCATCACCTCTGTTTGCCGTCTCAAAACGAAAGGCTTGTTATAAGCTCGAACAGATCCCTTATTATGGGCACGGAGGCGGACAGTATGAGTATCCTGCCGGCCAGCTCTATTTTCGAGCCTATGGCCTTTTCTCCCGCGTCGGAGCAGAACTGGGCGGCGAACTCGCATATATAGGAAATCACTATTATTTTCGCCATTATGGCCACATACTCCCCGTTTATGCCCGCCGTCCTTGTCATCGCCGAAAGAAGGGCGCCTATCTCGCCTATGCTTTCAAGCAGGAGCCCAAGTATGACTATCCCGCTCGCTATCCCTATGAACAGGGCGAATTCCTTTTTGTATTCCCTGAGAGTGACGGCCAGTATGGCTCCGACAACGCCGACTGCCGCCGCCTTTACGATAATATCCACCGTCTATCCCACCCGGTCAAAAATAAAACATGGTCTGTATGGTGTCGAACAGCTCGCCTATGTAGCCTATGACCCAGTACAGCACTACGATAAGCCCGGCGAGGGTCGTAAGCATTGCCTGATCGTCCCTTCCGGCTCTGGACAGCACCTGATTGAGCACGGCGATGAGTATTCCTGCCGCGGCTATCCTGAAAACAATGTCTATCTCCATATTTTCTCCCTTCCTTAAAACAGCGCGACCACTATAAGAATGCCGCAGAGTATTCCCCCGCTTCTGAACAGCCTGCCGTCCTTCGAGTATTTTTTCATAAGCTCCTCGTATTTCAGGTCTATGTATTCCATCGCCATATCTATGGAGGAAAGCTGACAGCGCCTGTCCCCTCCGCCGAGGCTCCTTCCCATTGATATAAGGGCGTCCATATCGCTTTTATGAAAAAACGTCCTGCCTTTCCTGTCCTTCAGCGTCGTTTCCCACGCCTCCGCCGCCGAGGACGCCTTTCTTGACTTTAGCAGCCGTCCGCAGTCCTCGAATATTTCCGATACCGCTCCGCCAACCTTCAGGCTTATGTCTATGAGTGCCTCGTAAAGCGGCCTTGAGGAATAATCTATCTCGCTTTTGAGAAGCAGAAGCCCCCTTTTCATCTCCATAAGCTCGTCCGCCCTGAACCTGTCCCGGCAGGCGAGAAACATCCCGGCGGCGGCGCAGGAAAAAAACACGATGACCGCTCCTATTATTTTGACCGCCATAAAAGCTCACCTCCGCCGTCGTATATTTCCTTTATTTTTCCCGGGGACGTCCTGCCCTCCAGAAAAACGTACCTCTCAAAAATATCACTGTCCCCGAATTTCTTTTTTACCGCCTCCATATTTTCGCCGTGAGCCGTGCATATTACCTTCGCTCCGCTTAAGGCCGCCCTCTCTATGGCCGCTATGTCTGCGGCCGAGCCTATCTCGTCGGCGGCGGCTATGTCCGGGGACATGGCTCTTATGAGCATTTCCAGCCCCTCGGCCTTCGGACAGCAGTCAAGCACGTCTGTGCGCTCCCCTATGTCAAGCTGGGGCTCCCCCATGTAGCAGGCGGCTATCTCTCCCCTTTCGTCTGACAGCCCAACGGTATACCCTCCGTCGCTCAGTATCCTCAAAACGTCCCTGAGCATGGTCGTTTTCCCTCCGCATACCGGGGAGACGATGAGAACACTTTTCAAGCCGTCCGAAAATATGTTTTTCACAAGCCCTGAGGCGCAGCCCTTCCTTTGGGAAGCTATCCTTAAAGCGGCCGAGGATATGTTTTTTATCGTCCCGATCTTCCTGCCGTCAGTCACGGCCGAGCCCGCCAGACCGGCCCTGTGTCCTCCCGGAACGGTTATAAAGCCCTCCTTAAGCTGGTTCGAGAAGGCGTAGAGCGAATAACAGCTTATCATATTGACCATTTCCTCCACGTCCGCCCTGTCCGCCCTGTAGGCCGAGGCGATGTCCTTTGTCCGCAGGCCGCCGGGGCCTATGAAAAATTCCTCCGCGCCTTTTTTAAGTATCACCGCCCTGCCTGTCCTGACCCTTATCTCGTTTATACCTTCCCAGTCCTCTTTTTGAAGCAAAAATTTAAGTTTTTCACCAAAACAGTCAAGCACGTCCAAGCCAAGCATTTCTCATCCTCCGTTCTAAATCAATACTATTTGCCCGTCCCCCGATTAATTACCGAAAGGCTTGTTTTTTAAACGACAATTTTTTCAGCGTGTCGAAAAAGTCCTTCAGGACTTTTTCGAGTTTAAATTAAGGAAATAAATCCCTATTTCTGCGGAAAGCCCTGAACTTTGTCAGGGCGC
>CAJFHC010000053.1:0-6838 GCA_904378045.1 Candidatus Metalachnospira gallinarum | reverse complement strand
AATACGGGATTTTCCTCGGCGGAAATGAATTCCGCCTGCGGATTAAACTCGGGAGGGTCTTGCCCTCCCGAACCCTTCCGCTCACAATGGATTAGTTTTATAATAGTCTAAATTTTTTATTTCCGCTTTAATACGTTGCATTGTAAAAATAATTGTTGATTTTAGTCCGTATTTGAGCTATCATAATATTTAATTCCAATACGCTTAAAGAAGGAGGAGAACAAATTGATCATCGTAATGAAACCTAAATTTTCCGAGGATAATCTCAGGAATGTCATAAACACCATCGAAGGGCTGGGTCTTACGGCCCATCTGTCCAGAGGCGAGCATACGACCCTTGTGGGAGTTGTCGGAGACAAGCGCAGGCTGCTTGAGAAAAACCCCGAGCTTTTTCCCGGCGTGGACAGGGTCATACAGGTCAGCGAGACATATAAGCTGGCGAACAAAAAATTCAAGGCCGAGCCCACAATCATAGACGTGGACGGCGTTAAGATAGGCGGGGACAACTTCGTCATTATGGCCGGCCCCTGCGCCGTGGAGAGCCACGACCAGCTTATGCAGACGGCTGCGGCCGCGAAGGCCGGCGGAGCGCAGATACTCCGCGGCGGAGCGTACAAGCCCCGCACCTCCCCCTACTCCTTCCAGGGGCTTGAGGTGGAAGGACTGAAATATATGGCCGAGGCGAGGGAGGCCACGGGACTTAAGGTCATTACCGAGGTCACCAGCGAGCACGCCCTTGAGGCCGCCGTAAACTATGTGGATATAATCCAGATAGGCGCCAGAAATATGCAGAACTTCGAGCTTCTTAAGGAAGCCGGAAAAATAAACAAGCCCGTAATGCTCAAAAGAGGCCTTGCCGCCACCATTGACGAGTGGCTCAACGCCGCCGAATATATTATGAGCGAGGGCAACGAGGACGTTATCCTCTGCGAAAGGGGCATAAGGACCTTTGAGACGAGCACAAGGAACACCCTTGACATAAGCGCCGTTCCCGTCATAAAAAGCAAGTCCCACCTGCCCATAATCGTCGATCCAAGCCACGCCTCCGGAGTGAGAGCCTATATTTCTCCCCTCAGCAGGGCAGCCGTGGCCGCGGGAGCCGACGGACTTATGATCGAAGTCCATCCCTGCCCGGAAAAGGCGCTTTCCGACGGAGCCCAGAGCCTTGATCCCGGCGATTTCAAAAAGCTCACCGAGGAGCTTCGTCCCTTCATTTCTCTTATGGGGAGGAAATTCTGATGTATAAAAAAGCGGGCGTCGTCGGTCTTGGGCTCATCGGCGGTTCCCTTTGCAAGGCTCTGAAAAACAGATACGGCATCGAGAAAATAGTCGCCCTCAACAGGAGCGAGGACGTGCTTAAGGAAGCCCTCTCCGAGGGCGTTATCGACGAGTATTCCCTTGAGGTCACCGATATGTTCAAGGGCTGCGACATAGTTTTTATATGCACGCCCGTGGATAAAATATTCAGTTACGCCAGCCTTCTTGCCCCCATAGTCGGCAAGGACTGCGTCATCTCCGACGTGGGAAGCACAAAGGGACATATTTATGACGAGATGAAAACTCTCGGCGATTCCATAACCTATATAGGCGGCCACCCTATGGCCGGCTCCGAGCGTTTCAGATACAACGCTTCCAAAGAGCATTTGTTTGAGAACGCTTACTATATAATCACCCCTGCGGAGGGCGTAGGAGAGGAAAGGACGGACGAGTTCAGGGAAATGGTTGAGAAAATAGGAGCCATCCCCGTCGTCGTCTCCCCCTACGAGCACGATTACGCCGTGGCGGCCATAAGCCATGTGCCCCATATCATCGCCGCCGCCCTTGTGAACAACGTAAAAAAGCTGGATTCGGAAAAGGAATATATGCATCTTCTGGCGGCCGGAGGCTTTAAGGACATAACAAGGATAGCCTCCTCCAGCGCCGATATGTGGGAGAGCATTATGTTCGAGAACAAGGAGGATATACTTACGGTGCTGGATTCCTTCTCGGAGGTCATTTCCGATATACGTCAGGCCATTACCTCCGACGACAAAAAGGACGTGTACGATTATTTCCTCAACGCCCAGCAGTACCGAAACACGTTCGAGAACGCTACGCCAAAAGCCTTTGTCAAGAGATACGAGATCGACGTGGACGTCCTTGACCGTCCCGGAAGTATCGCCATTATCGCCGTTCTTTTCTCAAGCAACGGCATAAACATAAAAAATATGGGCATCGTAAACAGCCGCGAAAGCAACAGCGGCGCCCTTACCTTCGCCTTTGATTCCGAGGAGGAACGCCAAAGAAGCGTGGAACTCCTCAGAGATATGAACTATGATGTTACCGTAAAGGAATGATAAAATGAACGCTGTAATCAAACCGTCCGGAAAGCTCAGGGGAGAGATAACCGTCCCCGGAGACAAATCCATATCCCACAGGAGCGTTATGCTCGGCTCCATAGCCAAAGGGGACACCAAGATTTCCGGATTCCTCACCGGAGAGGACTGTCTCTCCACCATAGACTGCTTTAAAAAGCTCGGCATAGACATAGAAGTAAACGGCACCGACGTCACCGTCCACGGAAAGGGTCTTAAAGGTCTTTCCGCTCCCGCCGAAACCCTTGACGTGGGAAACAGCGGAACGACTCTGAGGCTTATGAGCGGCATACTTTCCGCCCAGCCCTTCACGACCCGCCTGACGGGGGACAGCTCCATACAGAAAAGGCCGATGGGACGAGTTGCTTCGCCGCTTGGGCTTATGGGAGCCAAAATAACGTCGGAAAACGAAAAAATGACAGCTCCCCTCACCATTGAGGGGCAGAGCCTCCACGGCATAGACTACACCCTTCCCGTGGCCAGCGCCCAGGTCAAAAGCGCCCTTATACTCGCCGGCCTTTACGCCGATGGCGAAACAAGGATAACCGAGCCCGAGGCCACCAGGGACCATACGGAAATAATGCTCAATTATCTCGGAGCGGACATAAGAAAAGAGGGCGATACCATCGTTGTGCGGCCCGCCGCCGAGCTTACGGGAAAGGACATAACCGTTCCCGGAGACATTTCCTCCGCCGCGTATTTCATCGCCGCCGCCCTGATCTCAAAGGATTCCGAGGTGCTCATCAAAAACGTGGGCGTAAATCCCACCCGCACCGGCATAATAACGGCCTTTAAGGCTATGGGCGGAAATATAGAGCTCACAAACGAGAGAACCGTGTGCGGAGAGCCCGTGGCCGACATACTTGTCAGATCCAGCCGTCTCCACGGCGTTGTCATAAAGGGAGCCATCATACCAAAGCTCATTGACGAGATACCCGTCATAGCGGCCGCCGCCTGCTACGCCTCGGGAGAGACCGTCATCGCCGACGCCGCCGAGCTCCGTGTCAAGGAGTCCGACAGGATAAAAACCATGGCGGCTGAGCTTGGAAGGATGGGCGCCACCGTTATCCAGACCGACGACGGTATGATAATACTCGGCGGGATTCCCCTCCACGGAGCCGTCTGCGAAAGCTACAACGACCACCGTGTCGCCATGAGCGTGGCTGTGGCCGCCCTCGGAGCGAAGGGCGAGACTCAGATAAAGGACTGCGGCTGTGTGGACATTTCCTTCCCCGGCTACTTTGACGCTCTTATGTCGCTCAGGGAGGACTGACGATGGACGAGCTTATGATAATGTGCTTCGGCGACAGCATAACCTACGGCTACTGCGCTGATTACGGGAAGGATTATGTCTCCCTTTTCAAGGCAAAGGTAAAGGAGGATTTTCCGGAGGACAGAATAACCATCCGCAACCGGGGCGTCAACGGGGAAAGCTCCCGAAACGGTCTGGCAAGGCTTGAATGCGAGCTTGCCACCTACTCCCCCGATCTGGTCATAATGCTTTTCGGCTCCAACGACAGCGCCTACGGCCCCTGGTACCACGTCGGCTATGAGGAATTTTCACGCAACTACGACCTTATAATCTCCGGCGTAAAGGCCGCCGGGGCCCAGCTCATACTCATAACCCCTCCGCCGGTCATAGAGGACGAGGAAATGCCCTTCATCGAAAATTCCGTCCTTGAGGGCTACTGTGAGATAATAAGGGAAAAGGCCGAAAAAAATTCCCTGAAACTCATCGATATGAACAAAGCCTTTAAGGAACACCCTCCCCTCGCCGCCCTGCTCCAATGGGACGGCGTGCATATAAGCACGGAGGGCTACAGGCTGTTTTTTGAAACGGTCTATGAAACGGTCAGACCCGTAATTGAAAATATGCTGAAAAAATAATAACGTCCGTCCGTTATCCCGCTCCGGAGCCTCTTCCTCCGGCGGGGTTTCGGGCGGTTTTTTCGTCCTGTTTTATATATTTTAGTTTTTTCATATATTGTTATTAAATTTCTAATGAAAAGTAAATAATCACATAGTATACTGTTATTGACTAAACTCAGGCGGTGATACTATGGATGATAAAGCAAAAGATATTTTGAATGATAATAGAAATGATAAAACAAATGATAAATCGAACGATATTTTAAACGATAATAAAAATATCAATAAGAATATTAATATAAACTCTGTAACGGATAGCGAGCCTAAGCCAAACGACGATACGAACATTCCGGATATATACAAAATAAACTTTACGAAAGAGGAGCTCCTGGAGATAGTCGAAAGCTGCAATAAAAGCGCATTCTCGCCCACCGTGATAGTCCTCGCCGTTCTCCTTATAATCGTGACCGCCGTTCTGGCCTTTTTCGTCTACAATAATTACGACTATCTTGTCTTTAAGACCATACTTACAAGGGGCTATGTCTACGAGGACAGCCTTCAGGATCTTATAGACGAGGAGCTTGAGCAGACCGACAGCGATGTTTCCGTCTATTTTGACGACGCCGTAATAGATATTTTTATGGACAGGCTCCACGAGGTAAACGGCGACAAATACACCCATCTCTATCTTCCCGCCCAGTATACGGCTAAGATAGAAAACGAGAAGGAAGTCGGAAACAGCTGCTCCTGGTTCCCCTTCACCGATGACACGGCTTACCTTTCCATAACCAATTTTACCGCCGAGTCCGCCTCCTTCGTGGAGGAAAACGCCGGGGAAATAGCCGAATACGACAGGCTAATACTTGACCTCAGAAGCAATCCCGGCGGATATGTGGCCGCGGCCAATAAAATCGCCGAGCTGTTTCTGGACGAGGGCGACGTCATATCGGTGGAAAGCTCCAAATTCCCCTTCCTTTCCGAAACAAACACGGCCGAGGGCGATCCTGTCTTTGATTTTGACAAAATAATCATCCTTCAGGACGGCAATACGGCCTCATCCTCGGAAATACTCATCGGCGCGCTGAGGGACAACCTTGACAACGTGGTTCTTCTCGGCGAAACGACGTTCGGAAAGGGCATCGGGCAGTATACCGTGCCGCTTAAAAACGGATTTTATTTCATCGCCACCATGTTCACCTGGGAAACCCCCAGCGGAGACACCATCCATCAGAAGGGCATCCCCGCCGACCGTGAGTTTACCATCGAAACTCTTGGCGACGAGCTTGGTCTGGAACTGACCATATTGGAAAATACCGAGGAATGATTCTAAAAATCCGCGCCGGTAATTGTATTGTCGGCGTGCCCTTTTTATGGAATTATATAGCGGCCTTTCAGCGTGTCGAAAAAGTCCTTTGGGACTTTTTCGACACGCAAAAAGGCCGGATATCCGGCCTTTTTTGCAGCTGTATTTTATTTTTTAACCAGCTCTTCCGCTTCGTCTGTAACTATATCGGAGAATATATCATATACCTTTTCTCCTGTTTCAGCCGTTGCTATTCTCGGGTCTCCAAGATACGCCAGAGGCGCTCCAAGATCTATAAAATTGTCTATTCCGTTGGCGAGATCCTCAAAGAACGTCGTTCCGTTCCAGTTAGGCTCAAGTTTGCTTAACGCCTCAAGATCGACGAGTTCGGGGCATCTGTTGAGCATAAGCCCGGTCTCGATTTCACCGGCGTGAATGTCCAGCTCAGGATGCTCCTCTTTGCATACGCCGTTCATAAGAGGCATACCCTTTCCAAGCCACTGGGAAACAACGGCATCAATATTTTTATTTACCCCTTTAGCGTATTCTACCCCTTTGTTTATGGCGTCAACATTTCTTGGCTCACCGTGTCCGCATACGATAACGATTTTTGTAAATCCCCATTTAGCCACGCTTACGCAAATATCTCCTACAACGGCCGCTACGGTTTCCGGTCTGAGCGTTGTATTTCCGTGAAAGACATTCGCCACGTCAGCAAGGCAGTAGTTCAGAGCCGGAGCGATAAGGCACTCTATTCCTTTTTTCCTGAGTTTTTCGGCCGCTCTCTCGACCATATCCACGGCGCTTACAACATCTGTAGCCATAGGAAGATGCGTAGCATGCACCTCTGTCGGTCCGATAGGAAGGAATACAAGATTTGTTTTTTTCTCAAGCTCTTTTACCTGATTTGTGTTCATCCTCGATAAATAGTTAAGTCCCATAATTTTTCCTCCTTTTATTATATTTTTATGTTTAAAGCATATCGGTATACCGATATACCGGTATATTATATAAAAATCATAGCACTTAAACTATTGACTGTCAATGTATAGTGTAGATTTGACAAGCATATGTTTATAGGTTTACAATACATATGTTACAACTGAAAAATAAAGAAGCGGAAATACATTTTCTGTGTTATAGTTTTAGCGACCAAACAAAAACAAAACAAGAAAGAGAGTATTTCCGCATGGCTATTATAACACAAGATATGAGATTCCGTCTATCATTAATTAAATATGCTGAAAAACACGGCGTTACTAAAGCTGCATTGAAGTATAAAACCAACCGCCAGTATATTTATCGCTGGAAG
>CAJFHC010000052.1 GCA_904378045.1 Candidatus Metalachnospira gallinarum | reverse complement strand
GTACCGGAAAGATATCCGGACGCCGGAGGCGGCTTTGGCTGTAAGCCAAAGTACTGAACAGTACCGGAAAGATATCCGGACGCCGGAGGCGGCTTTGGCCAAAGGCCAAAGTACTGAACATACCCTTCCGCTCACAATGGATTAGTTTTTTGACAGTCTGAAATATAAAAAGGACGTCTCCCCATCGGAAACGCCCTGTTTTTACACTATATCTTACTTTCCTACGTTGGCATTACCCAAATCAGGTACGGCGAAAACGCCTAAGGGTTAGGCCGAAGCCCTCTCAGCCTGACAAAGGTCAAGCACCCCCAGTAATCCTTTTTCAATTAAGTAGAGTTTATACCAAAGTTAATATTTTGTCAACGAGTATTCCTTCTCAAATATTTTTCCCTTGTGGCAAGTCCGCCCCTTATGTGCCTTTCGGCCTTATTTACCTCCAGCACCTTCCTCACCGAGCGGGCAAGGTCGGGATCGAGCTTTTCCACCCTGTCGGTAATGTCCTTGTGTACCGTGGACTTGCTTATGCCAAACCTCTTCGCGGTCTCCCTCACCGTTGAGTTTGAGCTTACGATAAAATTGGCCACGGCTACGGCTCTTTCCTCTATATGATCCTTCAATAAAGGCACCCCTGTAAATCGTTCTCGCTTATCTATATGCGGGGGCGGACGGCTTTATGAAGGATAGAGGACTGTATTTACGCGCGGATCATCCTATTCCTCCGAACAGTATTCCCAGAACGTAAACAACGATGGTTATGACGCAGAACACATATTTTGTCACAGGCTCCAGCCATTTTCCGAGGGGCTTTTCCCTGCCAAGCTCTATCTGCTTTCTGGCGTATCCCTTCGGGCATATCCAGAAAAACATTATCGCCGCCAGAACGGCTCCGAGAGGAACGGCGTATATGGACACGGCGTCCATCCACGCTCCAACGACATCGCCGTTTTCGATAAACAGGCCGACCGCAACGGCAACGACGGCAACGGCCGCAACAGCCTTGACCCTTGAAATGCCGAACACGCTTTCCACGGCCTCTATGGGAGTCTCAAACAAATTGACAAGGGACGTTATGGCCGCGAATATGGCCGCTATGAAAAACAGCACCGCGAACACCGAGCCCACCGGCATATTCTGGAATACCGCGGGCAGCGTTATGAACATAAGCGGAGGGCCGCTTCCCACGTCAAGGCCAAAGGCGAACACCGCCGGGATAACGACCATTCCCGATATAAGCGCCGCGATGGTGTCAAAAAGCGCCACGTTTTTAGCGCAGGAAACCACGTCCACGTCCTTTTTAAGATAGCTTCCGTAGACGATGGTTCCAGAGCCCGCCACGGACAGGGAGAAAAACGCCTGTCCGAGGGCATATACCCATGTCTGGATATTTCCAAGCTGTTCCCAGCGGGGAACAAAAAGATATTTATATCCTTCCGCGGCTCCCGCGAGGGTAGCCACCCTGATAAGCAATATAATGAAGAAAACGAAAAACAGCGGCATCATTATTTTATTCATTTTCTCTATTCCGTTTGATATGCCAAGCACCATTACCGCAAAGGTCACGCCAAGAGCGAGCATATGCCAGGGCACGCTTCCGAAGCTTATGGCCGTCTCGCCGAAATAGGCTCCCATATCCTCCACGTTTATGAGAACGCCGCTGAGCGCCGCCCAGAAATATTTTATGAGCCATCCGACAACGACCGAATATCCTATCGCCATTGCAAGGGAGCCGAGGACGGGTATAAGCCCGATGATCTTTCCCCATTTTTCGCTCTTTTTGCCAAAGCGCATTTTCATCGCCGCGCCGAAGGCTCCCATAGGGCCGCTTTTAACGCTCCTTCCGAAGGCCATCTCGCCGATAACTCCGGAAAATCCCAGCAATATTATGAATATAAAATACGGTATGAGGAAGGCGAAGCCGCCGAATTTTCCAACCCTGTACGGAAACATCCATATATTGCCCATTCCGACAGCCGAGCCGACGCAGGCAATTATAAATCCCATCCTTGAGCGGAATTCCCCTCTTTTTTTCTCTTCCGTGCTTTTCATCTTTTCATCCCCGTTCATATTTCATTAAAACCATAAAGCCATTATACACGATTATCTCTGTTTTTGACAAATTTATTTTTCCGTTTTGAGAGATCATCGGCGTTTCCCCTCATTTTTTGTTTTAGACAAAATTGTATATGGGCTATATATTTACATTAAGAGTGTTATATTTATGCAAATTAAACAAAAATATTCATTAAACACCAATGAATATTCGTTTTTAAATGGGAATTTTGTGATTGAGTGTTGCAAAACTACGGTGTATAATGTGTATTAATCCTTTAAAAAAATAAAATTTAATATCAAGGGGGAACTTTTTATGAAGAAATCTTTAAAGGCGGTTGCGGCCGTTATAGCTGCCATCGCGCTCACTACTGCTTGCTCGTCCGGCACGGCCGAGGAGACCACAGAGGAAACCACGGAGAGCACGGAAAGCACGGAATCAACCGGAGACGGTACGACATATAAAATCGGCGTGCTGCAGTTTACTCAGCATGCGGCTCTTGACAAGACCAACGAGGGCTTTATCGCCGCTCTTGACGACGCCGGCATAAACTATGAGATAGACCAGCAGAACGCTTCCAACGATCAGTCCACTTGCCAGACCATAGCCGAAAAACTTGTTAACGACGGAAACGATCTTATATACGCCATCGCTACACCCGCCGCTCAGGCCGTGGCAGGCTTGACAAAGGACATTCCCGTTGTTATCTCGGCAGTTACCGACCCCGCTGAAAGCGGACTTGTTGCCGACAACAACGCTCCCGGCGGAAATGTTACAGGAGTTTCCGACCTTACTCCAATAAAGGAGCAGATCGACCTTCTTAAGCAGCTTATTCCCGACGCTCAGACAATCGGCGTGCTTTACTGCTCGGCAGAGTCCAACTCCGCTATCCAGGCTGAAATGACAAGGGAAGCTTGCGAGGCTCTTGGAATGGAAGCCGTTGACTACACGGTATCAAATACCAATGAAATACAGACAGTCGTTGAGTCTATGGTAGGCAAGGTAGACGCTATCTACGCTCCCACGGACAACACAATCGCCAACGGTATGGCTACTGTAGGTATGATCGCCAGCGACAACGGTCTTCCCGTATTCGCGGGCGACAGCGGTATGGTTGAAGCCGGCGGTATCGCTACATACGCTGTTGACTACTATCAGCTTGGATATATGGCAGGCGAAATGGCCGTTGACATCCTTGTAAACGGAACGGATCCCGCTGAGATGCCCATAGGATACCTTCCTACCGAGAAGTATGAGCTTACTATAAATGAAGATATGGCTGCCAAAGTCGGCGTTGATGTATCTTCACTTCAGCAGTAATCAAATATGGTGTCGAAAAAGTCCCATAGGACTTTTTCGACACGCTGTCTGAGCCGCCTGAAAGCGGCTCAGTTTTTTGTCTAATGAGAAATTAGAAATAGTTTTATCGGGGTTTTATAAGCCGTATTTTTCATTTCTCAAAAGCTCCTTTGTTTTCCAAAATTTTGCACAAAACAGCGGCCGATTTATGCAGTTTTAACAAAAAAATATTTTTTAAATCCCAAAATCGGCTTTTTTAAACGGCAATTTAGCGATTGAAAGTTATAAAGCTACGGTGTATAATGTGTATTATCCTTTTAAAAAAAAGTAAAAAAATAAAATCAAGGGGTGAAGTTTTTATGAAGAAATCTTTAAAGGCGGTTGCGGCCGTTATAGCTGCCATCGCGCTCACTACTGCTTGCTCATCAGGTACGACTGAGGAAGCCACAGAGGGAACAACCGAAAACACCGAAAGCACGGAATCAACCGGAGACGGTACGACATATAAAATCGGCGTTCTTCAGTTTACTCAGCATGCGGCTCTTGACAAGGCCAACGAGGGCTTCATCGCCGCTCTTGACGACTCCGGCATAAGCTATGAGGTGGATCAGCAGAACGCTTCCAACGACCAGCCCACATGCCAGACCATAGCTGAAAAACTTGTTAACGACGGAAACGACCTTATATACGCCATCGCTACTCCCGCCGCTCAGGCCGTAGCAGGTATGACAAAGGATATTCCCGTTATTATCTCGGCAGTTACCGATCCCGCTGAAAGCGGACTTCTTGCCGACAACAACGCTCCCGGCGGAAACGTAACCGGAACATCCGACCTTACTCCCGTCAAAGAGCAGATCGACCTTCTCAAACAGCTTATTCCCGACGCTCAGACAGTAGGCGTGCTTTACTGCTCGGCAGAGTCCAACTCCGCTATCCAGGCCGAAATGGCAAGGGAAGCGTGCGAGGCTCTCGGAATGGAAGCCGTTGACTACACGGTTTCAAATACAAACGAGATCCAGACCGTTGTTGAGTCTATGGTAGGCAAGGTAGACGCTGTCTACGCTCCCACGGACAACACCATCGCCAACGGTATGGCCACAGTATCCATGATCGCCAACGACAACGGACTTCCCGTAATCGTAGGCGAAAGCGGACAGGTTGAGGCCGGCGGACTCGCTACATACGGAATCGACTACTACCAGCTTGGATATATGGCAGGCGAAATGGCCGTTGACATCCTTGTAAACGGAGCCGACCCCGCCGAGATACCCGTAGGATACCTTTCAGCCGACAAGTGCGAGCTTGCGGTAAACGAGGACACGGCAGCCAAACTTGGCATCGACGTATCTTCACTTCAGCAGTAACCGATCATGATTTTTTCGCTGAGCCGTATCCAAAACGGCTCAGCATTTTGCGTTAAACAGCGCGGACATAAAGACACGGAATATCCGTTATACTAAATTCCGACACGCTCAGACTGCCGCAGGCAGGCGTACACAGGCTATTGCGTATTCCTGCGCGCGGCGGACTGCGATACAGACGATCTTACTTGATCAAAAGAAATAAAAGATTTCAGAAAGCGGGCTGATAAACAAATGCTGACTTTACTCACTTCCATGCTTGGAGCCGCCGGACAGGGAATACTCTGGGGCATAATGGCGCTGGGCGTATACATAACATATAAACTTCTGGACATCGCGGATCTGACCGTCGACGGCAGCTTCGCCCTGGGCGGATGCACCTGTGCCGTTTTGATACTGGCCGGAGTCAATCCCGTTATCGCCACCATCCTTGCCGTGGGCGCCGGACTTCTTGCCGGACTCGTAACCGGCCTTCTTCACACGGTGTTCAACATTCCCGCCATACTGGCCGGAATACTTACGCAGATATCTCTCTGGTCCATCAATCTTAGAATACAGGGCGGAAAAAGCAACGTCCCCCTGCTTAACGACGAGACCATCATAAGCAAATTCGTCGGACGCTCGGGACAGGCGACCGTTGAAACCGCTTCGCCCCTCATACAGCGTCTTGGGCTTACCCAGTCCCAGGCTTCTCTCGTTGTGGGCGTTGTGATCGTTGTCATACTCATACTTATTATGTACTGGTTCTTCGGAACGGAGATCGGAAGCGCCCTCAGGGCGACCGGAAACAACGAGGCCATGATAAGGGCGCTGGGCGTAAACACGAACAGCACAAAGCTCCTTGCCCTTATGCTTTCCAACGGTCTTGTGGCCATGTCCGGAGCCTTTGTCGCCCAGATGCAGAAATACGCGGACATCGGTATGGGACAGGGCGCCATTGTCATCGCCCTTGCCGCCATCATTATCGGCGAGGTGCTTATGAAGCGCTGTGTCAACTTCGGACTTAAGCTGGCTTCGGCGGCGGTCGGAGCCGTTATATACTTTATAATCAGGGCATTCGTCCTCTATCTCGGACTCAACGCCAACGATATGAAACTTATCTCCGCCATCATCGTTGCCCTCGCTCTCTCGATTCCTACGGTATCGCAGAAGCTGGCGGACAAAAAGGCGTACAGGGAAGGAGATGACAAAAATGCTTGACATAAAAAATGTGAAAAAAACCTTCAACAAAGGTACCATAAACGAGAAGAAGGCTTTGAACGGCATCAATCTCCATCTTGACGAAGGCGATTTCGTGACCGTCATCGGCGGAAACGGAGCCGGAAAAAGCACGACCCTCAATATGATCGCGGGAGTATATCCCATAGACTCCGGAAAAATAGAAATAGACGGAATAAATATTTCCCGTGAGCCGGAATTTAAAAGAGCGAAATACATCGGCCGAGTGTTCCAGGATCCCATGATGGGAACAGCCGCCGGAATGGAGATTCAGGAGAATCTTGCCCTCGCCCTGAGAAGGGGAGAAAAGCGCGGTCTCGGCTGGGGAATAAAAGCGTCGGAGAAGGAAATCTACAGGGACGCCCTTGCGAGGCTTGGCCTCGGGCTTGAGGACAGGATGTCCATAAAGGTCGGCCTTCTCTCCGGAGGACAGCGCCAGGCGCTCACCCTGCTTATGGCCACGCTCAAGAAACCCAAACTTCTTCTGCTTGACGAGCATACGGCCGCCCTTGATCCTAAAACAGCGGCCAAAGTCCTCGCCATAACCGAGGAGCTTGTATCCGAGAATAACCTGACTACGCTTATGGTAACCCATAATATGAAGGACGCCATCGCCATAGGCAACAGGCTTATAATGATGAACAACGGAAAGATCATTTACGATGTTTCCGGCGAGGAAAAGAAAAACCTCACCGTGGACGACCTGCTCAGGAAATTCTCCGAGGCCAGCGGCGAGGAACTCGTAAACGACAGAATGATGCTGGCTGAATAATAAATCTTCAGATTGTCAAAAAACTGACTTCGTTTTCCAAGCGGAGTCAGTTTTTTAGTTTACCAAACAGCCCTAAGACATTGAAATTCGTAACAAACACACAAAAATCAGCGTGTCGAAAAAGTCCTTCGGGACTTTTTCGAGTTTAAATTAAGGCAATAAATCCCTATTTCTGCGAAAAGCCCTGAACTTTGTCAGGGCGCAG
>CAJFHC010000051.1 GCA_904378045.1 Candidatus Metalachnospira gallinarum | reverse complement strand
CCCTTCTGAGTCGCCATTTGGGAGTTTAGCTCAGCTGGGAGAGCATCTGCCTTACAAGCAGAGGGTCATAGGTTCGAGCCCTATAACTCCCATTTTTTTATTTTCCGATTATTTTTTGTTTTTCATAATTTGATCTTTTGAATAGCTTCTTATCCGGACAACAAAGAATCTTAACATTAATAATATGTTCCGCATGGTGCAAATAAAATCAAACTTCCATTATTCGCTAAATATTTTCCAAATACATAGTTTTAAAAACCGTTTTATATAGGGACAGTTTTTATTATCTGTCCTTTTTTTATACATTTTTGATGATTTGTAAATTGTTTAACCCTTTATAACGTATTATTATAGTAACAAAGAAATTTGGTTCGACCAAATCGAAACGGAGGAAACTATGATGGAAAATAAATTAGCACATGCAGCCGAAAGAAAAGCGTTTGAAGTAGTTATTGACTCTATGATCAAACACGTTGGCAAGGATCCTCAGAAAAATATGCTACAACTTATAAATATGGGAGAGAAAATCCTTGGAAACGCATGGGCTCCCGCAGCTTATGAAAAACTTAGAACAGCCTTTTCAAAAGAAGACGGAAAATGGGTAAAATTTGGAGAGAGACTTATCAATGAGGTTGACCCATTCGTTCTTAAACAGGCGTTTCTTACTCTTGGGTATGAGGCTGGATTCCGTGGATATAGAACAACTCAGGAAATGAGTAAGAAATATGACTGCAATATTCCCTGGGTAATTTTAATGGATCCCACAAGTGCCTGCAATATGCATTGTATAGGTTGTTGGGCCGCTGAATATGGAAATAAATACAATCTTACATATGAAGATTTGGACAGCATTATCACACAGGGCAAGAAGCTTGGTATACATGCTTACCTTATGACGGGCGGTGAACCCCTTGTTCGCAAAAAGGACATTATCAAACTTTGCGAAAAACATCAGGACTGCCATTTCCATTGCTTTACAAATGGTACTCTTATTGATGAAGAATTCTGCAAAGAAATGCTTAGGGTAGGAAATTTTGTTCCTTCTATCAGCGTAGAGGGATTTGAGACTGAAAATGACGGACGCCGCGGCGAAGGTCATTTCGATAAAGTAATGCATGCTATGGATCTCCTTAAAGAGCACAAGCTTCTTTTTGGAACATCAATATGCTATACAAGCAAAAACTATAAAACAGTAACTTCGGATGAGTTCCTTGATATGCTTATTTCAAAGGGCGTAAGATATACTTGGTATTTCCATTATATGCCTGTTGGAAACGATGCTTCAACAGAGCTTCTTCTTACGCCGGAACAGCGTGAATATATGTATCATAGAGTAAGAGAAATCAGAGGATGGGAAGGCGGAAAAGAAATATTTGCCATTGACTTCCAGAACGACGGAGAGTTTGTTACCGGATGTGTTGCCGGAGGAAGATGCTACTGCCATATCAATCCCATCGGCGATGTTGAGCCCTGCGTATTCATCCACTATTCCGGAGCCAACATCCATGACAAGACGCTACTTGAATGTCTCCAGCAGCCGCTTTTCAAAGCCTACAGAAAGGGACAGCCGTTCAACAGCAACCATCTTCGCCCCTGCCCTATGCTGGAAAACCCTGAGATCCTCCAGAAACTTGTTCATGAGACAGGCGCCGTGTCTACAGACCTTCAGTCTCCCGAGACAAGCGAGCATCTCTGCGGCAAGTGCGTGGAATATGCTAAGGAATGGAAACCCGTCGCTGACAAGCTCTGGGCTGTAACTCAGGAGGAAAAGGCTGAAAGAGCAGCTAAAAAATAATAATCCTTTGGTGTTAAAACGCCGACCATGTAATTCATGATCGGCGTTATTTTTTGCTCGATAGAAAATATCTTTGCCTGTATATTTTTTGACCCGATTTTTTTATGTTCCCGCCATCCCGCAGGGAGTATGAATACCAAGTATAATTTCATCTTGGTAATACAAATTGAAATTAGGAATTTTTTTTAAAACCAAAACTTTTTCGCGTCTGTGAATGTCTTATGGGTGTAAAACAAAAAATACCGCGGTGTTTTGAGAGGGTGATACTATTATGAGCGGAAGAAAGCTCGTAGAAAACTTTATTAAAGAAAATATTAACAGCGCCTACAGATTTGCGTTTACATATATGAAGAACCAGCATGACGCGGAGGATGTGGTGTCGGAAAGCATTATCAAAGCCATCAGGTCTGCCGGAAGCCTTAAAGATCCGGAAAGGATAAAACCTTGGTTTTTTAAAATAGTGTCTAACACGGCTGTCACTCATCTCAAAAAGAAACAGAGAGTGATCCCGTTTGAAACGATGGATGACAGTGACGAATACGAAGATACTTATGATATATCAAATTTAAACGAAATGATCGAAAAGCTCCCGAAGGAATATATGGAGGTGATCGTCCTCAGATTTTTTGAGGATATGAAGATCAAAGATATGGCCGAGGTGCTGGGCATCAACGAAAATACGGCCAAAACAAGGCTGTATAAGGCGCTCAGATTATTGAAGGAGGATATGGTGGATCATTATGAGTGATAAAATCGAAAAATTAAGGAAACAATACGAAAATATACAGGCATCGGAGGAATTGATTATGAAAGCGGAAAAGGAAATAAGAAAATCAAAGAGCAAAAGAGGATTTAAAGCGGGAATAGGCACGGCGGCGGCATTTATATTCGCCGTGGGAGTGGCGGCAAACGCCAGCCCTTCATTCGCCTACGCCATGAGTGATGTTCCGGTAATGGGAAGCATCGTAAAGGTCGTTACCCTTGGGAAATACGAAAATAAGGATGGGGGATATGAAATAAAGGTAAATACTCCACAGATAGAAGGACTAATAGATGAAGAAACCCAGGAAAAGCTCAACGAGGTATTTAAGGATCAGGCACAGAGCGTGATCGCGGCTTTTGAGCAGGATGTAAAGGAGCTCAAAGAGGAATTCGGCGATGAGACTGTACATATGGGCATAGAATATAACTATGATATAAAAACAAATACTGATGATATACTTGCCATTGACACCTATACGTTTTTTGCGTCAGGATCATCAAACTCAGTGCATAATTACTACACGATCAACAAGCACACCGGGGAGATATATACACTTGAGGGACTGTTCAAGGATGGTGCCGACTATGTTACTCCGATAAGCGATTACATAAAGAAGGAAATGGCAAGAAGAAACGCCGAAGAGGGCGGAATGTTCTGGGTAGAGGACGACGAATATGTCGAGGGCTTTGACAAAATTGCCGATGACCAGAATTTCTATATAAATTCCGACGGAAACATAGTTATATGCTTCGCTAAATACGAGGTAGCCGCCGGAGCCCAGGGCGTGCCCGAATTCGTCATACCCGATGAGGTTGTGGCGGATATAATCAAATAAGCTGATCGCGATCAGATGATCACCCTTGGCGGAGATGTTCGGACGCTTTAAAACAGCGAGGGAATATCTCCGCTTTTGTATAATTTTATTTTTACCGGTCAATAATATCTCCATAGAAATCAAAGGATTTCATTTTTATGGAGGTGCGATGATGAAAAGAAACAAATTCAGTGAATTTATAAACAGCAGGGGACAGTACGCGGCTGTTTTCGTATTTATGATCGCCGTGGGAATATGCGCGGGAGTGGCGGCGCTTAACGGTTCAGAGGATAAGGCTGTTGAGGAAAACACAGCCTTAAACGAGCCGGAGACGCCGTCTGTCAGCGAGCCCGTTCTGACGGAGAAAAACGCCCCCGGCGCCGAGGTCGGAAATACGGAATATTCGGCAAAAGCCGAGGAAGACCTGACCGTGGGGGACAGCGGCGAAAATAGCGAGATTCAGTCAGAAGATAATCTTGCTCTGCTTGACGGAGAGGACGGTTTGGAAATCGCATTAGACTGGCCAGTGGACGGAGATATACTCCTTGCTTACAGTCCGCTCACCCCGCTTTATGATGTGACCCTTGACCAGTACAGGACAACGGACGATGTTTGCATCGCGGCCGAAGCAGGGGAAGATGTGACGGCGGCCGCCGCGGGAACCGTATCGGAGATAGTTGAGGACGAAAACAGAGGAAACTATGTTGTTATCGAGCATGAAAACGGCTGGGCTACTACATACAGCCAGCTTACCGACATTACCGCGTCGGTGGGAGAGACTGTAGAAAAGGGCGAGACGATCGGAAAGGTAGCGGAGCCGTCAATCTATTCCGCGGGGCTGGGAACCCATGTGGAGTTCAAAGTCACGCTTGACGGAAGAGCCGTGGATCCGGAAGCCGCCATAGGATAAAATTTGTATAAAATTTATGTAAAACTTATAAATATACGATTAAAATACAGAGAAAAAATAGAAAACAGAGAAATACAGCGGACGTTGACGTTTATTATTGGTAATAACGCCGATACGTCCGCTTTTTTGACATATATTCGGCGTATTTGAGCATATTTAAGTATTGGGTTTTTCCTGTTATGTGGTATAATATAGAAAAATGTATGAAAGCCGTAAGCACAGACGGCGTCAGCGGTTTTGTTTTTTAAGGGAGGAACGGAAATGACATATACGAGAGAAAAGGCCGATGAAATGAGACTCAGGATAGATTACAACAACATGATGAAAAAATATGTCGGAGAGTACGGCATATCCGACGCTGAGCTTTCGGCTCTCAGCGGAAAAGCGGCCAAGGCGCACAAAGCCATGGAGGAAAAACGAGTAAACGGAAAAATGGACTGGAGAAACCTGCCCTATAATCAGGAAGAGATCGTTAAGGAAATAAAAGATTACGCCGAGCAGATGAAAGATAAGGTGGAGGCTTTTGTCGTTCTCGGAATCGGAGGATCGGCGCTTGGCCCCATCTGTGTGCAGCAGGCCATCAACCATCCGTTTTATAACGAGCTTCCGAGGGAAAAGAGAAACGGATATCCAAAACTCTATGTGGCGGATAATGTGGATCCGGAAAGGCTTTCCTGTCTTTTTGAGGTCATCAATCCGGAAGATTGCCTGTTCAACTGCGTATCAAAGAGCGGCAGCACGTCCGAGACCATGAGCCAGTTTATGATAATCAAGGAAATGCTTGAGGAAAAACTGGGTAAGGAGAAGGCAGCCGAGCACATAGTTTGCACAACGGATAAGGAAAAGGGAAACCTTATAAAGATCGCCGCCGAGGAAGGATATAAGACGTTTATAATCCCTTCGGGAGTCGGCGGAAGATTTTCGGAACTTACGCCCGTAGGCCTGCTTCCCGCGGCAATGTGCGGAATAGATATCGAGCTTATGCTTCAGGGAGCCGCGTATATGGACGAGCTTTCAAAGGAAGAGGATTTTTATAAGAATCCGGCCTATATGTTCGCGCTTTTGAGCTATATCGCCATGGAGCAGGGCAAAAACATATCGGTAATGATGCCCTACGCCGACAGCCTTAAATATGTTTCCGACTGGTTCGCGCAGCTTTGGGCTGAATCCCTCGGAAAGAAGGTCGATAATTCCGGAAACGTGGTAAATTCAGGACAGACGCCTGTCAAATCCCTCGGAGTTACGGATCAGCATTCCCAGGTGCAGCTCTATACGGAGGGCCCCTTCGATAAGATGATAATACTTCTTGGCGTGGATAAATTCAGAAGAACAATGACAATCCCGAAAATTTACGGAGATATCCCCAGCCTTGGCTTCCTCGGCGGAGTTACGCAGAACAAGCTGATCGCGACGGAGCAGATGGCTACGGAATACGCCCTTCAGAAGGCGGGCAAAGCAAATATGACGATAACCCTGCCGGAAGTAAACGAGTTCACCGTCGGCGAGCTGCTTTATATGCTTGAGGTAGCTACGGGATTTGCCGGAGAGCTGCTCAACATCGACGCCTTTGACCAGCCCGGAGTGGAGGAGGGCAAAAACGCCACATACGCCATGTTCGGCAGACCGGGATATGAGGAAAAGAAAGCGGAGCTTGACTCAAAGCCCGAAAAGAGCGAAAAGTATATAATAAGATAAATAAAAGCGCTTAACAAACAGCCGTCCATGTTCTATGACATGGGCGGCCCAGCGTGTCGAAAAAGTCCTTCGGGACTTTTTCGAGTTTAAATTAAGGCCTGAACTTTGTCAGGGCGCAGAAATACGGGATTTTCCTCGGCGGAAATGAATTCCGCCTGCGGATTAAACTCGGGAGGGTCTTACCCTCCCGAACCCTCCCGCTCACAATGGATTAGTTTTTTGACAGTCTGAGCCGTCCATGTTCTATGACATGGGCGGCCGTTTTTTTATAAATGATCGTCTGTAAGTCCGCCCTTGACGAAATTTGCGAATAATAAATAACGCCGACGCCAGCAAATGACAAAAAATTCCCTCCTTTAATGGTATATTCTAATCAACGTAACAGTGTATGCAAAGGGAGGAAAAAATATGCAGACTGATTTGGAAAACAACGGCACAGTCTTTCCGACCAACGTCAGGCAGATGGGAGCTGCCGACGATGGGTTGAGGATATATATGGAAGATTACGTTCATACATATTTATACCAATACGCCAGAAGCGGAGCTACGGGAGAAAAGCTGGCGGTGCTGATGGGAAAGCAGTTTGTGCTGGACGGAAAGGAAACGGTGTTCATAAGCGGCGTCGTCCAGGCGAGATTCACGGAAAAACTCAAAGGAATGGAGACGATAACGGGTCAAAGCTGGAAATACATAAGCGAGGAAATCGAAAAATACTTCGCTGGGCTGGAGGTCGTGGGATGGATGCATTCAAGGCCGTCCTTCGGAGCCTTTGTCACTTCCAGGGACGAGGCCTATCACAAAAAGGTTTTCGGAGGAAAAAACCAGGTGTTTTTTGTCGTGGATCCGGCGGACAGGCAGGACAGATTCTATGTGCTCAATGAAAATAAAACGGCGCTCAGACCAGTAAAGGGATATTTCGTATATTACGATAAAAATACTCAGATGCAGGAATACATGCTTCAAAACAGTCTTGTCCATCCGAAAAACGCCGTGGACGAGGAAGAGGAAGAGGAAGCGGGCGAAAGGATAGACGCCGCCGGAAGGATACGCTCCGTGCTGATGAGCAAGCAGGTGGAAAGGGTAAGAAGGGTGAAACACAAATACGCGGCGTTCACCCTTGTCAGCGCGGCCCTTTGCATGATGTGCGTAATTATGAGCATGAGCATAGTCAGGAGCGTGACGAGAATAAACAGACTTGAGACCGAGGTCGTTTCGGTCAAGGAAAACGTGGAAAGGCAGAGGGAGGAAACGGAAGCTCTCGCCGAGGATATGTCCAATTACAGCCCTGTTATCACGGTAATGGCTGCTGAAAATAGCGATGAGGAGAAGGGAGAGTATGAAAAAAGGACTTATACAATAAAGGAGGGAGACACTCTGGCAGGAATATGCAGGCTTTTTTACGGTGACGACAGCAGGCTTGAGGAAATAATCGCCATAAATAATATTGCAGACCCCGATGTGATCTATTATGGCACCGAGATAATACTTCCATAATGCAATTCAAAAAGTCGATTTGACTTTAAGCTGAAAACAAGACATACGCAGATATATTAAACCGCTTAAAATTATTTTCAAAACAAGAACGCTCCGAGGGAAACCAAGGAGCGTTCCAGACTGTTAAAAAACTAATCCATTGTGAGCGGAAGGGTTCGGGAGGGCAAGACCCTCCTGAGTTTATTCCGCAGGCGGAATTCATTTCCGTATTTCTGCGCCCTGACAAAGTTCAGGGCTTTCCGCAGAAATAGGGATTTATTGCCTTAATTTAAACTCGAAAAAGTCCCAAAGGACTTTTTCGACACGATAGAACGCTCCGAGGGAACCCAAGGAGCGTTTTTATATAGACTGATCATTATTTTGTGAGCGCTTCCATCCTGTCAAGCAGACCTTTGAATACTTCCATGGCTTCCTCAACGGGCTTTTTGGAGCTCATATCCACTCCGGCGCCCTTAAGCAGATCGATGGAATATTCCGAAGATCCTTTGCTGAGGAAATCCAAATATCTGTCCACGGCGGGCTTACCCTCGGAGAGTATCTTCCTTGAGAGGGCTATGGCCGCGCTGTAGCCCGTGGCATACTGGTAAACATAGTAGGCGTTGTAGAAATGGGGTATCCTTGCCCATTCTATGTCGATGTATTCGTCCACGGTTATTTCCTCGCCGAAGTACAGTCTGTTAAGGTCATGGTAAACCTTTGAGAGATTCTCGCAGTTGAGGGGAGTTCCCGATGCGGACATTTCATGCGCCTTTTTCTCGAACTCGGCGAACATGGTCTGGCGGAAAAGGGTGCCGCGGAACTGCTCCATAAAATAGTTGACAAGGTATTTCTGCCTTTCGGGATCGGCTTCGGTTTTCAGCAGATATTCCATAAGCAGAGCCTCGTTGCAGGTAGAAGCCACCTCGGCCACGAATATCTTGTGTCCGGAATAGACGAAAGGCTGTGTTTTCCATGTAAAATAACTATGGAGGGCGTGCCCCATCTCATGGGCAACGGTGAACATACTGTTTACCGTGTCGTTGTGGTTCAGAAGAACGTAAGGGTGTCCGCCGAAGGCTCCCCAGGAATACGCTCCGCTGCGCTTGCCCTTGTTTTCGTATACGTCTATCCAGCCGCCGTCAAATCCTTCCTGAAGGGCGTTTGTGTATTCTTCTCCCATAACGGCAAGGGCTTTTTTGACCGTGACCTTGGCCTCCTCATAGGGAACCTTCCAGTCTATGTCTTTGACAAGAGGAGCGTAAAGGTCGTACATATGCAGCTCGTCTACCCCGAGCAGACGTTTTCTTAAGGCAACATATCTGTGCAGAAGGGGCAAAGCCTCATGGACGGCCTCGATAAGATTGTCATATACGGAAGCCGGTATATTGTCGTCATCCAGAGCCATATCAAGGGCAGAATTGTATTTCCTCGCGTCAGCGAAAAATATGTCTTTCTTTACAGACGCGTTATAGGTTGCGGCTATGGTGTTTTTCTGTTTGAGATATGTCTCGTAAAGAGTGTCAAAGGCCGACTTCCTCAGAACCCTGTCGCCGCTTTCCAGATATGGTACATACCGTCCGTGGGAAAGGGCGAGCCTGCGGCCGTTGGAGTCTTCCACGTCAGGGAACGCCATATCGGCCTCGTTTATCATTGTGAATATGGTCTGAGCCGATGAAGCGATGTCATCCGCCGAGGCAAGCAGCCTTTCCTCGGCCTCGGAAAGGGTGTGGGTCTTCTGGCGAAGTATGTTTTCTATGAAATGCTCATACAGCCTGAGCTTTGGAAAATCCGAGTAAAACCTGTTAACGTCTTCTTCCGAAAGCTCGGAGATCTTCGGAACGATGAAAGACGAAAGAGACATTATCTTAACGGCAAGGGAGTCGGCTTTTCCGGAAAGAGTCTGATATTTTGGATCGGTGCTGTCCACATGGAATTTCATATAGGCGTAGACATATATCCTGTCCAGCTCCTCGGAAATGGAGTGGAAAAATTCCAGAGCCTCGAAAAGCTCGCGTCCGCCCTTAGTCATGCTGTCTTTATAGCCCTCCATAAGAGCGGCTTTGCTCTCAAGGGCTTTATATTTTTCTTCCCAGGCGCCGTCCGTGGGGAAAAGATCCTCGGTGCGCCACATATATTTTTTGTCGGCGTCCTGCCTTAAAGGAATTTTGTTTTCTGACATAAAAAATCACCTCGGTAATAAGTATACCACAGCCCGGCGCCGATGTATACACGGCTTTGCGGGCGTAAATGACGGGATGCGGTAAAATTTGTTGCCATAGATTTGTTTTGAGTGTATTATATAGATAGAAGCTGTGTAAAGCTGTATGAAAAAGGAGGCTGCAGGCATGAAGCAGGCGGAAAAATTGAAAATATTGATAGTATCGTCAGAGGCCTCCCCGTTTATCAAAAGCGGCGGACTCGGAGATGTGGCCGGTTCTCTGCCCAAGGCGCTCAAGGAGCTTGGGGCTGACGTAAGAGTTGTAATTCCTAAATACAGGAAAATAAAGAACGAACATTATATTAATATAGAGTATCTCGGCAGTTTTGACGTAAAACTGGGATGGAGAAAACAAAAGGCGGGAGTCCTTTTCAAAAATGAGGGCGTGCCCGTGTATTTCATAGAAAACGATTATTATTTCGGCAGGGACGGCCTTTACGGCTATGACGACGACAATGAGAGGTTCGCATTCTTCTCAAAGGCCGTTGTGGATATGCTGCCCTTTGTGGATTTTATTCCGGACGTTATACACTGCAACGACTGGCAGACCGGCCCTGTGCCTATGATACTCAGGGAAACTTATAAAAAGATAGCCTATCTTAAAAACATAAAGACCCTCTATACTATCCATAACCTCCAGTACCAGGGCAATTTTGACCCGTCGTCGCTGGAAATGTTTGAGGTTCCCGGATATCTTTACGATAACGGCACGGTGGAGTTCTACGGCAGGATGAGCTATATGAAGGCCGGAATAGAATTTTCCGACGTGGTAAGCACCGTCAGCGAGACCTACGCGAACGAGATACAGACGCCGGAATACGGCTATGGCTTTGACGGCATAATGCGTTCCGTCGGAGGAAAGCTGAGGGGAATAATAAACGGAATAGATTATGAGGAAAACGATCCGGCTTCGGACAAAAGGATATTCGTTAATTTCGACGCCGATTCGATAGAGAAGAAAAAAGAAAACAAGAAAATGCTCCAGAAAAGTCTCGGACTTGAGGAAAGGGACGTTCCTCTGCTCTGCATGATAACAAGGCTTGCAAACCAGAAGGGAATGGACATACTGGCAGGGGCGATGGAGAGCCTTATGGAGAGGGACATTCAGTTTGTCATACTCGGAACGGGCGAAAGGGAATACGAGGATATGTTCAGATACTACGAGGATCGCTGGAGAGGCAGAGTCTGTTCATGCATTCTTTTTGACGACGTCCTCGCCCAGAGGATATACGCTTCGGGAGACTTGTTCCTTATGCCGTCAAGGTTCGAGCCCTGCGGGCTTGGACAGATGTTCAGCCTTAGATACGGAACAGTGCCCATCGTAAGAAAAACGGGAGGCCTTGCCGATACGGTAGTACATTTCAACCCTGAGACCGGCGAGGGAAACGGCTTCCTCTTTGAGACATACGATTCCGGCGGTATACTTTGGGCTGTAAACGAGGCGCTTAATGTATATGAAAACAGAGACTCATGGAACAGACTCGTGAAAAACTGTATGGAAACAAAACTTTCGTGGAGGGATTCCGCGAAGAAGTATATAGAACTTTATGAAGAAATGCTGAATAAATAAAGGCCGGCCCCCATATATTTTTTTGACGGTATGTGGGGGTCTTGCTTTTGAGGACGATAAAAAAGGCCTGCGTTTTTACGGGGATGGCTGTTGGAGCCGGTTTTGCCTCCGGCAGGGAAATTACGGATTATTTTCTTGAGTACGGCGGCGTATGGGTTTCGGGACTGCTGTTTGCGGGAGTACTGTTTTTTCTTGCTGTTTGCGGAACGTCCCTGATAGTAAGGAGAGAGGGAACGGCCGATTACGGCGGATATCTTTTATGCATAATGGGAAGGAGAGCCGCCGCCTTTACCCTTTGGGTATCGGGGCTGTTCTTTTTTGTTATGTTTTTTGCCATGATATCGGCTTCGGCCACGGCGGCCTCGGAACTTTTCGGTATTCCGGAGAGAACCGGTGCGGCGGTGTTTGTGCTTGTGTGCGCCGTTGTCATATTAAACGGCATAGACGCCGTGGAAAAAATGAGCCTGTTTCTTGTGCCGGCGCTTGTGCTTGGCGTAACGCTTATGGCTCCTGAAAATTGGAGCATGGCGGAGACGTTGGAGCCGAAGGGCGGTTCCGTATACATATCGGCGGTTATATATGTTTCCTACAATGTCATAGCCGCTCCGGCGCTTGTCATAGGAGAGGGAAGGCCGGCTTCGGCGAGGGAGGATATATTGACCGGACTTATGTGCTGCGCCGCCCTGACCGTTATGGGGATCGCCGCCGGAGGAGGCATACTTTCCGCTGACGGAGCCTCCGCAGCCGAGTTCCCGCTCGCGGCCGTGGCGGAAAGCCGCGGAGGTATGTTTAAATATTGCTATACGGCAGTGTTTGCTATTGCCCTTCTTACAACGGCCGTGTGCAACGGGATGGCGGCGGCTGATTTTGCCGCGGAAAGATTTGGAATAGAAAGAAAAACAGCGGCTGTTTTTATGCTGGGCGCGTCCGTACCGCTGTCGGGAATAAGTTTTTCCGCCTTCGTGTCCAAAATATATCCGCTCTTTGGGCTGGCGGGAATATTGCAGCTTGTTGGAACGATAGTTTATCTGGCGGGACATTTGACAAAAGGGCGCCGCAGAAAAGAAAATAATTAAGAAAAAGCTAAATTCGACTGTCTTTACTTTAAAATATCTTAAATATGTAGTATTATTTATACTAAAGAATTTTTGGGAGAAGAAATATATGGGCAGAGAGAGAACAGAACGCAGAAATAACGGATCCGTTATAAAAAAGCTCCTTATTCCCGTGGCCATTGCGGCGGTGATAATCGCGGGAGCCATATTTTTTATAAACAGCGGCATCGGGCAGAAGGGGAAAGTCATAACCTACGGAGCGGACAGCAAGACGGCTTTCCGTATATATGACGGCGGATTTTTACAGTATACAAAGGACGGCATAACCTATTACGGAAGTTCCGGAAACAAGACGTGGACGGATTCATACGGGCTGACCACGCCAATCGCCGTTTCCAGGGGCGATTATACCGCTTTGTACGAGTCCGAAGGCAGAAATGTCAGAGTATATAACGAGGACGGCCCGGTATACAACGTGCAGACTTCGGACACTATAGCGGCGGTATCGGTGGCGGAAAACGGATATATCGGCGTTATAACCGGCGGCGACGCCGACATGGTATCGGTTTATAATACATCAGGAAACATGCTTTTCCAGAGGGTAGAGGCGGATTCAGGCGTTTACCCGCTCTGCTGCGATATATCTCCGGACGGCGCCATTATTGCCATCAGCTATATGGACACGACCGGTGTCGGCATAGAGTCTATGGTAGGAATGTTTTACATAAGCGCCGATGAGGGAGCGGATTATACGGACAGTATGTTCTCAGCCGTTACCAGTGACGACAATATAATATTCAAGCTGTATTTTATGTCAGACAGCGGTCTTGTGGCCATCGGGGACAGACATATAATAAGGGTATCCCGCGCCGGAGTGGAGGAAAATACAGTCGATGTTACCAACGAGATAACGGGAGTCGGCCTTTGCGGAAACAAAATAGCCCTTGCCTACGGGGATGAAATGCCGGACAGGGAAGGAGAAGAGCCGGGAACGATAATGTTCGTTTCCTCAAACGGAAATATATCCGCCGGATATTCCATCGGAACGGAGGCAGACTATTTTATGACCTCGGACGGAGGGGCGGTAATGGGTTCAGGAACGTCCTACTACGGAATAAATGACGGCGGCAAACTTGAATGGCAGCTCAATACGTCCGGAAACGTGACCGGAATATATCCGACGGACAATGTGAGGGTATGCGTTTACGCCACAAGGACATGGGCCGTAATGGAAGATATGTCCGGATTTGATACCATGGAGTACGACCCCGGTCTCATATCCATGATGAACCAGGCAAACACGGTTGAACCGGAAACGGTTGCCGAACCGGAGGAGACGGAAACAACGGAGGGCTCCGCGGAAGAGACTGAAACAACGGAGAATGAAGCTCCGTCGGGCGGCGAAAACTCGGACGCTCAGCCTGATACCGCCGATACGGACGGACAGCAGCAGACCGATGACGGACAGAATGGACAGGCCGGAGAAGATTCAGCGGAATAAGGCTCATTATGCCGTAAAATCGTAAGGGAGGATCAAAATGACGGATCTTGCGACTCGATTTACATATATTGACGCGGCGGTGCTTATAATAATAGCGGTTTTCGCCCTTGTGAACGCAAGAAAAGGACTTGCGGGGGCTCTGCTGAGATTTATGCCGACGCTTTTGGGAATATTTCTTTCATGGAAGATGAGCTCGGGAGTAATAAAATTCGTAAGGAAAACGGCGCTGTTTTCTTTTATATCGGATAAAATAGAAGGCGGGCTTAATCTTGAGAACATACTTCCCGATATGACGATGAGCGCCCAGAACGAGATCATTTCAGGCATGGACGTTCCGGATTTTATAAAAGACGCGCTTATAACGAATAATAATTCGGTGGTTTATAAAATATTTGACGCCGGAACGCTACAGGACTATATAGCCGGATTTCTCACGAATGTGCTTGTAAGCGTGGCAGTGGTCGTTCTTCTGTATTTTATAGGACTTGCGGCGGGAAGGCTCATATTGAAGCTGTTTAATATGGCGAACGATATACCCGTGCTTGGATTTTTCAGCAGGCTTGGAGGATTCATTGTCGGGCTTGCCAAAGGATTGTGCGTTATTTGGGTCATAGGAATAATAATTACTTTTTTCTGCTTCGAACCTTGGGCGGCCGGACTGATGACAGCGATAGAGGAATCCACGGCAGCGGGCTGGCTTTACAGGAACAATATACTGCTTTATGTCGTGCTTAGGATAATAGCCTGAGAACGCTGGAAAAATATAATATCGATAAAAAATAATAATGCTAAAAAATAGTTGACATAGACTTAATAATGTGATAATATACATAGGCGGCTTGAGAGGACGCAAAAAGAATATGACAACTATTATGGGGGTTTAGCTCAGTTGGGAGAGCACCTGCCTTGCAAGCAGGGGGTCGCGAGTTCGAATCTCGCAATCTCCATTGGTCACGGAAGTGACCGACAG
>CAJFHC010000050.1:430-7693 GCA_904378045.1 Candidatus Metalachnospira gallinarum | reverse complement strand
GATTTTCCTCGGCGGAAATGAATTCCGCCTGCGGATTAAACTCAGGAGGGTCTTGCCCTCCCGAACCCTCCCGCTCACAATGGATTAGTTTTTTGACAGCCTAAAAAGCCCGCTTTCGCGGGCTTTCAAAAATGTCTGTTATTAGTTTTGTTTTTCTCAGTCCTTCTGGTTATCGTCGACCTTGAAGGAAACAAGGAGTTCATCCTGGTTGACTGAGCTTCCCTCAACGACATAGATCTTATCCACAAAGCCTGAAATCTTCGAGAGAACGGACGTCTCCATCTTCATGGCCTCGACCGTCATAATAACGGTGTTCTTTTCTATCCTGTCGCCCTCTTTTACGAATATCTTGCTTACCGTTCCGGGGATTGGCGAACCAAGATGGGCGGGGTTGTTCTTCTCGGCTTTGAGCTTTCTGTCGCTCTTTACCTCAAGGCTCTTATCCAGTATGGATACCTCTCTCATTATTCCGTTGATCTCGAATGTCAGCGTCCTGTAGCCGTCGTCGTTGGGCTCTGTCATATCGATATATTTTATCGTGATAGCTTTTCCCTCGCCGATTCTGAGCACCGTTTCCTCGCCCTTTTTAAGGCCGTAGAAATATACATGGCTGTCAAGTCTTGACACGTCGTTATAGTGCTGAAGGTGAGTGCAGTAATCGTCGTATACCTTCGGATAGAGGGCATAGCTGAGTATGTTTCTTATGTTTACGTTGTCAAAGTTGAACTTCTCCATAAGCTCTCTGCCTATCTCGTCGAAATCGGCGGGCTCAAGAAGCTCTCCGGCTCTTCCCTCGATGGGTTTCTGATCCTTAAGGATTATTTTAGAAAGCTCCTCGGGGAAACCTCCGTCGGGTCTTCCCATAAGTCCCTTGAAATACTCAACGGCTGACTCAGGATAGGATAAATCTTTTCCCTTTTCAAAGATGTTGTCCTTTGTAAGACCGTTTTTCTGCATAAATATAGCGAAGTCTCCGATTACCTTTGATGAGGGAGTAACCTTTACTATGTTTCCGAAAAGCTCGTTTGACTGCTTGTAAAGCTCTTTTATTTTCTCAAACTCATCTGCGGAGCCCATTTCCTTGACCTGGAATCTGAGGTTTGAATACTGGCCTCCGGGTATCTCATATTTATAGATCTCCGTATTGGGAGTCTGTAATTTGCTCTCGAATCCGGCGTAAACCTTCCTTACGTCCTCATAGTATCTTGTGAGCTCCTGAAGCTCGTCGGGCTCAAGGCCTGTATCCCTTTCCGTTCCTCTGAGGGCGTATACTACGGAGTTGAGCGAAGGCTGGCTCGTTACGGATGACATGGACTCTATGGCAAGGTCAACTATATCTACCCCTGCCTCAGCGGCCATAAGAACCGTTGCCACTCCGTTTCCGGTCGTGTCGTGCGTATGGAGATGAACCGGTATGCTGAGTTCTTTCTTAAGCTCCGTGAAAAGCTTTTTAGCGGCGTATGGCTTAAGAAGTCCGGCCATATCCTTGATGGCGAAGATGTGGCATCCGAGGCTTTCTATTTCCTTAGCCTTTTTGAGATAATAGTCTATTGTATATTTTGTCTCGTTGGGGTTGAGTATATCGCCTGTGTAACATATTGTTCCCTCTACGATCCTGCCCGTGCCGAGAGCGACCTCGATGGGCATTTTCATATTTTCAATCCAGTTGAGGGAGTCGAATATACGGAATACGTCAACGCCTCTCTCCGCTGAAACCTCAACGAATTTCTTTACCACATTGTCGGGATAGTTCTTGTATCCGACGGCGTTTGACGCTCTTAAGAGCATCTGTAAAAGAGTGTTCGGCATTGCTTTTCTGAGCTGCTCAAGCCTTACCCAGGGCGATTCCTTAAGGAACCTGTACGCCACGTCGAATGTAGCTCCGCCCCAAACCTCGGCCGAGAAAGCGTTTCTCAGCACGACGTTGGCCGCGGGAGCCGCCGTAACAAGATCCCTTGTACGGAAACGAGTCGCTACAAGGGACTGATGGGCGTCACGCATTGTGGTGTCCGTTATATAAAGTTTCTTATCGTTAAGTATCTTCTTTGTATATCCTTCGGCGCCAAGCTTAAGGAACTCGTCTCTGGCTCCGTATATCTCCATCTCCTTATTGTATTTGGGAGGAGCGATGGGGCCGAAATCGGGCTTTTCGCCCTTGGATTCGTTAACGATCTTATTTCCGATAAATTCGGCGATCTTGGACGCCCTGTCCTTTGACTGAGCTATGTTGAAAAGCTCGGGCGTTTCCTCGATGAATGTCGTTGTGCATTTCCTCTGCTGGAATACGTCGCTCTGGACAACATTTATAAGGAAAGGTATGTTTGTTTTTACTCCCCTTATTCTTGTTTCCTTAAGGGCTCTGACGCATTTTCTCACCGTTCCGTCAAACGTGCGGTCGTAAGCGATTATCTTAACAAGAAGGCTGTCGTAGTAAGGCATTACTTCCGCTCCGGTGAATACGTTTCCTCCGTCAAGCCTTATACCGTTTCCTGCGGGAGAACGATATACGGTTATTTTTCCAGTATCGGGAAGGAAGTTGTTTGTCGGATCCTCCGTTGTGACCCTGAGCTGGATTGCATGTCCGTTGCAATGAACGTCCTCCTGGGATTTTATGCCTATCTTTTCGGAGAAGAGGTTGTATCCCTCGGCAACAAGTATCTGAGTCGTGACTATATCAACGCCCGTTACCATTTCCGTTACCGTATGCTCAACCTGGATACGGGGGTTCATCTCGATGAAATAATAGTTTTCATTCGCGTCAACAAGGAACTCAAGCGTTCCGGCGTTGCTGTAGCCCACGAATTTGGAAAGCTTTACGGCGTCGGCGAATATTTTTTCCCTTGTCTCAAGGCTTATTGAATCGGCGGGAGCGTACTCCACAACCTTCTGATGACGTCTCTGAACGGAGCAGTCACGGTCATAGAGATGTATCACGTTTCCGTACTTGTCTCCCATGATCTGCACTTCGATATGTTTGGGACTCTTAAGATATTTCTCAATGAATATTTTATCGTCGCCGAACGCTTTTTTAGCCTCGTTTTTGGCCTCCTCAAACTCTTTAGGCATATCGGCCGGGCTGTTGACGATTCTCATTCCTCTTCCGCCGCCGCCGTTTGAGGCCTTAAGCATTACGGGATAACCGATCTTCTCGGCGATCTGCGTAACTTCCTCAAGTGACTTAAGGGCGTGGTCAACGCCGGGAATGATGGGAACGCCGCATTTTATGGCGATCTGCTTTGACGATATTTTATCTCCCATGGCGTTCATTGTCTCTACCGTGGGTCCGATGAACGTGATTCCGTTTTTCTCGCAGGCCTCTACAAATTCGGGATTTTCCGAAAGGAAGCCGTATCCGGGATGGATCGCGTCTACGTTTCTTTCTTTTGCTATTTTTATGATCTCATTTATGTCCAGATATGCGTCAATAGGACCTTTATTTGGATTGAGTCTGTAGCTCTCGTCGGCCTTTGTTCTGAAAGCGGAATATTTATCCTCTTTGGAGAAAATGCCTATGGACTGTATGCCAAGCTCATTGAGCGCTCTGTATACCCTTATCGCTATTTCCCCTCTGTTGGCGACAAGGACCCTCTTAAATTCCTTTATTTTCTGTTCCTGCATTCTTCAACGCACTCCCCTTTCACAAGAAGAATTATTTTTGTAACTTAAGTATTAATTTTAAACATTAAAAATAAGTAAATCAACAATATTTTTCAAACTTTAAAAAACTTCTATATATTGTATACCTTGTTTGTTTTCATAAATAAATTTTTAGCAAAATTTTTTACTATAAAAGTTCATTATGTTTTTTGCTATAAAATATGACAGTCTTTTTCTATCTTTAAAGCGTTAATATGTAAAAAAGGGCGCGGCCCAAAATCCGCCGCGTCCATAAAAATAATAATCAATCGTTTCAGTCTATTTTAAATTTCGTAATAAACTCCGTTCCTTGTCCTACAACGCTTTCAACATTTACCGTGCCGTTATGGACGTCCACTATCCATTTCGCTATGGACAGCCCAAGACCGGTGCCGGGGATGTTTTTGTTTCTTGACTTGTCCACCCGGTAGAACCTGTCAAATATATGAGGTATTTCTTCCTCCTTTATACCGCAGCCGTTGTCCCTGACGCTTACGAGGGCGTAACCGTCCTTTTTGACAAGGCCGTAGGTTATAATCTTCTCGTCTCCGGTATATTTTATGGCGTTTTCGGTATATATCCAAAGCATCTGCTTAATAAGATCCGGGTCCCCGTTTATTATTATGTCTTCCTCGCATATATCCGTTATTACTTTTATTTTTTCATCTGTCACCCTCAGGTCTCCTGCAATATCGTTTATAACGTCGTTCAGCGACATGGGCTGCTTTTGTATATGCATCCTGTGCTGGTCGCTTCTCGCGAGGAAAAGAAGATTTTTTATCATTACGGACATATGATCCGTTTCCTCAAGTATGTTGTTTACGGCCTCCTGCAATATTTCCGGATCGTCCTTGCCCCATCGGTTTATAAGGTTGGCGTAGCCCTTTATGACCGAAATAGGCGTCCTCAGCTCGTGCGAGGCGTCGGACACGAACCGGCTCTGTTGCTCGAATGAGCTTTCAAGCCTGTCTATCATAGAGTTGAAGGTGATCGAAAGCTCCTTCAGCTCATCGTCCGGGCCGCTGATCTCTATTCTCTGGGTCAGATCCTCCACGCTTATCCTCTCGGCCGTCTCCCTTATCTTTCTTACGGGCTTAAGCATAACCCGGCTTATATATATGCTTATAAGTATGGCGAACAAAACGCCCATTATATCAATATAGAGCAGCTTTGAGGCGATATATTTGATATAGAACATATTGTCAAGGACAGTCTTGAACAGTTTTACCGAATACACTTCCCCGTTATATACAAATTCGTTCTGGACACAAAGGAAGTCAAGACCGTTTCTTGTATACACGGTATAGTCGCTGTTGTCCGGAACCCAGAAAAGTTCCCTGTTGTCCTCCTTTATATTGAAGTCAAACTCGTCTTCGATATTCTCGGGAAGTCTTTTCCTGTCCACGGGCATAATGTATTCTCTTTCGTCGGAGGCCGTTTTTATATTAAAAAACACCTTTCCCTCCGTCTTGTTCTCTATTATGTAATCGGCGTAGCTGCTTCCGATTATGCTGTCGATGGCGTCCTCCGTCAGGCCTTTACCGGACATCACATAGCTTTCTATGGACTCGGAGCAGTTTTGGAGAGCGGAGATCGTTACGCCCACTCCTATTCCCCTTGCCGCGATAAGCAGTATGACGCTTATGGCCACAATGGCGAACGTAAATAGAGCACCGTATAATATGACTATCTTTTTTACTATCGGAATGTTGTTAAATCCGTTTTTAATCCTGTTCATCATCTTTTATGTAATATCCTACCCCTCTGATAGTATGGATAAATTTCTTGTTAAACGGCTCGTCTATTTTTGAGCGGAGGTATCTTATATAAACGTCCACCACGTTTGTCTCGCCTATATAATTATAGCCCCAAACCTGATTAAGTATCTGCTCCCTTGAAAGAACGATATTTTTGCTTTTAAGAAGATAAAGCAGAAGATCGTATTCCTTCTTGGTAAGGTCTATGACGTTTTCGCCGACCTTCACAAGATGCTTGTCCGAGTCTATAACAAGATCCCCGCAGGAAAAAATATTCTTTACCATTGTTTCTGGTCTCGCCCTTTTTAAGGCTACTCTCATCCTTGCCAGAAGCTCCTCAATGGCAAAGGGCTTCGTGACATAATCGTCGGCGCCGGAATCAAGGCCGGCCACCTTGTCGATGACCTCATCCTTCGCGGTGAGCATTATTATCGGTATATCGCTCGATTTTCTTATCCTTCTGCATATTTCTATTCCGTTAAGGCCCGGGAGCATAAGATCCAGCAATATAAGATTATATTGATTTTTCTGAAACTCATCAAATCCCTCTCTGCCGTCATGGCAAACCGTGACCTCATATCCCTCGTATTTAAGCTCAAGCTCGACAAATCTCGCTAATTTGGCCTCATCCTCGATCAGCAGTATCTTTTTGTTCATAGTTACCCCTTCTTTATAATGATATCCGTTTATTATTCAAAAGTAAATTATTTAGCAATAACTTATAAAAATCCGCACGCCAAGCGTATATGGCTTACTGCTTTATATACAGTATTTCTATATTTTTTATAATAAACATTTTTTCAATAAATGTATACTAACATACTATTAGAAAATGATTAAAAAAGTGTGATTTATCCAATCTTTAAAATGTCTGAAAATCAACATTTTTGTACTGTGAAAGTCTATAAAATACGCTATCGTTCTTTTGGCGCTCCAAAATGATTTAACAGTTGATAAAACTTATTAAACAAAAAACCGCCCATATGGACGGCAAATGAGAACTGTTATTTATGTTTTTTCTATTGCAATTATTAAACTATGACATTCTGATAAAAGCGGAGAGGCTGCCTCCGAGAATATTATTTAAACAAATCCGAATGTGTTCCTGTTCGGGCAAGTTCCAGACATTCGCCATTATAACGGTATATCAATAACCAATCCGGCAAAATGTGGCATTCTCTAAAGCCTGAGTAATTTCCTGTTAAATTATGATCTTTATTCTTTTCTTCCAATGGCTCAGGTATTCGCAGAGTATCAATAACATCCTGCAATAGTTTTAAATTGTATTTTCTTTTTTGGCATACTTTTAAGTCTTTTTTAAACTTCCCGGTATAATTCAGTTCATACATTCTCAGCCCTCCAGAATCGTATTGAATAAGTCTTCTGTCGACCCGCTGAAATGCTCGCCCTTACCATTTTCAAGTTCTTTTATAGCTTCTAATGTTTCCTCATTCGGCTCATTCGCTTTATATCCGGCAATAATGCCTTGCATATAAGCAATAACACATTCTATTTTAAATTCAGGAATTTCATTCAGCAGCTGAATCGCATACTCTTTTTCACTCATTATATTCCGCCTCCCGTTCTATCTTTTCATTTATTGCCTCTATTATAAAGCTGTTTAAACTCTTCCCTTCCGCTGTTGCCGCTGCTTTAGCCCTATCTTTATATCCCTTTGGAACGGCTAAGTTTATGCGCTCCTTATTTTCGGACAGCCATTTATTTTTATATTCTGTACTTCCGGCCATATAAACACCACCTTCATACTATAGTTTCAGACTGTCAAAAAACTAATCCATTGTGAGCGGGAGGGTTCGGGAGTCGAAGGGACTCCTGAGTTTAATCCGCAGGCGGAATTCATTTCCGCCGA
>CAJFHC010000050.1:0-424 GCA_904378045.1 Candidatus Metalachnospira gallinarum | reverse complement strand
CTGCGCCCTGACAAAGTTCAGGGCTTTCCGCAGAAATAGGGATTTATTGCCTTAATTTAAACTCGAAAAAGTCCCGAAGGACTTTTTCGACACGCTGACTATAGTTATAGTATATATTAATAGCAAATCCAGCGCAATATACATGATGCATAAATCTTGCACAAGATATAATAAAGCCATAGCCGCAATCAAAAACGGATATGCATAGATTTTTTAAAACAAAAGCGGACGGCATAACCTGCGCCACAATCAAAAATGTTTTTAATTTTTAGAAGAACGGACTTCTTAAAATGATATGTCTTAATTCAAAAATGATCAATTTTTTAGACTGTCAAAAAACTAATCCATTGTGAGCGGGAGGGTATGTTCAGTACTTTGGCCTTTGGCCAAAGCCGCCTTCGGCGTCCGGATATCTTTCCGGTAC
>CAJFHC010000049.1 GCA_904378045.1 Candidatus Metalachnospira gallinarum | reverse complement strand
GGGGTGCGGCGGCCTTTATTGGCCGCCGCGCCCCGTCACGCTTCCGCGGGTTATTTTTCGTCAATTAGTAACCCGAACGCTTACTTTTTCCTGCTGTAGGGAGTATCCTCCAGAGGTAGGCTTGTCCTAAACTTTCCGTCCCTGTTATAGTAGGCAAGCTGTACGGCGGGAGCCGTCGGTATGGACGAGATCTCTCCAATGCCCTTAGCTCCAAAGGCCGGGCCGTTCATACGCCTGTCAATTATGACGGGAACAACATCCGGAGTTTTGTCCGCCCGGAAAAGGCCGAGGGTACCCAATTTGGCCAGGGGTCTGCCCTGCTCAAGGGGGAAGCTCTCCGTAAGGGCGTAGCCAAGACTCATAACTACTCCGCCTTCTATCTGCCCTTCCAAAGCCTTTGGATTGACCGGCGTTCCGACGTCATGGGCCGCCACGACTCTTTTTATAGTTCCGTCATCGTTGAGCTCAACGACCTGGGTGGCGTAGCTGTAGGCGACGTGGCTTACGGGGTGCTCCTTCGGAGAGCCCATTTTGTCCGTCACTCCCGTGTATTCGCCGTAAAACTCCCTGCCGTTCAGAGCTGAAAGAGAACCTTCCTTATCGAGAGCTTCCCTTAAAAGAGACGCCGCGCGCACTGCCGCTTCGCCGGTAAAGAGTGTCTGCCTTGAGGCTGTGGTATTTCCGGCGTTAGGCGAGTATTTTGTGTCCGGCGTGTCATAGACTATCATATCAGGCGTAAGACCGGCTGTCTGGCAAAGCATCTGTATCTGCACCGTGCCCATTCCCTGACCGATGCAGGCCGCGCTGGATGTCACATGAACTTTTCCGTCCTTTACGGTTATGCGGCATCTGCCGGTGTCAGGCACTCCGACGCCGAGGCCGCTGTTTTTGATGGCGCAGGCGATACCCGCCTTTGGATTCTTTTCGCAGATTTCCCTTACCGCTTCCAAGGTCTCGACCATGGCCGTATTTTCATCGGCGATCTGTCCGTTGGGAAGCGTGTCGCCCGGACGCACAGCGTTTATATATCTTATCTCAAAGGGCGTAAGGCCGGCCATTTCCGCGAGTTGATTAAGATTGCACTCCGTGGCGAAGCAGCTCTGGGGCACGCCAAAGCCCCTGAAAGCCCCGGCAGGGGGATTGTTGGTGTAATAGGCTCTGCCCGTTATGTCTATGTTCTGATAATTATAGGGGCCGGCGGCATGGGTGCAGGCTCTTTGAAGCACAGGGCCGCCGAGGCTGGCGTACGCTCCCGTGTCGGATATGATAACGGCCTTCATGGCGGTCAGACGTCCGTTTTCGTCGCAGGCCGTTGTAAGGTCTATCTCCATGGCGTGTCGCTTTGGATGGACGAGTATGCTTTCCTGTCTTGTCAGCTTTACTTTGACCGGGCGGCCTGTTTTTTGGGCAAGCAGAGCGGCGTGGTGCTGAACGCTCATATCTTCCTTGCCGCCGAAGCCGCCGCCTACCATGGCCGCCGACACCCTGACCTTTTCGGGAGGAAGGCCGAGGGCGTCGGAACATTCCCTCTGGGTCTGATATATGCCCTGATCCCCGCTTATTATGTGTATGCCGCCGTCCTCGGGGAAGGCTACGGCGCATTCCGTCTCCATAAAGGCATGCTCTGTGAAGGGCAGACTGTAATGGTTGGTGACGGAATACCGGCTTTCCGATATTAACTTTTCGGCGTCGCCGCGGACAAGATGTTCCTCGGAGAGCAGATTGCCGTCCTCATGCACAAGGGGAGCTCCGTCCTTCATAGCCTCCGCCGGAGAAAAAACTCCGTCAAGGGGCTTATATTCAACCTTTATCGCTTTTTTGGCTTTTTCCAGTATTTCCGGGGTCTCGGCGGCGACAAGGGCCACGGCGTCCCCGAGATAATGCGTCGTTTTGCCGACCGGAACGATGACGTCCCAGTCGCGTTTAAGATGGCCGACCTTCTGCGTGCCGGGGATGTCCTCCGCCGTCATAACGCAGAGAACGCCGTCCATGCTTTCGGCTTCGCTTTTGTCTATGGAGAGTATCTCCGCCCTCGGATACTCACTCCTTAAGGCCGAGCCGTATACCATGCCGTCCATATAAAAATCATCGGCGTATTTTGCCTCGCCCAAAGCCTTGGTGGAGGCGTCCACACGGTTCATGCTTTCTCCCAGGAGGCCGGTGGATACGGGATTTGTTATTTCTCTGTTTTCCCTTATGATTTCCGCGGCCAGAAGTATGGCCTCCTCTATCTTTTTATATCCGGTACACCGGCAGAGATTGTTCTTTATGGCATACTTTACGTCCTCCGGCGAGGGAGAGGGGTTTTTGTCGATGAGAGCTTTGGCGCACATGACCATACCGGGTATGCAGAATCCGCACTGAACGGCTCCGGCCTCGCTGAAGGCATGGCTGTAGACCTGTTTTTCCCTCTCGGAAAGACCCTCGGCCGTAATGACCGACTTTCCGTCCAGATTCGATATTTTTTGTACGCAGGCTTTGACAGCCTTTCCGTCGATAATTACCGTACAGGTGCCGCAGGCTCCCTCGGAGCAGCCGTCCTTGACCGATGTAAGACGCAGCTCGTCCCGCAGAAAACGCATAAGCGAGACGTTTTCCGTGACTGTATATGTTTTTCCGTTTACGCTGAATACGGACATTATATCACTTCCTTAAAAATAATAATTTCAAAAAATTTTTTGATTATCTTCATATAATTATGTTATCATTTTGAGTGATTTAATTCAAGAAAATAGGCAATTATGCGATATACTTAATTAAGGATAACGCCTTTGGGACTTTTTCGAGTTTAAATTAAGGCAATAAATCCCTATTTCTGCGGAAAGCCCTGAACTTTGTCAGGGCGCAGAAATACGGGATTTTCCTCGGCTGAAATGAATTCCGCCTGCGGAATAAACTCGGGAGGGTCTTACCCTCCCGAACCCTTCCGCTCACAATGGATTGGTTTTTTGACAGTCTGCTTTAAAAGGTAATTGTTTATTTATTTTCGGAATAATGCTATAATAGCATAAAATGATATACGCCTGATTTGTCACATTAAACAATAACGGACCAATGCCTAAGGGGGTGGCCGAAATGAAAAAATACGATACGGAAGATTCTCTCGCGGTTTTTGAGAATATATTGAAGGAAAAGGGATTTCAGGCCGAGAATGCAGGCGTGGAGACGGCCGTATCCGCCTTCCGGGAGTTTTCGGATTATGAATTTGACTGCGAAGCCGACGAGCTTATATGGGAGACCCAAAGGTGCGGCGGTTTCTGCTTCTTCATTATTGTCAGACAATTTCGGGTAAGGGACGGGTTCAAAAGACTGCGTCTTGAGCTTAGCCTTAAGGACAACCCGACAGATACGGTATGGGAGGACTGTCTCTGGAACAGGGACGGGAATTTCTTTGAGACGGTGACCGGCTCAAAAGTCTATGGAGAGCTCAGGGGAAAGAACTGTAAATGCGATATATGTATGGAAGAAATATAAAACAACTGATAAAGAGGTGAAACAAATGGAGGTTGGAGTAAGCAAAAAGCGTATAGACGCCTTTGATAAAGTTACCGGCAGGGCGAAATTTACCGAGGATCTGGCGGATAAAAACTGTTATGTGGCCAAGGTGTTCAGATCGACCATCGCCAACGGCGTCGTAAAGAGCATAGACACGTCGGAGGCGGAGAAAATACCGGGAGTCGTAAAGATCGTTACATGCTTTGACGTTCCTCAGTATAAATTTCCTACCGCGGGACATCCATGGTGTACTGATCCGGCCCACCAGGACGTGGCCGACCGACTGCTCCTGACAAGCAGGGTAAGATATTACGGAGACGACGTGGCCGCCGTTATCGCGGAGGACGAGATAGCCGCCAACAGGGCGGTCAGAGCCATAAAGGCCGAGTATGAGGAATACCCCTTCGTCCTTGACCAGCTTGAGGCCATGAAGGACGGGGCTCCCCTCGTACATGATGAGTATAAAAACAACATCCTCGCCCACACGTCCATGAAAAAGGGCGATTATGAGGAAGCCATAAAGGAGGACGGCCTTATAAAATTCGAGGGCTGGTACGACACGCCCACGGTTCAGCACTGCCATATGGAGAATTTCATATGCTTCGCCTATGAGGAGGCCGGCAGGATCGTCGTCGTGTCCTCCACCCAGATACCGCACATAGTGCGCAGAATAGTCGGACAGGCGCTGGGCATTCCATGGGGAAAGGTGAGGATCATAAAACCGTACATCGGCGGCGGCTTTGGAAACAAGCAGGACGCCCTTTACGAGCCCCTCTGCGCCTATCTTTCCACCCAGGTCGGAGGACGGCCGGTCAAGCTGGATCTGACAAGGGAGGAGACTTTCGCCTGCACGAGGGTAAGGCACGCCATAAGGGTGCATCTCATAACCTACGCCAGAAAGGACGGAACTTTCGTGGCCAGAAAATGCGAGTCCTTCTCCAATCAGGGAGCCTACGCTTCCCACGGACACAGCATAGCCGCCAAGGGGATAACGGCCTTCAGCCAGATATATAAATGCGACGCCTATGAGGCGGACGCTTACACCATATACACCAACAGGGCGGCCGCCGGAGCCATGAGAGCCTACGGCATACCGCAGATGACATTCGCGCTTGAAAGCCATGTGGAGGACATAGCCAAAAAATTAGGCATTGACTCCATTGAGCTCAGACGCAAAAATATGATGGAGGTCGGCTTTAAAGACGATTTTTCCAAAAACGAGAATTACTTTGACAGCCTTAACCAGTGCATCAACAAGGGCATGGAATACATACACTGGGACGAGAAGCTGGAAAAATATAAAAACCAGACCGGCCCCATAAGGCGGGGAGTCGGTATGTCCATATTCTGGTATAATACCGCCGTATGGCCCATATCCCTTGAGACAAGCGCCTGCCGAATGGTGCTCAACCAGGACGGCTCCATACAGCTCCAGCTTGGCGAGACGGAGATCGGCCAGGGCGCCGACACGGCCTTCGCCCAGATGGCCGCCGAGACATTGGGCATAAAATTTGAGGACGTGCATGTCATGACCGTGCAGGACACGGACGTAACGCCCTTCGGTACGGGAGCCTACGCCTCCAGACAGACATATGTCGCGGGATTTTCCATCAAGCAGACCGGACTTCTGCTCAAGGACAAAATACTTGAGCACGCCCACGAGCTTACGAGGATGGAAAAAGCATCCCTTGACATAATAGACGGAAATATCGTAAGGACTACGGACGGCAGGGTGATGATGAGCCTTGGCGAGCTTGCCACGGAGGTGCTCTACAGCCTGACAAACAGCGAGCATCTTGCCGCCGAAAGCACATACCAGATAAAGACCAACGCCTATTCCTTCGGCTGCGCCTTTGCCGAGGTGGAGGTGGACATACCTCTCTGCAAGGTAACGGTGCTTGACGTTGTAAACGTGCATGACTGCGGAAGGCTTATAAATCCTCAGCTTGCCGCGGCTCAGGTACATGGAGGAATGAGCATGTCCATCGGCTACGGCCTGAGCGAGCAGCTCATCTATGACGAAAAGACGGGCAAGCCCCTTAACAATAACCTTCTGGATTACAAGCTGTCAACGACCATGGATCATCCTGACCTTGAGGCGGAATTTGTTGAGAACTATGAGCCCACGAGCGCCTTCGGAACAAAGGCTTTGGGCGAGCCCCCGGCCATCCCGGCGGCTCCGGCCATAAGGAACGCCGTTTTGAACGCCACGGGCGTATCGTTTAACAAACTGCCCCTTAACCCGCATAATCTTTTCGCGCGGTTTAAGGAAGAAGGACTGATTTGACGGGAGGTGCGAGCTATGTATGATATGAAAGCGCTGTATGAAGCGGGCTCCGTGTCCGAGGCCATAGAGCTTCTGACGGAGCATCCGGAGGCAAAAATAATCGCCGGCGGAAGCGACGTGCTTATAAAAATGAGAGAAGGCAAGCTGGCGGGCTGCGAGCTTGTGAGCATATACGGGCTGGACTGCCTGAGGGGAGTGACCCTTGAGGAGGACGGAACCATAAGAATTGGCCCGCTGACCAGCTTTTCACATATAACCAAAAACGGGATAATACAGAAATATATAAACGTGCTGGGAGAAGCCGTGGATAAGGTTGGCGGCCCCCAGATAAGGAATATCGGAACCATCGGCGGCAACACCTGCAACGGCGTTACGTCGGCGGATTCGGCGTCCACCCTCCACGCCTATGACGCCGTTATGGAGATCACGGGCCCTGACGGAGTAAGGACGGAGGCCATAAAGGATTTTTACCTTGGCCCCGGCAAGGTCGATCTTAAGCACAACGAGGTGCTGACGGCCATCATAATAAGGAAGGAAAGTTACGAAGGCTATTTCGGGCATTATATAAAATACGCCATGAGAAACGCCATGGACATCGCCACGACCGGCTGTTCGGCCAATGTAAAGCTGTCGGCGGATAAAAAGACATTTGACGATGTGAGGATAGCCTACGGAGTGGCGGCTCCCGTTCCCGTGAGAGCGAAAAGCGCCGAGGAATTTTTGAGGGGCAAGGCCGTAAATATGGAAAATATCCGCGCCTTCGCGAAACAGACGCTCAATGACGTAAATCCGAGAACAAGCTGGAGGGCGTCCAAAGAGCTGAGATTGCAGCTTATCGAGGAGCTTTCGGCAAGGGCCGTGGCCGAGGCCGCAAAACTGGCGGGAGGTGAGCTTTGATGCAGAGAAAACTTGTCAGATGCACGATCAACGGAAAATATACGGAGACAATGGTGGACGTAAGGGCGTCCCTTACGGATATGCTCAGAAACGATTACAGTCTCACATCGGTCAAAAAGGGCTGTGAAGTCGGCGAATGCGGAGCATGCAACGTCATAATAGACGGAGAATGCTTCAACTCCTGCATCTATCTGGCTGTATGGGCCGACGGAAAGAACATCAGGACGCTGGAGAGCCTGCTCGGCCCCAACGGCGAGCTTTCGGATATCCAGCAGGCTTTTATAGACGAGGGAGCCGTACAGTGCGGCTTCTGCACCCCGGGATTTATCATGTCGGCGGTGGAAATACTGGAATCCGGAAAGATGTATACAAGGGACGAGCTGAGGAAGCAGCTTTCGGGACATCTTTGCCGCTGTACGGGATATGAGAACATAATAAACGCGGTGGAAAAGACGATGAAAAAGAGACATGGAGAGCCTTAAGCGAAAAATCTTATGGATTTTCCGCTTATCTGACGGTGTGGAGGACGAAAGTTCCTTGCAGAAACTTTTGGCCTCCGAAAGAGGCAAATAATTAAGTGATTGACGCCGGAGGAAGTAAATTCCTCCGGCCAGCGTGTCGAAAAAGTCCTTTGGGACTTTTTCGAGTTTAAATTAAGGCAATAAATCCCTATTTCTGCGGAAAGCCCTGAACTTTGTCATCCTCGGCGGAAATGAATTCCGCCTGCGGAATAAACTCAGGAAACGCTTCGTTTCCCGAACCCTTCCGCTCACAATGGATTAGTTTTTTGACAGTCTGGCCGGAGGAAGTAAATTCCTCCGGCGTTTTTAGTTGGCGGAGAAAGTTACTGAAAAAAGAGGCGGCGTTCGACAGTTTTCAACGATATTCTGCCAGCTGACCACTGGCCACTAAACTCTGCCCATTCCCCCTCTCCCCGCCGGGGGAATTCATTTCCGCCGGCGAACACGGCATAGGATTTTACCTCTCTCTGACACGGAAAGTTTCTTAAGGAACTTTTCGTGTCCACACCGTCAATCAAGTCGGGAACCTGTTTCCGACTTAGGCGCGTCAGCGCAGACTCTTAAAATTTTTCTCCAGCGCGCCTTCGGCGAACTCCTCCAGCTCGAGGCAGAAATTTCTGTAGGCCGTCACCATTTCCTTCGCTTTGGGCGTTACCACGGCTCCGCCGCCGCCTTTTCCGCCGGTGGTGGACTCAAGCAGGGAGAACCCAAGGTTTTCCTCGCACAGCTTTATTATTTTCCATGCTTTTGAATATGCCATATCCATGCTCTGGGCGGCCTTTCTCAGGGAACCCAACTCCTCCACGGCCTCAAGAAGCTGACATATCCCCGGGCCGAAACATTTATCCTTTGTAAACAGGTGCACTCGTATCTTCGCTTTCAGACCGTTTTCCATTGTAAACCCTCCCGAAAGGTGTTATTCTTTATACAGTATAACGAAAAAAGGAGCTGGGGGCAATGCTTTCCGACAGTCTGGGAATAAAAATGGGGCTGACGGCCATCATAGGCGGCGGAGGAAAAACGACGCTTATGCTCTGTCTTGGCCGGGAGCTTTCAAAACACGGGCGGGTCATAATAACCACATCAGCCAAAATATATCCTCCGGAGAATATAACTACGCTTGACTCTCCGTCGGAGAACGACATAAGAAAAGCCCTTTCGGCCGAAAATATAATATGCGTCGGAAATATGGGACAAAACGGCAAGCTGACGCCCCCGGACATACCGTTTGAGGGGCTGACGGAGCTGGCGGACTATGTGCTCTGCGAAGCCGACGGCTCAAAGGGACTGCCGCTTAAGGCGCATCTGCCCCATGAGCCGGTGATCCCAAAAAATACGATGAAAACGATCTGTGTCCTGGGAATAAGCGGTATGGGACGCCCCGCCGGGGAGGTCTGCCATAGGGCGGAGAGATTCGCGGAGCTGGCCGGGATAGGCATTGCGGACGCGGTAACACCCCAAGCGGCGGCAAACGTCATAAACGCCGAGGGCTTTGGAGACGTGCTTGTCGTCAATCAGGCGCGTACCGCCGGGGAGCTGAAGATGGCCAAAACGCTGGCCGGACTTTGCCATATACCGGTTTTTGCCGGAGAAATAAGGAAGGGTGAGCTTGAATGTTTGTGATAATAAAGGGAGCCGGGGACATAGCCTCGGGCATAGCCTTAAGGCTGAGACACGCCGGCTTTGACATAGTTATGACCGACATTGAAAGGCCGACGGCCATCCGCAGGACGGTGTGCTTTTCTCAGGCCATCGTCAACGGGTTCGCCGTGGTGGAGGACGTGAGAGCGAGAAGGGCGGAAAGCGCGAAAGATGCCCTTGATATAATAAAAGACGGGGAAATAGCCGTTCTGGCCGACGAGAGGGCCGAATGTGTCGGTGAGCTTAAACCCGACGCCCTTGTGGACGCCATACTGGCCAAGAAAAATCTTGGGACGAAAATCACCGACGCCCCCGTTGTCATAGGCGTTGGGCCCGGATTTACCGCCGGAGAGGACTGCCATGCCGTGGTGGAGACCCAGAGGGGACATTACCTCGGCAGGGTCATATTGGAGGGAAGAGCGGCGGAAAATACGGGAGTGCCGGGAAACATCGGCGGCTATACGGTGGAAAGGATAATAAGAGCCGTGAAGGACGGAATTTTCACCCCCGTCTGCTCCATAGGCGATGTGGTGGAGGCCGGACAGACCGTTGGATATGTGGACGGCGAGCCGGTTAAATGTCTTATCGGCGGGGTTCTGAGGGGAATACTTCCGGAAAACACGCCGGTATACAAAGGAATGAAAAGCGGTGACGTGGATCCAAGATGCGAGCTTGCGCACTGCTTTACCGTGTCGGACAAGGCGCTTGCCGTGGGCGGCGGCGTGCTCGAGGCCGTACTCAGACTGTCGAAGGGAGAGAAGGACAATGGAAAACAACGATAACGTAAAGCTCACAAAGCTGGCGAAATGCGCGGGCTGCGGGGCGAAAGTCGGAGCGGGCGTGCTGGCGGGGCTTCTGGCGGATATAAAGGTCAGGACCGACCCAAACCTTCTTGTGGGATTTGACAAAAGCGACGACGCCTCGGTATACAAAATAAGCGGCGAGCTTGCCATCGTCCAGACCGTTGACTTTTTCCCGCCCATCGCCGATGATCCGTATACATTCGGCCAGATAGCGGCGGCCAACGCCATGTCTGATATTTACGCCATGGGCGGCGAGCCGAAACTGGCGCTGAATGTCATGGCCGTGCCGGCGGATATGGACAGGGATACGGTGCATGCCATACTTCGCGGCGGCTATGAAAAGGTGTACGAGGCCGGCGCGCTCATCACCGGCGGCCATTCCATACTTGACGACGAGCCAAAATACGGCATGGCAGTTACGGGATTTGTCCACCCCGATAAAATAATAACCAACAGCGGTGCGAAGCCCGGCGACGAGCTCATATTTACCAAGCCGCTGGGTTCCGGCATAATGACGACGGCGGCAAAGGCGGGAATGGCCTCGGAGGAGGGACTGAAATACGTCCTCAGCGTGATGACGACGCTTAACAGGGCGGCAAGAGACATCATGGTCAAATACAGGGTACATGCCTGCACGGACGTGACGGGCTTCGGGCTGATGGGACACCTGCTGGAAATGACCCAGGGCTCGGGGACGGGAGCCGTAATTGACGTCAGGGGAATAGCTCTTGTTGAGGAATCGCTGAGACTCGCGGAAATGGGCATACTGCCAGAGGGAATGTACAGAAACCGCAGTTTTGCCGAAAGCAGCGTGGACGGCGGAGATGTGAGCCTCGCGGTGCAGGATATGCTTTATGATCCCCAGACGTCCGGCGGACTGCTGATGGCCGTTGACCCGGCGGACGCCGACGCCCTGTTTGAGGAGCTGGAGCCAAGCGTGCCCCGCGCCCAGAGGATAGGCCGTATAGAGGAATATCGCGGCGGAGCGAGGATAAGGCTTGTGGGCTGAAAAAACTTTCGGACTTTTATTAGCTGTAAGAGGAACGGCAAATGTCTGCCTATTTCGGATATGTATGACAAATAAAATGGAGTACGTTGCATTTACAACATATCTTGTTATATATAACGGAATACGCATATATTATACAAGAAAATATATACAAATTTCTTTCGGCATGATATAATAAACGGGACAAAATCAAACGATAGTAATAATAAAATATAAAATCACGAATTTAAGGAGGATAAGATCATGAGTGTAATGGATTTGTTTTCACTTAAAGGCAAAAACGCCCTTGTCATCGGAGGAAGCAAGGGTCTTGGAGAAGGAATAACAAAGGGCCTTGTGGACGCCGGAGCCGTTGCCGTTGTTTCCAGCAGGAACCAGGCAGACTGCGACAAGGCCGCTAAGGAAATAATGGAAAAGACAGGCGGAGTATGCTACGGAATATCCGGAGACATCTCCACAAAAGAAGGCGTTGACACCCTTGTCAATAAGGTCATCGAAAAGCTCGGACATATTGATATCCTTGTAAACAGCGCCGGAGTAAACGTAAGAAAGCCCGCCATAGAGTATACAGTTGAGGACTGGGACAAGGTTCAGGACGTACAGCTTAAAGGCGTATTCCTTTCCTGCCAGGCCGTAGGAAAGCACATGATCGAAAAAGGCATAAAGGGCAAGATCATCAACATCTCGTCCATCAACGCCCGTGTCGTAGCAAGACCCAACATCGTATCCTATGTTGCGGCCAAGGGAGCCGTTATGCAGATGACAAAGGCTCTCGCCGTTGAATGGGCTCAGTACGGCATAAACGTAAACGCCGTTGCGCCCGGATTCTTCGAGACGGCCATGACAAAGGTTCTTTTTGAGGATCCCGCCACAAGGGAAGAGATGTTCAGGCACATACCCATGAAGCGTTTCGGAAACGCCGACAGCGGCGACCTTGCCGGAATGGTAGTTTACTTCGCTTCCGATGCTTCCGACTATACGACCGGACAGATAATTTATATCGACGGCGGATACACAAGCATCTGATTAAGCATAAATAACGGCGCAAAAAAACCGCGGCCGGGGGGAGACCTCCGTCCGCGGTTTTTGCGTCCGAATTTTTTAAAGCTCGGAATTTTCCATTTCATTCATAAATATCTCGCTCATCTTTGCCTTAAGAGGATAGCCGAGTTTGGCGAACGTCCTGTCAAGGGCGAGAAGGGTCTCCGCCACGTCCCTTATGTTGGCGTTTTCACCCATATGGCCTATCCTTATTACTTTTCCCGCAAGAATGTCAAAGCTGCCCGTGATGAGTATGTTATAGTCGTTTTTCATTATGGACAGTATCTGGCCGTCCTCAAGTGTTTCCGGCACATTTATGGCCGTTACCGTATCGGAGAAGCCGGCTTCCGGATACAGTGTCAGACCCGCTTCGGTCACGGCCTTTCTTACGGCTTCGGCTATGATATGGTGGCGCTTGTATATGTTTTTGTCATAGTATACGTTTTTAACGGCTTTGCTGAGTCCCAGAATATCGCTGATTGGCATGGTGTAGGGGAACCATTTTTCCGTATAATAATTTTTGAACGTAAGTATGTTGCAATAAAACGAGGCTATGGGCGTTTTTCTGTTTTCCATGGCGTTCATCGCGTCGGAGCTGACGGCGAGCATGGTAAGTCCCGGAGGAGCGGAAAGAGCCTTCTGGGAACCCATACAGCATATATCTATTTTGCTTTCGTCCACGCTGAGGGGAACGCCGAAGGTCGAGGAAACGCAGTCCGCCACCGTAAGTATGCCGTATTCTTTAAGTATGGGGCAGATGGCCGCCACGTCGTTTAAAATACCGCTTGGCGTGTCGCAGTGGACGATGGTGGCGTATTTGAAATCGTGGTCGGACTCAAGGAAATCCCTGAGCACGCTGGGATCGATGGGTTTATGGTAGTCTTTCGTATAATAAACCGGATTGCCGCCGTAGATCTTGACGAAATCGCCGAACCCTTTGCCGTATACGCCGTTGTCTATAATAAGCACCCTGTCGCCCCTTTCCGTAAGAGACGCGCAGGCCGCCTCAAGGCCGAGTATTCCCTCGCCGGAAAGGATATATACCTCTCCCGTGGAGCCGATTATCTCGCCTATCATATCGCAGGTCATTTTATAATGCTCGACAAATTCCTCGTCGATGTCCGGATTTGTCGTTATAAGGCTTCTGGCCGCGAGCACGTTGCTTCTTACCTGTGTCGGGCCGGGTGTCATGATTTTATACATAGTATCATCTCCTGTAAGTTTTAATATTTTGTCGGATCAAAATGCTTTTAAGCCTGCCCGTATGGGCTTTATGACTATAAGGAACACGGCTGAGGCCACTCCGATCTGAATGACATTTCCCGGTATGCTTGCCAGGGGAGCCGCCAGGTTCCCGTAAATAACAGCCTCGGCGATATAGTAGCCGGCAACCTTTATTATAAGAGCCAGAATCATAGCCAGAACGTATCTTGAATATGACGCGGCTGGATCCTCCGTCAGCCTGCCGACCGTATATCCGATAAGACCCGCGATTACAAACGTAAACGGAGCCCATAATGTCCATCCCGAAAGAAGATCAAAAAGCCCCATTCCAAACGCTCCGCAGACAGCTCCCGTCCTTTTGCCGAATATGGCCGCTGCCAGAAACAAAGGTACGTTGCCAAGATGTATAAGCCCGCCGTTGGCGGCTATGGGAAGCCTTATATTTATAAACGCCGTGGCAAGAAAAACAAGGGCGATGGATATGCCGTTTACCGCCGCTGTCTTTGCGTGGGCAGCCGTATGCGCGCCCGCTGATGAACCGCTCATTTTTACCGCCTCCATGTTGACTGTAGATATTATGAGCCATATAATACTATTAAACTGACCGTATTAAAACCGCCAGATAACAAAAATATTATGGTGTCAGTCTGACGCCCGAAAGGAAGTGCCGAAGTGATAACGCTGGAAGAGAGGAACCGTTCAAAGCCGCTGTATTTTCAAATATATCTGCATATAAAAAGGGAGATCCATGAGGGAAGGCTCAAGGCCGGGGAAAGGCTGTATTCCAAAAGGAAACTGGCCGAAAGCCTTGGAGTGAGCGTAAATACGGTGGAAACGGCCTACAGCCAGCTTCTGTCCGAGGGCTTTATAGAGGCCAGGCCAAAAAGCGGATATTATGTCTGTCAGATAGACGAGCTGAACTTTGTGAGAAACGCCGGAAAAAGGGGCTTGGCCAAAGGCGGGGAAGACAAAACGGAGACTGACATAATCGACTTTTCCACAGATGGCGTTGACTGGGAGAGATTTCCCTATAACACATGGATAAAACTCATAAAGGGCTGCTTCAACGAATATAATCCGGGAATACTTAAAAGCCCCCCGCCGGAGGGCGATTATGAGCTGAGGAAAGCCGTTGCCGGACATATTTACCGCTACAGGGGAGTAAGCTGTTCCGCCGGACAAATAATAATAGGGGCCGGCATGGACAACCTGCTAAACATAATATGCGGCCTGCTGGGAAGGGAATATTCTGTCATAATGGAGGAACCCGTATACAGGGAGTCGTACTCCGTCTTTAAATATAACGGCCACAGGGTGGGGCTCATACCCGTGGACGGCGAAGGGCTTATGACCGGCAGACTGCCCTCCGTGGGAAAGGCCGCCGTATACATAACCCCGTCACACCAGTTTCCCCTGGGAATGACCATGTCCGCCGCAAGGAGGGTAAAACTGCTCAACTGGGCCAGCGCCGCCGAAGGCAGATACATCATAGAGGACGATTATGACAGCGAGTTCAGGTACAACTCAAAGCCGATACCGGCTGTGCAGAGCATTGACGGCAACGGCAGGGTGATATACCTCGGAACATTCTCAAAGACCATCGCGCCATCCGTCAGAATAAGCTATATGGCGCTGCCGCCGGGGCTTATGGACGAATACAACAGAAGATTTACCAAATTTTCGACTTCCGTTTCCGCCCTTGAGCAGGAGGTCATAGCCGCTTTCATAAACGGCGGACATTACGAGAGACATCTCAACCGCATGCGCAAGCTGTACGGGGAGAAGAGAGCCGTGCTTTTAGAGGAGCTGGGAAAGCTGGGAGACGCCATAAGCATAAACGGAGAGAACGCCGGCCATCATCTTGCCCTGAGACTGAAAAACGGCCCGGGAGAGGAAAAAATGACGGAGCTCGCGGCGGAAAACGGAGTAAGGGTATATCCCATATCGCCGTATTTCATCAACGGCACGCCTGAAAACTATGAAAACACCGTACTCATCGGCTATGCCTCTCTGCCGAAGGAGAGGATAACCGAGGGAGTGGAAAGGCTCAGAAGTGCTTGGGGGATATGATCCGCCCCGGCGTGTCGAAAAAGTCCTTTGGGACTTTTTCGAGTTTAAATTAAGGCAATAAATCCCTATTTCTGCGGAAAGCCCTGAACTTTGTCAGGGCGCAGAAAT
>CAJFHC010000048.1 GCA_904378045.1 Candidatus Metalachnospira gallinarum | reverse complement strand
CCCGGATTTGCCTGTTTTCAGCAGGGCAAAATTACCCGCAAAAAGACATAAGAAAACCCGCGTAAACCCTTGATTTACGCGGGATTGTTGTTGGCGGAGGCGGTGGGATTCGAACCCACGAGCCCTTGCGGGCTACCTGATTTCGAGTCAGGGCCGTTATGACCACTTCGATACACCTCCACAGTCACCGGACTATTATAGCACAATCCGGCGGAATAATCAAATATTTTTTAAATAATTTTTAAATTTATAATTAAAAATCAAAACGGAAAAGGCTGTTGTCAGATGTTTTTTCCCATTTCTGTAGCCTGATCAATATAGGGGGTGTTTTTTACCTCGCCTTTTTCGGTCACGCCCATCGCCTTGAGTATGCCCCTGTCAGTCCATTTCAGATAGGAAGCCATAAGCCTGTAGGTCGTGGCTATGCCCTCATAGTCGGATTCATCGGCGCTTCCTCCGCAGACGATGAGAAGGCACTCTTTTCCGGATAAATCCTTTCCGGACTCGCAAAATGAATACATTTTGTCAATCACGCATTTTATCTGGGACGTAAAGGAGAACCAGTAGAGGGGAGTTACAAAAACGATGACATCGCTTTTAAGTATCTCCGGAGCAATGGTATTGAAACCGTTGGAAACGGCGCAGGCATTGCCGTTTGTAAAGCATTGGCCGCAGGCTTTGCAGGGACCGATGTTCATTCTGCCGCTGTCAAAACGGGTCACGTCATTTTCGACGGAAACAGCTCCTTCTATAAACGCGTCGGCCAGACGGTCGCTGTTGCCGTCAAGCCTCGGACTGCCTGTTATTACAAGAACTTTTTTTTCGGACATAATTTCATCTCCAAATAGTTGTATATATTTTTCTCCGCCTTGAGCGAACCGAAAAGTTACCGACAGAACCGCTGTCGGAAAAGTATTGCCTTCCGGTTTATACTCGGCGGATTTTGCTGATTTTTAATTGCCGGCTGAGCTGGACGCAGCCAAGCCGAAGCATCCAAAATTTCGCTTGAAAGCTGCGGACGGCTCCTACCTTGTCAACGATCTGAGCCACCGATTGCCCCTCATTCTCCAAAGCGCGAGGAACGTCTTTATAATCTCGTCAGTCTTCATGCAGAAAAATACGACCGGCACGGGAAGACCGAATATAAACGCCGTTATAAGCCCAAGGGGAATAGATATGCACCAGAGACAGCCGACCTCTGCGGTCATACAGAATTTTGTGTCTCCGGCACCCCTAAGAGCGCCCATAAGAAGCCCCAGATTGACAGAGCAGAATATGGTAACAAAGGCGAATATGGTCATAATTATGTTGGCAAGATCCTTAGTTTCGGGGGGCACGTTGTAAAAGCTGATGAACGGGCCTTTGATTATAAGTATGAAGGCGCAGGATGCCAGCCCCATATAAAACGACAGGTTTCGGAATGCTTTGGCTCTGCGTCTGGCCTTTTCCATATCACTCTCGCCGATGGACATGCCGACCATTATGGCGGCGGCATTGCCAACGCCCATCATAATTACCGTTGAAATCTGCTGGACGATGCCCGCTATGGAATTTGCGGCAACGGGATCGCCTGCGGAATAGGTGATATGTCCAAGTATAGCGGCCTGCGTTGATGTCGCCACGGACCACATAAGCTCGTTTATGACGACCGGAGTGCCGTTTCTTACAACGTCGCCGGCCAGAAGAGCGTTATGTCCAAGCAGATAACGGAGCTTGAATTTAAGACGCTTATCAATGAACAGAAAGTATGTCACGGCAATGATGAACTCAAAGGAGCGGGCGATAAGCGTGGCAAGAGCCGCTCCCGCTATGCCCATTGCCGGAGCGCCAAGGTTTCCGAATATAAATACCCAGTTCAAAAATACATTTGTGCAAAATGATACAACGGAGCTGACCACGGATACCCTTAGCACCTCAACGCTCCTTAAGGCCGAAAGCAGGGTGTTGCTTATGGCGAACATAAAATAGGCGTAACCAAGTATTCTCAGGTATTCGGCTCCCCTCATTATTATTTCCGGATTGTTGGAAAAAAGCCCCATAACCCACTCCGGAGCGGCAAGCACCGTAGTGCCGAAAATTATGCCGACACCGATGGCAAGCTTGAGTATGAAGGCGAAAATGTCTCTGATCGGCGCCAGTTCGCCCTTGCCCCAATATTGGGCGCAGAGCACCGACGACCCGCTGGCGATGCCAAAGGTCAATATCTGCAATATGAAGAAAGGCTGGTTTGCCAAAGATGATGCCGAAAGAAGCACTCCCGTAGAATCCGCGCGGCCGAGCATAACCGTGTCCATAAGGCTTGTGCCAAGAGTAATAAGGTTTTGCAGGGCGATGGGGATGGCGATGGCGAATATATTTCTGTAAAAATTTGTTTCCTTTCTCATAAATACACCTCCTTAGACAGCATCCAGCATTACTATTTTAGCATAGTTGTCCGACCTTTGCAATGACCAGCGCCTCGGGTCTCACAAATGCGGCTCCATCGCCCATACGACAGGCGTATCAATAAAAATCTTAATAAACTGAGATAACCTGTTCCTGTAGATGCGCTGAATTGTCCCTGACTGAGGGATTATTATTGTGCCGGAAAATAAATCAACAATAAGATATAGTGAATTGAAGAATCTTTAACTTTTATAATGGCAGGTTATAATTGCTCAGAAATTTATAGGAGGATGCGTAAAGAATTTGGGAAAAGGAAGTTTTCTATTATGGCTAAAACAATATCTGAACAAATGTGCCGCGCATTTTTATTTATAAGTCAAGCGCTTCTTATAAAAAAGGACCCCGGTAGTATTTCTAATACCGGGATCCTGATTCATCATCTTAACTCATTAATATATGAGTTTGTTTTACTCAGCGTCTACTTTAGAGATGTAGCTGATAAGGTCAACTACCTTATTGCTGTAGCCCCACTCGTTGTCATACCAGCTTACAAGTTTTACGAAGTTATCGTTGAGAGCGATACCTGCTTTTGCGTCAAAGATTGATGTATGAGGATCGCCGAGGAAGTCGCTTGATACAACGTCGTCCTCTGTATAGCCAAGGATTCCCTTAAGCTCGTTCTCGGAAGCTTTTTTAACGGCCGCCTTGATCTCCTCGTATGTCGCGGGTTTAGCGAGCCTGCATGTAAGGTCTACAACGGAAACGTCGATGGTAGGCACACGGAAACTCATACCTGTAAGTTTTCCGTTGAGTTCGGGAATAACTTTGCCTACTGCCTTAGCCGCGCCTGTAGATGAGGGGATGATATTTGCCGAAGCCGCGCGTCCGCCTCTCCAGTCCTTCTTTGAAGGTCCGTCAACTGTTTTCTGTGTAGCAGTAGTAGAGTGAACAGTTGTCATAAGTCCCTCAACAACGCCGAAATTATCGTTGATTACCTTTGTAAGGGGAGCGAGGCAGTTTGTCGTACATGAAGCGTTGGAAATAACGTTCATATCCTTTGTATATTTATCATTGTTTACACCCATAACAAACATAGGAGCGTCGTTTGAAGGAGCGGAAATAACGACCTTCTTAGCGCCGCCTTTGAAATGAGCGGAAGCCTTTTCCGTTGTAGTGAAAAGACCCGTTGACTCAACGATATACTCTGCGCCTGTGTCTCTCCAGGGGATCTCTGCGGGATCCATAAGGGCATATACGGTGATTTCGTTTCCGTTTACGACAAGTTTGCCGTCCTTCGCGCAAACCTCGCCCTGGAAACGTCCCTGAGCGGAATCGTATTTCATCATATAAACCATATAATCAACGCTGATAGCCGGGTCGTTGATTGCGACTACCTGAATATCGTCTCTTGTGAGAGAAGCACGGAGAACAAGTCTACCGATACGGCCAAAACCGTTAATACCAACTTTTACCATAATTATTCCTCCTAATTATTTTTTATTAATCCTTAAATACAGCCGGAATGAAAAATTATCATCATGCCATACCGACGGATTTTATTAAAAAAATTATAGCACATGTTGGAAATTTATAAAACCTTTTATTTATAAAAATTTCTTTATAATAAGATAAAATATCCAAAATACGGTTTGATTATACTTGTACGGAGGCATAAAATAAATTAAAATAGCTTTTGAGGTGATTCTATGTTTTTCATAATGGGCATAACCGAAGGTAGAAAAAGATTTGAACAGCTTTTCAGCATTATCTGTCCGGCCTGCGGAAACGCCGGAAGGGCTGTAGTATATATGACCTATACTTGTCTGAGTCTGTTTTTTATTCCGGTGTTCAAATGGAACAGACAATATTATGTTGAAATGGAATGCTGCGGTACGCTTTTTATGCTTAATGAAGAAAAGGGAAGGCAAATAGCCGCCGGGAAGGACGTAATAATATTGCAGTCGGATCTGACTCCAGTAGGGGTAGCCGATAAAAGATGCCCGCAGTGCGGAACCATAGTTGACAGGAGTTTTGAATATTGCCCGAGATGCGGAAGAAAGCTTTGAACCGCAAAAATAAAAAAAGAGAAAAATATATGAGTATATAATAACGATAATGGTATGTACGAAGCCCTTTCTCCGGGCTTCTTTTTTATTCTCCGAGACAGGAGGCGATTTTTTTCAGCGCCTTTTTCTCTATTCGCGACACATAGGAACGTGATATGCCAAGCATGGAAGCGATCTCCCTCTGTGTCATTTCTTCGCCGCCGCAGACTGCGTATCTCAGCCTGATTATTTCCCGCTCACGTTCGTCAAGCACCTCGTCTATCTTACGCATCATACGGGTTATGTCGATCTTGTCGCTTACCTCGTCGGGAACGGGATCATCGTCCGACTTAACCATATCCATAACCGTTATCTCGTTGCCGTCAAAGTCGTGGCCTATGGGATCCTGCAAAAAAATATCGTTGCTGTATTTTTTTGAGCTCCTTATATACATAAGTATCTCGTTTTCAATACATCTCGCCGCGTAGGTGGCCAGCCGGGCGCTTTTTCCGGAATTGAATGAGTCGATGGCTTTTATAAGGCCGATGGAGCCTATTGAAATGATATCGTCGAAATCGACGGAGGCTATTCTTCCGGAAGTCGTATATTTTTTGGCTATATGGGCCACAAGTCTGAGATTGTGCTCTATAAGCAGGTCTCTGGCTTGCGTATCTCCGTCTTTGCATCTTTGGATATACTCCGATTCCTCCTCCTCGCTAAGCGGTTTTGGAAAGGAGGCGAAGGTTCCGCGGAAGAAAGCGGTCAATGGCGCTCACCCCTCAAAAGCGGTCTTTTATATTCTATGCGGCCTTCAAAAAAAGTGTGAACGGTTTTTGCAAAAAAAAAGCTCCCAAATACCACGGCGGCGGACAAGTAAAATCTGCCCGGCGCAGCCTGATGGTTTCAGGAGCCAAAGGGGGATCATATCTGCTTGTTTACATATCTGTATTCGTTCCTGTATCGGAAATAATGGCAGTCTCCGATGTTTCCGGTGATAAAGTCGTACATCTCGTCCTCGTCCAGATCCATATCGCAGTAGTAATAGTCATATTCATCGTCATACAGATAATATTCGCACATTTCACAGCTTGATTTGATCTGCTTTTTCTTTCTTTCCTGTTTCTTTTTTTCTTCTTTCATTTGTCCGTGCCCGTTTCATAACATCAATGATGGCATCCGTGGTCGCCGCATGTATGCTCTCCGCATCCGTGGCTTCCGCAGTCTCCGCCGTGTCCGTGCTCGTGCTCATGATGCTTGCATTCGATATCGGGATTATACACAAGATTTCCGGAGATGTACGCTTTTACGGCCTCGTCGGCAGAACCGCTTACTCCGCCGAGAAGGGTTATTCCGGCTCCGGCAAGGGCATTCTTCGCTCCTCCGCCTATTCCTCCGCAGATAAGAGTATCAACGCCTCTGTCTTTGAGGAACTGAGCCAGAGCGCCGTGTCCGCTTCCGTTTGTGTCAACTACCTCGCTGGAAACTATCTCTTTTCCTTCGGCAGTATAAATTTTAAACTGTTCCGTATGTCCAAAATGCTGAAAAATATTTCCGTTTTCATAGGTTACCGCGATTTTCATAATAAATGCCTCCATTTATAATTCTAAATTTTTAATAACTAAGTAATCCGTCCGTCTTATCATTATTCGCCGCCGGAGCCGTTTATGAGCCGCTCTGCGCGGGCGATATATCGGACGAGCCCCGTTTTTTACGGCAGGAACCGCATTTGCAGGAGCTTTCCTCGCAAAGGATATAATCTCCGCCCTCGACCCTGAGAGCCTTTCCTACGACAAGGCACTCGGCCAGTTTGCGCCTGGCGCCGTTGTATATGGACTGAGCCGTTGTCCTTGAAACGTTCATACTCTCCGCGCATTCTTCCTGGCTGAGACCTTCCAGATCAATAAGCCTTATCGCCTCGTATTCGTCAATGCTCATCAAGAGCGTTTCTCCCGGAGTCTCCTTATCAATTGGAGCCAGAGAATAGTTTTCCGGCATGGAGCAGATCCTGCGCCTTTTGCATGGTCTTGGCATTGCGATCCTCCTTCCTTTATTGGCATATGCCATTTACAAACGAAAGTATAGCATTGTTTCCGGCATAAGTCAATAACTATTTCCGGTATATGCCGAAAATATTTTTTCGGCCGCTTATCAAAACGATAGGGGAGGGGATTTGAAATAAGAACTGTAATATGGATTGGGGAAGCAAATATAATAATAATGAAAAGTATAATTAAAAGGATAATTAAACAACAGATATGATGTTATATAAGAACTAATTGGTATGACAACTATTACAGCCTTTTTAGGCCGTATTTTATTATTAATGTCCTAAAAGTATATTTTTAAGAACAAAAATAGTGCATATTAAACAAAGGTTTACCATAATAAATTGAAATGTTAACGGATTTGTTAACTTTTTGTTTATTTAGCCGATTGAAAAAATCTTAACAATAGACTATTATCTATATGTATTGAATCAATGTCATATTATTAATTTGACATTGGATCAAACATACGGAACGGGGGTTCCGTATAAGCAGACAGCCGAAACGCGGATGGCCATCTTCAAAGTAAAGCTGTTGCCGAAGGTCGGGAATAAGTCAGGAATTGTACATAAATATTATATCAGTTGACGAGTTTTGACCGGAGGCTAACTTGAACCTTTAAAATTTAAGAAAATGGGGTGTGAATTAAATGTCTGATGTAAGTAAAAAAGTATCATTAGGTACGTGTTTCTCAATCGCATCTGTATGGTTTGGCTCACATGCCGGCGGTGGATTCGCTTCCGGTAACCAGGCTACACAGTACTATGTAGCTTACGGATGGTATGCTCCTATCATGGCAGCTTTATCAATGATCCTCCTTGGATTCGTCCTCAGAGAGGTTATGATCATGGCTAACACGACAGGATACTCAACATACAAAGAGATCTTCGCTCATCTGTTTGCTCCGTATTCAAAACTTGAGATTCTCTTTGAGATTTACTTCTACGTAATCGTTATTTCAGCCGTATCAGCTTGCTTCGCTGGTGCCGGTGAGCTTTTCGCAGACTACGGCGTACCGTACATGGCAGGTATAGTTATAGTAACAATTCTTACTATCCTCCTTGTTATGTTCGGAGCTAACCTTGTTGCTAAAGCATCAGGAGTTATGTCTGTTATCATCCTCATCTCCATCGGTATCATCTACATTTCCGGTATCGTTGCAAGACCCGAGGGTATCGCTCAGGTATTTACAGAGATGAAATCAACAAACCTTCCCGGAGCTATCGTCAGAGTATTCAACTACGCTGGTTTCCAGTGTGTCGTTGTTCCTGCTATCATTGGTACATCACTTGTTCTTAAGAACAAAAAGGCTTGTACAAAAGCAGCTACAA
>CAJFHC010000047.1 GCA_904378045.1 Candidatus Metalachnospira gallinarum | reverse complement strand
GCCCTGACAAAGTTCAGGGCTTTTCGCAGAAATAGGGATTTATTGCCTTAATTTAAACTCGAAAAAGTCCCGAAGGACTTTTTCGACACGCTGACGGCGGGTCAAAGCTGACCCGCCGTAATTATGTCGTCCGCTAATATGCGGACTGATAATCCGAGCCAAAAATCATTTATAGAACTGATCTCTGTGAAGTCTTATGTATTCGGCCGACAAAGATATAAATTCGGAATTTGTCGGTTTTCTTTCGACGGGAAATCCGGCTATTGTCTCGAATTTTGCCCTGCCGTCGCTTTCCCAGAAATGAGTGATGGCAGTCCTCATACAGCGTTCTATCCTGCTGGGCGTTGAGTTGTATTTTTTAGCCACATAGGGATAGACGCTTTTGGTAATATACACCGGCTGATCGGGATTTGAAAGCTGATACGCTATGGCCGTCAGCAGATAATGGAAACCGTTGTGGTTGGGAAGCAGGTTCAGACGTCTGAGGAACAGGGAAAGTTCCTCGGATTTTATTTTCCCAAGCACATTGGGAATAGCGTCGGGATCCAGCAGAGAATCCTTTTTTACCACCTTAAAGTCGTCGGATATGACCGCGGACACATATTCGTTGCCAATAAGGCTTTCCATACAGTCCGTGGCGTCTTGTTCGTCATTTAAGTTTACAATTAAGATATACGTCTTTGTTTTGCTCATTTTGCGACAGTCCTCCAAATTTATTTCTTTTAATAATATTTTAATACTTTTTCGGAAAAATTAAATAACAATGCAGCATTTTATCAAAAAATAATTTCGACTGAAATAATATTGAAAGAGCTGAAAATCGATAATTTTGGATAAAAAATGCAGCAACACCCACTGACAACGGATTGAATCCGCAGATTTTTGTGGCTCTCCTTCCGCATATTTATAATATCACGGAGCATAATAAAGACAGAAATGCCTGATTTTATGGCAAATATTCTTCTTCCCCGGGAGGGACGTTTATGATTTGCGTTGGCGTTTGCGGCAGGGGCTCGGAAAGGGTGGCCGCTCAGATATGCGGCAAATATTCGGATGCAGGAATAGAAGCCGAAAGATACTCAGGCTCGGAATCCGACGCCGAGTTTGGCCTGTTCGTAGCTAAGATGGAAAAGGCCGGGAAAAAAGTCGTAATTTCCGAGACGTCCGTAAAAAACGACAGGAGAAAATTTGATCTTCTTTTGGTGATCTCGGCGGAGAATGGCAAAACGGCTCAGCTTAAAAACATAAGGAAAAACGGATGCGTAATAATAAACGCCGACGACTGCGGAGCTTTAGTTATTCCGCCGGGAACAGCCGTAGTCACCTGCGGAGTCAACAGCTCCGCGGCCGTAACATTTTCCGGCATAGGCGAAAACAGAGACGGAAGGGAAAGCGTTCAGTGCTGTATACAAAAAGAAATACGGACGGTTTCCGGAAGAAAGATTGAGCCGCAGGAGTTTTCCATAAATATTGTTGGAAAATATCCCCTCTCCGAGGTGCTGGCGATAATAGCTTTAGCCATAGCCGGAGACATAGAGGAAACGGTGACCTCGGACGCGCTGGTGTGATTTATGTTCTTAATTTCCTCTTTATGAATAAAATGAATTAGCGGTTCAAAAGGCAAATGAAAGAGGGGAAAACATAATGGAAAACAACAAAGCGGAAAACAACCGCGTAAGCCTGTCAGGGAGGGTAGCGGAGGAATGTGTTTTCAGTCATGAAGTGTACGGGGAAGGGTTTTATATTTTTAAAATGGACGTAAGAAGGCTGAGCGACAACGATGATATCCTGCCCGTCACCGTATCCGAAAGGCTCGTAGATGTAAACAGCCTGAAAAAGGGAACTGCCGTAACGGTGAAGGGGCAGCTTAGAAGCTATAACCATTATTCCGGAAACAAAAACAGGCTCATACTTACGGTTTTCGCGAGGGAAATTGAAACTGACGGAGAGACGGAAGCCAATCCGAATGAAATTTATTTAAACGGATTTGTGTGCAAACCGCCGGTATACAGGACAACGCCCTTTGGAAGGGAAATAACCGACCTGCTTATAGCGGTGAACCGCAGCTACGGGAAAAGCGACTATATACCGTGCATAGCGTGGGGAAGAAACGCGAAATTTTCCGGAGGGCTGGACGTCGGACGCAATATAGAGCTTTGGGGAAGGATACAGTCAAGGCTGTATCAGAAAAGGCTTGAGGACGGAGAGGTAGAGGAAAGAACGGCCTACGAGGTATCCGTATCGAAAATAGGCCCCGGAAGGCAGGAAACTTTGGAGGAAGGGGCAAAAAAGTAAAACAAAAAGAGTAAAACAAAAAAGTAAAACAAAAAAAGGCTGAGGCGTCTTTGACTAAAGCAAACGGCGCGCAGCCTTTTTATATTACTCAAGAACGTCTTTCAGGACATCCTTCATCGTGTAGAAACCGGCGGGCTTTCCGGCAAGATATTTGGCGGCTTTTACCGCTCCGACCGCAAATATCTCCTTTGAAGCCGCTCTGTGGTTTATTTCTATTATCTCATCCTTTCCGGCGAATATGACGTCATGCTCGCCGACGATGTTTCCGCCTCTGACGGAATGTATGCCGATCTCGTTTTGTGAACGCTTCTCCCTTTTCTGCGATCTGTCGTAAACATAGCCGTATTTGTTATCAAGAGCCTCGTTTATGGCGTCCGCGATGGCAAGAGCCGTTCCGCTGGGAGCGTCGATCTTCTGATTATGGTGCTTTTCAACGATCTCGATATCAAAGCCCGAGTCGGCAAGGGCAAGAGCCGCCTTCTGCACAAGGGAGAAAAGAAGGTTCACTCCCACGGACATATTGGCGCTTTTGAGGACAGCCGTTTTTTCGGCCGTTTTTTTGACCTGTTCGTTGAGCTCGTCGGAAAATCCCGTTGTGCATAATATAACCGGAAGTTTTCTCTCCGCGGCGAAGTCAAGAAGGGCGGGCACGGCGGAGGCTGTTGAGAAGTCGATTATAACATCGGCGTCTATGTTACATTCCGCCGGAGTCCTGAATACGGGAAAATCGTCGCTTGTTCCGACGGGATCTATTCCGGCGGCGATAACGCAGTCCGGGTCATCCCCCACAAGGGAACATACGACCTTTCCCATTTTTCCGGAGCATCCGTGCATAATAATTTTTATCATATAATTACCTCGTTTAATCAGCTTTATTTAATCACTTTAAAAGACCGTATTTTTTAAGCTCGTTTTTAACAAATTCCTTATGAGCCTCGCTCAGATCCACCAACGGGAGATGACATTCTCCCACGTCAAAGCCAAGCATATTCATCGCTCCCTTTACGGGAATGGGATTTACCTCGCAGAAAAGCGCGTCAAATATGCCGAGAGTGGAAAGCTGAAGGCGGCAGGCCTCCTTATGGTCGCCGTTCCAGTAGGCTTCGCATATATCGTGCATTTCATCGGGGATTATGTTCGCCGTTACGGATATAACGCCTTTGCCGCCGAGAGAAAGAATGGGCAGCGTCTGGTCGTCGTTTCCGGAATAGATGTCAAGGGCGTCTCCGCAGAGAGCGGCTGTTTTCGCGATCTCCGAGATGTTTCCGCTGGCTTCCTTGACGGCGGCGATATTCGGAACCTTAGAAAGCACAAGACAGGTTTCGGGAGAAATGCCCATACCCGTCCTTCCGGGAACATTGTAAAGAATTATGGGAATGTTTACGGCCTCGGCTATTTTTGTATAATGGGCCACAAGTCCCCTCTGTGTTGTTTTGTTATAATATGGAGTTACAAGAAGCAAGGCGTCGGCTCCGGCCTTCTCACAGGCAACGCCAAGCTCGACCGCGTGCGCCGTGTCGTTGCTTCCTGCTCCGGCGATGACGGGGATTTTTTTATTTACATGCTCGGCAACAAGCCTTACGCACTCCACCTGATCCTCGTCGGAAATCGTGGACGCCTCGCCCGTTGTTCCGCAGATCAAAATGGCGTCTGTCTTATGGGCGAGATGATAGTCCGTAAGCTCGATGAGTTTTTCAAAATTGACCGATCCGTCCGGCTTGAATGGAGTGACCAGCGCTACGCAGGACCCTGTGAATATTGACATATCATTACCTCCAGTCTATGGTTAGCGCGGAGAAAATATCAGGACATTGACTCCGCCAGTATCTGAGCGATCTGAACGGCGTTTGTAGCCGCTCCTTTTCTGATGTTGTCGGCAACGACCCACAGATTTATTCCGTTGTCCACGCTTTCGTCCCTTCTGATTCGTCCGACATATACGTCGTCGGTTCCGGCCGCGTCAAGGGCAAGAGGGTAGCTGTCATGGGCGGGATCGTCCACTACTACGACGCCGGGAGCCTCGGAAAGTATTTTTTTGACCTCTTCCACGTCAACGGGGTTCTCAAATTCCACGTTGATGGATTCGGAGTGACTGTTGAAAACGGGGACGCGGACCGTTGTGGCCGTTACTTTAAGATCGGGGTCGTGAAGTATCTTCCTTGTCTCCCAGATCATTTTCATCTCTTCTTTAGTATAACCGTTATCCATAAATACGTCTATATGGGGAAGACAGTTTCCGGCTATGGGATGGGGGAATTTTTTAGGAGCCTCTCCCTTAAGTCCGTCCTCAAGATCTTTCCAGCCTGCCACTCCGGCTCCGGAAACGGCCTGATATGTGGAGTATACTACTCTCTTTATTTTATATTTGTCGTCAAGGGGTTTAAGAACGGCAACGGCCTGTATGGTCGAGCAGTTGGGGTTGGCGATTATTCCGCTGTTCCAGGAAATGTCCTCGGGGTTGCACTCGGGAACGACAAGGGGCACTTTGGGATCCTGTCTCCACTGGGCGGAATTATCAACGACGATGACTCCGTGGGACGCGGCGATGGGAGCGAATTTCTCGCTTGTAGAGCCGCCGGCCGAAAAAAGAGCTATATCTATCGGTTTGTCAAAGGAATGCTCCGTAAGTTCCTCAACAACGTATTCCTTTCCGTCATATTCGAGCGTCGTGCCTGCCGAGCGCTTGGAAGCCATAAGATAAAGATTGTTTATGGGGAAATTTCTTTCTTTCAGCACCTTCAAAAATGTTCTGCCTACCATTCCTGTCGCGCCAACGACAGCGAGATTAACTTTTTTCATTGAGCACACTCCTTTTTATACACTGTATGTAATTTTTTATAAAATTTCACGAAATTTTTTTGATGAGAATTTTATAAAAAACAATGGTTTTAAAACTTGGAAATTTGTTTACTATAGTATCACCAAAATAAAACCATGTCAATAAAATCAAGCCTTCGTATTCATAAATATACACGGAACCGTTAATAATAAACGAAGGAACCAAAATGAAAAAATAAAGCTGCGGAGGATAACAATGAAAAAAGAAGATAAACCCAAATTTGACCTTTCCACTGAGGTCGGCAGGCTTAAGATGGAAATAGCCGAAGAACTCGGACTTAAGGAAAAGATAGAGAAGGAAGGCTGGAAGAGCCTGACGTCAAGGGAAAGCGGCGCGATGGGAGGAAAAATGTCATCAAGGCGCCGTAAAGGCAATAAGAAGGAAAAAAACCAATAAAAATATTGAAAATAGCCGGCGGATTAATTATAATTACTAAGTTATATGATGTTAAGACGGTGATATTATGGGAGCTTACGAAAGTTTTGCCTCGGTGTACGACCTGTTTATGAATGACGTCGATTATGACGGATGGACGGATTACATCGAGGAGATATGGAAAAAATTTGACCTGACCCCGGGGCTTGTCTGCGAGCTTGGCTGCGGCACCGGCAACATAACGCTGCGCCTTGCTGAAAGGGGATATGACATGATAGCAGTCGACCTGTCGGCCGAGATGCTTTCCGAGGCGGAGAAAAAGGCGGAAGAAAAAAACATAAACGCCCTTTTTCTTATGCAGGATATGAGGGAATTTGAGCTTTACGGCACGGTCAGCTCCGTGCTGTGCCTCTGTGACAGCCTGAATTATATCACCGAGGATGAGGATATGCAGGACGTATTCGATCTTGTGAACAATTATCTCGATCCGGGCGGACTTTTTATATTCGACCTGAACACCGAGTATAAATTCAGGGAGATATACGGTCAGAACACCTTTTCCGAGACCGGCGACGACGCCGTTTATATATGGGAAAACTATTATGACGAGGAAGAGAGGATAAACGAGTATTATCTCAACTTCTTTGTTAAAAACGGCGGCGGTACATACGACAGGACTCAGGAGGAGCATTACGAAAGGGCGTACAGCCTTGAGGAGATAAAGGGCTTTATAGAAAAAAGCGGTATGAGATTTGAGGCGGCTTACGACGCGTTCACCTTTGAGCCGGCAAGGGAGGACAGCGAGAGAATATGCGTCATAGCCAGGGAAATAATGAAAAAGGAGAGATGATATGGGCGACTATATAATAAGAGCGACGGCGGCCAACGACAGCATAAGGGCGTTTGCCGCGACAACAAGGGAAACGGTGCAGAAGGCGAGAGAGCTTCATAACACGACGCCCGTGGCTTCGGCGGCGCTGGGAAGGCTTCTTACAGCCGGAGCGATGATGGGTATAATGCTCAAGGGAGAAAAGGATCTTGTTACTATACAGATAAAGGGTGACGGACCCCTTGAGGGAGAGATCGTTACGGCGGACAGCAAAGGCAGGGTCAAGGGATATGTATTCAATCCCAACGTGGACATACCTCCCAAATCGCCCACAAAATTAGACGTCGGCGGAGCGGTCGGCAAGGGATTTCTTACGGTAATAAAGGATCTCGGGCTCAAGGAGCCCTATGTTGGAAAAACCGAGCTTGTTTCCGGCGAGATAGCCGAAGACCTGACATATTATTACGCTAAAAGCGAGCAGGTCGCCTCGGCCATATCCCTCGGAGTACTTGTTGACACGGATACGAACATAAAACAGGCCGGAGGTTTCATAATACAGGTAATGCCCGGAATCACGGAGGAAATACTCTCAAGGCTTGAAAGCAGGATAAATGTCGTGCCCTATATTACCGAGCTTCTTTCTATGGGAGACACTCCGGAATCCATACTCAATCTTATACTTGGGGATATGGATCTTCAGATAATAGACAAGGTGCCCACGGAGTATTACTGCGGATGCTCAAGGGAAAGGGTCGAAAAGGCTCTTTTGGCCATAGGAAAGGACGATCTTAAAAAAATACTTGAGGAAGACAAGAAGGCGGAGCTTTCATGCCATTTCTGCAACAAAGTTTATAATTTTGACGAGAACGATCTTAAAAGGCTTCTCGCCGAGGCCGGCGGCAACTGAGAAAAATCGGGGGTATAGTAATGAGAGGCGGTTTTGCTCTTGCTGCTAAGGCGGTCATAATAAGGGGAGACAAGGCCCTTGTTTTAAGAAGAAGCGAAAAAGAGATCAAAAAAAGCTATGTCAATAAGGACGAGCCGTGGGATCTTCCGGGAGGCAGCGTGCGCTACAGCGAAAGCTCGGCGGAATGCCTTTTCAGGGAGGTCAGGGAGGAAACGTCGCTTGGCATTAGGATAGTTAAGCCGATTAGGATATTTGACGCCATAAAAAGCAGGGTGCATATGACCATACTCATATATGTATGCGAGTACCGTTCAGGCGAGGTAAGGCTGAGCGAGGAGCATGAAAAATTTTATTGGGTAACGGCAAAGGAGGCGGAAGGGCTCAAACTTCCGCCGTGGATGCTGAGAGACATAAATCTTGCCTTCGGCGAACTTGAAATAAGGAGAAAAATGAAAAACAGACCGAGAAGCTGAGCTTTCGGCCTGTTTTGCGTGTCGAAAAAGTCCTTCGGGACTTTTTCGAGTTTAAATTAAGGCAATAAATCCCTATTTCTGCGAAAAGCCCTGAACTTTGTCAGGGCGCAGAAAT
>CAJFHC010000046.1 GCA_904378045.1 Candidatus Metalachnospira gallinarum | reverse complement strand
CCTTATTGCAATTATACAAAAGGAGGTTTATTTTTTCCCCTCATAGCTTAAGCTTCTTTGAACTACCGGCATAGCCGGTAGTTTTCGTTATACAATAAACTCGGGAGGGTCTTACCCTCCCGAACCCTTCCGCTCACAATGGATTAGTTTTTTGACAGTCTGAAAGCGGCGTCAACGCCGCTTTTTCTTTAATCAATTTCCTCCGGTTCTCCGGTTATCTTTATAAAATCACCCATACCAAGGCGGAAAAGCTCCAAATATTCACCGAAGCCGACCGGTTTGTCAAACACAAGAAGCTCCATATCAGTGTCATATATCTTCATCCTTGTGCCGCCCTCTTTCAGGCCGTTTCTGAGATAGAAGTCCTTGCGTCTTGTTCTCTGCACGTTGTTTTCGTACTCCTTGCCGGGAAGCTCTATTTCTAAGAATATCCTTTTTCCGGCGTACATTTCCCTCATAAGCCCGATGGCTTTGCCGCCGTATCCGCCGCCCCGAAGGCTGTCGTCAACGGCGAAATAGTCGATAAGCACAAGGTCGTCCCTGTTTACAGTTATTATGAGCCCGATAAATTTTCCGTCCTCAATGGAAAGTATGTCGGTCACTCCACGCCTTTCGTTTTCGAGAATATGGGAAAGCGGCTTTCTTTCGCTTTCCGGGAAAGCCCTTAAATAAAGGGCCTCAACATCCTTAATGGCCTTATCGTTTCCATCGATTTTTCTGAGTATCATAGATCCACCTTTTTATCGAGTATCATAAACGACGTCTGGGACATTCCTATGGTAACGTCCTGGGTAACGTCGTATACCTCGCCTTCCATATTTATTATCGTTCTTCCATGGGAGGCCGCCGTGGCCTTTACACGGATTATATCGTCCAGCCTGCCGGGCTTGAGAAACGTGGCGCTGACGCTGATGGTCGATATGAATTTGTCCCCGGCGAAATAATGGGTAAGGAACCCGTAGGTGTTGTCGAGCATGGATACCATCGCTCCGCCGAAAAGTATTTTCTCCGGATTTATCATCCAGTCGGCAACCTTAAACTCCAGCGTCAGTGATTTTTCTCCGTAGTCGCAGGCCACGAATTTAGGCGACAGCTTCGGCACAAGCCCCACCTTTCCGTCCGCCAGAATGGTGTCCATAAGATCCGTGAAATAGGCTTCCATTTCCTTCTGTCCTGTCTCCTGCTGTTTTAATTCTGTCTCGGTCAAAAAAATCTTCTCCTTATTATAGTTTGTGTAAATCTCGTTTTGATAATTCGGCGTTGGTTTATATTATTTTAAAAATTCAACAGCCGTCTCGTTGAAACCTTCGGCGTTCTCATAGTTGGGCAGGGACGCGGCGTCCTCAAATACGGCGTATTCGGCCCTGCGGGTGATGGACTGTATTTTTTCCATATTTTCATAGTCCCCGGCCAGCTCTCCCCACATGATGAGCGTCGGTATCCTGAGTTCCTCGATATACGGCTTGACGTCAACATTCATAAATCCGGAACGGTATGAAGCGTATACCATCCTGTTGAGCGCTCCGCCGTGATGAGCCGCCGAATAGAATTTATCCGTAAGTATTTTTGTTTTTTCGCTGTTGGCCGTCATATCGACAAGCATATTCTTTATGGCCGGCTTAGCCGTATTAATAAGGTAGAAACTTTCGCCGACAATGGGCAGGCCGCAGAGCGTCCTCATTCTTTTGTCCTCGTCAACGGGGAAACCGTCGTCGATTCCCTTGGGGCAGACGAGTATAAGTTTTTTAAAGTTTTCGGGCTTTGCCCTGTAAGCCGTGAGGGTGAAGGCGGCTCCTTCGCCGAGGGCCGCAACGGCGGCGCCCTTACCCACTATGTCTTTTATGAAATCGTTTATGAGCGAGGCGTAGGTGAAGGCCGTATAAACAGTGTCCACCCTTTCCGAGGAACCGTAGCCCAGAAGATCAATGGTGTAGACCTTATATTTTTTTGCCAGCTCGTTCACGTTTTTCATCCATACCGCCGATGACGAGCCAGGAGCCGCTCCATGGATGAGCACAAGGGGCTTTCCAGCTCCCCTGACCGTGTAGGCGACCTTTCCGAGTCTCCATTCATAGGTTTTTACTGCCTCGATGAGAGGATGTCTTTTTCCTGCCGTAAAAAATACGAGCCTGTTTATAATCACCGGCATAAAAAGCGCCGACGCCGCTAAAAGTCTTTTCATTCCCTTTTTTGAACCGCCCATAAAATCACCTCTTATTCTGTATGCCCCTTTTTGGGGAAGTTTTCGCTCAAAAAGCCGTATACGCGTACCCGGCCTTATTTTAATTATAGCAATAGTTTTGACAAATTACAAATTTTATATATGTTTTATGTAAAGCAAAACCGGCGTATTTTCGGCAAAAAACGGTTTTTAAGCCAAAAAAAGTCCCCGATAAAACCGGGGACGCGTATGATGTTTAGAATTTAATATTTTCCAGCTCCCAGCCTTCCACCGGCTTTCCGTGGCCGAAATATATTTTATCACAGCCGAGCGAACGTATCCTTTCGGCGCTTTTCTGAGCGTCCGCCCTGTTTTCGCATATACCTGAGAGAGCCGGCTTGAATATGTTTACAAGGGCGTCGCCGATGAAGAGCCTTGAGCCGGCCTTTATGCCTATGGAGCCCTTCGTATGTCCGGGCAGGGCTATTATGTCGGCGTTTATTCCGAAATCCTTAAGGCTGTCTCCCTCGGAAAGTATGTACGCCGGAAGAAAAACCGGCTGTATGACCGTTTCGGCTCCGGCTCCGGATATAAGGCCGGACAGCTTGCCCATAAGCCCCCTCTTTATCTCGCCCGGTCTGCCGAAAACAAGCTCCTCGTCGCCCTCTCCTATGGCCGACGGGATGTTCAGCTCCTTGGCGAGAAAAGCGGCGTTGCCGGTATGGTCCGGATGTCCGTGTGTGAGCACCACGAGACGCACGTTTTCCCTTTTGCATACTTCGTATAATTTTTCCCTGTACTTGAATGTGGCCGTGTCTATAAGAACGGATGAACCGCCGTCCGAAAGCAGATAGCAGTTTACGCCTCCGCATTTTATTATTTTCAGGCGCATAATATACACCTCCCTATATTAAAATTATACCACTCCCTGTTTAACTTACAACATTTATTCCGATTATTAACAAAAGATTCACGAAATCTTAAAAATTATTTTGGAATCATCCGTTTTTACGCCGTCAATAGTTTGATTTTTGGCCGTCTATATGATAAATTATCTTTGCGACATTGAATTTCAGACTATTATTTGAAAGGATGTATCTTATGGATTTTAAATATGAAGCCGCTTCCATAGTTGCCGGGGCGGCCGGATTGGACGTAAACGATATAAAGGATTATGTGGAGGTGCCCGCCAAACCGGAAATGGGAGATTACGCTTTCCCCTGCTTCAGGCTTGCCAAGGTCATGAGAAAGGCGCCAAACATGATTGCCGCCGAGATAGCGGAAAAAATAACGGACAAGGGAGTTTTCTCGAAGATAGAGCCCGTTGCGGCCTATATCAATTTCTTTACCGACAAAAGCGCCTATGCCGCCGAGGTAATGAAAAAGATAGCCTCCGATGGCGAAAACTACGGCTCTTTGGCCGACGGCAGCGGAAAGACCATCGTTATCGACTATTCGTCCCCGAATATCGCCAAGCCCTTCCACGTTGGGCATCTGCGTTCCACCGTTATCGGAGGAGCCCTTTACAGGATATTCGAGAAACTGGGATATAAATGCGTTGGCATAAACCATCTCGGCGACTGGGGAACCCAGTTTGGAAAACTCATCGAGGCGTACAAGCTCTGGGGCAGCAAAGAAGAAGTAGAGGAAAAGGGAATAAGCGAGCTTACGAGCATTTATGTCAAATTCCATGAGGAAGCCGAGAAGGATCCGAGTCTTGACGACAGAGCGAGGGCATGGTTCGTGAAGATGCAGGACGGAGACGAGGAAGCCCTTTCCCTCTGGAAATGGTTTTATGATATAAGCATAAAGGAATTTGAGAGAGTTTACGAAAAACTCGGCGTCAAATTCGATTACTATACCGGCGAGAGCTTTTATAACGACAAAATGGCGGCCGTTGTTCAGGAGCTCAAGGATAAAAACCTGCTCACGGAAAGCAACGGCGCTATGATCGTTGACCTTGAGGACGCTAAAATGCCTCCCTGCCTTATTATAAGAACCGACGGAGGAACGCTTTACGCCACAAGAGACATTACCGCCGCGATCTACAGGAAAAACACCTATGATTTTGATAAATGCCTCTATGTTACGGCCATTGACCAGAATCTTCATTTTGCCCAGTGGTTCAAGGTGATTGAGAAAATGGGATATGACTGGGCGAAGGATCTTGTGCATGTGCCCTTCGGCCTTGTGAGCCTTGAGGACGGAAAGCTGTCCACAAGAAAGGGAAAGGTCGTTCTTATGGAGGATCTTCTTGACGAGGCGGTTAAAAAGACCATGGGAATAATCAACGACAAAAATCCAGATCTTCCCGGCAAGGAAGAGGTCGCTAAGCAGGTAGGCATCGGAGCCGTAATATTTGACGACCTTTATAATGGAAGGATCAAGGACATCGTATTTTCGTGGGACAGGATGCTCAACTTTGACGGAGAGACCGGCCCCTATGTGCAGTACACCCACGCGAGGGCGTGCAGTGTGCTTAAAAAGGCCGGCGGAGCCCCCGATATGGCGAAGGTTGATTTTTCGGCTCTTACGGACGACGCTTCCGTTGACGTTATCAAGATGCTTGAGAGCTATCCTGCGAAAATCAGGGAGGCCGCTTCAAGATACGAGCCTTCCGTTGTCGCCAGGTATCTTGTTGATCTGGCTCAGGCGTTCAATAAGTTTTATCATGACAATGTCATCCTCTGCGATGACGAAAGGCTCAGAAACGCGAGACTTGCCGCCGTTGACGCCGTAAGGATGGTGCTTAAGAGCGGACTTGCCCTGCTTGGAATCAAGGCTCCCGAGCGTATGTGATATTTGTATTTTCTGCCCCGTCGCTTTTGCCTCGGGGCTTTTTGTTTCCCGTGAAACAATTTTTTCCGCTTTAATAATGTTTCCCGTGAAACAAATTTTTGCGGCCTTTAATGTTTCCCGTGAAACATCCGGCAAAATTCAAAAACTCCCAAAGCCTATGGAGGAGTTTAATGATTTTTTTACGTTTTAAATATTTTTTTTGGCCGTGAATTATGTTATCATAATAAAAAACCTACAATAGATTTTGAGGAATGATTGAAATGGGAAAAACAAGGATCATTGCCGTGGCGAATCAGAAGGGCGGCGTGGGCAAAACGACTACGGTCGTCAATCTATCCGCCTGCCTGGCCGAACAGGGAAAAAGGGTGCTTGTGGTGGACGCCGACGCCCAGGGAAACACCACCAGCGGTCTGGGACTTGAAAAAAATCAGATACAAAAGACCCTCTACAACGTGCTTCTGGGCGAGATAACGGCTGAAAGCGCCATACAGGAGACCATTGCCGATGAGGTCGACATAATTCCTGCTAATATGGATCTTTCCGGAGCGGAAATAGAACTCATAGATATGGAAAACAGGGAGTATATACTTAAAAACTGCCTTGAGGAAGTCAAGGACGGCTATGATTTTGTGCTCATCGACTGCCCGCCGTCTTTGGGCCTTGTTACGCTTACAGCTTTGACCGCGGCGGATACGGTGCTCGTGCCGGTGCAGTGCGAGTATTTCGCCCTTGAGGGAATGGAACAGCTTTTTCACACCATCGGCCTTGTCAGGGACAGGCTCAATCCCGGTCTTGAGATAGAGGGAGTGGTGTTTACCATGTTCGATTCCAGGACAAATCTGTCCCTTCAGGTGGTCGAGGAAGTAAAAAAGGTGCTCAAAACATCCATGTACAGCGCCATAGTGCCAAGAAACGTAAGATTAGGGGAGGCGCCAAGCTACGGCCTGCCCATAACCATCTATGATCCAAAGTCCAAAGGAGCGGAAAGCTACAGGGCTTTGGCGGAGCTTGTCATAAATAAGGAGTGGAAATAATGTCAGTTCAGAAAAAGGGGCTCGGCTCCAAAGGCCGCGGCCTTGAGGCTCTCATATCCAGAACGGAGAACATAAGCGAAAAGGGAGTTGCCGAGATAGACATAAATAAAATAAGTCCAAACAGGGAACAGCCAAGGAGCGTCTTTGACGAAGAAGCTCTTGAGGAGCTTGCCTCCTCCATAAAGCAGGTAGGAGTGATACAGCCTGTCATACTTGCCAAAGACGGGGATTATTACAGGATAATCGCGGGTGAAAGACGCTGGAGGGCGGCCAAGATCGCCGGAATAGAGAAAATACCCGCCATAATAAAGGATTATGACGAAGGTCTTGCCTTTGAGATAGCCCTCATCGAAAATTTACAGAGGGAAAACCTCAATTCCATAGAGGAAGCGAGAGGATATAAAAGATTGATGGACGATTTTTCCCTCAATCAGGAGGAAGTGGCTCAGAAGGTCGGAAAAAGCCGCTCGGCCGTGGCCAATTCCCTGCGTCTGCTGAATCTGGACGAGAGAGTCCAGGAGCTCGTGCTGGAAAATAAAATATCAGGCGGCCACGCCAGAGCCATACTCGGTCTTGACGACAGCTCTAAACAGCTTGAAACGGCGGAAAGGATAATCGAAGGCGGACTTAGCGTAAGGGCGGCCGAGGCTCTTGTAAAGGCCATAAACGCCAAAAAGAGCGCGGAGCCGAAAACATCGTCATTTGATACGGCGTCATATAAGACCATAGAAAAAAATCTCAAGGATCTTTTCGGCACGAAGGTCAGCCTCAACTGCAAGAAAAATAAGGGAAAAATCGAGATCGAATATTATTCCGACGCTGATCTGGAAAGAATATTGGAGTTAATAAGAAAAATAGACGAGTAAACGGGGGAGAAAAATGCCGGAAACAGGTTTTTTTGCCCAGAACCTCGATCTGTGGATGTCCGTTATACTGACGCTTTTGGTCGTGCTGATCGGACTGTCGGTTTACGGGCTCTACTGCCATAAAAAGCTCAAGGCAAGATACGAGAGATTTATGGGTATAAATAAAAAAAGAAAAAACGACGTAAATATGGAAAAACTGCTGATAGACTGCGTCGCCAAGGCGGAGTCCATCGAGGGCAAATACTCGAAACTTCTGGAGATCGTCGAGGATATGCAGAAAAATATGCAGTTCTGCGTTCAGAAGGTCGGCATAGTAAGATATAATCCCTTTGAGGAAATGGGCGGAAACCTCTGCTTTGCCGTGGCTTTGCTCGACGCGGAAAATACCGGCATAGTCATAAACGGCATACACAGCCGCACGGGTACTTTTACCTACGCCAAGCCGGTTGAGCTGGGTGTAAGCACATATATCCTCTCAAAGGAGGAGCAGGAAGCCATTGATAAGGCCAAAAACAGCGCTTATCAGGCGGTGAAGAAAACGCTCACCGTTAAGGAGCCCGCCAAGACTCTCCGCGCCAAAAAGCGCAGGGAAGCTGAGCAGGCGAGAAAGGAAAAGCTCGAGATATATAAGAACGCCGCCGCCCGCAGCAGGAGACGCAAAACCGTTAAAAGCGCTAAAAAAACTGTGGATAAAAACGGACAGCGTTCTTGATAACTACGGACTTATGCACAGGTTGGACGACTTATCAACAGAAACCTGTGTATAAATAGGAGATTGGAGATAAAAATGGACTATAAAATGCTGTTTCTTGATTTGGATAATACGCTTCTTTCAAGCGATATGTCCATATCGGAAGAAAATCTGAGAGCCATCAGGGAAGCATCGGAAAACGGTGTAAAAATAACCATATGCACCGGCCGAGGCATATTCAGCGTAAGGCACATAGCGGCTCAGTTTGGTATAGACTGGGACAACTGTTATATAATCTGCCTGAACGGCGGCGCGGTATATAAGGGATATCCGCCGGAGCTTATGGAGGAAAAGCTGTTCGAGAGCAAAACGGCTCTGCCCATATACGAGGCGGCGAAAAAGTACGGAGTGGATATACAGCTTTATCATAACGACAGGCTTATAATCGAGAAGATAACTGAGAGGATACAGAATTATATAGACAAGCTCAACGCGGAGTATATTATAATTCCGGACGTATTCACATATGACGGGCAAATATCCAAAATACTTTTGAACGGCCCCAATGACAGGCTCGTGAAAATACAGAAGGAGCTTGACGGACGCATCGGCGGCCTTAACTGTTTCTTTTCCAGCGAGAATTATCTGGAATTTACCGCCGAGGAGGCGACAAAGGGCAAGGCAATGAAGGCTCTGGCCGACAGGCTCGGCATAGATATTGCCCAGACCATAGCCATGGGCGACAGTTTCAACGATATGTCCATGATAGAGACGGCCGGTCTTGGAGTGGCTGTCAGAAACGCCGTACAGCCTTTGAAAGACGCTTCGGATTATATAACAAAAAATACCAATGATCAGAACGCGGTCGCCGAAGTCATCGACCGGTATATATTCGGCAGGGGAAAGCCCGCCGAGGCCGTATATAAATTCAGGATACCGGTGAGGATATTTATTATAATACTTATCATAGAGCAGCTATTGGCATTCGCATTCAACTTCAATCAGTTAAAAATAGTGCGGTATATATACGAATACGGCGCCGAAGGATATAGCTTTGGACTGCTCGCTCTGCCCATACCCATTGTGCTGTGCTTTGTTGTGGATTATTTCAATCAGCGCACAAAAAGGGAGGACGAGGAAGAATTCTGGGAAAGCAAGTACGGAAAAAGACCGTAAAGCGAACGGGGAGATGGCGAATAAAAGGAATGCTAAAAGGAAATGTAAAAAACGGGAGACAAAGAGTTAACTTTTTTGATATTCCGAAAAAATTATTTGACATTTCCCCCTATTTATGATATGATAGCAAGGCAGTAAGCCAATGTGGAGAAGTACTCAAGTGGCTGAAGAGGCGCCCCTGCTAAGGGTGTAGGTCGTTTGCGCGGCGCGAGGGTTCAAATCCCTCCTTCTCCGGTTAAAAGAAGATACCAAAAGGTATCTTCTTTTTTATGCCAAGACAAAGGATGAAGCCGAGCGGCGCGGGGAATCGAATACGACCGCCGCCGGTGGCGGGTGAAGGGAGTATGAGATTCTGTGAGAAACAAGTGGTTCAAGCAAATGCGCAGAAACACGCCGATTTCGAACAGAGGCAAGAAGGGAGAGGTTTATTGCG
>CAJFHC010000045.1 GCA_904378045.1 Candidatus Metalachnospira gallinarum | reverse complement strand
CGTATTTCTGCGCCCTGACAAAGTTCAGGGCTTTCCGCAGAAATAGGGATTTATTGCCTTAATTTAAACTCGAAAAAGTCCTATGGGACTTTTTCGACATGCTGAGGGCTCCGTTATACGGAGCCCTTTCGTGGAATCTTGCCGTTACTCACGGTTCTGTTCCCTCTCAAATTCCTCTTCCTCAAGGAGAGCCGCCTCATACTTCTCAAGAACGAGCTTCTGGAGCCTGTTCCTTGTCTCGGCGTTGATGGGATGAGCCACATCCCTGAACTCTCCGTCGGCCGTTCTTCTGCTGGGCATGGCTATAAAAAGCCCCTCGTCCCTTTCGATGACCTTTATGTCGTGGATAACGATCTCGTTATCAAAGGTTACCGATACAACAGCCTTCATTTTTCCCTCTTTGTTTACTTTTCTTACTCTGATATCCGTAATCTCCATTCTACCCGCTTCCCTTCTGACAATACCTGTTGTTTTCCTGATGATTAAAACCCCTTATTTAATCACTTTTCTCTCATTGCCTTATATGAGCGTCCGAATATTTGTCATTTTCGGACGTTTGTACATTCATTTTACCATGGATTTAACATTTATTTATGAATAATTTATTAAAAAATCAAATAACCTGATCCTTTTTTACGACAAAGGGCTCGTCCTCCGTGCCTATCACCTGTCTGCCCGCCGAAACCGCCACGTTTTTATCAAGTATGGCATTTTCGATCACGCAGTCGTCGCCTATATAGCAGCCTTCCATAAGTATGGAATTTTTAATTACCGCCCTGTCGCCGATAAACACCCTTCTGAATACGATCGAATGCTCTATCCTGCCGTTGACGATAGTTCCGCTGCCCAAAACGCAGTCCGATACCTCGGCGTTCATATTGTATTTTACAGGGGGCTCATCCTTCGGCTTTGTATCGATATACGGCTCCTTTTTGGTGAACTCGTCCCTTATCTCCTTGTTGAGGAAATCCATATTGGTTCTGAAATACTCGTTCACTCCGGCGCCTACGCTGCTCCAGTAGCCGCCGAACTCATATCCGTATATTTTAAGCCTTCTTCTGAGCCTGATTATTATATCCCTTACAAAGTCGTATCTTCCCTCGGCTATGGCTCCCTCAAGAAGGTCGATGAGAAGCTCCCTTCCAATGACATATATTCCAAGCGACGCGCAGTCTGACTGGGGATCAAGGGGCTTTTCCTCGAAGTCCAGTATCCTGCCGTCCCCGTCCATCTGCATTATGCCGTATTTTGAGAGCACATCCTTGTCCATTCTTTTGTAGACAACGGTTATGTCCGCTTCCTTTTCGCGGTGCCAGGAGATTATCTCCTTGAAATTCATCTTATATACGGCGTCTCCCGAAGCGATGACAACATAGGGCTCGTTGCTTCTTTTAAGGAATGATATGTTCTGGTACATGGAATCGGCCGTGCCTCTGAACCAGGACGAATTGTCCTTGCTCGTGTAAGGCGAAAGAACAAAAAGTCCGCCCTTTTTCCTTCCCAGATCCCACCACTTTGACGATACAAGGTGGTCATGGAGCGATCTGGAATTGAACTGGGTTATAACGGCTATTTTTCCGATACCGGATGTGGTCATGCTTGTAAGCGGGAAATCTATCGCTCTGTAGCTTCCTCCGACGGGCATGGCAGCCGCCGCGCGGTAGGCCGTAAGATCACCCATACGCATCTCGTTGTTTCCTCCGGCAAGTATTATTCCTACAGCTTTCATAATATCACGCCCTCCCGTATAACAGATTTTCCGCTGGCGATCTCTCCTCCGGGATAGTCCTCGGCAGCCGTGTTTCCATAGATCACGCAGTTTTTGCCTATCCTTACTCCATCGGGTATGACGGTGTTCTCACCGGCCACGGTTATGCCGGTATTATATATGTTGGGCTTCTCCTCGTTGGGGATATTGTCGCCCTCGCCAAGCACAGCGCCCTCGCCGATGACGGTGTTCCTGTCGATGATGCACCTGTTGAGCACAGCGCCCTTTTTAACGACCACGTTTTCCATTATTATGGAATCCCTGATTACGGCTCCCTGCTCCACGATAACGTCGGGGCTTATAACGGAGGAATATACCTCTCCGTATATCTCGCAGCCCTCGGAGGCGATGGACTGTTTAAGCGTCGCGCCCGGAGCGACATACTGGGGCGGCTGGTTCTCAAGGTTCGTATATATCTTCCAGAAATTATCGTAGAAATTGAACTCCGGCACGGTCTTTATAAGTTCCATATTCGCCTGCCAATAGCTTTCGATGGTTCCGACGTCCTTCCAGTAGTCGCTGAACCTGTAAGCGTAAAGCGTTTCTCCGTCGGCAAGCATCTTGGGGATGATGTGCATTCCGAAATCGCTGTTGGCGTGGATCTTGTTGTCGTCAATAAGCGACTGGCGCAGCTTTTTCCATGTGAAAATATATATTCCCATGGACGCCAGATTGCTCTTCGGATTGGCGGGTTTTTCCTCAAACTCGTATATCCTGTCGTCATCAAGGGTGTTCATTATTCCGAACCTGCTCGCTTCCTCCATGGGCACCTCCAAAACGGCGATGGTCGCCGCGCAGTTGTTGGCCTTGTGGAACTCAAGCATTTTGGAGTAATCCATCTTATATATATGGTCTCCAGAAAGGATGAGCACATACTCCGGATCGTACCTGTCTATGTACTCCAAGTTATGGTATATGGCGTTGGCCGTACCCATGAACCAGTCTCCCATTTCCTCTCCGCCCTTGACATGGGGGGCAAGGATGGTAACTCCTCCGTTTTTCCTGTCCAGATCCCAGGGAATGCCTATTCCTATATGCTGATTGAGCATAAGGGGCTGATACTGGGTCAGAACTCCCACGGTGTCTATACCGGAATTTATACAGTTGCTCAGAGGAAAATCAATTATCCTGTACTTCCCGCCGAATCTAACGGCAGGCTTCGCAGTGTTTTTTGTAAGTATTCCAAGCCTGCTTCCCTGACCGCCGGCCAGAAGCAGGGCCATAATTTCCTTACGTTCCATAATACCGCCTCCATTTCGCCAGATTTAAAAATATTTTTTAACATGATCCCCTGTGTCATGCTTCATTTGGGTAAAACGAGTAAAAATTCACGGGACGCGACGCTTATAAAAGTTTATCCGTCCTTGATGAATATATATAATGATATTACCATATTTTGATTAAATAAAAAATAGTATTATTTCACCAAAAAATTGTATAAAATTTTATCAGCGGTTTTTTCACAGCATATTCCACAATACAGTGGATTTTATCGCGACAATGTAGTATACTTTAATATATTACAATTATGTTTCAATTTTGACCGTCACAAAAATACATTTGTCCGTATTTTACGGAATCACGGTCATTCTGCCGGCTCGGGCCCTTTTTTCATAAAAAGCGGCTCTTTTATGTGCGCCGGACGCAGTACAATATAGATAGGGGAAGTAATAAATGGACATAAATCTTGAAAACAATTCCCAGCATATTCACTTTATAGGCATAGGCGGGATAAGCATGTCCGGACTGGCTGAAATTCTTAATTTCGAGGGATTCAAAATTTCAGGCTCGGACATAAAAGACACCGATATAACCGAAAGCCTTAAGAAACAGGGAATAAAGGTCACCATAGGCCAGAAGGCTGAAAACATAGAGGAGGGAACGGACATCGTCGTTTACACGGCGGCTGTAAAGGATGACAATCCGGAGATTGTGGCCTCCAAGGCGCTCGGCATTCCCGTCATTGAGAGAGCCACCCTTCTTGGCGCGATCATGGACAGATACAAAAACAGCATCGCCGTTTCCGGAACCCATGGAAAGACAACGACAACCTCCATGATCTCGGAGATCGTAATGTGCGCCGGTCTTGACCCCACCATCACCGTGGGCGGCATACTCAAGTCCATCGGCGGCAACATCAGGGTCGGTTCTTCGGATTATTTCGTTGCCGAAGCCTGCGAGTATTTTGACAGCTTCCTGCACTTCAAGCCCTATGTGGGCGTTGTTCTCACCATAGACGCGGACCATCTTGATTATTTCAAAAATCTCGAAAACATAAGGCGTTCCTTCCATAAGTTCGCCGAAAACATCGCCGAGGGCGGAGCCCTTGTCATAAACGCCGACATACCGAATTACAAAGAGATAATAAGCGGCCTTAAGCCCAGAATAATAACCTACGGCAGCAGGAGCCTCACCCCCGACGTAAGGGCCGAGGCCATAAAAGTATCATCCGACGGAGCCTACAGCTTTGACGTCTATTACCATGACAGCCTTGAATGCAGAGTCTCCCTTAAAATTCCCGGAAGGCACAACGTGGACAACGCCCTCGCGGCCTTCGCCGCCGCCAAGGTGTTTGACATAGACAACAAGTACATCGCCGAGGGACTTGAGCGCTACACGGGAACGGACCGCCGTTTCCAGTACAAGGGAAAGTTTGGCGGCGTCACCGTCATAGACGACTACGCCCATCATCCCACCGAGGTCAAAGCGACTCTCGCCGCCGCCAAAAACATCGAGAAAAACAAGCTCTGGTGCGTGTTCCAGCCGCACACATACTCAAGGACATACAATCTCCTTGACGATTTCGCCAAAGCCTTTGACGACGCCGACAAGATAATAATCGCCGACATATACGCCGCCAGGGAAAAGGATACGGGACTTATCAATTCCTCCGTCCTTGCCGAGCGCATAAGGCAGAGAGGAAAGGACGCCATATACATCGGGGACTTTCCGGCGATAAAGGAATACATACGGCAAAACTGTTCGGACGGCGACCTGTTGATAACTATGGGCGCCGGAGACGTCTATTTAATAGGCGAGGACCTCGTAAAGGAGTAAGTTATCCACAATATCCACAGAGTTATGAACAGTAATCATCCACCGTTTCCACTTGTCAACGGTTTTCGCCAAAAAAATTAAATTCGTCATAAAGTAGAAAATACCGCCTTTGAGGGTTCTCAAAAGCGGTATTTTTATTTAAACCGACAAAAATTTTTTATCAAATTCCATATATTAAACAATAAATTATGCCCAAATAAAATTTTCCGGCCTTAACCCCTTTGATGGGCATTTACGCTGTCCACAGGGTTTTCAACAACCACTTTTCGCTCTTTTGAGCCTTTTTACGCGGTCGTACGCTCCCCAGCAGACAAATGTAACTCCATAGCAGCATATAAGGCGCATAATAAGTATGCCTCCCTGGGAGGATGTTATGAGCCTCTCGGTAAATCCGTCGGCAAAGTAGAGCACAAGGCAGTGGGAAAGGTATATATTATAGCTTTGGCGGTTGATCATGGCGAAAACCGGGTTATCCACAATTTTTCCGGTTTTCCACAGGGATGCTGCAAAAATAAAAGCCACGGCCAGAGAGCAGTATACGATATGGATATTCTCCAGCCCCCTGACATACATCCTGCCCGATGAGTTGAGCAGCGTAAGCCCCGCGTCGGACACCGCCGCCAAAACAAACAGCGCTGCCGCTGCAAAGCCGTATTTCTTTAGAAAGGCCATTACTTTTTCATAATGCATTCCGGCGTAACAGCCGCATATCCAGTAAAAAATATATTTCAGGAAGATCCTGTCGTTATAGGCATAGCCAACGGCAAGATACTGTCCGAAAGCTATCATGACTATCAGCGACAGCGGCACGAGCACAGCAGCCCTTGCCTTCCTTACAAGCCATATCCAAAGCGGCATAAGCAGATAGAACTGGACAATGACAACGACAAAATAAAAATGGCTTATCATATCTCCACGAAGTATATAGCCGATAAGCTCCGCCGGGTCAAAAACAAAGTAGCCCAGCGGCATAAGGGTGAAATAATATATGAGGTTCCAAAGTATGTACGGCAGTATGATCGTTTTTATTCTTGAAACAAGGAAGCCTCCGTAGTCAAGTCTCTGTTCCCCGCGGCCGAATTTCATAAAATATTTCATGGCGCTCAAAAAAATAAAGCCCTGGACAACAAAAGACGCCAGTCTCCACGGCACGAACACCACGGCGTACTGAAGGCTTTCCCTCTCCAGAGCTCCCACTGCCCTTGACAGTATGTGTATGAGCATAACAAGGACGCAAAGACATACGTTAGCAAAATCTATTTCCCTTCGTTTTTCCATTTACATCCCCTCGTCTGTTTTATATTACTTATGGTAAGGCTCGTTTTTCATTATCTTCACGGCCCTATAAAACTGTTCCAGAAGTATGACCCTCATCATCTGATGGGGAAAAGTCATTTTTGAGAAGCTGAGCTTAAAATCCGCCCTTTTGAGCACGTCGGCGGAAAGCCCCAGCGACCCGCCTATGACAAAGACCATATCAGCCTCGCCAAGGTTCATCCTGTCGGAAACAAAGGCCGAGAACTCCTCGGAGGACAGGCTTTTCCCGTCTATGGCCAGGGCGATGACATAGTCCTTGTCCCTTATATTTTTTAGTATGCGGCCGCCCTCGCTTTTTTTGACCTGTTCCTCCTGGGCGGGGCTCAGCGTCTCCGGCGCTTTTTCGTCGGCCACTTCAATAACTTCCAGCTTCACATACCTGCCCAGTCTTTTTGAGTATTCGTCAATGGCGTCACGCCAATATTTTTCCTTAAGTTTTCCGACTCCGATAACGGTTACTTTCATAAAACGCCCGCCTTAAACAATGGTATTTCCCTCCGCTCAGCTTCCGAGCGCTATTGTCCTGCTGTTGGAATATCTTGACGCCATATCAAGCTCCACGGTCTTTCCGACCTTTACGCCGGTTTCCTCAAGTATTCCCCTTACGGTGTCAAAGGCCAGATGCGGCTCGTTGTTCTCACTGCTCAGATGGCCGAGAAAAACATATTTCAGCCTTCCGCTCATTATCTCCCCAAGGGTCTGGCCAGCGCATACGTTGGAAAGGTGTCCCCTCTCGCCCAGAATACGTTTTTTGAGCGCCCAGGGATAGCTTCCTTTTTTGAGCATGTCCACGTCGTGATTGGCTTCCAGAAGAAGCACGTCGGAATCGTAAATGTTTTCCTTTATCTCCTCCGTGGGGCAGCCGATATCCGTGGCCACGGTCAGCTTTCTGTTATCCGTAAAGACGCTGTAGCCCACCGGCTCGGCGGCGTCATGGGGTATGGAAAAGGGCTTTACGCACAGCCCTCCCACAAGGGTCATACTGCCGGGATATACATATCTTACGCTTTCCTCCGGAATATCCCCGACGGTCTTTCCTATGCCCTGCCATGTGCCCGGCGTGGCGTAAAGCGGTATGCGGTACTTCCTTGCCAGAACGCCTATGCCCTTTATATGGTCGATATGCTCATGGGTTATAAAAACCGCGTCAATATCCCCGGGCGCAACGCCCAGCTCCCCTATATGCTCAACTATCTGTTTGCAGCTTACTCCCGCGTCTATAAGAATGTGGGTGTTTCCGCTACCTATGTAGGTACTGTTCCCACTGCTTCCGCTCACGAGAGGACAAAACCTGACATCCATAACTTAAACACCCGCCTTAAAATACATATCGAAATTCAACATTTTTTAAAAACAGCAAACTCCGGTCTTAAATCTCAACTCTCTTTATGTCCGCTCCAAGAGCCGAGAGTTTGTTCTCTATGTCCTCATAGCCTCTGTCGATATATCTTATATTGTCTATTTCCGTCGTTCCCTCGGCGGAAAGTCCGGCAATCACCATGGCCGCTCCGGCTCTGAGGTCCGTGGCGGCTACCCTCGCGCCCGTAAGTTTCTGCACGCCCTCTATCATGGCTACCCTTGACTCAACGGTTATCTTCGCTCCAAGCTGTTTGAGCTCGGCCACATACTGATACCTGTTGTCCCAGACGTTTTCCGTAACAACGCTGATGCCGTCGCACACGCTTAAGAGCGCCGTCATCTGCGGCTGGAGATCCGTAGGGAAACCGGGATAGCTCATGGTCTTTATATTGGCGCAGTGAAGCCTTCCGTTCGCCATGACCCTTATGCTGTCGTCCTGCTTTTCTATTGCCGCTCCCATCTCGGCCAGCTTGGCCGTCAGGGAATCCATATGTTTGGGGATTATGTTCCTTACGGTTACGTCTCCCCCGGCAATGGCCGCGGCGATCATATATGTTCCGGCCTCTATCTGATCCGGTATGATCGTGTACTCCGCTCCGTGGAGCTTTTCCACTCCCTTTATCCTTATTATGTCCGTTCCCGCTCCCTTGATGTTGGCTCCCATCATATTGAGGAAGTTGGCCGTATCGACCACATGGGGCTCCTTGGCGCAGTTTTCTATTATTGTCGTTCCCTCGGCCATGCTCGCGGCGAGCATTATGTTTATCGTCGCTCCGACGCTGACCTGATCCATATATATCTGCGCTCCGTGAAGTCTTTCGGCCTTTACTTTTACGATGCCGTTTGTCACCTCGACATCCGCTCCAAGAAGCCTGAATCCCTTAAGATGGAGGTCGATGGGTCTTGTTCCGAAATTGCATCCTCCCGGAAGGGCCACCTCCGCCTTTTTGTATCTTCCAAGAAGAGCTCCGAGAAGATAGTATGAGGCGCGTATCTTTTTTACTTCCTCAAACGCCGCGCAGTTTGTTATGTCTCCCGTGCTGTCAACTTTTAATGTATGTTTGTCGATATACTCGCAAACGGCTCCCATTTTATTGAGAGTGGAGCTAAGGCTGGCCACATCCTCGATGCCGGGCAGATTATCGATAACGCATACTCCGTCCGCCATGATGGCCGCGGGTATTATGGCCACGGCCGCGTTTTTAGCGCCGCTGATGAATACCTCGCCGTTTAGCCGTCTGCCGCCGGTAATAACTAACTTTTCCATATAAGCTGAAAGCCTCCCAATATATCTCATAAAAGCAGTTCGGCCCAAAAGACAGAACTGCCCATAATTAATCTATTTTATAATATTGTATTATAACACCAAAATTTTAACTAGAAAAGCATTTTTTCTTTATATTGCAACATTTATAATAAAATTGAGTAAACAGAGGATTTATATGGAGCAGTCAGGACAGTATGGACAGCCTTTTGCGGACGTTTTATAAAATTTCGCGCCGTCTTTTTAAAAATACGCCTTTCTTATATGGCGCTGTATGTGAAAAACGTATATAATGAAAGGTAGTCAGACTGTCAAAAAACTAATCCATTGTGAGCGGAAGGGTTCGGGAAACGAAGCGTTTCCTGAGTTTAATCCGCAGGCGGAATTCATTTCCGCCGAGG
>CAJFHC010000044.1 GCA_904378045.1 Candidatus Metalachnospira gallinarum | reverse complement strand
GCGCCCTGACAAAGTTCAGGGCTTTTCGCAGAAATAGGGATTTATTGCCTTAATTTAAACTCGAAAAAGTCCCGAAGGACTTTTTCGACACGCTGAAAACTGACTCCCGCTTTCGAGCCAACGGCCGGGCGGGAGTTTCTTGTCTTATGTTCCGAAACTGTCTCTGAGACGGTTTATTATTTTTTTCTCCATCCTTGATACCTGTACCTGGGACAGGCCTATCTCTTTGGCCGTCTCGCTCTGGGTCCTGTCCTTGAAATACCTTAGAAAAATGAGCTGTCTTTCCTTTGGCTCAAGGTCGGATATCATCTGCCGGAGCGTTATGCCGTCGGCTATGTCCTCCATATCCCCTCCGGAGAGACGGTCTATGAGATATACCGTTGAGCCGTCGCTTCCGCAGACGGTTCGGAATATGCTTTCTACCTCCCTTGAGGAATCGAGCGCTTCCACAAGGGTCTCGGAGTCTATGCCCATCCTTTCCGCCAGCTCTCCTACAGTCGGCTCCTCTCCTTTTTCAGACTTAAGCTGTTCCGCCAGGAATTTTGCCTTTACGGCGGTTTCCTTAAGCGGACGGCTCACTTTTATCATTCCGTCGTCACGCAAAAACCGCCGTATCTCGCCCATGATCATAGGAACGGCATAGGTGGAGAATTTTACGTCAAAGGACGGATCGAACTTATCTATGCATTTTATAAGGCCGATGGCGCCTATCTGGAACAGGTCGTCGGTCTCGCATCCTCTGCCCCGGAACTTTCTTACCACGCTCCATATAAGCCCGCTGTTTTCTTCCACAAGCCTTTCTTTAGCCGAAGCGTCGCCTTTTTGGGCAAGCTCTATGAGCTTTCTTGTATCGTCCAACACAAACCCTCCAAATCCCCCGGATCTATTCGCCGTCCGAAAGTTTTTTTGACATGATCACCTTTGTGCCCTCGCCGGGAAGCGACTCCACCTTAAGGCTGTCCATAAACGTCTCCATAACCGTAAATCCGAGGCCGGAACGCTCAAGCTCTGGTCTGGAGGTGTAAAGCGGAGTCATTGCCGTTTTTATATCCGCTATGCCCCTGCCGCGGTCGGAAATTTCTATGTATATTTCCCTGCCCTCGTAGGAGCATAAAAGAACAATATCGCCGGAAAGCCCGTCATAGCCGTGGATGATGGAATTTGTCACGGCCTCGGAGACCGCTGTCTTTATGTCCGTTATTTCCGATACCGTTGGGTCAAGGGGCATTATAAAGGCGGAGACAGCCATTCTGGCGAAGGCTTCGTTGACGGGAAGTGAAGAAAAGGTTACGGTCATGCTGTTTTTATTTTTCATTTTTATGTACCTCCTGATTGATGCCGAGCACGGCGTCCTCGACGGTTTTATAGGAATGGATTATCCTGTATATGCCCGATATGGCAAGTATCCTGTCGGCCTCCTTTGACGGGGCGGCTATGGACAGCTTCCCTCCGAGGGCGGAAACCGTTTTGTATCTGCCGATTATCATTCCTATACCGGAGCTGTCCATAAACTTTACGCCGCTCATATCCAGCACAAGGCTGTCCGCTCCGGAAATATACAGCTCCCTTTCCGTAAGACGGCGTATTTCCTCCGAATATCTGTGGTCTATGTCACCGCCGATCTCGGCGATTATGGTTTTGCCTCTTTTTCTGAAATGGATATCCATATTAAGTCTCCTTTCTGTCCGCTTTGCCGCGGTAAGTCTACTATAATATAAAAGTATTGCCGAAAATACATAAACAATACGCAAATTCGGGCAAAAAACATCTTAAAATACGACGTTGCCAATGAAGCGGGACGGTGATATATTTTCTTTGGGTGATTTGATATGAAAATAAAATTAATCGATAAGAAATTTTCGGTCTGCAAGGTAAGGGAATATCGTATGGAGGACATTTCCGGCGAGTTTTGCTTTTCAGGCAGGACGGATGAGGAAAACTCCCTTGTATGCCCTACAGAAAGAGTACCGGATGACACTATTAAGAGGGATGACGGATGGACGGCGTTCAGAATAGAGGGAGAACTTGATTTTTCGCTTATCGGCATACTCGCGGAAATATCGGCGCTGATGGCGGACGAGGGGATAGGCATTTTTGCGGTGTCCACATATAATACGGATTATATTTTCGTTAAGGAGGATAATTTTCAAAAAGCCGTCGATGTACTGCGTAAAAACGGCTATAAGATAATGAGATAAAAAATCCTCCGCCGTTTTCGCGGCGGAGGACGGATAGGCTGTTATAGTCCGGTACGACTTACGAGCTTAGCGCTTTATCAGCACTTTACAACTTCGGGATATTCAACTCCGAATGTATCGACCGTTACTTTTTTCATCTTCTGCTCCTCAAGGGGCTTGTCGGAATAATTTGTCCTGACTCCGGCTATGGCGTCAACAACGTCCATTCCCTCGACTACCTTTCCGAATGCGGCATACTCGCCGTCAAGATGGGGAGCGTCCTGGTGCATGATAAAGAACTGGGAGCCGGCGGAGTCGTTCATCATTGATCTTGCCATTGAAATGACTCCTCTTTCGTGCTTGAGCGTGTTCTGTCTGAAACCGTTATGGGAGAACTCGCCTTTGATACGGTAGCCGGGGCCGCCCGTGCCCTGTCCGAGGGGATCTCCGCCCTGGATCATAAAGCCCTTGATGACTCTGTGGAATATTATGCCGTCGTAGAAATGCTTGTTTACAAGAGAAATGAAGTTATTTACAGTGTTGGGAGCGTATTCGGGATAAAGCTCTACTTTGATTACGCCTCCGTTTTCCATTTCAATAGTAACAAGGGGATTTTTGTTTTCCATTTTTGTTCTTCCTTTCATCTTATATTTTATCTGTTGACATTTTATGTTTGAGCGGCTGTTAAAGCCGTGTTCATCGGTTTATTTTAAGTATTCCATGTATGGTTTTCCTTTTCTTCCGCGGAACGGTATGAAGGATTTTTCCCGGAGCTTTTTTCACTTCGGAGACCTTCTATATATTCGGCCTTTATTTCCCTGTAAAATTCCGCGTCGGCGGCAAGCCTGTAGGGGATAAAGTACAATCCCGCGATGCCGAATGTAACAAGGGAGAGCAGGAACCAGCCGATAAACGAAAGATCGAGCAGAAAAAGTCTGCCTTTTTTGCCTGCCATCATTTTTTTGCTTATCCTTATGGCGTCAAGGGGAGATATTTCCGGGCTTTCGGCCAGAATATAGAGAGACATCCTGTATCTGTAGGAAGCTATAATTCCCGGAAAGAAAAGGAGCAGGCTCCAAAGCGTCGTAAAGAGCAGAGCGAAAAACGATACTCCCACGGCTCTTGGCATATTTCCAAAGCCGTCAAAAAACATGGAAAAATCCGCTTCCTCCCGTTTTGCCAGCCTTAGAAAGAAAACGCACATACCAAGAGAAAGGCAGGCAATAAAGACGAACGAGATTATATATCCCGCCGTCAATATAAGAGATGAATGTCTCCTGAAAAGCATGATGAGATTATACATCGAAAAATCCATAAGAGGAAACAGTATCATATACATGGCGGCAAACCCGACGCAGGCGCCTCTTTTTGCCCTGAACGCCGCTTTTGCCCTCTGTTTAAGAGTGCCGAACATATTATCCACCTCACAATGTACCTGTCATTTTAGCATAAATAAAGAGAAATGTACAGACGAGCGGACGAGATAGCGTCAAACTCTTTGAAAACGGGAGTTTAAGCAGTGTTTGGTCTATGACACAATGATCAATGAAAGCCAATCATTTTTGGATCGGCTTTCACTAATCTTTATTTATGCGGTACCGAGCAGTTTTCAGAGCCTTTGACATACCGGCTGATTTTTAATATCCGTGGTCAACATGTTCCCACTTTCCGCCGCCGCTGCGGACGAGTATCCAATTCCAGTCATTATATGCGGAATTCGGATTAAGCGAACCGTCGCCGCCGGACGGTCCGACTTCAAAGGACGACATCAGTATTATCGCCTCATCGGCGCCGTAAATTTCGGCAAATTCGTTAAATTCATCCGCATAGGAATCGCCGGGATAATATAGCTCCGTAAGTGTACATCCTTCAAACTCTTTGTCAAAATAATCGGATATAACTTGGATGGCTGATTCTATATCTTCCTCCGAATAGATTTGTGACTGCTCAAACTGAGTGTTTTGCGCTTCGGCTGATTTTTCCGTGCTGCCGTTTTCTCCGCAGCCCACGGCAGGGCTCACTGTCAATACAATCAAAGCAGCTAAAATATACGCTTTCATAATAGACGACCTCCATTATATAATTTTCTGTCTTTAGTTTAAACAAATTATTTGTTTTCAGCGAACTCATATGCCTGTCTTACCCAGCCATACAGCTCGTCATTCAGTTCTTCCTGAGAACTTATTATGATGTGGTTTGTCCATCTTCCCGGATAAGGCTCGGTTTTAACCGCCGCTCGCCCGGAATCAAGAGGATAGGACAGACCGAGGGTCAATACAAAATATGACGGCGGCAGTTCAAACTTCTTTAAAGGCCGCATAAAGGAAACGCAGGCAAAAACGCGGCGGTTGGAAAAAGTTATCTGTGTTTTTTGCACCTTGATATTGACCGATGGATAGGATTCAGTTATCGCTGACTCGAGGCTTTCATACAGATCATACATTTCCGGACGCTTATCAAAAAAGGTGAGAGCCGCCTGTTTGATGAAGGCGCGGTTTTCTTCCATATAGATCATCCCATTCTATAAAATACAGCATAAAATTTACTCAATAAAATTATATCACAGCTATGGGAAGAGATATATACTTTTCGAGCGTTTCCCGATATTTGCGCCATTTGAGAAGAGAAAAACAGGGGAGCCGCTTTGTTGACACTGACGCTCAAAAATGTTACGATATTCCTATAAAATACTTTAGGGAGGGGTTTTATGGAGACGGAAAAAATATTGAGTTATATAGATCATACCCTTTTAAAGGCAGTCTCGGACAGGGAAAGCATTATGTCCCTCTGCCGTGAGGCGCTGGAGTACAAAACGGCTTCCGTGTGTATTCCTCCTTCCTATGTAAAAGAGGTCAGGGAGAACTTTCCGGGGCTTAATATCTGTACGGTAATAGGCTTTCCTCTTGGCTACAGCACCACCGCAGTGAAAGCGTTTGAAGCGGAGGACGCGGTCAAAAACGGAGCCGACGAGATAGATATGGTCATCGACATCGGATTTGTGAAAAACGGCAGGTTCGATCTGGTCACGGAAGAGATAGCCGCGGTCAGAAGGGCAGTGGGAGAAAAAATACTCAAGGTCATAATCGAGACATGCTATCTTACGGATGATGAAAAAATAAAGCTGTGCCGATGCGTTACCGACGGCGGGGCGGACTATATAAAAACGTCCACTGGATTTGGAAGCGCCGGAGCAAACATAGCGGATATAAGACTTTTTAAGGAAAATATCGGCCCCAACGTGAAGATCAAGGCGGCGGGAGGCATAAGGACGAAGGAAGAAATGGAAGAGTTCATAAATGCCGGATGCGCCAGGATCGGAACAAGCGGAGCCAAAAATATTGTAAATAATTGATTTATAAGGAGGAATAATTATGTCAGCAGCCAACACACCTACCCCCCATAACGCCGCGAAATACGGTGAGATCGCGAAAACCGTGCTTATGCCCGGAGATCCACTCAGAGCTAAATTCGTGGCGGAGACATTCCTTACGGATGTTCACCAGTTTACGGGAATAAGAAATATGTACGGATTTACCGGAAAATATAACGGCAAAGAGGTTTCCGTTATGGGAAGCGGTATGGGAGTACCTTCCATTGGACTTTACTCATACGAGCTTTATAACTTCTATGACGTTGACAATATCATAAGGATAGGCACGACCGGAGCCATACAGGAATCTCTCGACCTGGGAGACCTTGTTATCGCTGAAGGAGCCTGCACGGATTCAAACTTTGCCAGCCATTTTGAGCTTCCTGGAACATACGCTCCCATAGCGAGCTTCCATCTGCTCAGAAAGGCCGTTGAGGCGGCGGAAAAGCTGGAGATCCCCTATGCCGTAGGAAACGTAATAACCAGCGACGTATTCTACAATGAGACCCTTGAGAGAACAAATAAATGGAAAAGAATGGGCGTGCTTTGCGTTGAGATGGAGACCGCCGGACTTTATATGAACGCGGCTCAGGCTCACAAGAGCGCTCTCAGTATGCTCACCGTATCAGACTGCCCCTTCAAGGGAACGGAGACGGCTCCCGAGGAAAGAGAAAAATCCTTCGTAAATATGATCAAGGTCGCTCTTGAGACAGCATAATATTACAGAAAATTTTTGACACAGGGCCGGAGCTTTCTTCGGCCTTATTTTTTAAAGGAGGGAATAGCCATGACAGATAAGGAGCTTGTTATTGAGGCTATGGAGGCAAGAAAAAAAGCCTATGTGCCATATTCCGGATATATGGTCGGAGCGGCGCTTCTGACATCCGACGGAAAGGTATACAGGGGATGCAACATAGAAAACGCGGCTTATTCTCCTACAAACTGCGCAGAAAGGACGGCTTTTTTCAAGGCTGTTTCCGAGGGGGAGAGAAATTTTACCGCCATCGCCGTGATTGGCGCGCATAAGGACGCAAAACCGGAGGAATACGGGTATTTTTATCCCTGCGGCGTTTGCAGGCAGGTAATGGCGGAATTTTGCGACCCGGATACTTTCAGGATAATAACGGCAAGGGGAGAGGACGACTTTAACGCGCACACTTTAAGAGAGCTCCTCCCCAGCGGATTCGGGCCGGACGATCTGAGCTTCGGCAAATAAACGGAAACAGGGATGAAATATGAGAAACACGACGCTTTGCTATATAATAAAAGATAATAAATGCCTTATGCTCCACAGGACAAAGAAGGAGAACGACCAGTCCCATGACAAATGGCTGGGCATAGGAGGAAAGTTTGAGGACAAGGAAAGTCCGGAGGACTGTGCTCTCAGGGAGATAAAGGAGGAGACCGGCCTTACGGTCACCGAATACAGATACAGGGGGATCGTCACGTTTATATCCGATGTGTGGGAGACGGAATATATGCATCTGTTTACAGTGACCGGCTTCCGCGGCGAAGTCTCGGAGTGCGATGAGGGAGATCTGGAATGGATAGACGTCGGCAGGCTCCTTGAACTGCCAATGTGGGAGGGAGACAGGATATTTTTGAATCTTCTGGCTTCGGACAGCCCGTTTTTCTCACTTAAGCTGAAATATGAGGGAGAGAAGCTCTCGCTGGCGGTTCTTAACGGAAAGAAAATTGGTGAGTAATATGGAAAATATACTTGTGAGCGCCTGCCTTCTTGGAGTCGCCTGCCGGTACGACGGCAAAAGAAAGCCCAATGAAGCGGTCATAGCGCTGAAAGAAAAATATAACCTTATCCCGGTATGTCCGGAAATAATGGGAGGCCTTCCCACGCCGAGACTTCCTTCTGAAATAAGGGGAGAAACGGTCATAATGGAAAACGGCGAGGATGTTACCGACAAGTACAGCAGGGGGGCGGAGGAAACGCTCAGGCTTGCGAGGCTTTTTGGATGCGGGAAAGCAGTGCTAAAGGAGAAAAGCCCGTCCTGCGGATCAGGCAGGATATATGACGGTACGTTTTCAAAGACACTTACCGAAGGAAACGGCGTTACCGCGGGAATGCTTTTGGCAAACGGAATAAGGGTCGCCGGCGAGACGGAAATAGACGCCCTGTCCGATTAAATATATGTTAAGGGACGGAAAAAATCGTTTTTTGCGGCGCGTTAAGAAGGGCTTTTGAGCCGTAATCCTTGCATTTGAAAAACTAATGTTATATAATGATTCCCGGATATTGATAATTTTATCAGGGAGGGGATAATCGTGGTATTTGGCGTAATGGCGCGTGCTGTTGAGTACGATGGTGACGACGCCGCGCGTATACATCATTTGATAAAGGTACATGCCTTCGCGAGAATAATAGGAAAGGCGGAAGGCTTTGACGAAAACAACCAGAAGATAACGGAGCTTGCGGCTATCCTTCATGATATAGGCATACACAATGCCGAGGAGAAATACCATTCCACCGACGGAAAATATCAGGAGATGGAAAGCGAGCCCGTGGCAAGGGAAATATTGAAAGACGCCCATATTCCTTCTTGGATAATCGACAGGGTGTGCTATATCGTCGGACACCATCATACGCTGACAGCCATTGACGGAATGGATTTTCAGGCCGTTGTGGAGGCCGATATGCTTGTCAACATATTTGACAGAAACGTGACCGATAAGGAGAAGATCACCCTCATAAGGGACAGAGTCTTTAAAACCAAAAAGGGCAAAAGCCTTCTTACCCAGATGTATCTGGGAGAAAATTACGGAAAATAAAGTTTTTACAACGGGCTTGAGATAAGCCCGTTAACTTTATATTTTTACAGCAGGGAAGTGAAATGGATGGCCTATGACGGAATAGCCGTATCAAATATAGTATATGAGCTGAAGGAAAAACTCATCGGAGGAAGGATAGATAAAATTTACCAGCCAAGAAACGATGAGATAATATTTTCCGTCCGCTCGGTGAAGGACGGAAACTTTAAAGTCCTTGTCTCCGCAAACTCGATGAACCCGAGGATACATATAACGGAGATAAAAAAAGAAAATCCGGTAACGGCTCCGATGTTTTGCATGGTGCTCAGAAAACATATCGCGGGAGGAAGGATACTTGATATCCGCCAGCCCGGATTTGAGCGAATAACGGAGATAGACATAGAGAGCATGAACGAGATGGGCGATTTGGGCGTAAAGCGCATAATAGCCGAGTTTATGGGAAAATACTCTAACATAATACTTGTGGACGAAAACGGACGCATACTGGATTCCATAAAGCATGTTACCCACGACAGAAGTTCCGTCAGGGAGGTGCTTCCGGGAGGATTATATGAATACCCGCCTTCACAAAACAAACTCGATCCAATGGAGCTTGATTTTGAAGGATTTGAAAAAATCGCCGAAGAAAAGCCGGGGTTTGATCTCCAGGGGCTTATATATAAAAGCTATACGGGAATAAGCCCGGCATACGCCTCTGAAATATGTTTCAACGCCGGGCTTGACGCCTCGGACAGAGCCGGTCAGCTTGACGGAGACGGAATAAAAAGACTTTACGACAGCTTTAAGTCGGATACGGAGAAAATAAAAAGAGGGGAATATACTCCGCACATCGTCTATGACGCCGACGGCAGCGTTACGGACTTTTTCTCCCTTTCCTCAAATCAGTACGGCGGCAGGGAGAAAAAGTATTTTGACTCGTTTTCAAAGCTGCTGGAGGAATATTATTATAAGAAGGATGAGAAGTACCATGTCCGTCAGAGGGCGCACGACATAAGAAGAACCGTGCTCTCAAACATAGAAAGATGCTCAAGGAAGCTGGAAATACAGATAAAATCCATAAGGGACACGGAAAATATGGATTACTATAAGCTCTGCGGGGAGCTGATCACGGCAAACATATATTCAATAGAGGAAAAGGCCGACAGGTTTACGGCGCTTAACTACTATGAGGAGGATATGCCCGAGATGGTCATAAAGCTCGACCCTCTGCTTACGCCTTCGGAAAACGCAAACAGGTATTTCGCCAAATACAACAAGGCGAAAAGGACGAGGGCCGCGGCCGCTGAGCAGAAAAAGCAGACGGAGGAAGAAATGCGCTACCTTGAGAGCGTGCTTATGTCCATAGAAGCGTCGGAGGACGACAGCGACATCAGGGAGATAAAGGCAGAGCTTACGTCCCAGGGTTATATAAAGGCGAAAAAACAGCCGAAGGGGCGGACGCAGAATCTTAAAAAATCAAAACCCATGCACTTCGTGTCATCCGACGGGATTGACATTTATGCCGGAAAAAGCAACGTGCAGAACGATGAGCTGACGCTCAGGTTCGCCGATGCCGGCGATATATGGCTGCACACGAAAAATATACCCGGCTCCCATGTAATAATAAAATGCGGAGGCGCTGAAGTGCCGGAAAGGACGTTGTTTGAAGCCGCGGTAATAGCAGCCGGATTTTCAAAGGCAAAGGACTCGTCAAAGGTTCCCGTGGATTACACGGCAAGGAAGAACGTAAAAAAACCGGGCGGAGCAAAGCCCGGAATGGTCATATATGAAAGAAACAAAACAATTTATGTGGATCCGGACGAAAATCTTATCTCAAAACTTGAGAAGAGCCGGGAACAATAAAAACAAATGTCATAAGAAAACGGCGGGTCAAAGCTGACCCGCCGTCATACTGTCAAAAACTAATCCATTGTGAGCGGGAGGGTTCGGGAGTCGAAGGGACTCCTGAGTTTATTCCGCAGGCGGAATTCATTTCCGCCGAGGAAAATCCCGTAT
>CAJFHC010000043.1 GCA_904378045.1 Candidatus Metalachnospira gallinarum | reverse complement strand
GCAGGCGGAATTCATTTCCGCCGAGGAAAATCCCGTATTTCTGCGCCCTGACAAAGTTCAGGGCTTTCCGCAGAAATAGGGATTTATTGCCTTAATTTAGACTCGAAAAAGTCCCGAAGGACTTTTTCGGCACATAAAAGCGACCCCGCTAAATGCGCGGGGCCGTTTGTATTTGACAAAGCGGGGATGGAAATGCTTTGACTTATATCATTAAGTTCATTTTCTTTGCTTCAAACGTAAGCTCGTCCCTGAATTTAGGATGCGCGATCTCGATAAGCGCCTTCGCTCTCTGTCCGGCTGTTTTGCCCTTGAGTCTGGCGATTCCGTACTCGGTAACAACATTGTCGATATCGTTCTTTGTTGTCGTAACCGCAGCTCCAGGCGTAAGAATAGGTTTGATCTTGCTTATTGTTCCGCCCTTTGCCGTTGAGTTCATGGCGATGAAGCTCTTTCCGCCCTTTGAAACGGCGCTTCCTCTTACGAAGTCAAGCTGTCCGCCGGTTCCGCTGTAAGGCTTCCAGCCGATTGACTCCGAGCATACCTGTCCGAGGAAGTCGATCTCGAGACCGGCGTTGATGGAAACAAAGTTGTCGAGCTTTCCGATGACATAGGGATCATTTACATAATCCACGCCGTGAAGCTCTATGGAACGGTTATCGTCAAGGAAGTCGTACATTCTCTGTGAGCCCCAGCAGAATGCGGCTACCGTCTTGCCGACGTCGATATTTTTCTTCATATTCGTAACGGCTCCGGCCTCGATAAGGTCAACCATACTGTCCGTGAACATCTCCGTATGTATGCCGAGATCCTTTTTCTCAAGGAGAAGCTTACCTACGGCGTTAGGCACCTCGCCGATACCGAACTGGATAGTTGCTCCGTCGGGTATGAGCTCGGCGATCATAGCTCCCATTCTCTTGCTGTTTTCCGAAAGAGGGAGCTCCTCAAGGGTAGGCATGGGATATGAAGCCTCGCATAAAGCCGTTACCTGCGAAATGTGCACAACGTGGGTTCCCATAACTCTGGGCACCTGATCGTTTACCTCAAGGAAAATGTATTTAGCCCTTTCAAGCTGCGCCAGCGTCTCAGCTGCGACAAGACCGAAGGAGAAGAATCCATGCTTGTCCATGGGTGATACAGTTGCGTAGAAAACATCAAGTCTTGCTACTTTTTCTCTCCAAAGATAGGGTATCTGGCTGTAGTGGGCGGGCATATAGTCGAAACGTCCCTCCTGTACTCCGGCTCTTGAAGCCGCCGTAGTGAACCAAGATACATGATAGTATTTTCCGGCAAGCTCGGGATCAAGATAATCTCCGCCTCCGGGAGAGAGCAGGCTGTGGTGCTGAACATTTGTTATCTCGTCTCTTCTTGCTCTTTCTCCGATAGCATGCACTATTGTTTTGGGCTCGCCCATGCATGTAGGGCAGGCGCATACAAAATCGTCTTCTATGTATTCGGCTATTTCCTCGGGAGTTCTGAGTTTAGCCTTGTAAATTCCATAATATCTGTTGTTGGCGTCAAAATTATATACCATATATTTTCTCCTTTCATAGGACTGTACTATAATAACATTACCACGATTTTCGTTATATTTAACATTGTACATATTTTATATCATTTGTACAGTATTTTTTTATAAACATTCAACCCGTATATACAAAATACATTTAAAAATGACCAAAATACCCGCATTTTATATGTCGTTTGTTTATTAATTAACAACAAATTATATTAAATTATAACAATAATTTTAAAATATTTATTTATTTTTTTATAATGCGGGCATTTTTTCATATTCCTAAAATTCCGAACACTGATAAATATAACAAAAATTCGGCTTTCGGCCTTTTTTCTCTTATCTGACAACAAGGCTTTTATAAAAAACGGTTCAATTATGTTCTTTTTTCGGATATACTTAGATCAGTCAAAAAGAGCGTGAACGGAGGATAAAGCTATGATCGATGTTTCGGCGGCGTTTATAAAAAACGGTTCAAAAATACTTATATGCAGGCGCGGAGAGGGGAAAAACTGTTCCGGAATGTGGGAGTTTCCCGGAGGCAAAAGAGAAAAAGACGAGACCGGAGAACAGGCGCTTGAGCGCGAATGTATGGAGGAGCTTGGAATAACTGTGTCAGCCGGCGGCCTGCTCGCTGATACGGTTTACGAATATCCGGACAGGACAATACATCTCAGCCTGTACGAAGCCGTAATAACTGACGGCAGTCCAGCCTGTCTTGAGCACAGCGAAATACTGTGGGTTGAGGCGGATGATCTCAAAAATTACGATTTCTGCCCGGCGGACAGACTTCTTATCAGAGAGCTTTCTGACAAAGGACATATTTAAACAAAAGGCTTCCTTTTAGAGCGTTGTTTTAAGGAAACAGAGAGGGAAGGCTGTATGTTGTCCCTCAAAAAATTTCTTATCTCACCGCCCTTTTCGGAAGCCTTTTTTGTATGTGTTCCTATTGTCCTGATCTTTACTCCTCGTCAGTCTCTCCGGGATCCACGTCTATAAACATTCTCTGCGATATATCGGAGCTAAGGCTCTCAACGCTTTTCAGCTTTCTCTGTATCTGCCTTGTTCTTACGCCGACCAGCTTGTCAAGCTCGCTGTTGGCCTCCTCTATTCTCTTCTGCGCCTTTTCCAAAACGTCGTTGAATTTTCCGAACTCTGTTTTAACCGCGCCGAGAACCTCCCAGACTTCGCCGCTTCTCTTCTGTATGGCGAACGTCCTGAAGCCCATCTGCAAGCTGTTTAATAAAGCTGCCATCGTGCTTGGTCCGGCTATGTTTACCCGGTAATCCCTTTGCAGCTCCTCGACAAGCCCCCTGTTTACGACCTCGGCGTAAAGTCCCTCAAAGGGAAGGAACATTATACCGAAATCCGTCGTGTTGGGCGGGTCTATGTATTTGTCGCTTATGTCCTTCGCAAATGACTTTATCCTCTGAATAAGTATTTTTGCCGCCTCGTTGACCTTGTCTCTGTCTCCGCTTTCGTATGCCTCCGTAAGATTTATATAGGCGTCGCCGGGAAACTTTGAGTCAATGGGAAGGTATACGCCCTTTCCGTCCTCGGTCGGTATTTTGACGGCATACTCAACGGGATTTTTACTTCCCTTTTTCGTGACAAAATTGGTTTCATACTGTTCCGGAGACAATATTTCCTCAAGTATGGCTCCAAGCTGTATCTCTCCCAATATTCCCCTTGTCTTTACGTTTGAGAGCACCTTTTTCAGATCGCCCACACCGGAGGCAAGGCTCTGCATTTCTCCCAGTCCCTTATATACCTGCTCAAGCTGAGTGTTAACAAGCTCGAACGATTTGGATATTCTTTCCTCAAGGGTCTTTTGCAGCTTTTCATCCACCACGTTTCTCATCTCATCCAGCTTTTTGTTATTGTCCTCCTGTATGCCGGTGAGTTTTGTCTCAACGGTCTTTCTTATGGCTTCCAGCTTGTTTTCGCTTTCGATGGAAGATGTTTTAAGTCTTCCCTCTATGGCGTCATTCATCTGAGTAAGCTGTTTCGTTATAGCCGAATGTATGCTCTCGATCTGTCTGACAATGTTTTCGCCGTTGTTTTTTATGCTGGCATTCTGCAATTCGGAATATCCTTTTTGGTTTTCGGAAAGAAGATTGCCGAGGGTATTTATATTGTTCTGCACTTCTTTCCTCAAAAGGCTTCCGCTGTTTTGCGTCTCCATCTTGAGATTTGATATGTCTGACGCGGTTTTTCTCAATTCTTCCTTCGTGGAAGCAATGTCCTGGGCGATGCTCTCCAGCTTCTCATCATTTTTCCCGTTGCTTTTACCGGAAATGGTTTTTAAAAGCGCAATAATTATCAATGTCTGAACAATTATAAGCGCAATAATCAATATATCCATATTTTTCTCCTTCCGTATAGTATTTATCTTATTATATCATAAAAAACGGTATCCGTCAGTCTGTTCGCAGATCAAACGGATACCTTTGTGTTATATGTTTAGTTTTTCAATTCAAGGGACATAGTAAAAGTGTCTTTATCCTCGTCAGTCTTTACAAAGCCAGTTTTCTCATAAAGATGTATGGCCCGAATATTGCTTTTCCATACTTTGAGTTCTATTCTTTCATATCCGTTTTTGGCGCATCTGTCTTTTACGGCTTCGAGCAGTTTTGTTCCTATCCCCTTTTCTCTATACGGCCTTAATATCCCCATGCCAAGCTTCCCTGTTTTTCCGTCCGCGGATACGGCGTCGCACCATCCTATACAACGGTCATTCTCTGTATCTATAACAAAAACGGCCGGTATTTTTTCATCTATTATTTTTTTCATAAAGCCTACAGTAACATCATACGGAAAAGGCTCGCTTAAAGCCAGATATTTGCCTTCGGCGCATATCTCCCCTAATGTTTCCCAATATGACCTTATATACTTTTCTTCCGGCGTTTTAAAAACGATCGGCATAGTTTCATCTTCTTCCGCGATAGTTACTCTCCAAAAACCTGCTGTCTGAGGGCTTTTCCCGTAGGAGTGGCGGCAAGGCCTCCCTCTCCGGTCTCTTTAAGGGTTACGGCCATGCTGTCACCGACCTTCTTCATGGCCCAAATGACCTCATCAACCGGTATGGCGCTTGTTATTCCGGCAAGGGCAAGCTCCGCGGCCGTAAAGGCGTTTGCCGTTCCCATGGCGTTTCTTTTTATACATGGTATCTCCACAAGTCCGGCAACAGGGTCGCAGACAAGTCCAAGTATGTTTTTAATGGCGATGGCGCAGGCGTCGGCGACCATCTGAGGCGTGCCTCCGCACATCTCGACAAGAGCTCCGGCGGCCATGGCGCTGGCCGAGCCGCACTCAGCCTGGCATCCTCCTTCGGCTCCGGCGATGCTCGCTTTGTTGGCTATTACAAGTCCAAGGGCTGAAGCCGTAAAAAGGCTCATAACAACGTCTTCCTCCGGTATATTTTTCTCCTCCATCACGCTGAGGAGCACGGCGGGAAGTATACCGCAGGAGCCGGCTGTGGGAGCGGCGACGATCTTGCCCATGCATGCGTTTGTCTCGGATACGGCAAGAGCCATTGTCATAGCATGTCCGAAAAGGCTTCCGCAAATATTTTTTCCGGCGTCAACCTGCTGTTTCATCTTCCATGCGCTTCCTCCCGTAAGTCCGCTGACGGAACGGGTATCCTCCTCCATGCCGTCCTCCACGGAGGACTGCATTATTCTGAATGACTTAAACATTTTCTTATATAACTTTTCCTTTGATGTCTCGCAGACGGCGGCCTGATCATCAAGAACAAGCTCGGAGATCTTTTTTCCGCTTCTTTCCGCTTCAGCAACAAGTTCGCTTACGGCATCATATTTAAACATGGTATGTCCTCCTTAAATAGCCTTGAGCAGCGTGGAATCTATCACGTTGTCCATTTCTTTAATCTCGTCGTTCACATATTCAGGCACATCGGAATCCAGCTCGATTATCATAACGCCCTTTCCTCCCCTGGGATTTCTTCTCAGGTCAAATTTGCCTATATTTATGCCGTTTTGGGCAAGGACGCGCGTTACGTCCGAAATCATTCCCGGAATATTTCTGTGAAGAACGATCATGGTCGTAAATTTTCCCGTTATCTCCACCTCGGTGCCGTTTATTTTCGTTATTACTATATTTCCTCCGCCAACAGAAGCTCCCTGCACCTCAACGGTCTTTCCGGACTCGCTTGTAAGCACGATAAAGGCCGTATTGGGATGAGCGTTTTCTATCTCTCCCGTATGGAACGCGAACTCAAGCCCTCTGTGCTCAGCCGTTTCAAAGCTGTATTTTATTCCCGGATCATCCGTATCCATTCCAAGTATTCCGGCCACTATGGCCTTGTCCGTTCCATGTCCCTTATAGGTCTTGGCAAAGGAACCGCTGAAATAAATATCAGCCTTTACCGGTTTGGCTCCGAGAATGTTGAGCGCGTATTTTCCGATCCTCGCCGCTCCGGCCGTATGGGAGCTTGACGGTCCTATCATTATGGGTCCGATTATATCAAATACGTCCATGCTTTCTCCTCCGTATGAAAAAAATTATAGTACCATTATAATATTTTAATCTCAGAAATTCAACAAATATCGCTGATTCTATAGCTAAAAGCCGGGAATAATGATATAATTACTAACTGTTAATATAAAATAAGGAGGACACTATCTTGGTATCGCAGGAAACGGAGAAAAAACTCAGCGCCCTTTCGGCTGATTATATATACAACGAAGGGCTTGGAAATATAATGCTTCTGGCCATGTCCGCTATAGAAAGGAAAAACGGGGACTCCCTTGTATACGATATACCGCAGGAGCTTTCGGATATAAGAAAAAAAGCCGATGAGTACATAATTTCCCTTGAGGATATTTTGAACGGCGAAGGCGACCGTTTCAAAGCCCTTGAGGAAATAGGCGGACTTAAAAGCAGGCTTGTATCGCTTTACAAAAACATTTACGACTATTATTCGGAATGGAACATGCTCTCGACGCCTCTGGCGGACGAGCTTGCCATAAGAAAATACAAGGAAGAACATCTCGGCCTTAAAAAAATCGAGTATGATATGTTTTATACCGACTGTGTAAACTTCCTCACCTCGTCGGAAAACATTTCAGAGCTTAGAAACTATACGGCTCAGCTTTTGAAATGCCTGCCAATGAGGATGGCCAGGGAAAGATTTTTCGATATAATCACCCGCTCTCTCAGAGCGGCCTTCGACGGCGCCAGCGAGGACTGTATAAAAAAATCCCTTGCCGCGTTCAAGAGGGGCTGCGTGCCTTCCTCGTCTGAGGAATACGGGCTCATTTTCCCTGACATCGCGAAATGGCTTGAATCCAAAAAGGATATTTCTCCCGCCGCTATGAGCGATGAGCAGCTTGCGTCTGAATATGAGGACTTTGACATTATGTATGATTCGCTTCAGCATATCGAGGAGTATTTTACGGGCATATATGACGATCTCAATTCTCTTATAATCGTTTTCTATCTCAGCTTCACGTTTGATGAGCTTATGGAAAATTCACCCGTATGCGCCGACCTGTTCCACGCCGTGATCGACATTATGACAGGAGAAACTCCCAAAACTGAGGCGGAGGCGCTTTATGACACGCTTAAAGAACAGCTTGAAAACGCCTTTGAGCCTATCATTGACAAAATAAACGATATAAACGACAGGGAAATCGCGCTCATAGACAAAATCGGAACCATGTCCGCTCTCAGCGAGGACACTCAAAAGAGCATTTCCGCCGAAGGCTTTATAAGAGCGATCTACTACAGCAATATCAACGACGAGATATTTGATTTTGATATAGAGGAAAATTCTCCTATAGCATCAAAGGAGTTCTCTGAGAGAGAATACTCGGATTTTGTCGGATATATGAGGGAATACTACAAAACCCTTCCTTCGCATATCAGAAAATCAAATATGCTTATGCTTCTCGGTTCCATCCCCGTATCCATGGATATTCCGGATACGATCGACTATATAAAGTCGTCGGTGGAAAGCTGTATCGATCCGGAGCAGAGGATACTTATTATAGATAAGGCCGGAGAAGTATTTATGTCAAACGGCTTCCATTACAGCGGAGAGGACGACGAGGATGACGGCTGCGGCTGTCATGACCACGATCACCACCATCACGACTGCGGCTGCCACGACCACGATCATCACCATCACGACTGCGGCTGCCACGACCACGATCACCACCATTGATCTTATGAAAGGAAATCTGATGAAATAAAATGGCTTTAATAATCGCAATAGTAATACTTATAATGTTTTCCGCGTATTTTTCCGCCACGGAGACGGCGTTTTCTACATACAACAAGATCAAGATGAAAAACGAAGCCGCCTCGGGAAACAAAAGAGCCCAGCTTGTCCTCGATTTATCCGATGATTATGACAGGCTCATATCCACCATACTTATCGGAAATAATATCGTAAACATCGCCTCCACCACGCTGGCGACAATGCTCTTTGTCAATATGCTCGGCAATAAGACCGGTCCCACGGCTTCTACCGTAGTAATGACCATCGTTGTCCTTATATTCGGCGAAATATCTCCAAAAAGCATCGCCAAAGATATGCCGGAATCATTCTCGAAGGCAACCGCGCCGTTTTTGAGAATCGTTTTTATGATACTTAAGCCGGTCAACTTTATGTTTTCCCTTTGGAAAAAGCTGTTGACAAAAATCATCAAAATAAAAAATCCGGATATAATCACCGAGGAAGAAATACTCACCATCGTGGAAGAAGCTAAAAACGACGGCACTCTCAACGAGCATGAAACAAATCTTATAAGAAACGCCATTGAGTTTGACGATTTGGAGGTAAGCGAGATATGCACCCCAAGGACGAGCATCGTTGCCCTCAAGGACGACGCCACCAGAAGGGAGATCGTCGACACCTTCTACAGATGCGGCTTCTCAAGGCTTCCGGTATATAAAAAGAGTATAGACAATATAATCGGCTTCATAACCCAGAAGGACTACTACCGTTATGTGGCCAACGGCTCGAAGGAGCTTATTGACATCGTATCTCCTATCCCCCTTGTGCCGCCGACTATAAACATTTCAAGACTTATGCGCGGAATGCAGCAGAATCATTCTCAGATAGCCCTTGTTGTTGACGAGTACGGAGGAACATACGGAATTGTAACTCTTGAGGATATCCTTGAGGAACTTGTCGGCGAAATATGGGACGAAAGCGACAACGAAATCCCGGAGATCGTGCGAAGCTCCGAGAACGAGTACACCGTTCTCGGAACGGCAAATCTTGAGGATGTGTTTGAGTTTTTCGGCAAGACCTGCGATTCTGATTATGTATCGCTCAACGGCTGGATGTCTGAAAAGCTTGAAAGAATCCCCTGCGTAAACGATACCGTGGATTATGAGGGCCTTACATTCACCGTAACAAAGGCTAACACCCGCAGGGCTTTGGAAATAAAAATAAGAAAGCCCGCGGATAAAAGCGCCGGAACAGAAAATAAAGAGGATACGGATAATAAAAAAGGCGAAAATCAGTAAATGACTGTAAACAAAACACCGTGAAACGGAAAACCACTTCCGAATCACGGTGTTTTTTACAGGTATCTGTCAAAATATTCCCAGAACTGCATTCTCATCTTTCTGTGTCTAAGTTTAAGCCAGCTGTGTCTTTCCGCCAGCATGCTTTTTCTTTCCTCCATTTCCTTTTCAAATACGGCCTTTTTTACTGCAAATCCGTTTTTGATATTTTCCAGATGCGTTCCGGCATAGCTTATGCCGCTGTTTTTCTTCTCTATAAGAGCCCCGGATATGGCAAGGCTTCTGTCTATGAATCCGTTTGTCACCGACTCCCTGAATTTTCTCGCCTTATTTAGAGCGTCGCATATGCCGGCTATGCTGTTGAGCGCGTCGTCGGTAAACGTGGTGTTTCTCTCATATTCCGGGCTTTTATATTTTGCTATCACGGCTTTATATCTTTCATAGGCCTTTCTTACGCTTTCATCCCATGGAATATATATTTCGTTCATGGCGTTTTCGCCTATTTTATGGGCGAGGTCTATATTGGCGATAAGCTCCTTTACGGCTTCCGCCATTGACGGCGCGTTTTCGTCAATGAGATATCCGTTTCTCCTGTCCTCTATGCCTTCGGCGGCGCAGCTTCCCTTTATAAGCACGCTTCCAAGCCCGCAGGCCGCCGCCTCCCTTACAACGATTCCGTTGGTGTCATAGGTCGTTGGAAAAAGAAACATATCCGCCATTGTATAATAGCCCCTCAGAAGTTCTCTGTCCTGAACGGCGCCCACAAATACGCAGTTGTCATCTATACCGTTTTGGGCGGCGTATTCCTTTATCTCCCTGGCGTCGCCGCCGTCGCCGACTATGACCATGCAAAAGTCAAGGCCGCTTTCCTTCACTTCCTTAAGAGCGTCAAGGGTTATCTTAAAGCCCTTGTACCACATAAGCCTTCCTACAAAAAGGAACACCGGCACTCCTTCTTTTATACCAGCCTCTTCTCTTATACTTTTCACAAGTCCGCTGTCCGCCTTTCCCCTCGGAAAATCAACTCCGTTTTCCATAACGATGTAATCGCCCTTATAGCCGAGCGATCTCAGGTTTTCCCCGGCTCCCTCGCTTACGACCCACACCTCGTCGCAGGCTTCTATATTATTTACGATGACCTTAATGGACGCCTCCTGTAAAAGGTTCGATTTCAGCGCCTTCTTTATATCGATGTCAAATTTCGTGTGATATGTAAAAACAATCGGCACATCGGCCCTTTCCCTCAGCGTCCTGGCAAGTATGGCGGACACGGCCGGGCAATGGGTATGGATAATATCCACATTTTTGCTTTCAAGCTCCCCCAGCACCGACGGCTCAAACGGATAGCCGGCCCTGTAGCCTATGATGCCCGTAGTATCAAAGCTGGCATATCTTACGACCTCAAAGTCATAGTCGTCCTCAACGTTCGGATATTTGGGCGTGGCCACAACAGCCTCTCCAAGCTTATCCTGAATTATGGAAGCGTAGTTAAATACCGTGTTGGAAACTCCGTCTATAGTCGGAGGGAATGAATCGTTCAGAAGGCATACTTTTAATTTTTCATCCATTTTCGCGTCTCCGTTTTAAGTTTATTTTTATATATTTTACCATTAAAATATGAACAAATAATTAATAAACTTATAATTTTTTCATAGGTTTTGTTTGCCAGAATATAAATTTAATTTGATTCATCATTGTTTCCAAAACCGACAACTGTAAAAAATCAATTTTTTACGGCAGAATTTTCATATAATCACGTTTGCGGCAATATTATAATAATTTTTCAAAATCAAAGAGGGTATTTCTTTTATCAGAAATACCCTCACAGACTGTCAAAAAACTAATCCATTGTGAGCGGAAGGGTTCGGGACACAAAGGGTGGCCCGAGTTTATTCCGCAGGCGGAATTCATTTCCGCCGAGGAA
>CAJFHC010000042.1:7721-27023 GCA_904378045.1 Candidatus Metalachnospira gallinarum | reverse complement strand
CTTTGTCAGGGCGCAGAAATACGGGATTTTCCTCGGCGGAAATGAATTCCGCCTGCGGATTAAACTCGGGCCACCCTTTGTGTCCAAGTACCGGAAAGACATCCGGACGCCGAAGGCGGCTTTGGCCAAAGGCCAAAGTACTGAACAGTACCCTTCCGCTCACAATGGATTAGTTTTTTGACAGTCTGACGCCGAAAATAATTCCGGCGCCACGGTAATTTACTTTATGAGCGTTACGGCGTTCCACAGGCTTTGGTTCCTGACTATGTCCGCGTTTTCCTCCCATCGGTCAAACTCCCTCTGGAAGTACAGCTGTCTCATATATTCCTCATAATTATAATGCGCGAAATCCCTTACGGCGTCCTCGTCCCCGGCTGTCCCGTCCCCGGCTGTCCCGTCCCCGGTGTCCTCCGTATTCTCAACGCCATAGGCTTCCTCATACTGCTTTACAAGCTCGTCTCTGTTCTGTTCGTAATATTGCTCAAATTCGTCCTCGCTTACAACATAGTCGCTGACGATATATTTATACACCTCGTTATAAAGGGCGTTCTCCCGCATGACCTTTTTATAAAGTTCCAAATCGGCGCCGATCGTTTCCCTCTGGCTGTCCGTCAGAGACTCATACGCCTCTTCGGCCAAAGCGTCGGCGGAGGAAGCCTCGTCCTCGGAAAGCTCTATGCCGGCCTCCCTTGCCCTTTCCCCGGCGAATTTAACAAGCGTAACCGTGGCGAGGGCGTTGTCTCTGGCCACGCTTTCAGCTGTCCTGCCGTCAAAGTCCGTCTGCCATATGTCCTCCCCTCCGAGAAGCTCAAAGCTGTTTTGCGTCTCGTACATATATATATTAAATTCCTCGGCGGAAACGGTCTCTCCGTTTATTTTGACAAGGTAATTTTCCTCCTCCGGAGCGTCCTCCGCCGCCCTGCATCCGCAGGCCAGAAGAACCGCCGCCGTCAGCGTCATAATTTTTTTAAGTATGCCGGCCATACATGCTCCTCCCTTCACGGTGTTATGGCTTTTTGATTTATTATAACCGATTCGCGTCAGTTTTCAACCTTTGTAAGCTCCTGCAGGAAAGTTCTTATATAATCCAAAGGATTTTTTCCGTCCTTCGGTGACGTCTTTATTGTGATATACGCTTCTTCGGCGGCGGTAAACATATAGGGGCTGTCCTTTTTTGTGAGCATTTCCGTTATTCTTTCCGTGTCAACCTCCGCTCCGGCTTTGAAAGCTATAACGATGTTTTTCTGCTTCTCCGACACGGATACTATGCCCAGCTTATGCGCCTCTGCCTTGAGGAGCGCCACGTCAAGCAGTGTCTGGACTGTCTTTGGCATGGTGCCGAACCTGTCCTCGATCTCCTCCTGTATGTCGTAGAAGCCGTCAAGATCGTTTATGAGGGATATTTTTTTGTATATCTCAAGCCTTTGCTGTTCGTTTTCTATATAGTTTTCCGGTATATAGGCGTTGACGCTTATATCCATGGACGTCTCGAAGCTCTCGGGCTTTTCGACTCCCTTCAGCCTGCACACCGCCTCGTCCAGCAGCTTGCAGTACATATCATAGCCAACGCTTTCCATATGTCCATGCTGTTCCGCCCCGAGAAGGGAGCCCGCTCCCCTTATTTCCAGATCCCTCATGGCTATTTTAAAGCCGGAGCCGAACTCCGTAAACTCCCTGATGGTCTGGAGTCTTTTTTCTGCGGCCTCCTGAAGCACCTTGTCCCTGCGGTACATAAAGTAGGCGTAGGATGTCCGGTTGCTCCTGCCGACACGCCCTCTGAGCTGATAAAGCTGGGAAAGCCCCATCCTGTCGGCGTCCTGTATTATTATCGTATTGACGTTCGGTATATCCAGTCCCGTCTCGATTATCGTCGTGCAGACAAGCACGTCCGTATCGCCTTCTATAAACTCGTCCATTATGCCTTCCAGCTCCCTTTCGCTCATTCTTCCGTGGGCGTAGGCTATCCTTGCCTCGGGAACAAGTTTCTGGAGCTTGGCGGCGGTCTCGAAAATGTTGTCTATTCGGTTATGGAGATAATAAACCTGTCCGCCCCGGGCAAGCTCCCTGTGGATGGCGTCCCTGACGGACTGCTCGCTGCTTTCCATAACGAAGGTCTGCACAGGCAGCCTTTCCTCCGGCGGCTCCTCCAAAAGGCTCATATCCCTTATGCCCGAAAGGCTCATATGCAGTGTCCTTGGTATGGGCGTGGCCGTGAGAGTGAGGACATTTACGTTTTCCTTTATCCTCTTGAGCTTTTCCTTATGGGCGACTCCGAAGCGCTGTTCCTCGTCCACGATTATGAGCCCCAGATCCTTAAACTTTACGTCCTTTGACAGAAGTCTGTGGGTTCCGATGACAATGTCCGTCATTCCCGTCTCAAGATTTTTTATCGTCTGCTTCTGCTCGGCCGGTGTCCTGAAACGGTTGAGCAGCTCTATCTGCACGGGATAGCCGGCCATCCTCCTTGTGAAGGTGGAATAATGCTGCTGGGCGAGTATTGTCGTCGGCACGAGATAGGCCACCTGCTTGCCGTCCTGCACGGTCTTGAACGCCGCCCTTATGGCGACCTCCGTCTTGCCGTAGCCCACGTCTCCGCATATTAGCCTGTCCATTACCCTGCCGCTTTCCATATCGCGCTTTATGTCCTCCACCGCGTTGAGCTGGTCATCGGTCTCGGTATAGTCGAAGCTCTCCTCAAATTCCTTCTGCCATGTGGTGTCCGGTGAATATCTGAATCCCTCGGCGGCCTGCCTTTTGGCGTAGACCTCCACCAGATCCTCGGCAAGTATGGCCACCGCCGACCTTACCTTTGATTTCATCTTGCCCCAGTCCGGGCCGCCCAGTTTGCTGAGCTTAGGAGAAGCCCCATCGCTTCCGATATATTTCTGCACAAGATCCATCTGGTTCACCGGAACAAACAGATTGCTTCCGCCTCTGTAGGATATTTTCAGATAATCCTTGCTCACCCCGTCCACGGTTATGTTTTCCAGTCCCCTGTACACGCCTATGCCGTGGCTCTCATGGACGACATAGTCGCCGGGGCGAAGATCGGTAAAGCTCTCTATGGCCTTGCCTTTCTTTACTTTCTTTCTGCGCTTTTTTACTCCCTGCTCGCCTGTAAGCTCGCTGACGGAAAAAACAGCCAGCTTTATTTCCGGATACTCGAATCCCCTGGATATCCTTCCGCCGCAGACGTATACCGCTCCGCCGGCGGGCTTGAACTCCTGTCCGTCGGAAATGAGCGCCGGGTTAAGTCCCCTTTCCTCCATCTCCGAGGCTATCCTTTTCCTTCTGCTTTCTCCTCCGCCGAATACGAGCACTCTGTAGCCGTCGTCCTTAAGATATTTTATCTCGTCGTAAAACAGCTCGAATCTGCCGTTGAACGCCGGGGAAGCCTTCACTGTGAAGCCGAATATCCCCTTCAGCCTGAAATCCGGCATGCTCTGGGGAACGGAGCAGAGGAGCGCCTCCGTGAATTTTGACGAGAACGAGTATATATCCTCCGGACGGAATATTATCTCCGTCTGTCTCGGAAGGATATAACCCCTTTCCAGCCTTTCCTTCATGCTTTCGGCAAATTCATCATATACCCTGTCGGCATGCTCCTTCATTTTTTTCGGCTCGTCATAGAAAACGATGCTGTCCTCCGGCAGGTAGTCAAAAAGGCTCACCGTTTCAACCGGCAGATAGTTTATAAACCCGTCCGTGCCGCCAAGGCCGCATTTGAGCCTTTCCGACGCCTCAAGCACCGTTGTCCTCAGATTTTCCGCGGCTTCCTCGAATCCCTTTTTCTCATAGCCCCTGACGGCCTTTGTCATATCCTTTTCCATAGCCGCGGCCGCCTCAAGGGCGGCTTCCTCTCCGAAAAGTATTTCCCTGACGGGAAAAACCCTCAGACAGTCCATCCTCGCCAGCGATCTCTGGCTCATAACGTCAAAGGCTCTTACGGAGTCCACCTCGTCGTCCCAGAACTCTATCCTGACTGCCGTGTCGTTTATGGGCGAATATATATCGGCTATGCCGCCCCTTACGGCGAACTGCCCCGGTCCCTCGACGGTGTCGCTTCTCTCATAGCCCATATATACAAGCCTTTTTGTAAGCTCCTCAAGGGGCATTATGTCCCCCTCCCTGAGCTCGAATACGGCCTCCTCCATGTCTCTTTTTTTCATAAGCCTGCCAAGAACGGCCTCTCCGGCGGCGCAGACGATCTTCGCCTCGCCCCGCATAAGGCTGTCCATGGCTTTGAACCTCTGTCTTGTAATGTCTCCCGAATGTACATCGGCGCTGTAGAAAATAAAGTCCTTTGACGGATAGAACACCGTCTTTTCCTCAAAGGCCGCCAGATCGTTATATATGGCCCTTGCCGAAGCGTCGTCCCGGGATATGACAATCGCCGTTCTTCCCGTTTCCTGGCACAGGGCGTATATGAGCTGTATTTTCTGCGCGTCAATAACTCCCGTGGCCAAAACGGGAGTGTTTTTTTCCTTTATGTTTTCCAGCAGGCCTCTGTAGTCCGCCATCTCCTTAAGCGGTTCCGTAAACCATTTCACAGAACGTCACCTCTTTATTCCGCGGCGTCCCCGCCGCTTATGTCTTTATTGTTGTCTTTCTTGTTTTCCCTGTTGTTTTCTCTGATGTTTTCCCTATCGCTATCTTTGCCGTTGTCTTTATCGGTGTCTTTGTTGCTGTCTTTTTTCTTTATTTTCTGTTTTGCGTTAAAACGGTTCATCGCTTCCTTGACTCCGAGGGAAATAAAAATTTCCACGGCCTGGGCAGCCTTATCCGTTCCCGCCTCTATTCCCGGCTCATCGTCCTTGCTGAATTTGGCCAGCACATAATCGGCCAGATCCCATCCCGCGGGCTTTTCTCCTATGCCGACCTTCACCCTGTTGAACACGTCCGTGCCCATGTGGCTTATTATGCTCTTTATTCCGTTGTGGCCTCCGGCGCTGCCCTTTTCCCTGAGCCTTATCATTCCTATCTCAAGGCTGGTGTCGTCGTATATGACTATCATATTTTCCTCCGGCACCTTGTAGAAGGACATTATTTCCCTTACGCTCTCGCCGCTCAGGTTCATATATGTCTGGGGCTTTACGAGCATTACCTTTTTGCCGTTTATTATACCGTCGCCCGTCAGCGCCTTATGCTTGAATTTTGACACGTCTATATTATACTTCTCCGCCAGCTTGTCTATGACCATAAAGCCGACATTGTGTTTTGTAGCGGCATACTCCCTGCCGGGGTTGCCAAGTCCTATTATAACATACATATCCTTTTCCTCTCCGCTTCTCTTTCCGAAAAACATTCCCTTAAGGGCGGCCCATGCGGCTATGGCTATGACCGCCGCCGAAATCAGCCATTTAAGCCAGTCCATCCTTCAGATACCTCTCTATGTCCGCGGCCGCGGCCGAAAACGAGCCCTGCATAATGTCTCCTCTGCCGCCGCCCCTGCCGTTAAGGGCTTTGTTAGCCTCTTTGATGAATTTGGGCATATCCGTCTTTGTGCTTCCCACGCTGTACTTATATCCGTCGCCGTCGTTTCCGGAAAGCACCGCCGCCGAAGTAAATTCCTCCAGCAGTATTTCCGTGAACACCCTCATATCAAAGGGCGTCATATCATCCTCAAAGAATACCGGGCACACCTCTCCCTTGGCGGCCTCCCTTTTCAGAAGGAATATCTGTCTTTTAGCCGCCACAAGGCTCTCCTTTACGGCGTTTCTTTCGGCAATTACCCTTTCCACGGCCTCTTTTGTCTCATAGGGCTTGGCCGACAGCATATTAGATATGGCGTGTACTATGCCGTCCTTAACCTCATAGTCCTCAAGCGCCTGTTTCCCGGCGAGCATGGTGACCCTTGTCCCGCCCTTGTACCTCTGGGCACCGGTTATTTTTATTACGCCGATCTCTCCGGTCTTTACGACATGCAGTCCGCAGCAGGCGCAGGTATCGCATCCCTTAAAGCGTACTATCCTCACGTCTCCCGTAAGCTCTTTCTTGCTCCTGTATTCCAGCGTCTTGAGCTCGTCTGGCGAGGGATAAAAAATATCCGTGGCAAAGTTTTCGTATATGGCATCGTTGGCTTCCCTTTCCACCATTTTCAGATCTTCCTCACCCAGCTCGCCGTTAAAGTCGATCGTTATGCACTCGCTGCCCATATGGAACCCCACGTTGTCATAACCGAAATGCCTGTGTATCAGGCCGGAAACGATATGCTCTCCCGAGTGCTGCTGCATGAGCCGGCGGCGGCGTTCCATATCGACCCTGCCGGCGGCCTTCGTCCCCGTCTCAAGGGGCGTGTCACAGTAATGCAAGATCTCCCCGTTTTTCTCGTGCGCGTCCAGCACCCTCGCCCCGTTTATGAAGCCGTGGTCGGCGGGCTGTCCGCCTCCCTCCGGATAGAAGCAGGTCCTGTCCAAAGTTATTTCATATATATCCCCGTTTTTCACGCAGCCCGTAACAACGGCGTCAAACTCCGCCATTCTTACATCGCCGTAGTAAAGTCTTTCGCTCATGATTTTCCTTCCTTTGTCCAAAAATAACATACCGCCTGAGTTCTCGCCGAAAACGTCTCCCTCTCCAGCAGTTCTCTTACCTCGTCTTTCGTGTAAAGCCCGGCTCTTATCTCCTCATCGGGGAAGGAACATTCCTCAAAATCCCCGTCAATGCCGCATATAACGAAAAAGCTCTTCTCGTCCGTGACCCCGGTGCAGGAAAACGACGGTTTAAGCACGTCCCTTACATCGGTTATGCGAAGTCCCGTTTCTTCCCGAAGCTCTCTGGCGGCGGCCTCCACGGCAGTCTCCCCGTCCTCTATGAGCCCGGCGGGAAACGCCCAGACATATCCGTTTACGCCCATCCGAAATTCCCTGATAAGCAGTATCCTGTCGTCCTTAAAGCCCGCTATGGCCACTCCCGCCGTCTTTTTTCCGACGGAAAGAGCCGACAGATCACTCTCCCGGCTTACCATCTCATATATTTTTTCGTTTCCTTCCTTATTCAGGTAGGTCAGCTCGTAGCTGCTCAGGAATTTCCCTTCTTTAACACGCTTGAGTTTTTTTAATTCCATTTTTTCACCTTCGCAATACATTCTGCCACAGCGGCGGACGATTTTCAAGCGTGTATGTTAAAATTCCTCGACAAAAAAGTGCCGCCTCCGAACAGGATCGCCGTTAAAGCGTCAAAAAATCCTCCCTCCGGCAGATCGTCCAAAGGGAGGATAGGAGATTTTTATTTATTCCGCTGTTTTATAAAGCATGTTCTGAGCCAGAGCGGCCATCTGCGCCCTTGTTATCTGGCCGTCGGGCGAAAACGCTCCTTCGCTGAGCGCGAATATTCCGTTATCGCATACCCATTTTACGGCTTCAACGGCGTAAGGGCTTACGTCAGATATGTCCGTTATTACAGCGCCGTTATCGCCGGCTGCATCGCCGTCGGCGTATTTATAGAGCATAAATGCCATTTCCTCACGGCTCACCGCCTCGTTCAACGCCGAGCCGGCGCTCAGTATGCCGCTGTTTACCGCCCAGTTTACGGCGTTGTAGTATGGGCTTGCCGATGTCAGTCCCTCTATGGCGTTATATTTCCCTACCGCGGGCTCTCCGGCGAGACGGTAAAGCACTCCCGCCGCCTCGGCGTGGGTAAGCAGGGCGTCAGGCTGGAAGTTTTCCGACTCCGCCCAGGGGATGAGCGAATTGACATAGTTATAATATACCGCTCCGGCGTACCATTTGTCCGCCGTTACGTCGTCAAACACCTGATATGCCCCGGCTATCTCGCCGCTTTTCGCACTCGTCAGGGCAGCGGTGTCCTCAAGATAATTTACTCCGTTTTGGGAATCCGTCTCGTCTGCCCTTTGCAGATACTCGCTGGCCGGATGGCCGTCCATTCTGCAGGGACGGTTCATAAGGCGCTCATAGCTGTCGGCAGAAACCCCGTCCACAAAGTAATTGGACACGGTCGGCCTCGCTCCGTCGCCGGCCATCAGAATTTCATAGCCCGTGTTTTCCAGTATAAGCCTGTCGCTTTCCGAGCTGCGTCTGGAATAGGGATAGGCCATGGTCTTGGGATCCACGCTTGTCCAGCCCGTTATGCAGCTTACGGCAAGATCATAGTCGGCCTTTATCGCCTGGATATAGCTTTCCTCGCTCTCGCCGTCCATCATGGAGGCTCCTATCCTGCCGTCGGTATCATATTTGTGCATGCCGTAGGTGTGGGAGCATATATTGAAGTCGCCGCTTTCCACAAGGTCGTATATTTCCTCCCATACACAGTAGGGAGCGCTCTCGCCGAGCCTTGTTCCGCCGTCATGCACCATCTGCCAGCTGTTGTCGATGTTTTCTCCTATAAGGTTGAAATCCGCCTTTGAATTGTACTTTTTCAAAAGGGGCCATGCGTTTTTATATACTCCCTCGGTGCCGTCGTCGATGGATATGATGACAGCCTTAAGGGGCAGGGGCTTTTCGCCGTTTATATAGTCAATGAGATCCGCCGATGTTATGGTCGTATAGCCGTTGTTCCTGAAATATTTAAGGTCTTCCTCAAAGTCCTCCGGCTTGAGAGAATATTCCTCAAACTCCACGCCGTTGGCGATATCCTCATCGGAAATAAAGTTATGGTACATAAGCACGGTCACTTTGCTGAGGGGCTGGGGATTGGTTCCGGACGCCACGGGCTCGGACATAAGCTGTTCGCTGCCCTCAAGGCCGGCGGGCTGTATCTTATAATAATACTCATTTGGGTATTCGGCTTCGCTGTCTCGGAACGAGCCGCTGTCCGACGTGCCTATAAGCTCATATCCATCCTCCACGGAGGAGCTTCTGTATACGTTATAGGAATTTCCGTCGTCCGAGTTCCAGATAACAACGGCGTTTTCCGGGTCCTGCCATGTTACGCTTCTTATCGACGTCTGCGCTATCTCCTGCGAGCAGGCCGTAACCGATAGCATACTCGCCGTAGCGGTGGCTATCATCAAAGCGGAAGCTATCATTTTTTTCATCTTCATCTGTTTCCCTCCTGTCTGTTGTGATTATTCGCTGAGTTTGATTATACCATATTTCCGATATTAATTTAAAGTGTGTTTTTTGTTAAATTCGTCAAACGCAAAAAAACGGAGCCTTCCGTTACAGGTCTAAAGCTCCGTTTATATATGTTTTAAAAGCCCTTGTAGAGCTTTTCGACACTAAAATTCCTCGACAAAAAGCACGCCCTCCGTATTTCTGAGCCCGTCGATAACGGCGTCCTTCTCGCTGTCGCCGTTGGCCGTTTCAAGGACGAACACGAATGAGTTAAGGCTGGCGATGTTCATTTCCACCCTGTCCAGGGAGCCTATCCTGCATCCGTCCTTCCTTATCTCTTTTATTATTCGGCTCAGGGGCACGTCCCTGTCCAGCTCGGCGTAGATGGTGAACTCCCTTGACGTCTTTATGTAATTCTCGTCGAATTTCTCAAGGGTGCAAAGTATGATGAATATGGCGGCGCACATTATGAGAGCCGCCTCGTAAAAGCCTATGCCCACGGCAAGCCCCATGCAGGCGGACGCCCAAAGTCCCGCCGCCGATGTAAGTCCGCTGACGTGTCTTTTGCCGGTGACGAGTATGGTTCCGGCCCCGAGGAAGCCGATGCCGCTTATGACCTGGGCCCCAAGCCTGCCAATGTCGCCGTCATATCCGATATATTCGCAGGTGTACTGGTTGACCATCATCACCGCCGCCGCTCCGACACAGACGAGCAGATGGGTGCGAAGCCCCGCCGCCCTGCGTCTTTTTCCTCTGTTGACGCCGATTATCCCGCTGAATAGCGCCGCCAGAACAAATCTCAGCATAACGGACTGAATGTTTATTTCTCTCAAATACTCCGGTATAAGTCCCACAGGTATTACCTCCCGTTTAAAAGCCGTTTGTTTTTAAAAATACCCGTATAGTATACTATTATCACGGAATTTTGTAAACCCGGAGTGAAATCAATATAAAGCGCGTAATAAAAAATCCCCGATTTAATTCGAGGATTTCATGTCTTATCATATTTAAGAGTATCACGGCGAGATATTTTCTCCTGCATTGAACAGCTCCGCTGTTCTGTGAAGATAGACTATTTTCAGTACCTCCAGGGCGATCACACCTATAAATCCAGCGAGAAATACAAGAAACATTACAACATCGAGCCACGGAAGTATGAAGATGAGAATGGCGCTTACCAGCATAATCGCCATAAGTATTATGTATTTCCTCCAAAGTCCGTACCATTTGTCGGACAAAACAGGATTCTTTTTATATACGAGCCTAGAATGAGCCGTATACTCGTTATAGTCCCTCAAGATTCCAATTACAGCTCCGCCAAATAACATTATCATATACAGAGCTCCAATTCCTTTGTCAGGGAATACAAAAGTTGTCAGCACTGATACCGCTGTAGTCACAAGAGCGAATATGCCGGCTTTTTTGTAATTCCTGTTTTCCGAAGCCATTCCTAATAGCACGATGCCGTATACCGCCGTAAAAAATATATACGCTCCCTTAATAATGAAGTATGAGGTCTGCAAGTTTCTGCATATTACTGTTCCTGTATCCAGTATAAGCGAAATAAGATATATCCAAAACAGCGTTTTTATCCGCCTGCCGGCCTCTGAAGAAACCCCATACTTTTTTACTGCGTTTTCACCGGCATTTTCCACCGGCGTCTCATCTATATTATTGTCCATCTTTTGTCTCCTTTCGGTCTTCAGTCCGTAGTTTTGGCTCACATCCAGATTATATACTCTTGTTGTTAAAATCTGCCGTACCACAGCGTTAAAACTGTTTAAAGGCAAAAGTATTTTTCAAACATAGAAGGGACAGCGTAAACTGTCCCTTTCAGCCTGTCAAAAAACTAATCCATTGTGAGCGGCTGCGCCCTGACAAAGTTCAGGGCTTTCCGCAGAAATAGGGATTTATTGCCTTAATTTAAACTCGAAAAAGTCCCAAAGGACTTTTTCGACACGCTGGAAGGGACAGCGTAAACTGTCCCTTTAAATTATCCAAGTTTTATTTTGTAAGTGCTTTTGCCGCTCTTACGACATGATCGGCGAGCACGGACGTTGTAACGCTTCCGGCTCCTCCGGGAACGGGCGTTATATTGGCCACGATGTCCTTAACGGCGTCAAAATCAACGTCTCCGCACATCTTTCCGTCAGCACCAACATTTATTCCGACATCGACAACAGTCATATTTTCGTTGACATGTCCGGCGCCAATCAGTTTAGGAACCCCAGCGGCGGAAATGAGAATATCTGCGTCCCTCGCTTCCTTTGGCACATCCACGGTAAACTCATGGCAATATGTTACTGTAGCGTCTCTGGCGAGAAGCAGCATTCCAAGCGGTCTGCCCACAACGAGGGAGCAGCCGACGATAACGCATTTTTTGCCTCTGTACTGCGTGCCGATGCTGTCGAGTATCTCGATGACTCCCTCGGCCGTGCAGGGCGCGAAAGCCTGTTTATCCCAGGCAAATACCCTGTAAAGGGTCATGGGGCTTATGGCGTCCACGTCCTTTAAGGGATTTATCTCGTTTTTGATGCTCTCTATGCTCAGGCTCTTAGGCAGGGGCTGGAGGATGAGTATGCCATGTACGGCCGGGTCCTCGTTCAGTCCTCTGAACGCTTTTTCAAAATCCTCCTGCGAAACATCAATGTCAAGGGCCGTTGTCTCGCACTTTATTCCGTATTTGGCGAGCCTGTTTCTGGCTCCCCTCTCGTAGGCCATCTGGCTTCCGTCCTCGCCGACCCTGAGTATGGCAAGGCAGGGCTCTACCCCAGCGTTTTTAAGCTCCTCTACCTGTTTTGTTATCCTACCGCCCATGGCCTCTACGACCTGGGCGCCTTTAATTACCGGCATTTAAGCTCCCCCTCTATTTTGGCGAATACAGCGTCCGCCGTCTCCGACGCCTTTTTATTCAGGCTGTCGGCTTTGGCGTTCAGCTCCTCCGCCGTCTTTCTGTCCTTCATAGACTTGGTATTTATATATACGTTCATGGACGCTCCGAGAACCGCCGTGCGGATAAACTGAACGGCAACTCCAACATCGCTTACAGCCATAACACTTCCCTTTTCGGCCAGTTCCACGGCGATGTCAAGTATCTCTGCTCCCTTTTCCATTATGGCTATGGGCACTTCGCAGGCCTTTACCAGCGCCGAGGCCATTATTTTTTCCTTTTCCGCCTTTTCCTCATCGGTGGACGAAGGAAGCGAGTAGGCGGCGGCGAGGGGCTCGAAACCCTTGGCGTCCTCCTCTATGAGCGTGAGCGATTCGTCCCTCAGCTTCTCGAGCCTGACAAGAAACTCCTTCATAAGTTCCTCTTGCTCAGCATATTTCTTTTTTCCGACAGTGAGGTTGGCAACCATCATGCAAAGGGCAGCTCCGCCGGCTCCGGCGAGGGCGGAAGCTCCGCCTCCTCCGGGAACCGGGGCCGACGATGACAGCGCCTCGAACCAGTCTTTATTTATCCTAACATCCATATTACTCACCGCTCCGATATCAGAATAATCCCTTTATCTTTCCGTTCTCGTCCACGTCCACGTTAACGGCCGCGGGAACCTTGGGAAGTCCGGGCATGGTCATAACGTCTCCCGTAAGCACTACGACAAATCCCGCGCCGGCTGAAACCTTCATATTTCTTACCGTTACCCTGAAGCCCTCGGGACGTCCCATCTTTGAAGGATCGTCGGAAAGGGAATACTGGGTCTTTGCCATACATACGGGAAGGCCGCCGAAGCCCAGTCCCTCCAGCTTCTCCATTTCCTTTCTCGCCGCGGGAGTAAAGTCAACTCCGTCTCCGCCGTATACCTTTGTAACGATGGCGTTGATCTTTTCCTCAAGGCTCATATCATCGTCATAGACGAATCTAAAGTCGTTCTTTCCTTCCTCGGCAAGCCTTACGACTTCCTTAGCCAGCTCTTCTCCGCCGGCTCCTCCTTTGCCCCATACTTCCGAAAGGGCCACGTTTACGCCGAGCTCCCTGCATTTTGTCTCGATGAGCTTAAGTTCCTCCTCATCGTCCGTGGGGAATCTGTTGATGGCCACAACAGCGGGAAGGCCAAATACCTTTGTAATGTTCTCGATGTGCTTAAGGAGGTTGGGGATACCCTTTTCAAGAGCCTCAAGATTCTTGGGGCCGAGGGCGTTCTTAGGCACTCCGCCGTGCATCTTGAGAGCCTTTACCGTAGCGACGATAACAACGGCGTCAGGTCTTATGCCGGCTTTGCGGCACTTGATGTCAAGGAACTTCTCAGCTCCCAGGTCGGCTCCGAAGCCCGCTTCCGTAACAACGTAATCGCCGAGCTTAAGCGCCAGCTTTGTAGCCGTAATACTGTTGCAGCCATGGGCGATGTTAGCGAAGGGGCCGCCGTGAACGATGGCGGGGTTATGCTCAAGCGTCTGAACAAGGTTGGGCTTGATGGCGTCCTTGAGAAGGGCAGCCATAGCTCCCTGGGCGTTGAGCTGTCCTGCCGTAACGGGTTTGTCGTCACGGGTATAGCCGATGATTATCTTTGAAAGTCTTTCCTTAAGATCCGTTATATCGCTTGAAAGGCAGAGGATTGCCATAATTTCGGAAGCGACCGTAATATCGAAGCCGTCCTCGCGGGGCATTCCGTTTACCCTTGAGCCAATGCCGCAGACGATGTTTCTGAGCTGTCTGTCGTTCATATCAACGCAGCGTTTCCAAGTTATCTTCCTTACGTCTATGCCAAGCTCGTTGCCCTGGAAGATGTGGTTGTCTATCATAGCGGCAAGAAGGTTGTTGGCCGCTCCGATGGCGTGGAAGTCGCCCGTAAAGTGGAGGTTGATATCCTCCATAGGCACTACCTGAGCGTATCCGCCGCCGGCGGCTCCGCCCTTTACTCCGAACACGGGGCCGAGGGAGGGCTCTCTGAGGGCGATTATCGTTCTCTTTCCGATCCTGTTGAGAGCGTCGCCAAGACCTACTACGGTAGTCGTCTTTCCCTCTCCGGCGGGGGTGGGCGTTATGGCCGTAACAAGGATGAGTTTCGCCTTGTTTTCTTTGCCGGCGAATTTGCCGTAATCTATTTTTGCCTTATAATTTCCGTATAATTCTATGTCATTCCTTGTGAGTCCGAGCTTGGAAGCCACGTCCTCTATGGGCATCATTTCCGTTTCCTGAGCAATTTCAATATCGCTTTTGTAATCTGCCATTTGTTTATCTCCTTTTCTCTATATTTGTATTTTCTTCCCTATAATTACATCTCATATAACGATAAGACCCCGAAAAATACAGTAGTCTGAACTCCCAAAAGCTCCGAAGCTTTTGTAATATTTTACGGGGTATTATCTTTCTCGGCGCAAAACCCTATGATTTTACGCCGTCCTTGTTTTAAAATTTCTTATAGTCCTCAGCACAAAGTACATAAGGGCTGAATTGATTGGATACAATATCGCGGTGCGGATGATCCTCGGAAGAGCGATAAGGCTGGTTCCGTACATCAGTTTAAGCCAAAGCGGCGTAAGCACAAGACTGCATACGACTATGACCACAAGCTCCGCAGACAGTATCCTTTTAAGGCTGACGGGTTTTCCGTATAAAAACAGCCCGTAGAGGAAGCCCATAATAAAGGCGCTTAATGTGAACCCGGGGAAAAATCCTCCGTTGGGGCTCACAATAAAGCCCAATGTATCTCCTACAGCGCCGGCCACTCCCCCGACCAGAGGGCCGTAAAGCATACCGCACACCGCTAAGGCGATCCAGGCGAAGCCTATCTCCCAGGTTGTGCTGAGTTTCAGAGTAAATATGGACAATATCGTGTACAGCGCGACGAGCATCGCCGCTCCCGTCAATGTTTTGGGGCTGCTAAGTTTTTCACCTTTCAGTTTATCTTTCAAGCCAATTTCCTTCATGACGTTTCCTTTCCGCAATATGTAGTTTTGCAATTTTTATTTTTTACGCTTTAAAATTTACGCTTTAAATTTCTTTCTGTACTCATCAAAGAGTTTCTCAAATTCCTCGGGATCGCCGCTTATTTTATATTTGTGCTCGGGACCGGGGAATGTTCCCTCTTTTACTTCCTTCACATACTGAGCGATTCCGTTTGTGGCAACCTCGGCGATGTTTGCGTATTTCTTTACGAATTTAGGCGTAAATCCCGTGAACATTCCAAGAAGGTCTCCGATAACGAGAACCTGTCCGTCAAGCCCGGCTCCAGCTCCGATTCCATATACAGGTATAGGAAGAAGGTCGTGGATGAATTTCGCTGTTTCCTCGGGAACGCCCTCGATAAGCAGTATTCTGGCGCCTGCCTCATAAACAGCGATAGCGTCTTCTATGACAGCCCTCGCGCTGTCTGTTGTGCGTCCCTGAGCCTTGAATCCGCCCATAGCTGCCGATGACTGGGGAGTAAGTCCGATGTGTCCGATAACGACCATTCCAGACTGGGCAATAGCTTTAATCTGAGGAGCGACAGCCACGCCTCCCTCAAGTTTGATAGCGTCAACATTTCCTTCTTTATAAAATCTTACGGCGTTGTTAACTGCGTCCTCAACGCTTGCCTGATATGAGCCGAAGGGCATATCTCCGACGATATATGTGTTGGGAGCTCCGCGGCGAACAGCCTGGCAATGGCTGATCTCCATATCCATGGTTACGGGGATAGTGTCGTCATATCCGTAAACGATCATTCCCATTGAGTCACCGACAAGGATCATATCCATACCGGCAGCCTCCGCATAGGATGCGAACGGTGAGTCATAAAGTACCATCCATGATACGATTTCTCCGTTTTCTTTCATCTTAACAAGATCAGTAATGCTTTTCTTCTTGGCCATTTTTATTCCTCCTCTATGCTTAGTTGATACACCGGCAGAGCCTTTCCGGCCCCTTCGGCTTTTGTTTATATACATTTTTTACATTTCAGGCCGTTAAAAACCTAAATAGACATTAGCATAATTCCGGAGGATTGTAAAGCATTTTAGCCAGAGCCCTATGACGGCGTAGGGCAATATCACCAAAGAGCCGGGATATTTTCTATATTATAGGATTATGTTCGCAAATTCGGCCTTGCCCTCAAGTTACGGCTCAAAGTTGTGTAGGCGCATAGCCAAAACCCCTTCCACAGCCTGCCAATCCCTTGAAAAACCGCCGATTTTGCCGCTTTTCCCGCCATTGTCCCATTGCTTCGTTTTTTGTGGCCGGAGGGGTTTTAAGGCGGCGGGCGCTGTCCCGGCTTTAAAATTTGTTTATTTTACACTCACGTTGTCATACATATTCATACACAATCCGCCATAAAAAAACTTCTTTGTTATATGTCATATTGTATAAAAAGACACTCGTTGTCGGACAAAGCTGCCCGTTCGGAGTATCCGGCCTTTATTCCGGGGCAAATCCGGGCTTTGGCACTTGTCCGTTTTTTACGCTGACGGCGGCTTTCCGGACGCTTTCAGTCCAAAAACCCGACGGCCGTTAGTTTTCCGTCCTCCGTCACGTCCTTGAACGCCACGGGAACCACGTTGGGCTCTCCGTCCGCGCAGGTCGCCAGATCCCACATAAATGTTTTAAGAAGTTTTACTACGTTTTCATTCATATAAAATACCTCCTTGTTTTTTGTTTTATTTTTAACTACGCTCAGTATAAGGCAACTACTTAACACAAACAAGATATTAGCAAATTTATTAGCCGCTATTAAATTTGATAGCAAAAAAACAGGCTCCTGAAAAGAAGCCTGTTTATAGCTATTTTGTTTAATTTTGTTTTATTCCATTCCCGTTATGGACTCGTCGTTTTCCACCGTATAGCTGTAGCCGAAAATAAGCAGATCGTCCTTATCGGAGCCATAGGGGGTATTGCTGAATGAAGTAAGTCCTATACCCTTTGTATATGTTCTTTCCTCGGTATACTTTCCGTCCCTGTAGCCTTCGGCCTCAGCCATTGACACGGTGGAGAAGCCCTCGTCCGTTACCTCGGTTATGGTCGTCTCAAGCACGGTGGGACTGCCGTCTATCTCCACGGCCTGCTCCCATGAATTGCCCTCCTCGATCGGGCCCTGAAGGACGATCATATCCTCTATTTTTGAGTACAGAGTCGTCTCGCTCTCGGCCATATAATCGTGGTTTTCCACGCTCTCCACAACAGCGCCGTCCTCTATGGAATATGTCACCTCAAAGGTTCTGGGGCCGTCCTCCGCTCCCCTCTCGTCATTCATAGCGCCTTCATAAACATAGACAAGGCCGTCATCCTCGGTGCGGAGGAAATGTATCTCAAAGCCCGCCTCGGCATATCCATGATAGAGCCTGAATTTATCGTTGACCGGCATATACTCTCTTATCTCCTCGGCGTCAAGCCCTGTTTGGTCGTCCCCTGTCTCCGTCCCGTTTTCGGTATTTTCCGTATTTTCGATATTTTCACCGTCCGCCGCGTTCTGCGTGCATCCGGAAAAAGCCAGCATGGCGCAAACGGCGATAAATGCCAATTTCTTCATAAGCGTCGCCTCCCCTTAGAGTTTTATCCTGAGTATATTATACACTTATTGACTTTCTTTCTCAACCGTCGGGGCGGCCTTTTGGTCATACAAATTTCTTAAGGTTGCTACACGAATTTTTTAAGTATGAGCAGCCTCTGTCCGGGATATACCATATCCCCGTTTTCTATATTTGCCGAGTTCACGCTGAGTATATCGTCTATGGTCGTGTTGTATTTTTTCGCTATTTCCCAGAGACTGTCGCCGTCCCTGACCGTATATATGACAGCTCCGGAGGCGCTTTTGACCTCGTCCGCAGCCTCGTCCTCGCTTACCGAGCGGATAAAGTCAAATTTTTTGTTTCCGCATACGGCCGCGTCAAAGCTGAGGGTCAGCCTTATCTCCGCCTCCCTTTCCGACATGAGCGAAACGCTTATGTCCTCTATCTCCGTCACCACGTCGGCTATCATGCCCTCCCTCGCGCCTATGATCTCCACGGCGTGGGAAAAGGGCACGCTCTTTTCGACCACGTTAATCGGTCTCTCGTCATCTTTGGCGATATACATCAGCTTTATGTCCGCCGTTCCTTCCACCGTTACGGTGTCCTCGGAAACGGAGCTTTCCGTGTTTCTCAGACTGCCCCATGCCTTCACGGTCTGGAGCATATCCGGCTGTCCTTCCTCAAGGCTTATCGTGTCTCGGAACGACGCCTGGGCTCTGTTTTTTCCGCACAGCTCGATGTACTCCTCTTCCTCCCTCTCTATTTTGAGCGGTGACGAAAGGGAATAGGCGTCCTGCAAAACGGTTTTAACGCTGTCCCCGAAAGACTTTACGGCGGCCGTAACCGTTATCTCGGCGTCAACGGCGCGGGGCTCTCCCCTGTCGTCGGAGGCGATCTCCGCCTTTATTTCCGCCGGCCTTACGCTGACGATATAATAATTTTCTCCTTCCGAGGACGGCACGTCAACGGAAAAGCTCAGGGGCAGGGTGAACTCCGCCGTTTCCAGCCCTCCGTCCGGGTCGATATATATGATGTTGAGCCTTATCTCTCCCCTTATCTGCGCCTGGGACTGGGAAAATCTTATTTCCCTCCTGCATATATCCGCCGAGGCCTCCACTATTTCCGCCATATCCGGCCGGTCAGACGGAAGGCTCAGCTCCTCCCTGACGGTAAACTCCTCCGCCGTTTTTTCGCTCACCGTCCCCGGGGTAATCTCTCCGGTCTTTGTCTGCATATATTCCCCGCCGCCGACGCCGGTCATCACTTCCTCCTCCCTTGAGTTGGTCCACGCCGCCTTTGCCGAGGCAACGGCCTTCACGTTTATTTTTCTGTCGTTGGCAAGCCTGTAGTCCGTATGTATTATTTCCGCCGTCACGTCCGCGTCAGTTTCCGGCGTGACTCCCGGCGCTTCTATACAGTCCTCCACAGGAAAATCCGTTTTCATAAAGCTGACGGGATGCTCCGTCTTTTTTCCGTAATAGAGCACCGACACCTCTATTCTTCCGGAAAAGCATATCCTTCCCTGCTCCGGCCTTACGCTGTCTATGACTATCCTTTCTCCGGTCTTAAGTATCTGATATATGTCCGGATTTACGTCCGGCACTATCATATCGCCCTCCGTCAGCATCTGGACGCCTCCGTCCCAACCCCTGCCGGTCAGCGTTATCCTTTGAGTCGCCGCTTCCAATGGCATAAAAAAACCTCCCGAGTGTGATCTTATAATAAATATAGTCACCGGAAGATTTTTTATGACAGCTTATTTAATTTACAGACTGTCAAAAAACTAATCCATTGTGAGCGGAAGGGTACTGGTCAGTACTTTGGCTTACAGCCAAAGCCGCCTCCGGCGTCCGGATATCTTTCCGGT
>CAJFHC010000042.1:3331-7668 GCA_904378045.1 Candidatus Metalachnospira gallinarum | reverse complement strand
TGCGCCCTGACAAAGTTCAGGGCTTTCCGCAGAAATAGGGATTTATTTCCTTAATTTAAACTCGAAAAAGTCCTGAAGGACTTTTTCGACACGCTGAATTTAAAGTACAGGTGCGTTAAAATATCTCAATCTCGTCAAAGGGGAAAAACCTGAGAATGACCCTGCCGTATATATCCGAGGTGTCCACCGCGCCGAACACACGGCTGTCCACGCTTTTCTCCCTGTTGTCTCCCATTACGAAAACATATCCCTCCGGGATGACCTCGTACACGTCTCCGTCGGTATATCCAAAAGAGTATTCGCTCTCCACTCCGTTGACAAACACCCGCCCATCGGATATACGGAGGGTGTCGCCGCCCACGGCTATGACCCTTTTTATCATATTTTCACTGTAAGCGTCGCCGTCAAAAACGACCAGATCCCCTCTGCCGTACAGTCCCGCGTACCCGGCCAGCCTGCATATTATGACCCTGTCGCCGTCGTTGACAGACGGAGCCATGGATACGCCCTTGACCCTCGCCGGCCAAAAAAACACAAACAGCGCCGCAAGTATGACCGCCGCCTCGGCTATGGATCTTGCCCAGTCGCCCAGAACGCCGCGGCGTTTTTTTACTTCATCCTCTGACATTGGCGATCCCCCAAATTCCTGTCTGTCCAAAAACGAACAGGGCGGAAGACTGTCCGTCCTCCGCCAAAATATCCAAAATCCTAAATTTTTTATTCTATCTGAGTTATGGAGACGTTTACCGTTCCTCCGCCGCCCGCCAGCGACACTCCCTCGGGAAGCTCGAATCTTACATAAACGTCGTCATGCTCTCCTTCTTCCAGTCCGTCAAGGTCGATATGAGCCTCGATGTCCTCCGCCGTCAGCGTATCGATAACGCTCGCGACGCCTTTGACGCTGATGGAGATGTCCTCGCCGCTTATGCTGGCCATATATCCCTCGGCCAGCGTATCTCCCCATGTCACGCTATCAACGGGGATAACGAGTTCCTTTGTCTCTTCCTCCTCGACTATGACCGTGGCGGTTATCCTTCCGCCGTCAAGGGCTCTGAGCCCGTCGGGCAGATAATCCCCGGCGGAGAACTCGTATCCGGAGTTGGCCTCAAGGCCGGTAACGTCTATATCCGGCAGATTTATGGAATTCAGCCTTGAAAGCGCCGCCGCGTCTCCGGCCACCTCCATCGTTTCCGGAGTTGTATAATAATCCGTGATTTCATATCCGTCGGCCACCTCTCCCGTTAAGCTGAGGTTGACTCTGACGGATTTTACCTCGTCCAGCGTAATCATTACGGAAAGCTCCTCCGTACCGAAGGTAACGTCGTCCACAACTATTCCGTCGGCGTTATAGGCCACGGGCACGGCCGTCATCACCATTCCGTCCTCCACTGTCTCCGGGCTTACATAGGCTCTGACCTCGGCAACGCTCTCGACTATGCTTCTGGCGCCGTATACCGTCACGCTTCCGGGCGAAGCGACGGCGTTGGCCAGCTCCTTAGCAGTCTCATCGGTGGTGTTCACTACCGCCTTAACGTCAAAGTCCTTATTTACATAGGGCTGTATATCAACCGAAACGGTCTGCACCGATTTTGAAAGTATCTCAAAGCTGCTGTTGACGACGCTTGGAATGACTATGTCCACGGGAACCGATACCGGCTCGCCGCTGTAAGAATAAATCACGTCGCTGAGATCGACCACTGCCTGCACCCTCGTGCTGCTCTGGGAAAGGGCGTCAAGGGCAAGTCTCTGTCCCCTGAGCCTTACAGTGACCCTCGTGGATGAAAGCTCGTCGTCATTTACTACCACATATCCCCTCTCGGTGAGAGCCTCCTCGTTCTGGAGCTGAATAGCCGCAGTGTACGATCTTGTCTCAACGGGGTTTTCCGTATTTATTACCATAAACCACAGACCAATGGCTATTATAAGGGAAAGCAGCTTCCAGCCAATGTCCATCGTAAACTTACTTTTTCTCATCGTCGGACCGCCTTCCTTTCCATTTCATTATTTTCTTTTTAACGCTTCTGCTTTCGTTTCCCGCCGTGGACATAAGCATCTTCCTCAGCTCGTCCGGCGTTATGTTCCTGTAGATAACTCCCGCTCTGGCAAGGGAGATATATCCCGTTTCCTCGGAAACGACGACTATGTCCGCGTCGGACACCTCGCTGGCTCCTATGGCCGCTCTGTGCCTTGTGCCAAGCTCCATGCTCACCCTGTTTTCCGTCAGGGGCAAAAAGCAGGCCGCCGCGGCCACCCTGTTGTTTCTTATTACGACCGCTCCGTCATGCAGCGGAGTGTTTTTCTCAAAAATATTTATAAGAAGCTGGCTTGTGACAATGGCGTCAAGGGCGATTCCCGTGCGGATATGATCTCCGAGGGGGACCTTCCTTTCCACAAGTATGAGCGCGCCCGTCTTTACGGCCGCCATCTTTCTTGAAGCCGTCACTATTTCCTCCACCACGGCAGCGGTTTCGCCGTTGTCCTCATCCTGGAACTCAAATTTAAACACGTTTCTTATAAACTTTCCGTTTCCAAGCTGCTCAAGCACCTTCCTGAGCTCCGGCTGAAAAAGTATTACAAAAGCTATGATACCGACGGAGATCGTCTCGGAAAGCAGCCAGTGCATGGTATTGAGCTGAAGCACCGTGACAACCGCGTAAAAGATAAAGAACACAACGACGCCCTTGAAAAGGGTCCACGCCCTCGTCTCCTTGACCCAGCCTATTATCTTATAGACTATGTAGGCAACTATTAAAATGTCGATTATATCGAGCACGCCGACCTCCGGCCTGGAAAGGCGGGTAAAGTCCACTCCTCTGAAAAGAGACTCAAGCTCCATAGTTTCACCTCCGACAGGGCAAAAGCTATCAAAGTTATTCGGTTATTCCGAAATATAAAAAATATTTGCCTGTAAAAATTAGTATATCACAACCTCAGCCTCAAGGAAACCTCAATTAATTTATTTTTTTCTTAAATTTCTAAAAAAATCCGTCAGACGTCACATCAGCGCGCCCATTATGTAGCTTATGACCGGCAGGGTAACGACGGAAGCGATGGTAGTGACGAATATGGAGCCTATGGCGTAGTCTCCGTCGGAGCCGTTGGCGTTGGCGAACATGGCCACGGACGACATGGAGGGCAGTCCGCCCAGTATGCAAAGCGTTATGACGATCTCCTGCGAAAGCGGCAGATTCCTTATAATAAGGAAGAGAACTATCGGGAATATTATCATCTTAAACGCCACGATGGCGTAAAATTCCAGTTTCTTAGCGTATTTGGCTATATCGACATAGCAGAACAGCCCTCCGATATAGATCATGGAAAGGGGAGTTGTCGTCGCTCCGACCTTTGTAAGGGTGGAATCCAGAATAAGCGGCAGCTTGACTCCGGCAAACACGCCTATCACGCTGAGTACGATGGCCACAATGGCCGGATTTATCATTTTTTTCACCGCGCTTAACGCTCCGGCCTTTACCTTCTTTTCCTCCGGAGTCGTGAGCTTCATTCCGAGCGTCCACAAAAGCCCCTGGTCAATGATAGTGAATATGGCGATATAGAGCATTCCGCTCTCGGGAAAAAGGGCGTCGATGAGCGGTATGCCTATGAAGCCGATGTTGCCGAATACGGCTACGGCCTTATATACCTGGGCGGCGTTGCCTTTTATCCTGAAGGACTTTGAGAATACGCAGGCCGCTATAAAAAGAACAACATACATGCATACCGCTACAGCAAGCATAGGAAGGGCCGCGATGACCTGCTCCGCCGTGGCTCCATTTAAAGTATTCATAAATATCATAAGCGGAAGGGACAGCTTCATTATGTATTTTGATACATAGTCAAGGGATTCCCTGTTGAATATCTTTGTCTTTACGCCGATTATTCCGATGGCCACATACACGGCCAGCATACCCATCTGCGTGGCTATTACGGGAAAAAGATTCATTTTTACGCACTCCTTTAATGTTGATTTTTTGCCGGTACAAGTATATACCCGCGGGAGAGCCCTCCGTAATTGACACAATAAAAGAAATAGCGGGGCAAAAAAATTTTATATTTGTATATTGTAACAGTAAATGAAAAAAAGTAATGCACTTTCAATAAATCAGCTCCGCCTTAAGTACGGAGCGATGCGCGTTTTTCCGCCAACACGCTTCATAGTTTTCCTACGTTAAAGCCCCAAAATTCGGGCTTTTCTCCGGTTTTCGCCCGAAAAAAAAGACGCCCGATTTCTCAAAGCGTCCCAGACTGTCAAAAAACTAATCCATTGTGAGCGGAAGGGTACTGGTCAGTACTTTGGCTTACAGCCAAAGCCGCCTCCGGCGTCCGGATATCTTTCCGGT
>CAJFHC010000042.1:0-3226 GCA_904378045.1 Candidatus Metalachnospira gallinarum | reverse complement strand
TTAATCCGCAGGCGGAATTCATTTCCGCCGAGGAAAATCCCGTATTTCTGCGCCCTGACAAAGTTCAGGGCTTTCCGCAGAAATAGGGATTTATTGCCTCAATTTAAAATCGAAAAAGTCCCGAAGGACTTTTTCGACACGCTAAGACGCCCGATTTCTCAAAGCGTCCATTTTCGTTCATTGATTTTCTTCGCCGCCGACTATGAACAACGAGTAATATCCGAGCCTTTCTCCCGGTTTCGGAGCGCCCGTAAATATCCTTTCGTTCTCCCGTCCGCAGTTTTCCACTCCCGAAACATTTTCGGAAATCCCCTCAAGGCCGAAGGCTCCGGCCGAGGGCTTCATAATGACCTTCACTCCGCCGAGCTCCTTCCAGCCGTCGTCCGCCGACGGTATGACGTGCAGGCTGTCGTTTCCGCTGACAAGGGGACGGCCAAGCCTTGCCGCCGCCGCGCAGAAGGAGGGCACTCCGCTTATAAAGCCGACCTCATAGCCAAGTTTTTTCACCGGCTGGCATATATACTGGCAGGAGGAATATACTCCGGCGTCGCCTATGGTGATAAAAGCCACGTCAAGACCATTGTCCAAAAGCCCCGTTACGGCCTTTATTCCCCTTTCATGCGCCTCTTTGAGCCTTCCAGCGTCCCTTGTCATGGGCATCGGCACGGGAAGGATTTTCTTTTTTTCCATTTCCGGCACGGCTTTGACCGCTATGCCGTAGGCGGCGCATTTTTCCCTGCTTTCCGCCGGTATGGCGATGACGTCCGCCTCTTTTATTATTCTGACGGCCTTTAGCGTCATAAGCTCCGGATCGCCGGGGCCGACGCTGACGCCGTACAGCTTTCCCGTTTTCATATTACTCCTCCGCCGTTTCCGACTTTGTTAAATCAACGAGTATATCCCCGGCGGTTATATCTTTTTCAAGCATTCCCTGCTCGTCAAGCCATTTGATCGTGTCTTCCCAACCCTGCTCGTCCGTGGAAAGGAATGGCTGATCCTCGCTGTCCATCAGAGGAAGGAGTATATCCATGCTGGCCTGCTCTATGTCGGGGTCAAGGGGGTAATTAGCCTCATCCTGGTTTTTGAGAAGTATGTCAAGCCCTGCCTGGGGATCGGCCTTGACGTCCTCAAATCCCTTTTTGGACGCTCTTACGAACGCCTCCAGCTTGTCCCTTTCCTCGGCGAGCTGTTTGTCTCCGGTGACAAGAACAAGCTCCTCATAATCGGGGATGCCCTCGTCGGTTATATCGAAATATGTAACGTCGTAGCCCTCCTGCAAAAGCGTGGGATACTCATGGTTTATATATCCTCCTATCACGGCGTCCACGTTTCCGGTTATAAGAGCCGTATTCAGGTCAAAGCCCACGTCCTGCATGGTCACGTCCTCGTATTTAAGCCCGCTGTTTTCCATCATCGCCTTTACGAATATCTCGTTGTCAGGCGTTCCGGGATAGCCGAGAACCTTTCCCTTAAGGTCGGCCGCCGTATTTATATTGCTCTCCCTTAGCGACATAACGATGTTGAGCGGGTGCTGAACGACCGTGCCGATGACTTTGACGGGTATGCCCTGATTGGCCACTGTCGAGATCGTGTTTGTCTGATAATAAAGTCCGGCGTCAGCCTGTCCGGCCGCCGTCAGCGTTATGGCGTCGTTGGTGTTGGCGGGGAAGCGCACGTTGACGTTGAGCCCCTCCTCGGCGTAATAGCCCTTTTCCATCGCCACATATATGAACGAGTGAACGGCGTTGGGGTACCAGTCAAGAACAAGCTCGAAGTCCTCAAGCTCTCCGGTCTCTCCCGTCTCCGTTGTTTCCGTCGATTCAGTTGTTTCAGTCGTTTCCGAGCTTTCCGATGAGCAGGCCGCCGCCGAAAGGACAAGGGCCGCCGAAAGCGCCAGAGCTAAAAATTTCTTCATAATTATCTATCCTCCCTGTCCATAAGTCCGAGCATTACGGCGAAAAGCTCCGTCATTTCCCTTATCGAAGGGATGTAGACCTTTTCCTCCGTCGTATGTATTCCCGTGCATACCGGGCCGAGGGCGTCCACGGCGGGCACGCCGAAATAGCAGAACCAGTTGGCGTCGGTCGCCGTCGGCTCGAAGGCTTCCTCCACCTTGAGCCCGAGCATCTCTCCGGCCTTTGTGCCTATGGCGCATGCTCTGCTTCCGGCCTCCGTTCTCTCAAGGGCGGGGAAAAGCGTTCTGTATTCCACCGTTGTCTCGCACACGGGATCCTCGTTATGCTCGGCCAGCGAGCGGATGTTTGCCTCCGCCTCGGCAAAGGAGTCGTTTGTGGGAAGTCCTGCAACGCAGAATTCCATATGGGCGTCTCCGGCAACCACTCCGTTGGGGCGGCCTCCCGATATGGGAGCCACGTTATAGTATATCTCGCGGTCGTAGTCGTTGAAGCTGTAATATTTGAGTATTTTGTGAGCCAGCTCCTTTATGGCGCTGTGTCCCTGAAGATAAGCTCCGCCGGCATGAGCCTCCACGCCTTTGATGTCCAGAGCTCCAAGTATAACTCCCCTTCTTTCGCTGACGATTCCGTATGTTCCGTCCTTTTTTACCGCTCCCTCAAACACATAGGCGCATTCAGCCCCGGCGGCTTCCTTCTCGAAAACCTCCCTGCTGGTGATGGAGCCGATCTCCTCGTCGCAGCTGTAGATCATAACGATCTCCTTATTGGGGAGTATTCCCAGCTCCGAGGCAATCTTCACGGCATAGGCGGAAACGGCGAAGCCTCCCTTGCAGTCGCCCGTTCCAAGGCCATGGAGCCAGTTATCGTCATCGACAAAGGGCGGGTATTTTTCCGTAAAGCCTTTGGGGAACACCGTGTCCAGGTGGCAGTTTATGACTATCTTTCCGTTGGGATTCTCGGGCTTTATCCTTGCCACGATATGGGCTCCCGTTCCCTCGAAAAACGTCTCTTTGATGTCGATGCCCTCTATCTGAGAAAGCATCTCCTCCGCCATGTCAACGACCCTGCGGTTTCCCTCCACGTCCTTTGACTCGCAGTCGACCTTTGAAAATTCCCTGAGCAGTTCCACCTGAGCGTCAAGGTATTGGCCGGCTTTTTCTTTTACCTTTCTTACATCCTTTTCATCCATAGTATCATCCCTTCATAATATAACAGCGTGTCGAAAAAGTCCTTCGGGACTTTTTCGAGTTTAAACTAAGGCAATAAATCCCTATTTCTGCGGAAAGCCCTGAACTTTGTCAGGGCGCAGA
>CAJFHC010000041.1 GCA_904378045.1 Candidatus Metalachnospira gallinarum | reverse complement strand
CAGCTACTCCCTCAAGGAAGGTAAAACAGAGCGTGACGACGAGGAAGAAGAACCCGTTGTAACGCCCGAGCCCGAGGAAGAGGAAGGCCCCTTCTCAGACGTGGGCAAGGACAACCCCAACTATGACGCTATAATCGAAGTTTATGAAAAAGGCTGGATGGCAGGCATAGGCGACGGAGTATTCGCTCCCAACGGCACGCTTACAAGAGGTATGGCTGTAACTATCCTTTGGAACAGAGCAGGCCAGCCTGAGCCCGCAAGCGTAGCGCCTTTCCTTGACGTAACAAGCGACGCATGGTACGCGAAGGCAGTAGCCTGGGCATACGAGAACGGCATAACAAGCGGCTACGGAGATACATACGGCCCTGACGACTTTTTGACAACGGAGCAGTTCACAAGAATGAACGACATAGCCAATGGCAGAACACCGGAGGTATATGTGGGCGGAGCTCCCTACGCCACAAGAGGCTGGGTAGCCGGAATGCTCGTTATGGAGTAAGAATGACTGAAATAAAAGACGTCCTTCGTGACGTCTTTTTTATACATAGTGGCACGACAAATTTTAAAAAACCTATTGACAGGCATAAATTTATGTGGTAATCTCAAGGCAAATAAAAGTTAAACGTAGTGATGAGGACAAGTAGATCTTCTGATACGGCTCAGAGAGCTGCCGTTTGGTGCAAGGCAGTGCCGAGATTTTGATTGAAGTAACCTCTGAACGGTTCGCTGAACAGGAAACTAAGTAGGTGGAAACGGGAGCCGACCGTTATATTGGCAGGATATAAGCACTAAAATGCCGTATCTGACAGAGAGCGTCCTGTTTTGGACGAATAAGAGTGGTACCACGGAAGAACAAGCCTTTCGCCTCTGAACATAGATTCAGAAGCGAAGGGCTTTTTTGTTTCACCGCTTTTGTTGCTTTGATAGTGCTTGGAGAAAAACCATCATATAATTCAGGAGGTAAAAACTATGAAAATCAGATTTGAGGAAAGAAAAGAACTTAAACAGAAACCCGATATGAACAATCTTGGATTCGGACAGGTATTCACCGATTATATGGTTGTTGTCGATTATGACCCCGAGCACGGCTGGCACGACGCGAGGATCGTCCCCTACGGGCCCCTCGGACTTAACCCCGGAGCGATGATATTCCATTACGGCCAGAGCACCTTTGAAGGTCTCAAGGCCTATTATATAGACGAGCACACGATAAATCTTTTCAGACCCGAAAAGAACTTTGAGCGAATGAACAATTCCAACAGACGTCTGTGTATCCCCGAGATCGATCCCAAAGAATTTACGGAATACATCATTGAGGCGCTTAAGATCGAAAAGGACTGGATTCCCAGGGAGGAAGGCAAGAGCCTTTATATAAGACCTATGATAATCGCCACGGACGAGAACCTCGGTGTTCACGCCTCAAAGACATACAAATTCGTATGCATGTTCTGTCCCGTTGCGTCATATTATTCGTCTGGAATAGAGCCGGTAAAAATATATGTTGAGCACGACTTCAAGAGAGCCGTTAAGGGAGGTACGGGATTTGCCAAGACAGCGGCCAACTACGCCCAGAGCCTCAAGAGCCAGGAGGAGGCCGAGGAGGCTGGTTACGCACAGGTACTCTGGCTTGACGCCATCGAGAGGAAATATATCGAGGAAGTAGGCTCCATGAACATTATGTTCGTTATTGACGGAACGGTAGTTACTCCCGAGCTTAACGGCAGTATCCTTCCCGGAATTACAAGGGCGTCGGCTCTTGAGCTTTTGAGGGACAAAGGATATAAGGTAGAGGAAAGGAAAATCTCAATAGACGAGCTTATAGAGGCGGCAGAGGCAGGAAAGCTCGACGAGGTATTTGGAACGGGTACCGCGGCAGTAATCTCACCCGTAGGCGAGATACTCCATAACGGAAAGAATTATATCATCAACGGAGGAAAGATCGGCCCCGTAGCCCAGGATATATACGACACTATCACAAAGACACAGTACGGAAAGATTGAGGATAAATACGGCTGGATAACGAAAATAAATATCTGATGTGTTTCCAAACGGATAATAAGTAAAAGAGTTCGCCAAAAACGGACTCTTTTTGTTTTATAACTTTTAAAAATCCCGGAGCGAAAAATCCTCCCTATCCGTCTAATATATAGAAACAAAAAATGTTTCCCGCGCGGATAAAGAAAGGAAAGAACATCATGGATAAACTGATAAAAGAGGCTAAAGGAGGAGATCCTGACGCTTTCGCCCGTCTAATGAGAAGCCAGATGCAAAGCATGTATAAGACAGCCGGGGCGATACTTTTCAACGATGAGGACATAGCCGATGCCGTATCGGATACAATCCTCGCCTGCTGGGAAAATCTGAGCGGACTTAAAAACAACAGATTTTTCAAAACATGGATGACAAGGATACTGGTCAATAAATGCAGCGACATAATACGCAGAAAGAAATATTTTATCGGAGATGAGCTGCCGGATATGCCGTATACGGAGAACGGATATGAAAACGCCGAATGGAAAGAAGCCATAGGACAGATACCGGAAAAATACCGTCTTGTTATGCTTTTATATTATATTGAAGGATTCAATACGGGCGACATAAGCGAGATACTCGACATACCCGAGGGGACGGTCAGGAGCCGCCTGGCCAGGGGAAGAGAGTATCTGGCAAGGGAATATGCCAAAAAGGGAGGACAGACTTTATGAAAGAAGCGCCGGATATTTTGAAAATTTTAGAAAAGGATATTAAGATACCCGAGAGAGTAAACGAAAAAGCCGAGGAAGCTTTTAGAAAAATATATGCCGAATGTGAGGATAAGGGGAAAACGGCAAATGACGTAAAAATCAGGAGCGATGGAAAACGCAGAAAAAGAACCGCCGTATATATCGCCGCCGCTGTTATTGCGGTTTCCGCTGTAACCGCCGTTGCCGCAGTATTGAAATGGAGCGAAAGCCTTTCCGACGGATTGCAGGCGTCCGAGGAGCAGATGAAGGAAATGGAAAACAGCGGTATGAACACGTTTGTTGGACAATCCTGCGAGGACAACGGTGTTACTATTACCGCCGTGCAAAGCATAACGGACAATTATTATACCTATCTTGCCTTTAAGATAGATGGCTATGAGATAGGCGGCGGTGAAGAACCGGCCATAGAAAACGTGGACGTGACCGTTGACGGAAAGGATGATTTCAGCTGGAACGCCGGATTTTGGGATGGAACGGTATCGAATAATGAGGGCGAGCCGGTGACCGTTGACGGGGAAAGACTCAAAACCGATGAAAACGGCAGGGTGATAATGAATTACGTTATGGACGACGGCAGTATGGAATACCGGATGATACTTTTTAACAATGAAGAAAGAGGATATTTTTTGAATAAGCCCATACATGTGGAGATTGAAAATCTGGGCACGTCTCAAAAGGCCGACTATATACCGGGGATAGAAGGCAGATGGAGCTTTGACTGGACGCTGGGAGGGGCGGATGACACGCTTGTATTTGAGCCTGATATGCCTTTGGGCGATTCCGGAGCCACAGTAAAACAGATGGAAATATCGCCGCTGTCCATTATGACGGTATACGATTTCCCCAGAGGGGAAGTTGTGGAGGAATGCGTTGACGAAAACGGAAAACCCGGCACACTTACAAGATACGCCGAGCCTCCGGAAGCGAAGGGCGTAAGGCTTAAGGACGGAACGGTAATAAAATATCTTTACGGCGGTCCGGGAGGCGGAGAATACGAGGAAGAGGATTCCGATATATACTTATCGCTTTTGAACGCGGACAGAGTGCTCTATCCCGAAGAGATAGAATCTGTACTTTTCCTCAAGCCGTCCGATGAATACGGGGATGGATTGACAGAAAATGATTTTTATGAGGTTCATTTAAACGATATGAAATAAATATGTGAAAAATTATCTAAAATTTCATTTTAGGTCATATTCGGCGGGGAAAAGCTTGATAGACTTCCCCGCTTTTTGTATGAAAAAAGCAAAAGACAGGCGGCTTTTGTCAAAATAAACGGAGAAACGGGGCGTGCCGCCGGTTTGACTTTTAGCGGCGTTTTTGCTATGCTTAAGGCAAAAGAAGATTTTGGAAAGGCACGGGATATCCGAGGGCCGTTTTATACAGCGGGAGGGGTTAATATGGTTTCAACCGTAAGCATATTCGAGATGAATCTTATAATAAACTGCGAGCATAAGGACCCGCACACCATACTGGGAATGCATGAGGTGTTCCATGACGACAGGGAGGTAGTAGCCGTAAGAGCCTTCCTTCCCGGGGCCAAAGAACTCAGCGTCATAGACAAAAACGATCAGGAAAAGGTATATAAGGCGGAAAGAATACATGACGACGGCTTTTTTGAAGCGGTAATAGACGACAGAAACGAATGGTTCGAGTATCTTTTCCATATAACATACTGGGACGGAAACGAGAGGACAACGGCGGACATATATTCCTTCCAGCCCACCGTCGGCGACTATGACAGGTATCTTTTCGGAGCGGGCAACCACTACGAGATATATAATAAACTCGGAGCGAACCTGATGGAGGTCAACGGAGTTGAGGGCGCTTCCTTCGCCGTCTGGGCGCCCAACGCCAAAAGCGTGAGTGTTATAGGCTCCTTCAATTACTGGGACGGCAGGGGCGCGCAGATGAGGATATTGGGCAACTCGGGTATATGGGAAATCTTTATTCCCGGCGTTGTTGAGTATGACAGATATAAATTCAGGATAAAGGACAATAACAACAACGTAGTGGACAAGAGCGACCCCTACGGATTCTATATGGAAACAAGGCCGCAGAACGCCTCCATCGTATATGATCTCGGCGTGTACCACTGGAACGACGAGAAATGGATAAAGCAGAGGGAGGAATACGATCCCTACAGGACGCCCATGAACATATACGAGGTACAGCTCGGAAGCTGGATGAGGGTGCCGGAGGAGGATAACCGCTTCCTCACATATAGGGAACTGGCGGACAAGCTGGTGAAGTATGTCAAAAAAATGGGCTATACCCATATCGAGCTGCTGCCAGTTTCGGAATATCCCTATGACGGAAGCTGGGGCTATCAGGTGACCGGCTATTACGCGCCTACGAGCCGTTACGGAGAGCCCGATGATTTCAGATATTTCATAGATTCCTGCCACAAAAAAGGAATAGGAGTAATAATGGACTGGGTTCCCGGGCATTTCCCCAAGGATTCAAACGGTCTGGCCAGATTCGACGGAACGGCTCTTTATGAGCACGAGGACTGGAGAAAGGGCGAACATAAGGAATGGGGGACCTATGTATTCAACTATGGCAGGAAGGAAGTAAGCAACTTCCTTATCGCCAACGCTCTTTTCTGGGTAAAGGAGTACCACATCGACGGCATAAGGGTTGACGCCGTGGCGAGCATGCTCTATCTTGACTATTGCAGAAAGGATGGGGAATGGCTCCCCAACGAGTATGGCGGGAGGGAAAACATCGAAGCGGTGGAATTTCTTAAGCATATGAATTCCGTCCTTAAGGGAGCGTACAGAGGCGTGCTCACGTTCGCCGAGGAATCGACGGAATGGGAAGGCGTCACCAGAGGCGTGGACAGGAACGGCCTCGGATTCTCCTTCAAGTGGAATATGGGATGGATGAACGATTTTCTTGAGTATATGAAAAAAGATCCCATATACAGGAAATATCATCATAATAATCTGACCTTCGGCATAACCTATGCCTATTCGGAGAACTTCGTGCTCGTCCTCTCCCATGACGAGGTCGTGCATATGAAGGGCTCCATGATCGGCAAGATGCCCGGGGATATATGGCAGAAATTCGCCAATCTGAGAGCCGGATACGGCTTTATGTACGCCTATCCCGGCAAAAAGCTGCTCTTTATGGGTAACGATATCGGACAGTATTCCGAATGGGACGAGAAGAAGAGCATAGACTGGCATGTGCTTGAGAACGATTATAACATTGGTCTCAACGAGTATATGTCCGATCTTTTCAAGCTGTATAAAAAGGAGCCGGCTCTTTGGGAGAGAGACACATATCCGGAGGGCTTTGAGTGGATAGAGTGCGACGACGCCGCCAACAGCGTGCTTTCGTTTGTAAGGCACGGCGCTAAGCCCGAGGAAATGATTGTGGCGGTATGCAACTTTACGCCAAAGACCGTCCTCGGATATAACGTGGGCGTTCCCTATGAGGGATATTATAAAGAGATACTCAACAGCGACGACGAGAAATACGGCGGAAGCGGCGTGATAAATAAAAAGGCCGTAAAGAGCAGGCATGAGCATTGGAACAGGTGCGAGAACTGCATAACCATCGACCTGCCGCCCCTTGCGACAGCCATATTTACGCTGACTCCAAACAGCAAGAGCAAGGTGGCCGCGAAAATAGCCGAGGAAGCGGCTGAAAAGAACGGACAGCCGGAAACGGAAAAACAGCCGGAAAAATCAGAAAAGCCGGAACAGGCAAAGCAGACAAAACAGAACAAACAGACAAAGACGGCAAAGCCGAAACAGATGAAAACAACAAATTCAAAAACAACAAAGAAATAAAGGGAAAGAAATCAAGAGGACGGGATGAGGCACGTCCTCTTAGTTTTATGATACGGTTCAGTTTTTGATGAGCAGACTAAGCGCTTTATTAAGATAGCAGGCGAATACGCAGGAAGCGATAAGTGCGAAGTCGTTGAAGCCCATATATATCCAGGCCAGCGTGCCGACTCCCAACAGAACCAGCACAGAAAATATGACGCACAGAACATGGAGAACGCAGGCTATAAACCACCACGTTCTTAGACTACCGGAGTCGAGACTTTTGAACATATCCGTGTCCAGCCCGGATATGACGTTCACAGTCATATACATAAGATACAGTCGGGTGAGCAATACGCAAACCGATATAAATAATCCGACGACGATAGCATAGAGGGGCGGCACTGCTAAGGACAGCAAATACGCCAGCGTTGAGACTACCGCAAGGACATAGGAGAGTATCTTTGCTTTGCCAAAGGCCGGATATTTTTTTGCCAGAGAGTGAAAGCCGACGGCAAAAAGAATGTAGGCCACAAAGTCCTGAAATATAAGCGACAGAAAAATTGACAGACTGTTTAAAAAGACTAACATAAGAGCGCTGTTTCCGGCTATCAGAAATATGTATCCGACAATAAAGCTTGCCATAATATCGATCTCCAATATTTGTTATTAATTCCAATTATACAAGAACAATGGAGGTATTTCAATACCGCGAGGTACATTTGTAATAGATTGTGTAAAATATACAAAAAGCCGCCCATATCAATCGGGACGGCCTTAGTTTGATTATTTACTTTTTTATGATTTCTTTCTTCCGGTAATGACCTTATATATCTGTATAATAAGCGTAGGAAGGAAGGCAAGAACAATGATCTCCTCAAGGTTCAGCACGCTGAAGGAAGGAGAAACCATAAATAATGACTTAAGTCCCGGTACGAAAAGCACGGCCATAAGAAGCACCACACCGGCGAAGAAGGCCGCTATGGAAGCCTTGTTCGTGGAGAACTTCAAAGCGAATATGGACTCGGCGCCGCGGCAGTTGAAACCGTGGAAGAGACGGGCAAGCGTCAGTGTGGCGAAAGCCATTGTAGAAGCCATCATAGCATCTCCATCGGCATATCCGATATAGAAAGCGGCCATTGTAGCGATGGATATAAGAAGTCCCTGTATTCCTATTCTTGCCAACAGTGGACGATTCAGTATCGGCTCCTTTGGATCCCTGGGTTTCTGATTCAGAAGTCCTTTTCTTGCGGGCTCCATTCCTATGGCTATGGCGGGAAGGGAGTCGGTAAGCAGGTTTATGAACAGCAGATGCACCGGCTCAAAGGGAACGGGCAGGGCAAGAAGCGAGGCGTAAAGCACGCAGAGTATGCCGGCCGTATTTCCGGAGAGAAGGAACTGTATGGCGTTTTTTATGTTGGCGTAAACGCTTCGTCCGTTGACAACGGCCTTTACGATGGTGGCAAAGTTGTCGTCGGCAAGTATCATAGAAGCGGCGTCTTTGGAAACTTCCGTTCCGGTGATTCCCATGGCTACTCCTATATCGGCCTTTTTAAGAGCCGGAGCGTCGTTGACACCGTCGCCGGTCATAGAAACGATGTTGCCGCGCCTCTGCCAGGCGTTTACGATACGGATCTTATGCTCGGGAGAAACACGGGCGTAGACCGATATATTCGGGAGCCTGTGATCCAGCTCGGAATCGCTCATCTGGTCGAGCTCTATGCCGGATACGGCCTCGTCGCCGTCCTCAAATATGCCGAGCTGACGGGCTATGGCCGAGGCGGTTATCTTGTGGTCTCCTGTTATCATTATTGTCTTTATGCCGCCCCTCTTAGCGTCGGCGACAGCCTGTATGGCTTCCGGGCGGGGAGGGTCGATCATTGATATAAGCCCGATGAATGTAAAATCGTTTTCGTCCTCAAGCGTAAGAGGACGAACCGAGTCGATCTCCTTAAAGGCGAAGGCAAGAACCCTTAAGCCCTCCATGGACATCTCCATATTTACTCTTGAAATTTCTTCTACGCGTTCCGGAGTAAGGGGCAGACGGCCGTCCCTTGTCATTACCCATTTTGAGCGGTCAAGCATTACGTCGATGGCGCCCTTTGTGAACATGGTCGGTTTGTCGTCCACAAGATGAAGGGTGCTCATCAGTTTTCTGTCGGAATCAAAGGCAAGCTCGCCAAGACGTGGACACTGACAGCGGTACTGTTCCTCGTCAATGCCAAGACGCTCGCCAAGCATTACGAGAGCGACCTCGGTCGGGTCGCCGATGGATTTTCCGCTCTCCTCGTCGTTGGTCGCGTCGCTGGCTAAGAGAGCCGCCTTGAGAAGGAGAGTCTGCACTCCGTTCATAAGGTCAAGATCGGCGCCTTCAAGAACGGAACCATCGGCGTATATTTTCTGTGGAGTCATTTTATTCTGTGTCAGCGTTCCTGTCTTATCCGAACAGATGACGGAAACGCTTCCCAGACTTTCAACGGCCTTAAGGTCTTTGATAATGGCGTTCTGTCTGGCCATTTTCTGAGTGCCCATGGCAAGGACGATAGTAACGATGGACGAAAGAGCCTCCGGTATGGCTGCCACGGCAAGGGCAACGGCGAACATAAGGGAGTCGAGCACGCCCATTCCGGTACGGAATATGGAAAGAGCGAATACAACGGCGCATATCACCATAATAACAACGGCCAGTTTCGCACTGAACTTGTCAAGGCTCTCCTGGAGGGGAGTCTGGCGCTGTTTTGTCTGGTTCATAAGAGCGGCTATCTTGCCGAGCTCCGTGTCCATTCCGGTGGCCGTGATGAGCACCTCGGCTCTGCCGTAGGTGACGAGAGAGCCGGAAAATACCATGTTTTTCTGATCGCCAAGAGCGACTTTATCCTCGGCTATTACGGAGTCGATCTTGTCAACGCCCTCGCTCTCGCCGGTAAGTGAGCTTTCATTTACCTTTAAGGAGTAATTTTCAAGTATTCTTCCGTCGGCTACGACCATATCGCCGGCCTCAAGCAGGACAATGTCTCCGGGCACGATTTCTACCGATGAAACAATGGTCTTTGAGCCGTTTCTTATGACCTTGGCCGTGGGCTGTGACATGGCCTTGAGACTTTCGAGGGACTTTTCGGCCTTGACATACTGCACTGTTCCGAGTATGGCGTTAAGAATGAGCACGGCGAAAATAACGATTGTGCTCTCAAGATTATCGGACACCGCCGAAATAAGAGCCGCCACGATGAGGATTATTACAAGCAGATCCTTGAACTGCTCGGCAAACACCTGGGCAATGCTTTTCTTTTTGCCCTCGGACAGCTTGTTGGGGCCGTACTGCTCTGCTCTTTTGGCGGCTTCTTCCGCCGACAGGCCGCAGGACGACGAGTGCATTTCTTCAAGAGCCTGCACGCCCGTTTTGTTATAGAAGTTTGACATTTGACCATTCCTTTCGTTGTTTAAAAAGTCGGCGGATAAATAAAAAAAGACTTTCCGCCAACCGCCAATATGACAGTTGTCGAAAAGTCTTGTTACCGCATTTGGGTGCATACCGCCAGGCGCGAAAAGCGAACCGTGGTGTTGACGGTATATCTTTAAACTACTCCCTTTTCAACTTCGGTCATTATAGCATGCCGCGGCGCCAAAGTCAATATCAGTTTAAGCTGAGCCGCGGATTTTACAGCGATTTTTCCTTTTATATAACAGGTTCGTAAAAAAGAAATAAAATATACATATCTTATTTTGCGGAAATTAAAATCATACCGCGCAGTTCCCGTGGACGGGAGTGAAAAGGAAAATAAAGGAGAAAAGGGCAAAACGGGTGATTATGTCCGAAAGCGCGGGGAAAAACATAATTTTATTTCACGATATATGGACGCGCGGATCAAAATACTTGTTGACTATGTATGATTTTTTGTGTATAATTCAATGAGTATGGATTAAAGTGGCTTTAAAGCCTCGTTAAGCCTGCTAAGCAATCTCAGCATTTGGAGGGAGGGAAATTCATGTCAGAGGTAAGAGTTAAAGAAAATGAATCCTTGGATAGCGCTCTTCGCCGTTTCAAAAGAAGCTGTGCAAAAGACGGCATTATGGGAGAGGTTCGTAAAAGAGAACATTATGACAAACCCAGCGTAAAACGCAAAAAGAAATCCGAAGCCGCAAGAAAACGTAAGTTCAGATAATTTTTTGACACAAAGAGGATGATATAAATGTCATTGAAAGAAACGCTTTTGCAGGATTTAAAAGCGGCTATGAAAGACAAGGATATTATTCGTAAGAATACCATCCAGCTTGTCCGTTCAGGCGTTCTTCAAATTGAGAAAGACAACCAGGTCGAGCTCGATGATGACGGAGTCCTTGATGTAGTGGCCAAAGAACTTAAAAAGCGTCGTGACTCACTTCCCGAATATGAAAAAAGCGGTCGAACAGATTTGATTGAAAATCTTAACAGGGAGATCGAAGTCCTGTTGGGATACCTTCCTAAACAACTGACTGAGGACGAGATTCATAAAATAGTTGAGGAAACCATAGCTGAGACTGGAGCGACCACCATGAAGGATATGGGCAAAGTTATGGGCGCGGTTTCACCTAAGGTAAAAGGGCGTGCCGACAACAGAGTTGTAAGTGGTTACGTTAAAAAATTATTAAGCAAGTAAAATATTAAAAGCAGCCTAAACAGGCTGCTTCAGACTGTCAAAAAACTAATCCATTGTGAGCGGAAGGGTTCGGGAAACCTGCGCCCTGACAAAGTTCAGGGCTTTCCGCAGAAATAGGGATTTATTGCCTTAGTTTAAACTCGAAAAAGTCCCGAAGGACTTTTTCGACACGCTGAAGCAGCCTAAACAGGCTGCTTTTTTTAATGCCTGAAAAGCCGAAAAGAATTTTGCGGGAACGCTGTTATCGTATATTCCGGCACGTCCGCCGCATAGAAATAGTATAAGGCGGGGAACTGCCGGTTCAGACTGGAAACGGGAGAAGGTATTATGGGACGCTCAAAGAAAGAAAAGAAAAGCCTTAAAAAGCGGATCTCCAACGCCTTTGACATGCCGAAAGACGTGACGCGGAACCTTCCGGTGACGTCGCTGAGGGGGCGGGATGAGGCGGTCGTGGAAAACTATCTCGGCATAATAGAGTACGATCCGGAAAAAATACGGATAAGCACCTCAGCCGGGACCTTATGCCTGACGGGAGAGGAAATGCTCATAAAATCCCTTGACTCCGACAGCCTTATTATAACCGGAAAAATAAGATCCGCCGGATTTTTATGATCGGACGGTGATTATATTGCCTACGTCAATGTGGAATTATATTAGAGGGCTTTCCGTCATATGCGTTACCGGCCTGTCCGTTGAGAAATTTATGAATATGGCCGCCGCCGGAGGCGTGATAATATGGGATGTCCGCCCGGATGGGAGCCGGATCGAAATGAAGATTCCATCGGGCTCGGAAAAGAGACTTAAGGAATATGCCCTAAAAACAGGATGCCGCCTTGAGTTTTTGGGAGAGTACGGCTTGCCCGCGGTTCTTAAAAAATATTCCAATAGGAAGGGCTATGCCGCCGGACTGACGGCTTTTTCCCTGTGCCTGTACATAATGTCAGCCTTTGTATGGACGGTGAGCGTAGTAGGAGCGGAAAGAATAGACGAAAAAGATATTATCGAGTCCTGCCGCCAAAGGGGACTGGCTCCGGGAAAGCTGAAAAACGGGCTCGACCTTTACGCGATAGGCGAAGAGCTGCTGCTGGAGTACGATGACATCTCATGGGTATCCATTGATATGAAGGGGACGGGCGTCACGGTGAACATAGTCGAGACGATACCGGAAACGGAATATGTTGAAAGGGAACGCCCCATGGAAGTCGTGGCCTCCTCCGGCGGAGTAATAGAAAGCGTTGCCGTGTCCGCGGGAACGGCGCTTGTAAAGGAAGGGGACGAGGTCAAAGAAGGCGACGTTCTCATAAGCTGCTCGGTGGCGCTCAGGGACGGGGAGGAGATAAAGGGAGAAAAATATGTCGCGGCCTCGGGCGAGGTCAGGGCGCTCCAAAGGTATGAGCTTGAAGGAAGGGCGGCTTTGGTTTATAATGAAAAAGTATTTACAGAAAAGACTAAAAAGGATTATAGTGTAAATATCGGGGAGAATAACATAAATGTGTTTTCTCCGCCGGATATGGACGGATATGATATGCTTTCAAGCGACAGCCTTGTTTTTAAAATAGGAGATTATATCCTGCCGTTTGGGATAACCGAAACGGTATACGCGAAAACCGAGACGCAAAGAAGGCAAAGAACTGCCGGAGAGGCGCTTGAGGCGGCGGGGAAACGGCTTGACGATAAGCTGACGGCTCTGCTTGCGGAAACGGGAGGAGAGCTGAGAGAGTTTTCCTCGGCGGAAAGCGTCTCGGGAAACGAGGCCGTGATAACGGGAGAAGCCTTAATATCCGTAAGGATCGATGAACAAAAGGAAGCGGATTATATACACCATGAGGAGGTAATAGAGTAGATGCCGCAGACAGAACGTATAGTAAAGGCTGACAACAGCGCCATATCGAATATTTTTGGACAGTTTGACGAAAATATTTCGAGGATTGAAAAGGAACTTTCGGTCAGGATCGTCAACAGGAGCGACGGAATCAAAATCGTCGGCGAGGAAGGAAACTGCCTTAAGGCGGAGGCCGTCGTCGAGGCTCTTGTGGAGGCGGCTGACAAGGGGGAGAAAATATCATCCCAGAGCATAAACTATATGGTGAACTCGAGTGGCAGCGAGCTGAAAGAGGTAGGAGCGATCTATGACGACTGCATCTGCCTTACGGTCAACGGTCGTCCGGTGAAGCCAAAGACCATCGGACAGAAAAAATATGTGGATATGATAAGGAACAATACCATAACCTTCGGCATAGGCCCGGCAGGCACCGGAAAGACCTATCTTGCCATGGCTATGGCTATAACGGCCTTTAAAAATAACGAAGTCAACAGGATCATAATGACTCGCCCCGCCATCGAGGCGGGAGAAAAGCTGGGATTCCTCCCGGGGGATCTTCAGCAAAAGGTAGACCCGTATCTCAGGCCGCTTTACGACGCGCTTTTTGAGATAATGGGCGCCGACTCCTTCGCGAAAAATATGGAGAGGGGACTGCTTGAGGTGGCCCCGCTGGCTTATATGAGGGGAAGAACGCTTGACAACGCGTTCATAGTCCTTGATGAGGCGCAGAACACGACGCCGGAGCAGATGAAAATGTTTCTGACAAGGATAGGATACGGCTCCAAAGCTGTCGTCACCGGCGACCTGACACAGATCGACCTGGCCGACGGCCGCCGGTCGGGGCTTATGGACGCGGTTCGCATACTTAAGGACGTGGAGGATCTTGGAATAATAACGCTTACTAATAAAGACGTTGTGCGCCATCCGCTTGTGCAGAAAATAATAGCGGCGTACGAAAAGGCGGAGAACAAAAAGCGCGACACAGACCAGGGAAGGAAAAACAGGTGATAAAATGACTCTTTTGACGGATAACAGAACGGATTTTGAAATCAGCGGCGAAATAATGGAGGCCGTGGAAAAGGCCTGCCTTGAGACGCTCAAATATGAGGAGTTTGACGAGGACTGCGAAATAAGCCTTTCCTTTGTCACCAACGAAGAGATACATCAGATAAACAGGCAGTTCAGAAATGTGGACGCCCCCACGGACGTTCTCAGCTTCCCCCAGCTCACCTTTGAGGAAGGCGAGGAAGCGGACGTCAATGAAAACGGCGAGATAGTGCTCGGGGATATAATTATTTCCGTTGAGAGGGCAAAGGAACAGGCGGAAGAATACGGGCATGGACTTAAAAGGGAGATAGCCTTTCTTACGGTGCACAGCATGCTCCATCTTCTCGGCTATGACCATATGGAAAAGGACGAGGAAGAAGATATGTTCCGCAGACAGAAGGAAATACTTGAAATAGCCGGCATACCGAGGGAATAGGACGGTGTTTTTATGAAAAGCTGGGAGACGCTCGAGGGAGCATGCCTGAGCTGTAAAAAGTGCAGACTGTGGGAGACGAGAACCAACGTGGTTATCGGCGACGGAAACAGGAACGCGGACATAATGCTCATCGGCGAAGGCCCTGGACAGCAGGAGGATTTGAGCGGCGTGCCGTTTGTGGGGCCGGCCGGGCAGCTTCTTGACAAAATACTGGCCGCCGTGGGGCTTGACCGCTCGAAGGTATACATAGCGAACATAGTAAAGTGCAGGCCGCCGGGAAACCGTGATCCGCATGAGGACGAACAGCAGGCCTGTCTCAACTATCTCAGGTACCAGCTTATGCTTGTCAGGCCGAAGATCATTGTCTGTCTGGGCAGGATAGCGGCCGAGGCCATAATAGACAAGGACTTCAAAATAACAAAGGAGCATGGAACGTGGTACGAGAGAAAGGGCTACTGGATAACGGCCACATACCACCCGTCCGCGCTTCTGAGGGACGAGACTAAAAAACGTCCGGCATGGGAGGACTTCAAGGCCATAAGAGCGAGATTGGACGAACTGGAAAAAGACAAACCGAATAAATAAAAAGAACGGGAGAGAATCATAATTGGCAGATAAATTTTACAGCGGCTTCGTGTCCCTTGTGGGCAGGCCGAACGTGGGAAAATCAACGCTTATGAACAGGCTTATCGGAGAAAAGATAGCTATAATATCCAATAAGCCCCAAACCACGAGAAACAGGGTGCAGAGCATACTTACAAAGGACGACTTTCAGATAGTATTCATTGACACTCCGGGAATTCACAGACCGAGACATAAGCTGGGAGAATATATGGTAAAGAGCGCGGAAACAACACTCAACGAGGTGGACGCCGTGCTCATGCTCATCGAGCCGTCGGATAAGATACTTGAGGCGGACAGGCTTATTATCGAAAAATTCGCGAAAGTAAAATCTCCGGTAATACTCGTTATAAACAAGATAGACACAGTGGATAGGGAGAGGGTTTTCAAGGTCATAGACGAGTACAGAAAACTCTATGATTTTGCGGAGATCGTGCCGATAAGCGCCTTCGAGGGAACAAACACCGACGAGCTTTTGAGCGTCATAAGAAAATACCTTCCGGAAGGCCCCCAGTATTTCCCTTCGGATATGGTCACCGACCAGCCCGAGAGACAGATCGCTTCGGAAATAATAAGGGAAAAGGCGCTCAGGCTTCTTGAGGACGAGATACCCCATGGCATCGCCGTGGAAATAACGGAGATGAAAAAACGCAAAGAGGGAAATCTTGTGGACGTAAGGGCAACCATATTCTGCGAGAAAGATTCGCATAAGGGCATAATCATCGGAAAGCACGGCGATATGCTGAAAAAGATCGGAACAAAGGCAAGGGGCGACATAGAGAGGCTTCTTGGCTCGCCCATATATCTGGAACTGTGGGTAAAGGTGAAAAAGGACTGGAGAGACAGCGATTTTCTGCTTAAGAATTTCGGATATGACTCGAAAAATATTTGAAATGTTTTCTTATACGGTGGAATTATTTATACAGCATATCATTTTTCCTTTGAGAAAACATAAGAACGAAGGGAAAGTGATAGTATGGAAGAAATGTGGAAGGCTTTTGTCAAAAGCGGCTCCGTGGAGGATTATCTGAAATACAGAGGATATTCCGCGGAAAGCTTTTCGCTGGATAGATGCGCCGACGGGGAAGTGCGTAAAAAATGGTATCAAAGGTTAACGGAATAGTCATAAAAGAATTTGACGCCGGGGAAAACGGTAAAAGGGTGATCGTCCTCACAAGGGAGCATGGCAAAATGTCTCTTTTTATCCGTGGGGCTAAGACGTCAAAAAAGGGAATGCAGGCGGTGCAGCTTTTTTCCTGCTGTGAGTTTACCATTTTTGAGGGACGAGGATTTTATTCGGTGACCAACGTATATGTAATAGAATCGTTTTACGGCATAAGGAATGATTTTAAATGCCTGACGTACGCCTCGTTTATACTGGAAGTTACAGAAAGGGTATCCTTTGAGGAGCTTGACGGAGACAGGGTATTTGAGCTTCTTTTCAGGACGCTTTCGGTTCTGGCCGGCGGAAAGTCCAAGCCAAGGCTGGTTTCTGCGGTGTTTATACTCAGGCTGTTAAAGGAATACGGATTTATGGGCGGCGTGTCCTGCTGCCCTTCCTGCGGAGCAGAGATAGAGGAAGGCTTCTACACGGTTTGGGCCGACGGTATTTACTGCGCAAAATGCGCGTCGGAAGGAGCGAAAAAGCTGGACAGGGGCGCCGTCAGAGCGCTTAGGCATATAACGGAAAGCAGTATGAAAAAAATATTCGCCTTCGACGTTTCGGACGTCGTGCTGGAGGAGCTCTGGAAGCTGGCAATGGCGTACAGAAAGGAATATCTCGGAGAAAAATATAATACTCTCGGTTACATAGAGAGCATGAACTTTTGAAGCCGGGCGTATAAAAATGTTGACAACGGACGTTTTATTTGTTAGATTAAGGATTATAAATCGAATAGGCCGTTGTGATAAAGAAAAAGTAGCCTGAAATCTTATTTTCAGAGAGGCGGTGGACGCTGCGAACCGTCAATGGATCCGGGTGAAAGGAGCTTTTGAACGGCATTTCACAAAGTGGGCCCAAAACGGGTCAACAAGGGTGGAACCGCGGAGAATACAGACCTTCGTCCCTTACGGGACGGGGTCTTTTTTATTTTTACGGCCGCCCGTCTGAAAAACTACAGGTTTAAAAACGGAGGAATAACAATGGAAAAGACAATGGAAAAAATAGTGGCTCTCGCCAAGTCCAGAGGATTTGTATATCCCGGAAGCGAGATATACGGCGGACTTGCCAATACATGGGATTACGGCCCCATAGGAGTGGAGCTTAAGAACAATATCAAAAAAGCATGGTGGAAAAAATTTGTCCAGGACAACAGATACAATGTCGGCCTTGACTGCGCCATACTTATGAACCCTCAGACATGGGTAGCCAGCGGACATCTCGGAGGATTTTCCGACCCTCTTATGGACTGCAAGGACTGTAAGGAAAGATTCAGAGCCGACAAGCTCATCGAGGATTTCTGCCACGAAAAGGGCGAGGACATTACAGTTGACGGCTGGTCAAACGAGAAAATGCTTGAGTATATAAAGGAAAACAATATTCCCTGCCCCACATGCGGAGGCCACAACTTTACGGATATAAGACAGTTCAACCTTATGTTCAAGACATTCCAGGGAGTTACCGAGGACGCTAAAAACACGGTTTACCTCAGACCCGAGACAGCTCAAGGTATTTTCGTAAACTTCAAAAACGTACAGCGCACGTCAAGAAAGAAACTTCCCTTTGGTATCGGACAGATCGGAAAATCATTCAGAAACGAGATCACTCCCGGAAACTTTACATTCCGTACAAGGGAATTTGAGCAGATGGAGCTTGAGTTCTTCTGCGAGCCCGGAACGGATCTTGAATGGTTCGCTTACTGGAAAAAATATTGCATAGACTGGCTCAAGGATCTCGGCCTTAAGGTAGAGAATACCCGTGTAAGAGACCACAGCCCCGAGGAACTTTGCTTCTACAGCAAAGCTACATCCGATATCGAGTATCTTTTCCCCTTCGGCTGGGGCGAGCTTTGGGGAATAGCCGACAGAACGGACTACGACCTTACGCAGCACCAGAACACATCCGGCGAGGATATGACATATTTTGACCAGACGAAAAACGAGAAGTATATCCCCTTCGTTATCGAGCCGTCTCTCGGAGCCGACCGTGTGGCTCTCGCGTTCCTCTGCGACGCTTACGACGAGGAAGAGGTCGGAGAGGATGACGTAAGGACGGTGCTCCACTTCCATCCCGCGATCGCTCCAGTAAAGGCCGCCGTGCTTCCCCTTTCAAAGAAGCTCTCCGAGAAGGCCGACGAGGTTTACGAGATGCTCTCCAAGAGATTCAACTGTGAGTATGACGAGTCCGGAAGCATCGGAAAGCGTTATAGAAGACAGGACGAGATCGGAACGCCTTTCTGCATAACCGTGGACTTTGATACTCTTGAGGACGGAGCCGTTACGGTTCGTGACAGGGATTCCATGGAGCAGATCAGAATAAAGATCGACGAGCTGACAGCTTATCTTGAGGAAAAAATGGAATTTTGATCAAAGCCTTAAGCATAACTCCGGAAGGTACGAGAGCCTTCCGGAGATTTTATTTTGAAAAGCGGTGCATTTTTTCGGATGATCCGGCATATATTTTCGCATACACGGCGGCGTGAAATAGATTTTACGGCGGCTTTCGCGCAATAAAACATACTGCGGCCGCCGCGCGGAAGGAAAAAGACGGCGGCAATACTCCCGAAAAGATTAAAATAGCCGGGAATATGGGAATATCGGCGTTGACAAGCCTTTAAAGGTAGTTTATAATTTTTTAGATATGATTTTATGTATCCCATAAAAGGGATGTTTCAATAAATGTAATGAGGAGTGGGCTTATGGCAGATAGTAAAAAAGTCGTTTTGACATACGAAGGTCTCAGAAAGCTTGAGGAAGAGCTTGAGGACTTAAAGACCGTAAAAAGAAAAGAAGTAGCCGAAAAGATCAAGGAAGCCAGAGGACAGGGAGACCTTTCCGAGAACGCCGAGTATGACGCGGCTAAGGAAGAACAGGGCGAGATAGAGTCAAGGATCGCCGTTATCGAAAAGATGCTCAGAAACGCCGAGGTCATTGACGATGATGAGGTAGGCGCCGATATAGTTACAGTCGGAAGCAAAGTAAAGATCTGGGATGTGGAGTTTGAGGAAGAAATAGAGTATACGATCGTAGGATCCGCTGAGGCAGACCCTATGAACAGCGAAAACGGAAAAATCTCAAACGAGTCGCCCGTAGGAAGAGGACTTCTCGGACATACGACGGGAGACTTGGTTTCCATAGAAACACCGGGAGGAATGGCGGAGTTTAAAGTTCTTGCCATTTCCAGATAATAAGGGGAGGAAAAACAAGTGTCGGAAGAAAATACAAAGGAATTAACAGCCGTACAGCTTTCCGAACAGGAAGGCTTCAGAAGGGATAAGCTCGCGGCTCTGCAGGCCGAGGGAAAGGATCCTTTTCAGATAGTCAAATACGATGTCACTCATCACAGCAGCGATATAATCAACGGTTTTGACGAGCTCGAGGGCAAGGAGGTATCCGTTGCCGGAAGGCTTATGAACAAGCGAGTAATGGGTAAGGCTTCGTTCATCAACATCCAGGACAGAGAAGGAAGACTTCAGGGATATATAAGCAAAAACGACGTTGGCGACGAGAGCTACCTTGCTTTCAAAAAATTTGACATCGGCGATATTATCGGCGTGAAGGGCGTTGTTTTCAGGACTCAGAAGGGTGAGATTTCCGTAAGAGCGTCAGAGATAGTACTTCTTTCAAAGAGCCTTAAGGTTCTCCCCGAGAAGTTCCACGGCCTTAATGACCAGGAGCTCAGATACAGGCAGAGATATCTGGATCTCATTATGAATCCCGAAGTAAAGGATACGTTCATAAAAAGATCGGCCATTCTCAGGGAAATAAGAAATTATCTTGACGCCCAGGGATTCCTTGAGGTTGAGACGCCCGTGCTCCAGACAATACCCGGAGGCGCGGCAGCAAGACCGTTCATCACACACCACAATGCCCTTGATATAGATATGTACTGCCGTATCGCTCTTGAGCTCCCTCTTAAGAGGCTCATTGTCGGCGGACTTGAAAGGGTATACGAAATAGGAAGGGTATTCAGAAACGAGGGTATCGACATCCGTCATAATCCCGAGTTTACGCTTATCGAGATATATCAGGCATATACGGACTACCACGGTATGATGGATCTCGCGGAGGGTCTGTTCAGAACAATAGCTAAAAATGTAGTCGGCTCAACGACGATCAATTACGGCGGATATGAGCTTGACCTTGGAAAGCCTTTCGAGAGACTTACGATGGTTGACGCGGTAAAGAAGTATTCCGGAGTAGACTTCAACGAGGTTCCCGATACGGCGGCGGCAAAGGCTCTTGCTAAGGAAAGAGGCATCGAGTTCGAGGAAAGACACGCAAAGGGCGACATACTTAATCTTTTCTTTGACGAATATGTCGAGAAGAACCTTATCCAGCCCACGTTCATCACGGACTACCCCGTGGAGATATCTCCTCTTACAAAGAGAAAGCCCGACAATCCGGATTATACGGAAAGATTCGAGCTGTTCATTGTCGGAAGGGAATACGGAAACGCGTATTCGGAGCTTAACGACCCCATTGACCAGAGAAAGCGTTTCGAGTATCAGGAGGCCATGAGAGCGGCAGGAGACGACGAGGCTAATATGATCGATGAGGACTTCCTCACTGCCCTTGAGTATGGTATGCCTCCCACGGGCGGAATCGGCATAGGCGTCGACAGACTTGTAATGCTCATGACGGAGTCCGTAAGCATCAGGGACGTAATACTGTTCCCGACGATGAAACCGTTGGACAATACGAAAAAATAATATAATATACAACGGAGAAAATATTTTTTGCAGCGCGAAAAATGTAGTTCTATTGTAGGCACGCCGAAGCAGTCTCTTTGAGAGGCTGCTTTTTTGCTGAATAATCCGGAATAGAAGAAAAAATAAGACTGTATTTGATCAGATTGGTATGATGAATTGAAAAAACCGCCGCATAATGGTACAATTTATATACATAAAGATAATGTGAAGCGGATAACTTCGCGCTTTTTAAAACATATTAGATATGTGTGTTTAAAGGAGGCGGAACTATGACACTGATACTCCTTGTGGATTTTATTATCCTTCTTCTTATAAGGTTTTTTATAAAAATCGTGCTCACGATTTTCGGATGGGCGACGAACATATTTTTCGGAAGACTGCCTGACAGGAGCAGAATATGGTTTTACCTTATGCTTATACTTTCGTTCTTATGGATATACTGCCTGCTGGGAAAGGCGTTCCCGTGGATGTTCAGGATATTCGGCGATTATATACCGCAGGGCACGATAACCAAAGCGCTTACGACATTTTTATACGCGGTCTGCGTCATAGGCATACCGCCGGCGGTCGGAGCCATCGGAGCCTTTATAAAGGGCGTGAAAAAAAGCGATAAGAAGGCGCTTGTTTCTTGGTTTTTCAAGGGCTACAGATATACTCTCAGGCTCGGGTGCACCATGGCTGTCATACTCGTGTGTACGCCCGTAATAAGAATAAAGAGGATGCTCAGACATATAACGGCTAAAAATCTCCCGGCACAGGTCGCCGGCAGAGGGAATATATTTGTGATGGACGAAATAATCATCGCGCTCAGAAGCTCCGGTATGGCGGCGGTCAAAAAGGTACCGTCAAAATTTTATTCCGTGCCGGTCGATATGATCAACAATATTATGAAGGAACTTTTCAACTATGTTTCAGACAGGGATCTTTATGTCGCGGCGGAAAACGTAAATATTTATCTCAACTCCACCGATCTTATGATAGAGGGAAGGCCGGATATGGTTGAAAAAGCAAAGATAGCCATTGTAAAAGGCTTTGTTGAAAATGATATTTTTTTAACGGAAAGTGAAAGATCAAGGAAGGTCGAGTCTGAAATAGTTACAATATACAGAAGATGGAAGAAAGACGAGATTACGGGAGACGAAGCCCTTTTGAAGCTGAAAAAGCTCACGGAATCAGGCTTTTTAGAGGGGATAACCTACGATGACTGGGCCATTTTGTCGATCCAGGCCAACGAAGCGCAGCGCATAATTTTAGCTAAAAAGACGAATTGTTAAAAAAAATAAAAAAAATACGGAAAATGTTAAAGAAACCTATTGACATGCTCAAATAAATGGTGTATTATTAACAAGCTGTCACGGAAGACAGTAAAAAATAAAAAAGATGATCCTTGAAAACTGAACAGTTGATGAAAAAAATTAAACCCAAGTCAAAAGAGCGTTTGATCGAAAGATCAAAGCGAACCTTTAAGTAGATCTTGAA
>CAJFHC010000040.1 GCA_904378045.1 Candidatus Metalachnospira gallinarum | reverse complement strand
TTCCTCGGCGGAAATGAATTCCGCCTGCGGATTAAACTCGGGAGGGTCTTACCCTCCCGAACCCTTCCGCTCACAATGGATTAGTTTTTTGACAGTCTAACGAGACTGTAATTTTCACAGTCTCCGTTTTTAATGAATTATTGCGCCGTTTCCGTTTTTCCGGCGTTTCTCATAAGCTCGGCCGTTTCCTCCGGGACTTCGTAGCAGACCGTCATCCAATCGCCTTCGTCCTCCCTGTCGCCGATAAGTACGCCGCTGAGGGCTCTAAATTCCACCTTATTGCCGTCATAGAGCGTCAGGCGGCCTATCTCGTCGTATTTTACCCCGCCGAAAAGCCTTTTCGTGCCTTCCTGCTCAATTATATAGGCGGCCTCGGGCTCAGCCTCGGCTATGCTTGTGATTATTTTCCAATCTCCGGTTCCAAGGCCGTCAATGAACGCCTTTTCATCCTCGAGCGTCACTCCGTCGGAGCTGTCGGGATCCTCCGTGTCGCTGGCTCTCGTTACCCTGTAACGCTTGCCGTTTTCCGGGTCATAATCCCCGAGGAGCATGTCCGCCCAGTTGAGGTCTCCGACTTCCTCATTTATTTCCTTCTCTATTGTCCTGAGTATGTCGCTGAGGCTCGCTCCCGAATCCTCCACGGTGTCCTTCGCCTCGTCAAGAGCGCCCTGGGCTTCGTCAAAGGCGGCCTGAACCTCCGCCTGTTCTTCCTCCGTCAGCTTTTCGCCGCCGTCGTTTGCCGCGCTCACGCAGCCGCTCATCATAAGAGCCGCGGCGAGCGCAGCCGTATATTTCAATGCCTTCACTTAAATCATCTCCGTTTTAAAGCAGCATGATGCCCGCCTTTTTGCAGGCCTCCCTTGTCTGCTTGTCCCACATGCTGGCGTGTACCTCTCCGATATGCGCAGTGCCTATCATAAGCATACAAAGTCTGGACTGGCCTATTCCTCCGCCCATGGTAAGGGGGAGCTCGCCGTTCAGAAGGGCTTTATGGAAGGGCAGGCTTCTTCTGTCGTCACAGCCGGAAAGGGTGAGCTGGCGGTCAAGGGACTTTTCGTCCACCCTTATTCCCATGGACGATACCTCAAAGGCTCTGCCGAGCAGGTCGTTCCAGAAAAGTATGTCGCCGTTGAGATCCCAGTCGTCATAGTCGGGGGCTCTTCCGTCATGGGGCTTGCCCGATCTCAGCTTGCCGCCAATCTGCATAAGAAAGACTGTTTTGTATTCCTTAACGATGGCGTTTTCCCTCTCCGAGGGCGTAAGGTCGGGATACATATCCTCAAGCTCCTGGGTCGTGATGAACTTTATGTCCCTTCCGATCTCCGTTGTAAGCACGGGGAACTCGTCCTTAAGCTGTCTCCAAGTATTATATATGGCGTTGACGATCTTCTGCACCGTCTCCTTGAGATAGTCCAGGTTCCTGTCCTCACGCCTGATTATCTTTTCCCAGTCCCACTGATCCACATATATGGAGTGGATGTTGTCCAGTTCCTCATCCCTGCGGATGGCGTTCATATCGGTGTAAAGTCCCTTGCCCTCATAAAAATCATATCTCTTGAGGGCGAAACGCTTCCACTTCGCCAGGGAGTGGACTACCTGACAGTTGGCGTCCGCCGCGGGCACGTCAAACTCAACTGGTCTTTCATAGCCGTTAAGGTTGTCATTAAGGCCCGACATGCTGTCAACAAATAAAGGAGCGGAAACTCTTTTGAGATTCAACTCGCTGCTCAGATGATACTGAAATACCTTTTTAATAAAATCGATGGCCCTCTGCATCTCATAGATGCCAAGCGGGCATTTATATCCCTCGGGAATATATATATTGTTCATAAAACACCTCATTCCTGGCCGATGTCGTCCACCGGCACAATTTCTGTAATATTTTCTATCTCATAACCGATTATATGTTCTTCGGTTACAATGCATACTATATTCGAGCTGTTCGTGCCTACCAGCTCGCCCTGAAAGACTTTCTGTGTTTTCGTGGTTATTCTTATGTTGGTTCCCTTTCTGAACATTTGTCCATTGAAAAAGATTACAGGCACGGGAAATATAATAACGCATCTCCGTATTGCCTCTTCCCTGTCAAAGCCGTTAAAGCCGACCCTCATCTCATCCTGCCTTCTGTCCTGTATATATTCTACTATCATCTGTATAATTCCGGCAATAAAAAGCGCCGCTACCGCAGCCAGAATAATATCCTGGCGGTTGAGTGAGACCAGCCTGTCAAACATACTCTCATCTCCTTTCCATTGGCCATGTCCTCAGACAATGACCCTTGTGTATGTGTGGGAGCAGGCGGGAAGTATCCTTTCCGTCAGATCCTTCATCCTTATGACAAGGGTGGCGGTATTTACACAGGGATGGACAGCTATCTTCTCCATTTCCAACACATCACTGTCAATAAGAAGGCTGACCCTGTTGTCCCTGTCATTTATCAATCCCAGAGGACTTACGCTGCCCGGGCGTATATCGAGATATTCCAGCATATACCCGTCCCCGGCGAACGTCATCCTCGGCACGTTTATCTGCTTTGACACCTTTCCTGTGTTGAATTTTTTTGAGCCGGCCATAAGCAGGAGATAAAACTCCGTGCCGTGTCTGGTGCTCAGAAAGAGGTTCTTGCATATCTCAAGCCCCATTTTTTTATCCAGCTCAGCGGCGGCGTCAATGGTCATTATGGGCTCGTGCTCATATTTTTCATAGGGCACTCCCAGACCGTCCAAAAACTCGTATGTTCTTCTTTCCCTGTCTTCCATTTCGGCTTTTCCGCTCTCCTTTTACTCATCGCTGTTCAAATAGGCGTAAATCTCCCTTTTGGAAACGCCCCTGTCCTTTGCCACGGCTTTCATGGCGTCCTTTTTGGACATTCCTTTATCCATATACATTTGAAGATGATCCTCTATGGACGTTTCGGCCCAGGAATCTATTTCCTCCTGCCGAAGCACGCTTTCACTGAGTCCGCCGACAATGACGACAAACTCGCCCCTCGGCGGGTTTTCGCCGTAATATTTCAGAAGGCCGGACAGACTGTCCCTTCTGACTTCCTCAAATTTTTTAGTTATCTCCCTTACCGCGGCGGCCTCCCTGTCCCCGGCGGCGTCCAGCAGAGCCTTCAGCGTGTCGGTCAGCCGGTGGGGCGCCTCGTAGAACACCGTTGTCCTTGTCTCCTTTTCGAGATTTTTCAGCACGCCGGCTCTCTCTTTTTTATCCACAGGCAGAAAGCCCTCAAAAACATATCTTCTGGCATCCATTCCCGAAAGCACCAGGGCCGATATGCCGGCCGAGGCCCCCGGAGCTATGGTCACCGGTATGCCCTCTTGATAACACCTTCTCGCCAGATCCTCGCCGGGGTCGGAAATTCCCGGCATACCAGCGTCGGTGACAAGGGCGATGTTCTGCCCCGCCTTCAGCTTTTCGATAAGCGCCGGGCCTTTTGTTTCCAGATTATGCTGGTGATAGCTCGTCATTGGGGTCTTTATATCAAAGTGGTTCAAAAGCCGGAGTGTGTTCCTTGTGTCCTCCGCGGCGATAAGATCCACGGTTTTCAATATTTCCACGGCTCTGAAGGTCATATCCCCCAGATTGCCTATGGGAGTGGCGCACAAATACAATGTTCCGCTCACGATGATCACCCTATTCGTAATAGATTTTCATTATCTCGCCGGTATATTCCCCGTCCTCCTTATAGATGATGAGGGGCGGCATTACCTTTACCATGGGTTTCCCGTTTGAGACCGCCTCAACCAGCACCATGACCGGCTCGCGGTCGGCGTAGGAATGGACGAACCTTAGTCTCTTGGGTTCCAGGCGATGATTTCTCAGCGTCACCATTATGTCCGTCAGCCTGTGGGGCCTGTGGACCATATAGAGCCGTCCCTGGGGGACGAGCAGTCTGGCGGCGGCGTCCACCACGTCCTCAAGGGAGCAGAGCACCTCATGTCTGGCTATGGTCTTTGGCGAATAGCCGTTTTTCAGCCCTCCGCCCTCGTTCATATAGGGCGGATTGACGGTAACCACGTCAAAGGAGGACGCCCGGTATAGCGCTTCGGTATTTTTAACGTCTCCAAAGTCGATGGTCACTTTGTCCTCAAGGCCGTTGAGCCGCACGGAGCGTTTTGCCATCTCCACGCTTTCCTCCTGTATCTCAAGGCCGGTGAAGTGACTTCCTTCCGTTTTTGCCTCCAAAAGTATGGGTATTATCCCAGTTCCGGTACACAGATCCATGACCTTCTCGCCCTTTTTTACCTCGGCGAAGCCGCTGAGTATGACGGCGTCAATACCGAAGCAGAATCTTTTGGGGTCCTGTATTATAACATAACCGTTGCGGTGGAGGTCGTCCACACGCTCCCAGTCATTGATGTTCACGTTCATAAAATCCCTCTATCAGTCGTCCAGACTCGTATCCAGCGGTTCTTCCTCGTGTTTTTTGCGTCTTTTGGCCTTTATTACCTTTATCTCGTCCACGGGGTAGAAGTCAATGGTGGGCGGGTCGTTTTCCTTTTTCCTTACGGCCGCCTTCACGGTCTGCATGAGGACGTTGGTGGAAAGTATTTCTCCCGTGCCGTCAACGGTGCTTATAATGTCGCCGACGGACGGCATTTTTTTGTTCAGCTCCTCATATACGTCCTCCTCATATTTCAGACAGCACATGAGTCTGCCGCATATTCCCGATATTTTTGTGGGATTGAGGGAAAGGCTCTGCTCCTTTGCCATTTTTATGCTGACGGGCTGGAAATCGCCCAAAAACGTGGCGCAGCAGAGTGGACGGCCGCATATTCCAATGCCGTTGAGCATCTTAGCCTCGTCCCTGACGCCTATCTGCCTGAGCTCTATCCTTGTTCTGAAAACTCCGGCAAGTTCCTTGACAAGCTCCCTAAAGTCCACCCTCTCGTCGGAAGTAAAGTAGAATATGAGCTTGTTATGGTCAAAGGTTATTTCCACGTCGATGAGTTTCATATCAAGGCCATGCTTGGCGATCTTTTCCTCGCAGATGCCGAAGGCGTCCTTCTCCCTGAGCCTGTTCTGCGCCTCGCTCTCGTCGTCCTCGGACGTGGCCTTTCTTATGACCTTTTTAAGCGGCTGTATTACCTCGCTTTCATCCACGAGGGTATTGCTCTTTATTACCGTGCCGTACTCCACTCCCCTGACGGTCTCGACAATGGCGTGGCTTCCTTCCTCCATCTGCATTCCGTCGGGATCGAAATAATAGAGCTTTCCGGCTTTTTTAAATCTTACTCCGATTATTTCTATCATCAAGATTTCTCTCCTATCCGTAAAAGTTTCGGCAATATCCGAAATCAGGCCGCGCGCTGTTTTACGCCCGCGTTTCGGCCAGTTGTTCCTTTATATTTATAAAAAGCATTTCCAGAGCGAAAACAAAGTTCACGTTCTGTTTTATGCGCGTTTTCGTGTCGTTTATGAGTCCGGGAATATTATAAAGAGCCTCAAAGGAGCTGTTCTCGGCCTCCCTCGTTATTTCCGGCAGCATATCCTTCTCAATGACAAGGCTTTCGCTTCCGGTGGTCTTATATACAAGGACGTCCCTGTACCAAATATATATCATATCCGTCACGTCGGCCAGCTCCCGGTATTTTTCCAGCTCCTTAGCCGCGGCGGTGAGCTCAAAAAGGCTCATTTTGGAAATATTGGCTGTAATGGAGCGGACATCGTCCCTGAAGGACGAAAATTCCTCCGAATGGGCGAACTCCAGCGCCTTGCCGATGCTTCCCTGGGAATACTCGGCCAGCACGGCCGCGTCCCTTTCATCCATCTTTTCCCTGAGCATAAGATAATCCTTTATCATAACATCCGAAAGAGGGCGTATCTTGAATGTAACGCATCTGGAAAGGATCGTCTCCAAAAAGGCGGCCGTATTTTCCGCCAGAAGTATCAAAACGGCGTATTCCGGCGGCTCCTCAAGCGTCTTGAGCAGGGCGTTCTGCGCCTGAACCGTCAGCGTGTCGGCCTTTGGTATTATATATATTTTATGTCTGTGATTATAGGGCTTTATGCTTATGTCGGAAACTATCTGTTCCCTCACGTCGTCAACCGACAGAGCCTTCGTCTTTGTCGGGCGGACAAATTTCACGTCCGGATTGTTGCCGTCCTCAAACGTGCGGCAGGACACACATTCCCCGCAGGCGTCCTCTCCGCCGCTCTCGCAAAGAAGGGTCTTGGCGAAGGCCGAGGCCAGCAGTTTTTTGCCGCATCCCTCTCCGCCGCTTATTATATAGGCGTGGGAGACCATGGAGTTTTTTACGGCGCTTTGCATGCTTTTTATTATCCGTTTGTTTCCGACTATATGTCTGAAATCCGTCATAGTCTTTCCTCCGCCCTTTCTGTCAGGCTGACCTTGCTTGTCAAAGACCGAGAAGGCCGTCTATGACCTCTCTTACCTCCAAATGCACTTCCTCCACGCTTCTGTCCGCGTCGATGGCCTTTATCCTCTCGGGATATTTAAGACATAGCTGCTTATATCCGTCATAGACCCTTTTATGGAAGTCTATCTTTTCCTGCTCCAGCCTGTCCAGAGCCCTTTCGTTTTTCTTCCTCAAAATGCCCTTTTCAGGCGAAAGGTCGAAAAAAACAGTAAGATCGGGCATTACTCCCCCAAGGGCGGCCCGGTTCATCTCCATTATTGTTTCCATTCCCATTCTTCTTGCCGCTCCCTGGTAGGCCAGACTGGAATCCAGGAACCTGTCGCAGATAACGATTTTGCCCTCTTCAACGGCGGGTATTATTTTCTCCCGCACATGCTGGCTTCTGGAAGCGGCGTAAAGCAGAGCCTCTGTCTCCGGCGCCATCTCCCGGTTGTTCACGTCAAGTATTATTTCCCTGATCTTCTCGCCTATGGGCGTGCCTCCCGGCTCCCGGGTGAAAAGGACGTCAACGCCTTTTTTATTAAGATAATCCATAAGAAGCCCAATCTGCGTGCTCTTGCCCGAGCCGTCGGTACCCTCTATGGTTATAAACTTTCCCCTCATCTTAAACACTCCTTAATGCTTTATTATATCATACTGTTCAGTGGGTGAAAAGGGGGAAATGGACGTGAATATCGTGGATTTTATAAGATAAAACCATACAATTTATCATAGTTTCCGAATAGCATAAAAAGGGTCAGAAATATCTTCTGACCCTTCCAGAGTGTCTAAAAAGACCTTTGGGACTTTTTAGAGTTTAAATTAAGGCAATAAATCCCTATCAGCAACCAAAACTTATATTATAGAAAATTCGGCAGAAACAAATTCATCTTTCATATTTGCCGACTTATCTACGTCCGGAGTAACTATTATTATAATCCTGTACTTTCCCTTTTCCAGCTTATCATACTTCCTATCAAGGCTGATGCTTGTTTCATCTTTATGACTTATCAAAAAAGCCGGATCATCCACATCTCCCCTGTCAAAAGGCACAACCATCCATCCGTTATCAGTTTTTATTTCCAGCTGATACTCTTCGCCGTAATAATAATCATAATTTCCTTTATTCTCAAATCTTATCCTTATCTTCTCTCCGAATCTATAATCTTCTTTATCTGCCCTACATAAAATATTTTCAGAACGATATTCTTCAGAAAACGTGCTTCTTATCTCATCCTCCGTACTAAAGAGTCCAGATGGCAATTTTGACGCATTATATATCATTGACAGGAATTCCGCCTTTGTCACCTGATTATGAGGTCTGAATGTGCCGTTGTCATATCCATGTACTATGCCAAGAGAATATACGGTTTTTACATCGTCGGCAGCGTACGCGCTGACTTCATCCATGTCCTTGATTTCATAAACATTTTTTGATTTATTCAGGCCAAATGCCCTTACTATAAAAGACACAGCCTGTTCTCTTGTCAGTGGTTCCTCCGCCTTTGCGCATAAGTCTCCGGACTCATCTTGTTCCCCCGAATATATACCTCTCCAGTACAACCTGCAAATGTCGCTGTAATATTCGTCCCCGCTTCGCAGATCGTCAAACGGATTTATCGTATATGAGCTTGTATTAAACATATCTGTATTTATAAGTATCTGAGCCATTTCGCCCCTTGATAACGTTTTATCCATATTATCAAGATCATTTACAATATGTTTTTGGTATAATTCATCAGCGGCAAAGTCATACCAATTTTCACTTGCCGGTTCTGCCTCTGTTCTCTCCTCGCCGTAGACGATTGCATTAGCAAGCAAAATTGCCATAATACACCATATAGTTCTGAATGCCGCTATTTTTTTGCAGCTCATTTTCAAAATTAACCATCCCCCTGTATCGTTTTATTTCAATTTATTTATACAGCGATGTATATCTCTTAAAAATTCATTCTACTTATTAAACTGTTTTTAACGCTAAAATATTACATAAATTCTAAAAAATTCTAACTTTTCTTAATCACGCAAAAAGCCCCCGCAAAAGCGGGGGCTCCTTTAAATAGGTGGTTTATAATGAATTTTAGTTCATTTTCTCAGCTTTAACTTTTTTGATAGCCTCGATAAGTTTAGGAAGGATAACTTTAACGTCTCCTACAACACCAAGGTCTGATACGCTGAAGATTGCTGCGTTGTCATCTTTGTTGATGGAGATAACAACCTCTGAGCTCTCCATACCTGCAACGTGCTGGATAGCTCCTGAGATACCGCATGCAAGGTAGAGGTTAGGTCTAACAGTCTTACCTGTCTGTCCAACCTGACGCTCTTTGCTGAGCCAGCCTGCCTCGATAACGGGTCTTGAGCCGGAAACAACACCGCCGAGAACGTCAGCAGCCTCCTGAAGTACGGGAACGAACTCAGGTGAGCCGATTCCACGTCCGCCTGATACAAGTACCTTAGCGTCTGTGATATCAACTGTCTTTCTTGTTTCCTTAACTTCCTCGATGATCTCAACATTCATATCAGCGGGAACGAAGTCAACCTTGAAGTTAACAACCTCGCCTGTTCTTGTCTCGTCTTTAGCAAGAGCTGACATAACGCCGGGACGTACTGTAGCCATCTGAGGTCTGTGGTTCTTGCAGACGATAGTTGCCATAATGTTTCCGCCGAAAGCGGGACGTGTCATATGAAGAAGTTTTGTCTCTTCGTTGATGGCAAGTTTTGTGCAGTCTGCTGTAAGTCCTGTATGAACCCTTGCAGATACACGGGGAGCAAGGTCACGTCCGATTGATGTAGCTCCGTAGAGTACGATCTCGGGCTCAAGCTCTTTGATAACAGCTGTAACAGCCTTTGTGTAGGGCTCTGTAGCGTATTTCTCAAGCATGGGGTCGTCTACAACGACTACTTTGTCTGCTCCGTACTGAATAAGTTCCTGTGCTTTATCTGTAACGTTTGATCCAAGAAGAACAGCTACTACCTTCTCGCCTAAGTCCTTAGCAAGTTTTGTAGCTTCTCCGACAAGCTCAACGCTGACTTTCTGGATTTTTCCGTCTCTCTGTTCCGCAATTACATATACATCTTTACTCATCTTAAGCTCACCCCTCATCAAATAATATATTTCTCTTCAAGTTTAGCGATGATCGCCTTAACAGCCTCATCAGGCGAAGCGTCTCTGACAACCGTGCCGGCGCCCTTAGCCTGTTTCGTGAATGACTGAACAACGTTTGTGGGCGAGCCCTTAAGTCCGATGTGCTCGGGGTTAAGTTTGTCCTTAAGGTCATCGAAGCCAAGAACCTTAACTTCTTTAGCGTAAGCGTCGATTGTTCCGCCTACTGTCATGTATCTGGGCTCAGCAAGCTCTGAAAGAGCTGTGATCACGCAGGGAGTTTTGATTCTGATCTTCTGATATCTGTCCTCATACTGTCTCTTAACGATAAGGCTTCCCTCGTTCTCAACAGTGATGTCCTCAGCGTATGATACCTGGGGAAGTCCGAGGTGCTCAGCGATCTGGGGACCAACCTGAGCTGTGTCTCCGTCGATAGCCTGACGTCCTGTGATGATAAGGTCGTAATCAAGAGTCTTGATACCAGCGGCGATAATTGTTGATGTAGCGAGTGTATCTGATCCGCCGAACTCTCTGCCTGAAATAAGAACGCCTTCGTCGCATCCCATAGCGAGAGCCTCTCTTATAGCTACGTCAGCCTGAGGGGGTCCCATACATACAACTGTAACCGTACCGCCAACCTGCTCTTTAATTCTTAAAGCGGCCTCGATACCTGACTTGTCATCAGGGTTGATAATGCTGGGAACACCGTCTCTTATAAGTGTATTTGTTTTAGGATCAAGTTTTACTTCCGATGTATCGGGAACCTGTTTTATACATACAATAATTTTCATTGCTATTTTCTCCCTCCGCTATTATTTAACTTTCATTGCACCTGAGATTACCATCTTCTGAACCTCTGAAGTTCCTTCATAGATCTCAGTGATCTTAGCGTCTCTCATCATTCTCTCAACGGGATATTCTCTTGAGTATCCGTATCCGCCGAATAACTGTACGCAAGTTCTTGTTGTCTCGTTGGCAACGTCTGAGCATACGAGCTTAGCCATAGCTGCGTATGTTGAGATGGGTTCATGGTTGTCTTTAGCGCAGGCTGCTCTCCAAACAAGGAGTCTTGCGGCGTCAACCTTAGCCTGAAGCTCAGCGAGTTTGAATTTTGTGTTCTGGAATGAACCGATTGTCTTTCCGAACTGTTTTCTTTCGCCTACATATTTAATAGTCTCGTTGATAGCTCCCTGAGCGATACCAAGAGCGATTGAAGCAACACCGATACGGCCTCCGTCAAGAGTAGCCATAGCGATCTTGAAGCCTTCTCCTTCTCTTCCGATGAGGTTTTCCTCGGGGATAACTACGTTCTCAAAAGCAAGCTCGCAGTTTGAAGCGGCACGGATACCCATACGAGGGATGTCTTTGCCTACTGTGAATCCGGGCATACCCTTCTCAAGAATGAAAGCGGAGATACCCTTTGTTCCCTTTGACTTGTCTGTCATAGCGAATACTACGAAAATATCTGAGAAAGCTGAGTTTGTGATAAAGATCTTTGATCCGTTAAGGATGTAGTGGTCTCCCTCTTTAACTGCTGTAGACTGCTGACCAGCCGCGTCTGAACCGGCGTTGGGCTCTGTAAGACCGAAGCAGCCGTATTTCTGTCCGCTTGCAAGGGGTTTGTAGTATTTTTCCTTCTGGAAAGGAGTACCGAATTTCTGGATAAGAGATGTGCAAAGTGAAGTATGTACTGAGCAAGCTGTAGCTGTGCTGGCGTCTACCTTTGCGAGCTCCTCAATGCAAAGAGCGTATGAAAGAGTTGAAGCGCCCTGTCCGCCGTCCTCTTTGGGGAAGGGGATTCCGAGTAAGCCGTATTTAGCCATCTTGTCCATGATGCTTACATCATACTGCTCAGCCTCATCCATTTCTGCGGCCTTGGGTTTTACTTCTTTTTCAGCGAATTCTCTGTATAACTGCTGCTGAAGTAACTGTTCTTTTGTTAAACTGAATCCAACCATTATAAAATCCTCCTATTTAATATAATAATGAGCTGTGCACATTAAAAGCGGCTGCTCAGAGGACCAAGCTTGCTTGGGACTCTGTGTCTGACGGTTTTAATGGATAGGGCGAATGCCCTTATCGAGACTTGACGTAGTCAAGTCGAGATATGCACAGCGAATAGTTGCTGTTTTAAATCTGTGCGCGGAACATCCGGCTGTACGGAAGACTAAGCTTGCTTAGGATTCCGTATCTGACGGAGGTGACGCATGGAGCGAATGCTCCTACTGAGACCTGACATAGTCAGGTCGAAGTATGCACAGCGAATAGTTGCTAATTTAAACCGTTTTGAGTAAGATCAAGCTTGCTTGAGATTACTCATAAATCGGGTTCGATACATGGGGCGAATGCCCTTCCTCCCGGCCTATATATATGTATATATATGCAGATATTTTTCATCCGCCGGTTACGGAAGCGTCGCCTCCCGTGTCGCAGTTCCGGGAGGAGAAATTCTTCCGCTCTCTGAGGAAGTATTCCATCTCTTTATTGAGACGGTTCTCCGGGGATAGCTCCCCCGCGCAAATACGGCCGCCTTTTTTGTGTGTATCGGCCCTTTATTTGCGATTATTTTAACAATATATCATTTTTTCTAAAAAGTCAAGCATATTCCGCAATTTTATAATATTTCCCTCTGCCGAAATTACAGGCCGGCACACGGGGTTTTTTCATTATTTCTTGGATAAAGGCCGATTGTTGTTAAAAACTAATCAATTAAATTTTTTGGGCGATTTATCCTTAAGTGGACGTTTTCAGCTTTTATATCAGGTAAAACTGACTATATATTTCAAAAAACCTCCTATTTCGCACCCATCTGTTTGCTTTTTTGCCGCAAATTATTTATAAAAAAAGCACAAAGTAAATTTTTAAAAACCTATTGTGAATTTTTTTCTGAAAGCCGCTGAAACAGCCAATTTTGGGGGATAAAAGCCCTCTATTCCATATCGGCGGCGGTATATGCCGCCGTTTTTGTCAGACAACAACCGTGGATTTTGCTTCCGAAAGGCCGGATATACGATCTTCACCCGGAAAAAATGACGGTTTGCGCCCGTTTCGGCCTTTCATACGCGTAAAAAGGGCGCCGCTTCCGGCGCCCTAGACTGTCAAAAAACTAATCCATTGTGAGCGGAAGGGTACTGTTCAGTACTTTGGCCTTTGGCCAAAGCCGCCTCCGGCGTCCGGATATCTTTCCGGT
>CAJFHC010000039.1 GCA_904378045.1 Candidatus Metalachnospira gallinarum | reverse complement strand
TGGCGTTATTACTGTTACATTACAAGTTGCCGTTTTTGACCCATCTTTTGTTGTCACCGTAATTACCGCATTTCCAGCTGACATTCCCAATACTTTTCCTGTATTATCTACTGTTGCTATTGATGTATCGGAACTGCTCCATTTCAACTCTTTATTTGTTGCATTATCAGGCTTAACTGTTGCCTTAAGCTTCTCGCTTGCTCCCTCGGTAAGCGTAAGAGCTGTCTTATTAAGCGTTACTTCCGTTACGGCTATTGTTTCTTCTTTGCCATTTATTGTACCGCTTCCGGTCTTTTTGTCATAGTCTCCGCTTCCGGTAACTGTGATATCATAGTTAGTTGATATTTCTTTAACATTTCCGTCAAGTTTTATTGTGCTGTCCTTCGCCGAGCTTGACGAAATACTAAGCTTATCGACGGTAGTTCCGGACGTGATAGTAAGGTTGTCTGTCTTCGCGTTTACATAAAGATTCTTGACATCTGTGTCTATCTCAACTTTACTTTTGGTCAGTACATTAACATTGTCAAGTTTTCCAGCGCCCTTAACGATAGCTCCGTTCTTTTCTATAACAAGAGTTCCGTCAAAATTCTCAACGGTATCGCCGTCAATGTAAAGTCCTACAGGCATATCTTTATAGTCCTTTTTCGCGTAGATATTTCCTTCTATCTCGCAATCCTTAAAGCTGACTGTACTCTCTCCGCCTCCGTAGATATATACATGACCCCTGATGTCAAGATCATCAAGGTAAACGTCTCCGTCCTCTACATCCTCGTCAATGGTAAGATCGCCGTAGATTGTCATATCCTTAAGAGTTACTCTTTCGTCAGCCGTAACCTTTACATCGTCATATCTTCCGCCTTTATATATTTTATTGTTTCTGCTTACCGTCAGGTCGTCATATCTTGAGCCGGGATTATATCCAACGTCGCCCGATGACGTGGACGTGTAATCCGGTTTGGAAGCTCCGTTTCTCCTGTCAAGATGGTCGGGTCTGATGCTGGATTTTACTCCGCTCTTATAGACCGTCATATTATTGATATCGCCCCTGCCGGTGATCCTGATGGCGTCGTAGATATCCATATCCTCGACCTCGGCCTTATTGAAGTTGACCGTGGCGTTGTCGGCGTTCTTTGTCGCCTCGAATGTCTCTATAACGCAGTTTTCAAGCAGGCGGACGTTTGTGTCGGCGTCAAGCTCCACATAGTCGATATTGGCGTCAAGCTCGATATAGCTGCTGAATTCCTCGTCAATAATAACTCTGGAATATCCGCTTCCGGAGAGCTTGCCGTATTTCTCGAATGTCGTCTTGCCGACCTTTGTTCTGCCTGTGGCGTCAAACTCAACGTCGCTTCTGTTCATTTCAAGCTCGCTGATCTCGCAGCCGTCGGCTGTGACCGTCTTACCGCCCTCAACAATGAGTTTTCCCTCTACCTTTACGTTATCAAGGCTTACGTTTCTGTTGGAAAGGGAGCTGGAAATAATAAGGTCGCCCTTGATTATCTTGTCGCTGAGGGATGAGGATGTCAGTCTGTAGTCCTCGAATACCTCTCTGTCGTCCTTGTCCTCTTCCACCTTGCCGTCATAATTTTTTGTCTTGTCAAGGGAAACTACGGACTCGGCTCTTGTGAGCACCCTGTCGGACTTAAAGTCTCCGTCGGGGTAGCCCGTCATAATTCCGGCCTTTGACACCGCTCCGACATATCCTGCCGCCCAGGAAGGAATATATCTGTAGTCAACATATTTTGCCGCCGAAGCGTAATCCTGATCCAGTCCGAGAATTTTGGAGATCATAACGGCGGCCTCCTGACGGGTCACGGGAGCGTCGGGACGGAATGTGCCGTCGCCGTTGCCGGTGATATATCCGGCCTCAACGCCCTTCATGATCTCGGCGTAAGCCCAGTGAGCCGCGCTGACGTCGCTGAAATAGGCGTTTCCTCTCTTGTTATAGCCCATTGCCTTGTTCACCATTACGACGAACTCGGCCCTGGTTATGGAGTTGTCAGGCTTGAATGTTCCATCCGGATATCCGCTTATATATCCGTTAGTCGTCCATTGTATTATTGTGCCCTGCGCCCAGTGTCCTCCTATGTCGCTTGGAATGGCCGCCAAAGCCGTGGCGCTTACGGCAAGCGACAGAGAAAGAGCCGCGGCCAGAGCCATGCAGATCCTTTTCTTTTTCATAATTAACACCTCCGATTATAAATAAAATTGCGTATTGAATTATATGACTTTAATTATATGACACACATTCTATCCGTAATTTTACTTTATAGCATTTTCCCAGAATATACAACGGGTTTTCGCTTTTAGTAAGAAATGCTTAATAATTTGTAATAATTGTAACATGGCGAGCGGAGCTCGCTAAGTCGGAAGCAGGCTTCCGACTTATTGTCGGTGAGGAGTCCAAAAGTTCCACGGGAAACTTTTGGACTCAGGCTGAGGCTAAAAGTTTAAGTTATTGGTCGCCGTGGGAAGTAAATTCCCACGGCGTTATAGGTTTAAGCTGGTTATTCAAAGCTGCTGAAAAAACTTGTTTTTATTAGTAATCAATTATGGCAGTGGATTACTAATGAAGATAAGTTTTCCCAATAGCTTTAAAAAACCAAATTATAACCTATAACACCGTGGGAATTCACTTCCCACGGTGTCAAATCAGCTAATATTTTGTCTCGGCCTGAGTACAAAAGTTTCCTCGGGAACTTTTGTACTCCCCACCGGCATCAAGCGGAAAATCCATTAGATTTTCCGCTTAGGGCGCTCCGCGCGCTTATGCGCTATGCGCTTTTATTAGCCTGAATATCTGCGTTACCTCTTTTTTGATGTTTTTGACCGTCACATCCCTATCCATGGCCTCTTCCAGCGTCATGGCCTTATCAATTACGGGGAAGATTGCGTCAATGCCCTCGGAATTGCACAGAAAAGCGTCGTCCGTAACGCATCCCGCCACGCCTATGACTATGGCTCCGGCCTTTTTCGCTCTTTTGGCCACTCCCGCAGGAGCCTTTCCCATTGCCGTCTGGCTGTCGATCCTGCCCTCTCCGGTGATTACAAAGTCCGCTCCTTCCATTGCCTTATCCATACCTATTGCGTCAAGGACGATCTCCACTCCGGGCTTAAGCTCTCCGCCAAGATAGGCCATAAATCCGTAGCCCAGTCCTCCGGCGGCTCCGCTTCCCGGCGTTTCGGCGCAGTCAGCGCCAAGCTTTTTCTTTGTTACCTCCGAAAAGCTCCTTAAAGCCGAATCAAGGAATATAACCTTTTCCTCCGTCGCTCCCTTTTGGGGACCGAATATCCTTGACGCTCCCCTTTCGCCGCAAAGGGGATTGTCCACGTCGCAGGCGATGTTAAAGACGCAGTCCTTAAGCTCGGGCATAAGACCGGACATATCCACGTCAGCCACGTCTGCCAGATATTTTCCGCCGATTCCCGTCTCTTTTCCGTCCTTATCAAGGAACTTAACGCCGAGGGACTGGAGCATACCCATTCCGCCGTCGTTGGTAGCGCTTCCGCCTATGCCGACAATAAACTCCCGGCAGCCCCTTTTTACGGCGTCTTTTATCATATCGCCCACGCCGTAGGTCGTGGCGAGCATAGGATCCCGCTTATCCATGGGCACCAGCGGCAGTCCAGACGACGCGGCCATCTCCATAACGGCCATACTGCCGACAATTCCATAGACACAGCTTCGCTTTTCTCCCATGGGGCCCGTGACATCCACCCGCACAAGCTCCCCGCCGAGACCGTAAACAAGCGTCTCCACCGTACCCTCGCCGCCGTCGGCCAGGGGCATAATGCTTACGTCCGCCTCCGGATATGCGTCAAGAACTCCGGCTTTGGCCGCCTCTCCCGCCTCAAGGGACGAAACGCTGCCCTTAAACGAATCTATGGCAATAACAACTTTCATAAAATACCTCCTTTGTTTTCAATCTCCGATGATTTTATTATATCAAAACAGATTGGAAAAGCGAAGGAATTTATAACACGTTAAGACGAGCGAATCATCTGACGGTTCCTTTGCGTAATTTTTTATTTCCTCATCGGATAAAAACAGGTGGGTCGCCCTGACGGAGCTTTCCCATACATCCAGCAGACTGCTCATCATAACGCCGTCCGGATCATTTATTTCCTCTATCCGCAAATCAGTATCCCCCCTCCGGTTTTCCATGATTCAATTTTAACATAAATCCTAGCGACAGCCCAAATAATGATAACAGTTTCTGCAATTCAAAGTATTTTAGAATAAATAGGTTGAATTTATCCTATATTAAATATATAATATACTAAAAGGAGGTTTTTCTATGAATATAAATACTGACGCCCTTGTTTCCATTACGGAGGCAAACCAGAATTTTTCCAGAGTAGCTCGTCTGGCGGATGAAAACGGAGCCGTTGTCATTTTAAAAAATAATGCTCCGAGATATCTGCTCATTGAGTTCAGCGCGGCGGAGGATGAGCAGACGGCAAAGGATGAGGATGTTTTGGCAATTTCAAAACGTCTTATGGAGAAGAACCGTAAAGCCTATGAGGTTTTGGCGAAATGATAATACTATCTAAAAAGCAAATATTAATGCTTCATTCACAGCTTATTTCACAAACAGGAGGTATTGACGGAGTACGGGACGAGGCTCTCCTTGAGTCGGCCGTAGGAGCGCCATTTCAAAGTTTTGGCGATCAGGATATTTATCCGTCCATTCAGCAAAAAGCAGCTCGTCTTTGTTTCGGACTTGTAAAAAATCACGCATTTTTAGATGGAAATAAACGAATAGGAGCTCACGCAATGCTTGTTTTTCTTGCGCTGAACAAAATAGAACTTAAATATACCCAAACAGAACTTTCTAATATAATATTGGAAATTGCTTCCGGAGAAAAGAGCTTTGATGATCTTCTGAAATGGATAATCACGCATCAAATGTGATATAATATTAAATTTTTTTACTTTTCTATATACTTGACAGCCCAAATACCGTTTAAACGATACTTGGGCTGTTTTTTTCTTACATCTCTATTATCTCGGCCTCGTTTACGGCCTTTTCAATGAGCTCGTCCAGCTTATCCAGATGGGACTCTATCCTCTCGATGACCGTTGTTTTGGGCTTGGTCTCAGGGTGCTTGTCCACGAAGATGGTACAGCAGTCCTCGTATGGCCTTGTGGAAATGTCGAAGGTGCCTATTTTCACGGCTATGTCTATGATCTCCTGTTTATCAAAGCCGGCAAGGGGCCTTAATATCGGCATGGTTGCCACGGAACTTATGGCGTGGAGACCCTGCATGGTCTGGCTTGCCACCTGTCCAACGCTGTCGCCGGTAATGACGGCCAACGCTCCGTCCCTCTCGCCGAGTATGCAGGCTATCCTTGTCATGGCGCGCTTCATAAATATGGTCAGCTTGTCATGGGGCACGTTTTCCAGCAGATAGAGCTGTATATCCGTAAATGGCGCCACATAGAGCCTGAATCCGCCGGTGAACTCCGTCAGCTTTTCCGCCAGGTCAACGACCTTCTGTTTTGCCCTCTCGCTGGTGTAGGGCGGAGAATTAAAGTAAACTCCCTCAACTTCAACGCCTCTTTTTGCCATAAGAAAGGCCGAAACAGGACTGTCTATTCCGCCGGAAAGCATAACTATACCCTTTCCGGACGAACCAACCGGAAGTCCACCGAAGCCCTTTATCTGTTTTGAATAAATGTAAGCGTCGTTTCTCAGCTCGATATATACCGTCAGCTCGGGATTATGCACGTCTACCGTAAGATTCGTGAACTTTTCAAGTATATGCTCGCCCACCGCCGCTGACACTTCCCTTGAAACAAGGGGATAATTTTTGTTGGAGCGTTTTGTCTCTATCTTGAACGTCTTATAGTTTTCCGCCCCGATCATGGCAACGTGTTCGGCGCATACCTTTTTAAGGTTGTCAAGGCTCTGATCCTTTGTCCTTACTCCGGGAGACACTCCGATTATGCCCATTATGCAGATTATCTTGGGGATAACCTGATCAAAGTCGATCTCTCCGCCCCTGTCCTCCACAATGAGCCTGCCCTGCTCCTTGACCACATAAAAATCCCCGAGGCCGTCAAGGTTCCTCCTTATGGTGCGAAGCAGTTTTTCCACGAAAAATTTTCTGTTGTTTTTTCTTATGGCGATCTCGCCGTATTTCACGATAAGGACGTTCTCCTCCGTCCTTTCGCCGTCTTTTTTTATGTTGTCAGTCATTTTCTTACCTCATATATTTTCTCAAAAAAGCGGTCTTTTCCTTAAGTATCTCAAGGCAGGCGGCCGCCTCGTCCACTGTGTTGTACCGGCAGAAGCTGAAACGGACGGCTCCCTCTATCCTCTCCTCGGAAAGTCCAAGGGAACGGAGCACATGGCTGCCGCCCTTCTTTTTGCTGCTGCAGGCGCTGCCGGCGGAAACGTAAACTTCCTTTTCCTCAAGGGCATGGAGAAGCACCTCGCTTCTAAGCCCGTTGAAGCTGACGTTGAGGACGTATGGGCTGGCCTCCTCTATGGACGGGCCGTTTATATGCGTCTTTGGGATGTCTCTCAAAATGCCCTCGGCCAGCGTCCTTTTGACCTCCATAACCTTTTCATGGGATGCGTTCATGTTTTCCATTGCCAGCTCCACGGCCTTCGCCAGTCCAACGATACCGGGGGTATTCTCCGTCGCGGAGCGCTGTCCCCTTTCCTGACCGCCGCCGTATATTATGGGTCTTACCTTAAGTCCCTTTTTCATATAGAAAAATCCAACGCCCTTGGGGCCGTGTATTTTGTGTCCGCTCATGGACAGCATATCTATATTCATTTTTCTTACGTCAATGGGATATTTTCCAAAGGCCTGCACAGCGTCGGCATGAAAAAGCGTTTTAGGATTTTTCTCCTTTATCAGCTTTCCGACAGCCGCCACGTCCTGTATCGTTCCGACCTCGTTGTTCACAAGTATAATGCTGACAAGGACGGTGTCCTCCCTGATTGAGTCCCTGAGAGCGTCAAGGTCTATATATCCGTTTTTGTCCACGTCAAGAACCGTTATGTCCCAACCCTTCTGTCTCAGTCTTTCCATGGGCTCGGAAACGGCCGGGTGCTCGATGGATGTGGTTATCATATGCTTGCCGCTTCTCTTATATCCCTCGGCCGTGCCGAATATGGCCCAGTTATCGTCCTCGGTTCCTCCGGAGGTAAAATAAATTTCCTCCGGCAGGGCGTTTATTGACTTTGCCATTATTTTTCTGGCGTCATTCAGCTCGTTTTCGGCTCTTACGCCCATCATGCTCTGGGCGGACGGATTCCCGAAGTTCTCCAAAAGCATGTATCTGACCCTCTCGGCCACCTCGTCGGCCGCCCTTGTCGTGGCGGCGTTATCAAAATAGATCATTAAGCATTTCCTTCCAAAATTAATTGTTCCAAGTTTGTATTTTAAAGAGTATTTGTTAATCCGGATCTCTGTCGAATTTATCCTCTTTTTTGGCTAACTTTATGTGACAGCAGCCATCCGCCGGGGGAATTCATTTCCACCGGCGTCCGATAATCTATAATTTAACCTCTGCCTGACATGTAAAGTTTCTCGTGGAACTTTTGGTCTCCACACCGTCAGATAGGCGGAAAATCCATAAGATTTTTCGCTTAAGATATATAAAACATCACATTAGCCACAACAGCCATTCCCGCCGTCTCGGTTCTGAGTATCCTTTTTCCAAGCGTTATGGGAACAACGCCCTGCTCCGTGGCTCTCACTATCTCGCTTTCCGTAAATCCGCCCTCCGGGCCGATGAATACGGCCAAATGCCCGGCTCTTTCCTCATCACTCAGTCCGTCAAGGAAGTCTCTGAGGCTTCTGTCCCGTTCAAGCTCATAGGGTATTATGGCGCGCCCGTTTTGAGCCGCTTCTTTCAGAGCCGCTCCGAAATCCATAACAGACCCGATCTCGGGTATAAGACCCCTTCCGCTCTGTTTGGCCGCCGACTCGGATATTTTACGCCATCTGTCCAGCTTTTTGGCTTCTTTGTTTTTCTCTATTTTCACGACGCATCTTTCCGTATTGACGGGCACGACACGGTACACTCCAAGCTCGACGCATTTCTGTATTATAAGCTCCATCTTATCGGCCTTTGGCAAAGCCTGATAAAGGGTCAGGCTCAGTTTTGGCTCGCTCTGAGTCGGGCTCTGACTGACAGCCTCAAGTATTATTTCCGAAGCCCCGGCCTCTTTTATCCTCGCCTCGTAATCCGTTCCCCGTCCGTCGCAGACAGTCAGCGTATCGCCGGGTTTTCCCCTGAGCACTCTGAAAATATGCCCGGCGTCTTCTCCCGTTATCTTTATCACGCCGTCCTTAACGCCGTCGGCGAAAAATCTTGGCATATCCTCACCCCTTATATCTGGCGGCCACCGCCGTCCAGTCCTTTTCCTCTCCAATGTCTATAATGTCAAATCCGTTCTCGAAAAGCGCCTTCAAAACGTCCTCCTGCCTCTGCTTTATTATTCCGCTGGCGATGAATACTCCGCCGTCCTTGAGCAGGGAAGGCACCCTCGGCGAGAGGGCTATTATGACGTCGGCCACAATATTGGCCTCTACAACGTCGTATTTTTTATCCGTGAATGTGCGCTCAAGCTCTTTGTCGTTCAAAATGTCGCCTGAAAGCACCGTATAAACATCCTTTCCTATTCCGTTCATGGCGGCGTTGGTATAGGCTATGTCCACGGCGTTGGGGTCGATGTCAACAGCGTCGGCATGTTTGGCTCCCAAAAGAAGGGAAGCTATGGAAAGTATGCCGCTGCCGCAGCCTATGTCAGCAATCGTGTCGCCCTCATTCATATATTTTTCGATAAAGCCTATGCACAGCCTTGTCGTCTCATGGGTGCCGGTGCCGAAAACATGTCCGGGATCGATGCGGAGTATTTTCTCATCGCCCTTTTTCGCATATTCCTCCCAGGAAGGGCATATAACGATTTTTTCGCCGACGGCGATGGGCTTGAAATATTTTTTCCAGTTGTTCGCCCAGTCCTCTTCCTTTACGTTTCTGAGCGTCACCTCAAGGCTTCCGAAATCTATATCGCTCTCGTTGGCCTTTGCCGCCTTGAGCATGTCCTTTATTATATTCAGCGTCTCCATACCGTTGGCGTTGTCCCTGACAAAGAAAGTAACTCCGTTTTTGGCGTTTTTCTTCTCCTCCACAAGGCCGTCCTCGATATAGTCCCAGTCCCTTGCCGGATCGTTCAGAAATTCATCGAAATCCCCGCTGTCCTCTATCATAACTCCCGTTATGCCGCACTGGTATATGATTCCGCTGACCGGCTCAAAGCCCTCGTTGTTTGTTTCAACAAAGACCTCTATCCATCCGCATTCGTTTTCCGTCATTCGCTGTTCCTCCGATCTTTTTAACTGATAATAACTGATAATTATAAACGCATAAATAAGGGGCGTTGAAAACGTCCCTAAAAAATCAATGTCAAAAGTTATCCACAAAAATGCGAGGTTATACGGCAATTTTTGTTGATAATCCTGAAAATTTCAGATTATTTCCCTTCAAATTCCTCGCACACGCTTCTGTAGCTTTCCGGCGTTCCGATGTCATAGCACTCGCCGTCAAAGGCGTAGGCGTAAACATCCTTCCTTTTGTAGAGCCATTCGAGAAAATATCCCGGAGCGTCGGGCTTATTGCCTTCCTCGATATATGTTCTGAAAAGTGGAACCGTGTCCTTTTTATACATATATGTGGCGTAAACCGCCGTATCGCTCTTGGGCTTGGCAGGCTTTTCCTCTATCTCGAGCACTCTGCCGTTTTCGTCAAGAACAGCAACGCCAAACTGCTTCAAAAGCTCCCTGTTGTCGAACTTTTTGACGCAGACGCAGTCCCTGTCCTTTTCCCTGTAAAAATCATAGTAGTCCTTCAGGCTGTAGGTAAAGAAATTGTCTCCGGCAACGACAAGTATCTCGTCGTCTATCTTCTTTTCCTCTATGGCGAAAAGAATATCTCCGATGGCTCCCCTTCTTGTTTCCTCGGACGTGGTGCCGTCGTCTATGACCGAGAGATTTTTTTTGAACGAGCCGTTTTCCGCCCACTCAAAAAAATTCGGCGCAAACCTGTGATTGGATATAACCACTATCTCCTTTACCTCGTCGATGGTCTCTATCTGCTCAACTATATAATCTATTATTGGTTTATTGTCAATCGGAAGTAGAGCTTTGGGCATGTTCAAAGTCAAGGGATAGAGCCTTGTGGCATAGCCCGCCGCCAATATCAACGCTATCATTTCAGCACTCCTTAAAAATATCGAACTTAAATTCTTGATTATTTTCTTGATTATATCATATTTACGCGAATATTCAAAAACTATTTTATTAAATTATTCCTAATGATTTCGACAATTTTAAGACTAACAGAGTTTTAGCGATCTGTCTACCATAAAACGGTGAAAAAATAAAAAATACCGTCAAATAAAATGCGACTGTATTATTGCACAAATTGAACTATTACTAAAATTATACACAAATCATCAATAACTAATTTTTATAACAGTAAACGCCGGGGGAATTCATTTCCACCGGCGTACAATAATCTATAATTTTAGCCCCGGCCTGAGACCAAAAGTTTCCTCAGGAACTTTTGGTCTCCTCACCGACATTTACAAGTCAAAAGTCCTTAAGACTTTTGACTTAAGGCGTTTCACGCCGACTTAAGCGCTCCGCGCGTAGTATATATACTCATCCCGTATATCCTCCAAAGGTATGTCCTCGCCAAGGAGCGTCTTTGTCGTCTCAAAATGTATTTCTCTCAGTCTTGGTATATCCTTGCTTCTCACCGTGGCGCTGAGCTGATCCTCCGGAAGGGTTAGCATTTCGTAAACGCTTCTTACGACAAAATGGTTCTGCCAGTTCGCGTTCTGGAACTGGGTCCATATAGGCACGAATGACACCTCTTTTATGTAAGTCTCGCCCTGCCATGTTTTTTCGATATCTATGTTGAGCAATATGCTGGCGTTTCTCGGCGGGGTCGTCTGGGAAGATATGAAATTGCCCATGGAATACATAATAAATCCCGTCCTCGTGCCGCCGTCATCGTCGGCAAGCTCCACGGTCTCCATGGGCTGGAGCACATGGGGATGGCTGGCCACTACTATGTCCGCCCCGGCCTCAAGCATCATATGCGCCCAGTTTTTAAACGTATCCCTTACATATTCCTCGTATTCGTTTCCCATATGCGGAAGAACGACTATCATATCCGGTTCCAAAGCCTTTGCCCTGGCGATATCGCTTTTTATAAGCTCCTCGTCAAGGGGATTCACAAGCCAGCTTTCCGGCACCGGTATGCCGTTGGTTCCGTAGGTATATGACAAAAAGGCGATCTTTATGCCGTTTACGTCCCGGATAAGTATGTTTTCCCTCTCCTCGGCGCTCCTGTATGTGCCGATATGGTCTATGCCCCTCTCGTCCAGCACGTCAAGGGTGCGCAAAACTCCGTCCATGCGCTTGTCCATGCTGTGGTTGTTGGCCGTTGTCAGAACGTCGAAGCCGGCATCCGCTATGGCGTCGGCAAAGGCGTCCGGCGAGTTGAAGCAGGGATAATCGCTTATGCCAACATCGGCCCCGGCAAAAACCGTTTCCAGATTTCCAACAACCAGATCAGCCTCGTCAAAATATTTTTTCATATCCGTAAAGTTATGGGAAAAATCATAGGTTCCGGTGGAAGCGTCGTAGGCTTCGTTATACTGGTAACTGTGGCACATAATGTCCCCGGTGAACGTAAGAGTCGCATCGGACGTCTTTTCGCCCGTCACTCCGTCTTTGGTAACCGTGACTACGTCAGCCCCAATGCCGAGTATTTTTACGACCGTGTCGGAAAAGTTGAACCCGACAACGGCGAACACGGCCACAATAAATGCCGACAGTCCTATATATTTAATTTTTCCTGTATTTCTCCTTCTCCGTCTCATACAGATCATTCCCCTCGCTGTCGATGATGACTATAAGCGGCATATCCTCCACATAAAACCTGTGTACGGCCTCGGTTCCAAGATCCTCATAATCTATGACCTCAGAGCTTTTTATGTGCTTGGCGATAAGGGCCGCGGCTCCTCCCGTAGCTCCGAAATATACCGCCTTGTTTCTTTTCATTGCCTCTATTACTTCCTTTGATCTCTCGCCCTTGCCTATCATACCCGTGGAACCGTTATCCAGAAGCACCGGGGCGTAGGCGTCCATCCTGCCCGATGTGGTGGGGCCGGCCGAGCCGACGGGTTTTCCGGGCTTCGCCGGAGACGGGCCGACATAATATATTACCTGATCCTTTACATCAAAGGGAAATTTTCCTGTTTTCTCAAAGTCCTCCACCATTCTCTTATGGGCGGCGTCCCTGCCGGTATATATATATCCCGTAAGGCTTACCACGTCTCCCGCCTTAAGTCCGGCGGCGGCCTCCTTTGTAAGCGGCGTTTTTATTTCTTTTCTCATAATACCACCTCCGCGTGTCTTGTAACGTGGCAGCTTATGTTAACGGCCACGGGCATACCGGCGATATGAGTCGGGAATGACTCCACGCTTACCCAGAGCGCCGTCGTTCTTCCGCCAAGACCCTGGGGGCCTATGCCAAGACGGTTTATCCTCTCCAAAAGCTCCTTTTCCATTTCCATCAGATGGGGCTTTTTAGAATACTCGCCCACGGGACGGAGGAGAGCTTTTTTTGCCAGCAGAGCGGCCGTTTCAAAATTTCCTCCCACGCCGACGCCGACTATCATAGGCGGACATGGATTGGGGCCGGCCTCGTCAACGGTTTTAATGATAGCGTCCTTAGCCCCTTCTATGCCGGCTGACGGCTTAAGCATATAAATTTTGCTCATATTTTCACTGCCGAATCCCTTTGGGGCGACAATTATTTTAAGCCTGTCACCCTCGACTATGTCATAATGGATAACGGCGGGAGTATTGTCTCCGGTATTTTTTCTTAAGAACGGATCCTCAACAACGGATTTTCTCAAATATCCTTCCGCATATCCCTTTCTTACGCCCTCATTTACGGCGTCAGTAAGCAGTCCTCCCTTTATATGGACGTCCTGGCCTATCTCAACAAAAACGACCGCCATGCCCGTGTCCTGGCATATTGGAACAAACTCGTTTCTGGCTATATCGGCATTATCGGTGAGCTGGCCGAGTATTTCCCTGCCGACGGGGGATTCCTCGCTTTCCTTCGCCCTTTCGATGGCTTCGTAAACGTCGTTGTTAAGAACGCAGTTTGCCTCTATACAGAGCTTTGAGACTGCCTTGACTATGTCATTTACATCAATTTCTCTCAATATTCGACACTCCTCTTTTTGAAAAAACCCCATACAGCTTGTACTATATGGGGTCTGATAAACAATAACGGTTTCAAAGTTTTATTTGTTTACATATATTATAAATTATTCTAATTTAAAGTAAATACTTTATTTTGGTTTTGCTGTTAAAACTGCCTGATTTCAAAAGTTTCCTCGGGAACTTTTGAAATCACTGCCAGCAATCAAGTCGGCAGACTGTCAAAAAACTAATCCATTGTGAGCGAGAGGGTACTGGTCAGTACTTTGGCTTACAGCCAAAGCCGCCTCCGGCGTCCGGATATCTTTCCGGTACTGTTCAGTACTTTGGCCTTTGGCCAAAGCCGCCTTCGGCGTCCGGATATCTTTCCGGTAC
>CAJFHC010000038.1 GCA_904378045.1 Candidatus Metalachnospira gallinarum | reverse complement strand
AAAGGAACAGTTCATAAGAATGAACGATATAGCCAACGGCAGAATTCCGGCGGCATATGTCGGCGTGACGGACAAAGCCACGTTAGGATGGGCTGTGGATGCTATGGAATAGATTGATGATAACGGACTTGATCAGATTAATTAGAAATTAATTTTAATAACGCAAAAACGGCTGGAAGCATTTTCGGCCGTGAGCATTAAAGAAAAGTCTGCAAACAGGATTCTTCTATGCTAAGAACGGGTGAAAGGCATAAAAATAAGCTTTTCACCCTTGTTTTATATATACCATCCGTTTGATGGCATGTCAATAACTGGCGGCTTTTCCGCCTATTTTAACATGGATATCGTCAGATGCCTGATAGATCCGTAACTGCTCTTTACCCGTTTGCGCTTATATCCATTCTGGAAATCATCATTGTCAGAGCGTTCGGACTTTTCATAGACAAGCGGTTCATCCATTTCTGCTTCCGTCATTTCACTAATAGTTCCGCCGAGAAGACCTTTCAAGGCATCATAAACTGGTTCAAGCCCTGTTAACAAAAAAAGTCCCTTTTCAGGGACTTTTTAATGCGGTTAACAGGGCTACGTCCTTCGGACTTGTCTTCCCTCGCTTTTGCTCGGGCATTCGGACGTAAAAATATGCCACCGGCATATTTTTATTCTCGTCCTCATACCTCCGGTTCAAGCCCTGTTAACAAAAAAGTCCCTTTTCAGGGACTTTTTAATGCGGTTAACAGGGCTTGAACCTGCACTCTTTCGAACCGGATTCTAAGTCCGGCGCGTCTACCAATTCCGCCATAACCGCGCGGTATGAAAAAATAAAAGCAAGCTACTCGCTTGCTCAATTAACATAAATGTTCGAACATTCCGGATAGCGGAAAGATTATATACGGACATTCACTTGATATATCCTATTATAAAACATTCGGCAAAGCCTTTCAAGGACTTTGCCGAAATTTATATGAACCAGGAGGGATTCGAACCCCCGACCCACGGCTTAGAAGGCCGTTGCTCTATCCAACTGAGCTACTGATCCATATTTTAAAACATACAAAAAGCGGGTGAAGAGAATCGAACTCTCGTGTTCAGCTTGGAAGGCTGACGTTCTACCATTGAACTACACCCGCACTGTCAATCAACAAAAACTATTATACACATTTATTAGTTGTTTGTCAACTGTTTTTTTAATTTTTTTGTGATTTTTTTCAAACCGATTTAACAAACCTTTTTGAAATACCCACCATTTTTGCGGTGAGATTATATTACCACTTTTTATTTCACATGTCAATGTTTTTTTACAAAATCAATCCGTTCTAAAATTGATTTTAAACAGTCATAAAATCATTGTAAAAGCCGTAATTTCTTCTTGCATTTTGGTGTTTTCTGTAATAAAATATCCGTTATTGCCAATAAAATTAAATCAACTATGGAGGCTTTATTAAATGAGACTTGATCTGACAGAAGGCAATCCTTTTAAACTTATATTCAAATTCTCTTTTCCTATATTTATAGGAAATGTATTTCAGCAGCTTTACAATATGGCCGATACAATTATCGTAGGCCACACCGTTTCCGCAGACGCTATGTCCGGAGTCGGATGCACTTCTTCTATAACATTTCTTATACTCGGTCTTGTCTGGGGACTGACATCGGGATTTTCCGTAAGAACGAGCCAGTTTTTCGGAGCAAAGGATGAAAGGGGCATCAGAAGGAGCATAGCCGTATCATTTGAGCTGTGCATCATAATGACAATAATTCTTATGGCCATATCCGTCCCCTTTGCCGGAGCGCTTCTCCGAGCCATGAACACTCCTGAAAATTACTATGATTACGCCTATTACTACCTTGTCACCATATTCTGGGGAATAGGGGCAACCGTACTCTACAATATCGCCGCTAACACGCTTAGAGCCGTAGGAGACAGCCGTACTCCGCTTTTCTGCCTTGTTTTCTCAGCTGTGCTTAACGTCGCGCTTGATTTTATATGTATAGTATTTTTTAAAATGACATACATTGGCGCTGGCTTTGCAACTGTCATAAGCCAGTTTATTTCCGGAGCCATCTGTGTTGTGTATATGTTCAAGGCCTATCCGTCTTTAAGGCTTAAAAAATCAGACTGGAGCATAAACTGGAATATGATCTACGGACATATATGCGTCGGACTGCCGATGGCTCTGCAATATTCCATAACCGCCGTCGGATGTATATTCCAGCAGACCGCTCTTAACGGCCTTAACGCCGCCATGCCAGGAGTTGTTACGGGATATACGGCCTCAAGCAGGATAGACAATATCGCCTGCCAGACCTTCAACTCCCTCGGAACCGCTTCGGCGACCTATGCCGGACAGAATTATGGAGCGCATAAATTCGGCAGGATAAAGGACGGCGTGTTCGTTTCCATGGTATTTACGTTCATATCGTGGGCGCTGGCTCTTATATTCTGCTTCGGGCTCGGAAAGCCTCTTACGGCGCTTTTCATAGACGGCTCGACTATCGGTGATCCCGCGCTCTATAACAGCATAGTCGGATATTCGTTCAAATTTCTTATATATCAGTGCTTATTCTATCCGTTTCTCGGAATAGTCTATGTATACAGAAATACGCTCCAGGGTATCGGAAAGTCAGCCGTAACAACCATAGCCGGCGTTACCGAGCTTGCAGGAAGATCGGTTACTGCCTTCATACTTGTAAAATATATCGGCTATACGGGTGTATGCCTTTCCAATCCAATCGCCTGGATGGCCGCGGATATTTTCCTGCTCACCGTCTATGCCCTTACGATGAAGAAATACGGAGGAGTGTCACAATACTCCCTTAAAAGCCTTCTGACAAGGCGCAGAACGCCCGCCGGACAGAACTGAGCCTATATCAAATAAGCCGTAAAAAGCGTAAAGGAGCCCAAACAGCGGGCTCCTTTTTTGAGATTACCTATTGATTTTTATTTCACCGGCTTCTGCCTGTCGATATTTTCTTTAAGGCAGACAGCGCGGCTTTAGTTTTAAGCGTCTTCTTATTACTTATCCATAAATACTATCTCATATTTTTCAAGATCATACACTCCGGCAAAGAAACTCCTGAGTATGGCTTCCGCGTTGGCTCTCGCCTCGTCTAAAAGACCGTTTCCTACAGCCTGTCTGCGAGCGTTTTCCTCCATCTCGATCATGGAATCGTTATTTTCCTCCATCGAGATCCTTCTGAAAATACTTTCGTCCTCAAGATAAAGTTTGAACGATTCCGTGTCCAGCTCACTGTTGAGCACCTTTATCTCCGGCAGTTTGACCTCTATAACCTTGTTCGGCTCGTCAACGCTCCACTCGATCTGCTCAAAGTCCAAACCTGCTCTGACAATAACGTCGTAGCTGTAAATCAGTCTGCTCTGGGTAAACGGTATCTCCACTCCGAAAAGATCTCTCGCGGCCTCCGTGTCCTCAACCATAGTGCAATACGCCGCCTGCGTGGCAAGCTCGCCCATATCCTCAAAGCCAAGTTTCGTTATTCTGCTTTCGGAGGACAAACTTTTACCAAAGTATAACCCCGCTCCAAGAGCGATAACTATGACAGCTATCAGCGCAATCAGTTTTGCCTTTACCATGCTTTTCTTTCTTTTAGCAACTTTGTTTTCGTCACCCATTAAAAATTCCCCTTTCTTATCAACACAGCAATCTCTTAAAACTGTTTGTAATTTTCACGAATTCATTGTACCTCCCGAAAAATTTTCAACTAAAATTTTGAAATTGACTATTGACAATGAAGCTATATATTGTATAATTGTATTAAGCAGTTAATACAACAATACAATAATACAATTTTAAAACAGGGAGGAATAATATGATATGGACCTTTAAAGATGACAGGCCAATATATTCCCAGTTGGTAGACCTGATCAAGATAGGCATAGTATCGAGTGAATGGCAGCCAGGATCAAAGCTTCCTTCCGTCAGGGACTTGGCGGAGGAGGCTGGGGTAAACCCGAACACGATGCAAAGGGCGCTGGCAGATCTGGAGAGGGATGGCCTTGTATATTCAAAAAGAACAAGCGGAAGATATATTACGGAGGATAACGATATGATAGATTCTGTAAGAAAGGCGATAGCCGCGGAAAACATAAGCAGCTTCATAGATAGTATGAAAAAACTTGGATTTACGCCCCAGGAAGCGCTGGAGGCTTTTAAATCCGCTGTGGAAGGAGGGGAAAGAAATGAATGAATTTGTTCTTGAGATAAACGGACTCAGCAAAAGCTACGGCAAAAAATCCGCACTGGAAAATATAGACCTTAAAATTGAAAGGGGAAGGATAATCGGACTTCTCGGGCCAAACGGCAGCGGAAAGACTACGCTTATAAAACTGATTAACGGCCTGCTTACGCCAAACAGCGGAGCCATAACCGTGGACGGCAGCCCCATTGGCGAAAAAAGCCGTTTAGCGGTTTCCTATCTTCCGGATAAGACATACCTTCCGGATTGGATGAAGGTAAAGGACGTTATGAAAATGTTCGAGGATTTTTATGAGAATTTCGACATCAAAAAGGCTGAGGATATGCTTGGCAAGCTGAACATAAACGGTGAGGAAAGGCTCAAGGCCCTTTCAAAGGGAACAAAGGAGAAGGTGCAGCTCATACTTGTGATGAGCAGGAGCGCCAAGCTTTATCTCCTTGACGAGCCTATTGGAGGAGTTGACCCGGCGGCAAGGGACTATATATTAAATACGATAATAACCACATATAATCCGGACGCCAGCGTGGTAATATCCACCCATCTTATTTCCGACATCGAAAAGGTGCTCGACGAGGCCATATTCATCAATAATGGGCAGATAGTTCTTCACGATACCGTTGACAACATCAGAGAGAAGGAAGGCAAATCGGTTGACGGATATTTCAGGGAGGTATTCAAATGTTAAAGAAATTGCTGAAATACGAATTTATCGCTACGGGGAGGATATTCCTTCCGCTTTATGGGGCGCTTCTGGTTGTCGCTTTTATACAGAGATTATTTTTAAATCTAAATTTTGAAAACATAGAGAATATATCGCTGGGTATACTTGCCTCAAGTGTTCCGATGCTGTTTTCGATACTGCTTGTGGCTGTGTTTGTCACATCGTTTATAATGATGATACAAAGATTTTATAAAAACCTGCTTACGAGCGAGGGATACTTGATGTTTACTCTTCCAGTAAGCGTAGCGAAGCTTATATGGAGCAAACTGATAGTCATACTTGTATGGATGATACTGAGTACTGTAATGGCTGTGTTCGCCTGCTGTATTCTTGTTTTGAGACTGTCTGATATAGCGTCGTTCTTTACTGTGCTTGGACAGCTTTTTGTTGAGATCACAGAGATGGGATATTGGGGAATAGCCATTGAGTTTATAGCGTTTATGTTTTCGATGGTAATATCAATGATATTGAGCATATATCTTTCGATGGCAATAGGACAGCTTTCCGACAAGCATAAATTACTGTGCTCAGTTGGGGCGTATATAGGGCTTAATATAGTCGTAAACAATATTTTATTCGCCGCGCTGGTCGGAATTGCCGCAAGCCCCTTAGGATACGGCCTGGCGCAGGGTGTGCTTGCCACCCTTACGCAGGTGCAGGCTCTGGGAGTTACCTTTGCCGGACTTATAATTCTTTATGTCGCAATGAGCGCGGTATACTTTATTTTAACAAGATATATTCTTACAAAAAAGCTGAATTTGGCTTAAAAAGAAACTGAATCAGGCATAAAACAAGCGGACTTCCCGATTTAACGGGAAGTCCTCTTTTGATATTAATGATCAGTCAATATAGGTTTGGAAGCTGTTTTTAATTTGAAATTCAATCGCCTCTTTCAACGCCTCGTTTACGTCGAAGGCTCCTCCGATACTTTTTGTTTGCGCCGTGAAGTCGCCGCTTTCAAAAGCTCTGTAATAGGCCGTGCGGAAGCTCTTGTAATAGTTCAGCTCCGCTCCGAAATATGGATTGGGCTGGATAAGCAGGCTGTTGTAAGCTCTGATGATGCCTGAGATAGGAACGCCGTAAGCATTGTCGTCCAGCGCGTCAAAATCCGAGCAGTTGTATTTCCATGTACCGCGTAAGGCGTCTTTGGCCGATTTCAAAAGTTCCCTTTCTTTGTCCGTCATAGGTTTCATATCACTCATAAATGACGTATTGTCCCCAACCTGGGCAAGATCGCTCATTCCTGAAAGAACTACCATAACGCCTTCGAGAGACGCGGCAAAACGAATGGCATAGCTGGCAGGGGAGGCGTTTTTGTCGTTCTGCTCCATCTGAGCTTTGATTTCAGCGGGAACATTGGCAAGGGCGCCGCCCTTAACAGGTTCCATAACTATGACTTTAACTCCATGTTTGCGGATGACCTCATAACATTTTCCGGCCTGTATGAACGGCTCATCCCAGTCATAGTAATTAAGAGCTATCTGTACAGCCTCCACTTCCGGGTGCTCCGCCAGTATCTGATCAAGATGTTCGGCGTCATCGTGATAAGAAAAGGCAATGTGTCTGATTTTACCTTCTTCCTTCCATTTTTTCATATGCTCAAACAGACGGGCGTCAGCTACCTCTGTTTTGTATAGATATCTGTTGAGGTTGTGGAGCAGATAAAAGTCAAAATATTCCACTCCGCATTTTTCAAGCTGTTCATCCAATATTTTATCCGCCTGATCCTCTTTAGGCATTAAAAACGTCGGGAATTTTGATGCCAGAACAAAGCTGTCCCTGCTGTGACGTTTTACAAGCGCATCGCGAATGGCGGTCTCGGACGCACCGTTATGGTACACATATGATGTATCAAAATAGGTAAAGCCCCTTTCGAGGAAGAGATCGACCATTTTGTTCAGCTCTTCCTGATTTATGTCCGTCGGCTCGGCGCTTTTTACCGGCAGACGCATAAGTCCGAATCCAAGTTTTTTCATTTTTTCTCCTCCAATAGGTTTTAGATTTGTTTTAGGTAACTAAACTTTATTTTTTTATCAAATATGGCTTAATAACAGATGGTAAAAACAGACGGCAAAATTCATCCGTGCGATCTTCAAAGCTGTATGCTCCGCCGGACATATCCCAGCAAAGCATTTCGCCATAAAGGATATCAGTCAATGTGTGGGCAAGGATATCTGCCGGCGTTTCTTTAATGAGTTCGCCGCGGCTTATTCCGGCCTCAAGCAGTTTTTTAATGGCCTCTATATCCCTAAAGAGTTTACTTTTATCGTCCTCATTTTCCACAAGGTCAGGGTCTACGGTGTTACGTACCCATTCCTGGCAGAGTTTTAGACTGCTTTTTTCGATATACCGTGAAAATGTAACCATATAAAAGACAAGCCTCTCCTGAAATGTTCCGCCATGAGCCTGGGCGTTTTCATATATTTCGTCATACATTTCACGGCTGAGGGCGAAAAGAATGTCCTCCTTGCGCTTGAAATATGTATAGAATGTACCGTTTGACACGCCGCAGGCATTGGTTATTTCCTCTATGGACGTGTTTGTCAGCCCCTTTTCGCATACGAGCTTTTTTGCCGCCTCCATCAGCTTGCGTTTAGTCTGTAAAGCCGCAAGCTGGCGATTTGTCATTTTTTCTGCCATTATGTCACATCCTTACTATTATCGCTTAATTGAGTATATCATTTCGATGAATAAAAGTCAATGAATTTAATTCATTATTTTAAAAATAAAGGCATCGGTGAAAAATAAATAATGGAATAAATTGGAATTGTATAGGCAATAAAAAAACCGGGTCTATAGACCCGGTAATAAATAAGCCGCTTAAGCTAAGTCTAAAGTTGCCTCGACAAAGCCTGCTGCGTAAGGAGCTACTGCGTACTGCTGAGCGAATAATACTACAGCTCCGTCTTCAATAAAGAAGTCATCAACTGATAATGCTTCGTCAAGATTTTCGAGAGCCTCGGGTAAGAAGTTATCGGGAGCGGCATTGATAAGCTCTGTGTAAGCTGTCTTAACGGCTGCTGTTGCGTCTTCCGCTGAAAGTCCCGTAACGTCAGCGAGGGTAAGCTTGTTTCCTGTAGCCGCGTCATATGTATATCCCGTACGAACCGTTGTGGGATGAGCTCCAAGATAATCTGAGCTTAAGTCAAAATAGAAAGAAACAACTGTGTCGCTGAGTGTTGTTACCTCATATCTTCCTGTAAGAGAAAGGGGTCTGAACTCAAATCCGTTCTCCTCCGTCTGGCTTGAAGCGTATAACTCATTGGCGGAAGCAGCGATATTTTCGGATTCCGCGCTTACGGCAGCCTCAACGCTGGCTTTAATGGCCTCGTTGATAGCGGCTTTTCCCTCGGCTGTGTAACTGTCGTTAAGAACGGGGTATGTTACGTCTACTGTATATAAAACTGTTCCATCCTCGGCTGTTACTTCCGAAGAAATAACTCCGTCGTCAACTGACGTAATCTCAACACTGTCTGTTATTGTAACTGTCTTTGTAGCGTCGTCCCAGGCTACTTCAGCGCCGAAAGCCTCGGCAACGGCTCTTAAGGGGATCATAGTTCTGTCGTTGATGATCTCGGGAGCAACATCAAGCTCAACCGTTCCGTCGGCTGTCATAAGCTCTGTGCTTCCTACGGTAAAGTAAGCGGCGTCGGTTCCTCTTGTAGCCGTAACGCTCTGATCTTCAGCGTTCCATTCAACCTGAACGCCCATAGCCTCAAGAACTCCTCTTAAAGGAACAAGGGTTCTGTCGTTTTTGATAACGGGAGCCTGATCTTCAAAAGCAACGGTTTCGCCGTTAACAACAACCGATACGGTTTCCTCAGTTGTAGTCTCCTCGGTTGTAGTTTCCTCAGTCGCTGTAGTTTCCTCGGTTGTGGTTTCCTCGGTAGTTGTGGTTTCCTCGGTTGTGGTTTCCTCAGCTGTAGTTTCCTCGGTAGTTGTAGTTTCCTCGGCAGCTGTAGTTTCCTCAGTCGCTGTAGTTTCCTCGGTTGCTGTGGTTCCTTCTGTCACTGTGTCCTCGGCCATAGCGGGAACAGCCATAGAAGCGGCCATAACGCATGATAATAATACTGCTGAAAATTTTTTCATTATACATATCCTCCTTCTTGTTGATATGTTAATTATACAACAAAATAAAATTTCTGCAATTAATATTTTACAAAGTTTTAATCTTTATATTAAAATTTAATTAATTTATAAGTCCTAAAATCAAGAAAAAAGCCGGAGGCACCAAGAGAGAGGGCAGCATATTCAGGGTTTTGAAATCTTTTACATTGAGAATTGAAAATCCCGAGGCGGCAATGAGGAATCCTCCTATCACCGATATTTCCGACATAAGCGCGTCGCTCAAAAACCCCTGGAGGAACGAGGCGCACAGATATATGGAGCCCTGCCATATAAAAAGCACCGGGGCGGCAAAGGCCATACCTATGCCATAGGTGGAGGCGAGCACCGTTGAGGTCACAAAGTCAAGGGTTGCGTTGGTAAAAAGAAAGGTGTTGTCCCCGTAAAGCGCGCTCTGTATGGGGCCGAGAATGGACAGGGAGCCTATGCAGTACATAAGTATGCCGGTGGAAAGTCCCTTAGCCAGCTCGCTCTTTCCCATCGAGGCGGCCTTTGACTTGAACTTTCCGTCTATGTCAAGTATGGCGCCGATGAGGGAACCGATGGCCAGACTTACGATAAACAGTACCGGGTACTGGCTGTTCGGCATATTGGAGGTTATGGAGTTTATTCCTATTCCGAGGGCGGCAAGCCCCATAGCGTTATACAGGGCGGACTGGTATTTCTCGTTTATTCCTTTTTTAAGGACGCTGCCAAGCACGCTCCCCGCAAGGATGGTGCAGGTGTTTACTATTGTTCCTGTCAATGCAATTCACTCCTTTAAAGCGATGATTCGTTGAGATAATAATAAACTCTCTACTAAGTAGAGAGTCAATCGCTTTTTTAAAATTCGACCGGAATCTGCAATTCCGTTACAAAACGGTCAGGGTCGCTTGTCATGCCGCTGTCAATAAGCGTTATCTCAACGGAGTCTCCTGCAACGGAAAAACGGTTTTTTTCGGCATACTCAAGCATTCTTGCGTAATACGCTCCGGAAAAACTATGGGTACCGGTAAAACGCATCACGATATAATCTCCGCCGGGTATGACAGATGAGCATTTCATATCCTCGCCGGTCTCGGTCATAACAAATATTCCGGAAAAGGAGCTGAAATCCCTTTTTATCAGATTTTCCATTGAAACACGCACGCCGACCTTTCCGAGAAAAATCCCCGGCAGGGAGGGGCATACGCTCTCAAGCTCTCTTATCGGATATTCAAGATCATCGCTGACAGGCATATCTTTTTTAAGGTAGAAAACCGGACGGTCGGATATATGCTTGATATCTATTTTATTTACGGGAGCCTCAAGGGCATAATCTATCTGTGCTATTCTTGAGCCTATCTTTTTTTCGGCCATCTCAAGCTCGGAAATAAGAGCCCTGATATTTTTTCGCTGTTCCTCAAGAAGGCTTTTCATTACGTCGGTATTTTTTGACTTGAAAAAGAAAGAGATTTTTTCAAGAGGAACTTTTAAAGCCTTAAGATACAGGATGGTATTCAGACGCTCAAACTGTTTTGTGGAATAGTATCTGTAGCCCGTGTCCGGATCGACCCATTCCGGGCGCAGAAGGCCGATCTTATCGTAATACCGCAGAGTCCTTATATTTACATTGAACAGGGAAGCGGTTTCCCCGATGGTGAAAAGATCCTTCATAGACTGTCATTTTCCTTCATTTCTGTTATACGCTCGTTATTTTTCTATTCTTGGCATGTTCCACTTATATTTTGTAGCAAGGAGCCTTATGGATATGGTTATCCCTGCTCCGGCTATCATGGAGAGCTCTCTATCCATCCCAAAAATGAACATATAGTAGTATGTGGCACCTCCTGCCAGTGTAGCAAGGGCATATATCCTTTTCCTGAGCACGGCCGGCAGCTTCTGACAGAGCAGGTCTCGCATTATGCTTCCTCCTATGCAGGTCGTCATAGCCATAAAAATACAGAGAAAGGCGTTATCGCCGTAGCCATGCTGTATACATCTCTGTACCGCTGTGACCGCGAAAAGTCCAATGCCAACGGCGTCAAAGACGTTTACAATGGCGTCTATACGGTCTATGTTTTTATAAAATAGATTTTTGTCCATATAAGCGATGAAAAACACGACAAGCGAGGCTATGACCGCCGTTACCGTATATATTTTGTATGTGAACATTATCGGCGGAAATATGCCAAGTATTATATCCCTTATGACGCCGCCGCCGAGGGCTGTTATGACGCCGATAAAGGCTATGCCGAAAACGTCGAGCCCTGTGTCTATGGCAACGGCGGCTCCTGATACGGCGAAAGCTATTATGCCTATTATCTCCACAACCGAAACTATTGAGCTTTCCATAAAAGCATCACTCCGAAAATCATATTTTTTTACAGCTGAGCCAATTTAATCATAGTGTATGGCAAAGTATTTTGCAAGTTGAAAATTTGAAATGCATGAACTTTCCCTTGACTGATATTGATAGAAATTTCCGACCCTTTGATGGCTATATACTTTTTAAAAAATTAATGCTATCCTCCTGATAACGATATGAATTTTCCGCCGGTTTGGAAACAAAAAATTTTATGTCGCCTCAGAACGGTCAAAAAGCGCAGATGATCCGTTTGACTACGCGGCGAAAAATAATCCAGGACATATCCGCCCGGGCAAACGGACGTTTTGGACAGAATCGCCGCAGATTACGTAAACCGAAAATCAAAACAGAAAGAAGGAATCAGAGATGTTTGAGACAAAAGGCAAAAAAGCAAAGGAACTGCTTGCCTATTATCAGGCAAAGCTGGACGAGGAAGCCAGACAGGCAAAGGCCGAGGGAAGACTTGTCTGCTGGTCAGCTTCGGTAGCCCCTCCGGAAATGTGCGTGGCTATGGATATAGCGATGGTATATCCCGAAACACACGCCGCCGGTATCGGAGCGAGAAAGGGCGCGCTTGATATGATCGATGTGGCGGACAGCAAGGGCTATTCCATTGACTGCTGTTCATACGGAAGAGTTAACATCGGATATATGGAGCTGCTTAAGGAAGAGGCGGAAACAGGAGTAACGCCCGAGGCGCTTAAAAACTCACCCGCGGCAAGGGTTCCCCTGCCTGATCTCGTTATTACATGCAACAATATCTGCAACACTCTGCTTAAATGGTACGAGAATCTGGCGGTTGAGCTGGATATCCCCTGCATTGTCATTGACGTTCCGTTCAACCATACAATGCCCATCCCCGAATATGCCAAGGAATACATCGCCGACCAGTTCAGGAACGCCATATCTCAGCTTGAGGTAATCTGCGGACGTCCCTTCGATTATAAAAAATTCCTTGAGGTAAGACAGCAGACTCAGCGTTCCGTATACCAGTGGAACAGGATAGCTTCAATGTCTCACTACAAGCCTTCGCCGCTTAACGGATTTGATCTGTTCAATTATATGGCTCTTATCGTATGCGCAAGAAGCAGGGACTACGCCGAGATAACATTCAAAGCCTTTGCCGACGAGCTTGAGGAAAACCTTAAAAACGGAGTATACGCGTTCAAAGGCAATGAAAAGACAAGAATAACTTGGGAAGGAATAGCGGTTTGGCCCCACCTTGGACATACTTTCAAATCGCTTAAGAACCTCAATTCCATTATGACAGGCTCAGCTTATCCCGGCCTTTGGGATCTTCATTACGACGCCAATGACGAGTCGCTTCATTCAATGGCCGAGGCTTATACAAGAATATACATAAACACCTGTCTTGAAAATAAGGTAAATGTGCTTCTTGATATTGTTGAAGGCGGACAGTGCGACGGAGTCGTATACCACCTTAACAGGAGCTGTAAGCTGATGAGCTTCCTTAACGTAGAGACCGCCGAGATAGTAAAGGATAAGACGGGCGTTCCCTATGTCAGCTTTGACGGCGACCAGACGGACCCCAGAAGTTTCTCTCCGGCGCAGTTTGACACCCGTGTCCAGGCGCTTGTCGAAATGATGGAACAGCAGATCAGTGAAAAAGCGGAGTAAGGGGGAAGAAACATGAGCAGAACAGACGAAATATTAAAACAGCTTAAGGAAATAGCCAATGATCCCAAAAAGGCTATGGACGATTATAAAAAAGAGACCGGAAAGGGAGCCATAGGAATAATGCCGCTCTATGCTCCGGAGGAACTTGTATATGCTGCCGGATATCTGCCTATGGGAATTTGGGGCGGAAGCAAGACGATTTCAAAGGCAAGAGCATATCTTCCTGCCTTTGCCTGCTCCATAATGCAGCAGGTTATGGAACTTCAGTGCTCAGGAGCCTATGACGAGCTTGACGCCGTAATATTTTCGGTTCCCTGCGACACGCTGAAGTGCCTCAGCCAGAAATGGAAAGGAACATCTCCGGTAATTACCTTTACACATCCTCAGAACAGGGGACTTGAGTCCGCCAACCGTTTCCTTGTGGAGGAATATAAGATCGTAAAGGACAAACTTGAACAGATAGCCGGACATGCGATTACAAACGCAGACATTGAAAAAGCGATTACCGTTTACAACGAAAACAGAGCGGTAATGCGCGAATTTGTTAAGACAGCCGCTGATTATCCTCAGATAATCGACCCCGTTTCAAGACACGCCGTATTCAAATCAAGAATGTTTATGGATAAGGCAAGACACACCGAGCTTGTAAAAGAGCTTATGGAAGACATAAGGAAAAACGAGGTCGAGCCTTGGACAGGCAAGAAAATCATACTTACAGGAATACTTGCCGAGCCCGACGGAGTGCTTGACATATTCAAAGAAAACGGACTTGCGATCGTTGCCGACGACCTTGCTCAGGAGTCAAGACAGATAAGGGTAGACGTTCCCTCAGGAGAGGCTGCTCCCTTATACAGATTGGCTAAGGCTTGGCAGAATATGTATGGCTGTTCCGTAGCGACGGATACGAAAAAGATAAGGGGAAAAATGCTCATGGACATGGTAAAGCAGACAAAGGCCGATGCCGTGATCGTATGCATGATGAAATTCTGCGACCCCGAGGAATGGGACTATCCCGTATACTACAGACAGTTTACAGAGGCTAATATAAAGAGCCTTATGATAGAGATAGACCAGGAAGCTTCATCCTTCGAGCAGACAAGAACAAGGGTTCAGAGCTTCGTAGAAAACTGCTGATATCTTTCTTACCGGCCTAAGGCCGCGAAAGATTAATTATAGGCAGGAGTTTCAAACTCCCCATAGGCTCCTGCCTTATAAAAATTTTAACACATTCTAACTAACTGCCATTATTACCTGTAAAAGCGCCCCTGATAGGGCGCTTTTAGCGTGTCGAAAAAGTCCTTCGGGACTTTTTCGAGTTTAAATTAAGGAAATAAATCCCTATTTCTGCGGAAAGCCCTGAACTTTGTCAGGGCTACGGGATTTTCCTCGGCGGAAATGAATTCCGCCTGCGGAATAAACTCAGGAGGGTCTTGCCCTCCCGAACCCTTCCGCTCACAATGGATTAGTTTTTTGACAGTCTAAAAGCGCCCCTGATAGGGCGCTTTAATAATTAAACAAAACAAATATTAAAACAGATAAAACTTTTACAAACTAATATATTTCGATATTTCCTCAGACCAAATTGAAATAAGCCTTTCGAGGGAGTAGGCGGCATTAGCCGGACTTGTCGAAGGAAGTTTTACCGCCGCAATACCTGTCAGCGGATAACTGTGTTTCATATACAATTTGTGAGAAACAGCGCCGTTGCAAAAAATCGCCTTTATATCCGCAGCGGATAAAATAGGGCTTAGGTCTGTAGCGACAGCGTTTTTGATACTGCTGTCATCGGAACCGATTATATCACAGCTGTCTATTGTATCCCAGAGAGCTATATGATTTTTTAAGGCGAACTCTTTTTTCTCCGGAATGTTTTGAGGCTGCTGACATCCATATACTGCGCTTATGACTTTCCAAAAACGGTTCTGAGGATGTCCGTAGTAAAATTCGGCTTCCCTTGATTTTACGGATGGAAATGAGCCGAGAATTAAAATTTCGGAGCTTTTATCGTATAATGGGCCAAATGTATGGCTCAGATGAGTATATTTTTCGTTTTTCATAAACTTTTCCTTTGTGAGTAATTAATTTGATTGTTTGTGATTTTGAAATCAATTATAATGCATTTTTATCCCGATCTCAAGACCGCGGGATTATTTGCAGACTGTAGCGAAAAGCATATGTCGTTATTGCAATAATATAAATTTTAATTCTGTTTATAAAATTAAAAATATGTTATAGCGGCTATATATGATTGAAAAAATAAAGTATAATATAATTGGTAAGATTATGAAATATAAAAGATTAAAAATTCAAGACGATATATTTAGTAAATGCTGTATCATTGATTATTTAATTGGCAAATAAAGCACTTTAATTTATTATGGGGGATGCTGTATGAAAAAAATAATAATTAAAATCAGTTTAATCATTTTTTTGTTAGGATGTATATATTATATTGGTCTTGGCTTCCTACCGAGAACAGACGTAGTTATTGCGGACTTTAATGTGTCGGAACAACAGGATAAAATGACAATTTATACTTGCGTTTTAAGTTCTGCTGGCTATACAAGAAGCGTAAAAGACGTATCAGATGACCCGGAAATGATGAAACTAAAATTCTATTCCGCCTTTGGAGGAGTCAATGGTTCTACTGGCGCCAAAAGCGTTTTTGACCTATCATTGTCGCCTGAATGTAGAGAAATATATGTTATGTTATATGATGAATATAAATTATTAATTAAGAAAAATGATGTGTCAGGCAAATGGGAATTTGTGTAATACAGCTGTATTGATGCGATAATATTTTTAGAAATATGACACAGGGAGAAAATTACATACAAAAAGCGGCTAAGACATTCATCTTAACCGCTTTTTTCAGCCGAAAACGTGACTCGAACACGCGACCTGCTGATTACGAATCAGCTGCTCTACCGACTGAGCTATTTCGGCAAAATATTTGATAAACCAATTAAAACCATAACAGGCTTAACAAATGATATTATATTATATTATTATTTCTAAGTCAAGTATTTGTTTAATAAAATATTTCTTGCCCTATCGAACAAAGTCTTACTTCAATCAAACCCTTCAGCACACGTTCCATAGAGCAAATTTTTACAACCAATTATTTACCATTTTAATTAAACTCTCTCTGCATAATAACCAAATATTTTACCTCCAGACGTGACTTTTATTATTGATAAGGTCGAAGTTTATCGAACAACTGATTATTTTTGCATTTTTCATTGATTATGTCTGAATTTATTTTAAAATGGGAAAAAAGACCATATTATTAGCCGTAAAGGAGGACCTGCCTATGAGAATTAATGAAAAAA
>CAJFHC010000037.1 GCA_904378045.1 Candidatus Metalachnospira gallinarum | reverse complement strand
TCTGCGCCCTGACAAAGTTCAGGGCTTTCCGCAGAAATAGGGATTTATTGCCTTAATTTAAACTCGAAAAAGTCCCAAAGGACTTTTTCGACACGCTGGGGAGCCCCCAAAAAGGGGACTCCCGGATTCATTTCGGCTGTTTAAGGAACTATAACCATTATTCTTTCATCAATGGGCGCTTCGCTGTTCTTTACATAATTTTTCATACCGAACAATTCATCTATGCTCTTTGCTATTATGCATTTTCTTCCGTCTATTTCATCTATTGTGTTTTCATATTTTTCACTGCCGTTTTTGATCATGCTTCCGTCATCGGTGATCTCATAGGAATCTTTGCAGTATACAAAAACTTTTTCGTTTGCCTTAGCCCCCATACCTTCCAGAAATTCATCCAGAGGGAAATAATAAAGATCATTTTTATACATTATTTCGCACTCAAAGGGCTTTAAAAGACTGCTTTCATCGGCCTTTTTATAACTATTGACATTGTCAAGGTCATACTCTATTCCGTCAACTATAACTTTTTTAAACTCTGACATGTCAAGTATCTCTCTGGCGTCGGCAAAACATTCCCACATATCGTACTTGCCGCCCTCCTCCATTATCGATGCCATGCTTACATCAAAAAGTTGATTGAATGTCTTTACGGACCCATCCGCCATTATGAAATAGGTGGAGGTATCATATAGTTCAAACTCCTCCCCGGCCGGTATGCCCCTTTCGATTATGGCTCCCATGGGGTTCAGCTTGAGTTTGGCGCTTCCATAGGGCTGTCCGGGAAGCACATATTCAGCAGTTTCCACATCGGTATTTAGTTCAAATATTATCACATTATCCTTTGTGTCCAGGAATTCAAATTCCATGGCCACCTTTTCACCGTCGGAAATGGTGTTCAGGGCTTCGATGGATATTTCCCACAGGCTCCTGTCTGCGGTCTTATACTCCGTCAGCTCCCGGCCGCCCATACCGTTTATATAATGTCCTTCGGGGCTGTCATCCACATAATTCACATAGGTATCCCCTATGACATTCAGCTCTTCGTCCTTAAGCATCCTCCTGCCTTCATCCGAGAGGGCTGTCACAGATATTATGGCCTTGGCGCTGTATTTAGTCGTTATTATCTGTTCCAGTCCTATTTTGAAGTTCCCGTCGGAAACATAGTTTTCAGGACTGCTCACATAGTCCTCCAGGACTTCCGTATCCCCACTAAAAAAATGCTTCAGCATATCCATATTGGTCATGGCAAATACCGATGAGGCCATGGCCGCCGTAACTATACAGGCTATGGCAAATCCCTTTAAAACCTTCTGCTTCATATATATTCTCCTTTCCGAAGGAACAGCGTTGAGTTTTTCATCAACCTTATTCAGTATGTCTTTTGAGCTTATATATGAAACATCTTCTCTGCACTCAGGCATTACTTCATTCCTTAATTTCTCAAGTCTGTTTTTCATAACTGTTCCTCCTTTCCGCAAAGATAATTTTTCAGCCTTTCCCTGCTCCTTTTCAGCTTTGTTTTTATCGTCGAGGTATTTATATCCATGGTCCTGGATATTTCCCTTATTTTTTCACCATTATAGTAGTATCTGAGCATTATTTCGCTGTCGGGCTCCCCTAAAAGCATCACCGCTTCATAAAGCCTTCTGCTCTCGTCTGCCTTCAGCGCTTCCGTTTCGGGATCTCCTCTGTCTGATACGGTTTTCTCATTGAGCTCCACGGTGTTTTTCCGTTCTCTGAGCTTATTTATCGACTTGTTTCTTGCTACGGCTCCTATATACGGCCTTAGCTCGCCCTCGTCCCTTATATATTCGCTGTTGTTCCAGAGGGAGATGAATACGTCTGAGATGACTTCCTCCATATCCTCCTTTGACATGGCATTTCCTATGGTGTTATATACCACGACGTTTACATAGGCTGAATAGGTCTCTATGACCTTTTCCAGAGCACTTCGTTTTTTATTTTTAAGTCCTTTTATCAGGTCCTTATCCTTCATCGGTATACCTCCGAAAACGGTCTCCCTGAATAAGGGAGCCGCCGTTGATTTGAATTCAAATATATATACACGAAAAAACTTGAAATGGTTTCAAAAAAGGACCATCTGAAAAAATTCAGACGGTCCTTTTTGAAAATACACATCCGCAGTAATTCTGCCGGAATAAATTATATTCATTTGAAAGCTCTATGGAGCGTTTGTAGCCGTTTTTCTTTTTAAAATCCGAAGGCAGCCATTTTACGCCATACCTCGCGGCCGTCTCCTCGCCTATACGGTTCAGGTTTTCAGCGTTTTTCAGAGGGCTAATTGTAAGGGTAGTGCACACATACTCCGCTCCTGTTTCAGCGGCTGTCTTTGCCGCCTCGTTAAGGCGAAGCTCAAAGCATTTCAGGCATCTTTCTCCGCCCTCGGGCGCGTCCTCAAGCCCTTTAGCCGCCTCATAGAACTCCGACGGCTCATATCTGCCCTCAATAAATTTAACGTCAGCGCAGGCCGGCATTTCTTTTATAAGTCTTTTTACCTCGTCCACCCTTTTTATGTATTCCTCTTTCGGAGAGATATTGGGGTTGAAGTAAAACACGGTTATATCAAAATAGCGGCTGAGATATTCAAGAACATAGCTGCTGCAAGGAGCGCAGCAGCTATGAAGCAGAAGCCGTGGTTTTGTACCCGTGTTATTCGCTATTATTTTGTCCAGTTCCTTCTGATAATTGACCTTGTTCATTGTCTGATCTGTCCGTTTCCGTAAATGATATACTTTGTCGTGGTCATTTCCTTAAGTCCCATGGGGCCTCTAGCGTGGAGCTTCTGGGTGCTTATGCCTATCTCGGCTCCAAATCCGAACTGTCCTCCGTCGGTGAATCTTGTGGAGGCGTTCACATATACGGCGGCGGCGTCGACCTCGTCAAGGAATTTCTGCGCGTTTGTATAGCTTTCCGTAACTATGCACTCAGAATGGTTTGTTCCGTATTTTCTTATATGCGCTATAGCCTCGTCAATGTCCTTAACTACTCTTGCGGATATTATAAGGTCGCTGTACTCCGTTCCCCAGTCGTCATCCGTAGCGGGAACTGCTCCGCCTTCGTCGATAAATTTTTTATCTCCCCTGATCTCCACATTCTTTTCCTTAAGCGCCTTGCTTACCATTGGAATGAACTTATCCGCTACCGCCTCATGCACAAGAAGGCTCTCGCAGGCGTTGCACACTCCCGGTCTCTGGGTCTTGGCGTTTATGACTATCCTTACGGCCATATCCAGATCAGCGCTTTCGTCAACATATGTATGGCAGTTGCCCGTTCCGGTCTCTATAACAGGGACCGTGCTGTTCTGAACGACCGACTGTATAAGCCCCGCTCCGCCTCTGGGGATGAGCACGTCGATATATCCGTTGAGCCTCATCATTTCCGTGGCCGTCTCTCTGCTCGTGTCCTCCACCATCTGCACGCAGTCCGCGGGAAGGCCGATGCTCTCAAGCGTTTCTCTGAAAATGTTGACAACCGTTGTGTTGGAGCCAAAGGCTTCCTTTCCTCCCCTGAGTATGGTGGCGCTGCCCGCCTTAAGGCAGAGACCGAAGGCATCGGCTGTTACGTTGGGTCTTGCCTCAAAAATTATTCCGATAACTCCCATGGGCACCCTTTTCTGCCCTATTATAAGGCCGTTGTCAAGGGTCTTCATATAAAGCACCTCTCCTATGGGATCGTCCAGCTTGGCCACGTCTCTCAGTCCGTCAGCCATGCCCCTGACCCTGTCCTCCGTAAGGGTAAGCCTGTCGATGAAAGCGCCTTTTATACCGTTTGCCACGGCGGCCTCCACATCCTTTTTGTTGACCTCCAGCACCCTGTCCATATTTTTCTCAAGGGCGTCGGCGCAGGCGTTGAGCGCCCTGTTTTTCTCCGGCGTTTTCAGCTTGGCAAGTATAACGGAGGCGTCCTTTGCCGCCTTTCCCATTTCGATAAGTCTGCTCATAAAAATCCCCTCCCAATATTAAAGTTTTGAAGTTCTCCGGTATCTTTCCCATTGAATTTTCTAATATTTATTCCGTGACTATTATCCTTTTATCGGTAATTATTTTTTTCATAATCCTGTCGTGCTCCTCTTTGGGCACGCTGTCCTTTATCTGGCATTCAAAGGCAAGGGCGACTGTGTTTTCCACTTTGTATTTTTCGATGTATGTGTCGTAGTAGCCTCCCCCATAGCCCATTCTGCCGCCGTTTTCGTCAAATGCCACTCCCGGCACGACAAGCACGGTGTTTTTCGTCGGCATTTTTTCGGCATCCCTGCCGCAGACGGGCTCATATACTCCCAGCCTGTTTTTCACAAGGTTGTCAAAACTCTTTATTTCGGCAAAAAACATATCCCTGTTTTTAAGGGAGACAGGTACGGCGATCTTCTTGCCGTCGGCTATGGCCCTGTTGATTATGTCCGTTGTCGAAACCTCGTTTTTCATACTCACATATATGAACAGCCAGTCGGCGTTTATGTATTCCGGAACGGAGACAAACTTCTCAAATATCGCTCCTGAGGCTCTTTCCTTTTCCTCCGCCGGTATGCCGGCCCTTTCCTTAAGCCAGAGCTTTCTTTTCTCGTCCTTTTGCATTTTCTTCTTCCCCGGTCATATCAATAGTAGTAATAAAGCATTGAAAATACGTTATATACGGCCGAAGCGAGGACTATGAACATAAGTATGTCTATGACAAGGAAAACAATGCTGACTATAAGCAGCATCCTGCCGTAGCTTTTATATCCCGCTCCTTCTTTTCCCATATATACCGCGCCGACGATAATACCTATGATCGCGCCGATTACGTTGAAATAAACGGCTATGAGTATGAGCGCCACCTTGGCCGCCGTTGACGGCTCCTCTCTGGTATTTATCCTCTTTGCCTCCTCCATATAGTCGAAGGTATCATAGTTGTCGTAGTTTTTATTTTCGTAGTAGTTTTGGCTGTTGTCCTCCGCTGTGCTTACCGCCGTTCCGGCGGGCTCAGCGTTCTGTTTATTGTCATCCATTGGCTGTCCTCCTTTACTTTCCGATAAAGAGCGTGCCGACATCCTCTCCGTCAACTATTCTTTCTATTATCTCGGCATCCTTGCCGTTGGCTATGACCATATCTATGCCGTTGTCGGCGCAGTATTTCGCCGCGGAAATTTTCGTAGCCATTCCTCCGACGGAGAATTTAGAGCCTGCCGTTCCGGCCATCTGCTCGATCTCGCTTGTGACCTCCTCAACTATTTTTATCCTCTTGGCCTCGGGGTTCACTCTTGGATCGCTGTCATAGAGCGCGTCGATGTCCGTAAGAAGTATGAGCATATCGGCTTTTAAAAGCACCGCCACGCTGGCGGCAAGATGGTCGTTGTCACTGAACTCGATCTCGTATGTCGATGTGGTATCGTTGGCGTTTATGATTGGCACTATGCCGTGGCTCAAAAGCTCGTCAAATGTATTCTCTATGTTTTCCCTTCTGGCGTCGTCCTCAAAATCCGTCTTTGTAAGCAGTATCTGAGCGATCGTATGGGTATACATATTAAAAAAGTTCTGGTATATCTGCATAAGTATCGCCTGACCCACGGCGGCCGCCGCCTGTTTTTCACTGGTCTTCTGCGGTCTTGTCTCAAAGCCGAGGCTCTTGGAGCCAACTCCTATGGCTCCGGATGAGACAAGCACGACATTTTTTCCCCTGTTTTTCAGATCGGAGATCATCCAGCAGAGCCTTTCTATCATCCTCAGATTGAGTTTTCCGTTAGGATATGTAATGGTGGATGTTCCCACCTTTATGACTATGGTTTTGTAGTTCTTAAATCTGTCCTGAATGTTCATGATTAACTCCCGTCACGTCTTTTGTCAATTATTTGCCTATTTTAAACGAGCTCTTAAGCGGCACTATTCTGTTGAAGACGAGCTTTTCATCCGTGGTATCCTTTGTATCAACGCAGAAATAGCCGTTTCTCATAAACTGGAATCTGTCGCCCTTTTTCGCTTCCTTAAGCGAAGGCTCCGCCTTGCAGTTATCCCTTATTATTATGGATTCCGGATTCATTATCATCTCTCCGCTGGGATCGTCGGGATTGTCAAGCATCATATAATCATAGAGCCTTGCCTCGGCCGTAACGCAGTCGTCCGCGCATACCCAGTGGAGTGTTCCCTTGACCTTTCTTCCGTCGGGGCTATTTCCTCCCTTTGACTCGGGGTCATAGGTACAATGTATCTCCGTGATATTTCCGCTGTCGTCCTTTACAAAGTCCGTACATGTAACGAAGTACGCTCCCTTGAGACGGACTTCCTTGCCCGGAGCCAGTCTAAAGAACTTCTTTACGGGCTCCTCCATAAAGTCCTCTCTCTCGATGTAAAGATACCTGCCAAAGGGCACTGTTCTCTTTCCCATCTCGGGATTTTCCGGATTGTTTTCAACTTCAATAAACTCAATCTGTCCCTCGGGATAGTTGGTTATAACTACCTTCACGGGGTCAAGCACGGCCATAACGACCTTTGCCTTTGTCTTAAGGTCGTCCCTGAGACAGTAGTCAAGCAGTGCGCTGTCAACGCAGCTGTTGGCCTTTGACACGCCTATCCTCTCGCAGAAATCCCTTATGGACTCGGGCGTGTAACCTCTTCTTCTAAGTCCGCTGATGGTTGGCATTCTCGGGTCGTCCCAGCCGTCAACAAGTCCGTTTTCCACAAGCGCTCTGAGCTTTCTCTTGCTCATAACGGTATTTGTAAGGTTAAGTCTGGCGAACTCTATCTGTCTGGGCGGGTTCACCGTGTATCCCGCTTCCCTCACTACCCAGTCATAAAGCGGCCTGTGGTCCTCAAACTCCATAGTGCATATTGAATGGGTTATGCCCTCGATGGCGTCCTCAAGGGGATGGGCGAAATCATACATAGGATAGATGCACCACTTGTCACCGGTTCTGTGATGGCTGGCATGGGCTATCCTGTAGAGCACCGGATCCCTCATATTTATGTTGGGCGACGCCATATCTATTTTGGCTCTGAGAGTCCTGCTTCCATCGGGAAATTCCCCGTTTTTCATTCTCTCGAAAAGGTCGAGATTTTCCTCAACGCTTCTGTTCCTGTAGGGGCTGTCCTTTCCGGGCTGGCTTAATGTGCCTCTGTATTCCCTCATCTCGTCGGCGCTCAGGTCGCATACATAAGCCTTTCCCTCTTTAATGAGTTTGACAGCGATCTCGTAAAATTTGTCAAAGTAGGACGAAGCGAAATAAAGCCTGTCGTCCCAGTCAAATCCCAGCCATTTTACGTCCTGCTCTATGCTTTCGACATACTCCACGTCCTCCTTTGAAGGATTTGTGTCGTCAAAGCGCAGGTTGCATTTTCCGCCGTAGATTTCAGCCATTCCGAAATTCAGGCATATGCTTTTGGCGTGTCCTATATGAAGATATCCGTTGGGCTCGGGAGGAAAACGTGTGTGTATTTTATTGAGTTCTCCCTCCAGATCGTCCTGTATGTAACTATGTATAAAATTTCCCGTTGAGCTGAGTCCGTTTTCGGCGGTCTCGGCGGCGGTGGTTTTTTCTTCTGACATTTTTCGTTCCTCCGTATCGTTAAAATATATGGTCATGCTTTATAATCTACACTATTTCGCCTTTATTTGCAATAGCGCCAAAGGCTCTCAGCCATTATTATTCCCAAAAGTATCCGTATTATTCCTCAGCCAGTCCGCAAAATACGCGTCAGCTATTTTTACTCCGCTGTCGTTGAGATGGGCGTCGTCCCTGAAATTTTCCAGAGCGAACAGTCCCTCGTCCCTGTTGACGATGTTGAAGTCCAGATATTTCACTCCGGCCTCTTCGGCTATGGCCGCTATTTTTTCATGTATCGAGTCATAATTTTCTATCCATTCCATGGACACATTGGCGATGGGGGCGGTGACAAAAACGACCTCCGATCCCATTTCCCTGCACAGATCGGCAAATTTCATTATATATTCCACCTGCGCGGCGTTAGGCTCCCAGTCCTCGCCGTCCAGCCCCTTGAACTGATTTGTCAGGTCGTACTCGCTTTCCGGAATGACCGTGTCACAGTAGGTATAGCCCTTAGCCAGATAGTATTCCACTCCGTTTGTTTCCTGCGCCGGCTTAGCAACGCCGAACTTTTCCGAGGCGTATTTTTCCATCTCCGATGTCTCATAAGCAAAATAATCCTGCTGGTATCTGATAGGTTCTATTTCATATTTCACCTTTTCGTTTACAGGGAACACCGTGTCTATGTATTCCGCTTTTACGCCGTCGTCAACGGCCTCAAGGAATGAGTCCGCCTGCTGCATATCGAACTCATCGTCCATAACGTCCCAGTAAAGCTCCAAAACGACTACCTTCGGTCTCTGGGTCTTGTATACTTCTTTCAGCACGAAATAGGACGTGTCATAATTCTGCAAAGGCGTTCCAAGCTGCCATGAAAGCGTGCCGAATACGCTGTCAAAGTTCTCCGGGTCAAAGGTGCAGTAGGCATGGGAAGAGCCTATAAACACCATATCCACCGTATTGTCCTCCAGCGCGTAAAATTCGTCATATCTGCTTTTTGTCCATGCGTTGATATTGTTTTTCGACGCCGCTTCGGCGTATCTGTTTCCTATAAATACATAGGCCGCCGCCATTACGGCAATAAATATTATTATTTCCAAAGCCAGCTTAAAACTGGAAATATATGAACGCTCCCGCTTCATAATACACCCCCGCCGCAAGAATAAATACCGCCGTTACAATATAAAAGATCAGTCTTACGGCCATATTTTTGCTTTCCACAACGTCATAGACGGATCTTTCGCCGCATAACGCCTCGGATATGAAAAGAAACAATATTGCCGACAGACATACGGCCATCTCAAAGAGGTTGAGTCCCATACCCGTTATTACCTCATAGAAATACTGCCTTGTGAGCCAGAGATCCATATCAGCCGTAAGATTTTTGATAATATAAACAGCGTCGGAAATGGTATTCGCCCTGAAAAGTATGAATCCAAACGCCACAAGGGCAAAGGTTATAACCATCGATATGAGATTCATCACCGGAGTGCCGTCCACATGCAGGGCTTTTTTTATCTTCTTCCTGAAGCCGTAGGTCATCTGTCCGAGCACCTGATAGAAGCCATGAAGCGCTCCCCATATGACAAAGGTCCAGTTCGCTCCGTGCCAGAGACCGCTCACAAGGAATGTGATCATCAGGTTGCGGTACTTTTTGGCCGTTCCCTCTCTGTTGCCGCCAAGCGGTATATATATGTAGTCCATAAACCAGGTAGAGAGCGAAATATGCCATCTTCTCCAGTATTCCTTTATGCTCTTTGCCAGATATGGATTCTGGAAGTTGTCCATAAGCCTGAAGCCAAGCACCCTCGCGCATCCCCTCGCTATATCCGAATACCCGCTGAAGTCGCAGTATATCTGGAAGCAGAACATCACCGAGGCCAAAACAAGATACAGCCCGCTGTAGCTTCCGGCGGAATTGAACACCGTGTTTACAGCTATGGCCACCCTGTCGGCTATGACGATCTTTTTGAAAAATCCCCAGAGCATTATCCTTACTCCGCTGACAGCACGCTCAAAATCAAACCTATGCTTCTCGTAAAACTGGGGCAGAAGGTTTTTGCTTCTCTCGATGGGGCCGGCCACAAGCTGTGGGAAAAACATTATAAATAGCATGAATATGCCAAAATGCCTCTCCGCCTTAATGTCTCCCCTGTAAACGTCAATGGTATAGGCTGCGGCCTGAAATGTGTAGAATGATATTCCCATGGGCAGTATGATGTTTACGGCCTCCACGGGCCAGTTGTCAAAGAGCGCCAGCATGGTGGAGTTCATAAATCCAAGATACTTGAATACGAACAGCAGGGAAAAATTAATTACCATCGCGGCTATAAGATACCTCTTTTTGCGCCGTTTCCCCCGCGAGACGCTTATGGCTATGGAAGCGAAATAATTTACGGCAATGGTAAAGGCTATAAGTATTATCAGCCATGGATTCCAAGCCATATAAAATATACAGCTCGCCGCCAAAAGCAATACCCACCTTGCCCTGTGCGGCAGTAAAAAATAAAAAAGCGTTACTATTATAAAAAATACAATAAATTCAAAGGAATTGAATAACATAATCTACCTCTTAAGCTATCATTTATTACTGATTATAGTTTATAAAAAGCCGGAACGCAACCTTGTTTAACTTTTCCCTCTGTGCTAAAATAAATTTAATTATTTTATGAGCTAAATTTTTATGAAACGGTGAAAACTATGATAGCCAAAAAAGCCGAAGACAGAAAACAATTTATGGCCATGCTCCTTAAGGACGACGTGTTTGACAAATTTCTTGTGCGCAGCGTTTCTCTGAGAACCAACGTGACCTATGAGATAGACTGCGCCATAGACGAAAACTGGTACGATTCCGAAGACAGGACGGAGCTCGAAAAATACGCCTTCTGGTCGGAAATACGTCCTGTGGTCTTTAATCTGATAAAGGGCAGCCGTCTGCCCGGATATATGAAAATAATACTTTCCGCCGCCCCCTCGGCCGCGGAAAAAATACATAGAAACGCCGCCGCCCTTTTTATCAATATAACTTTTGAAAACGGCGCGATAGGCGTCACCACCGGATGCTCCCAAAAGGTGTTTGCCCTTGACAAGTCTCTGGATCAGGCTTGGGACGAGGTCGTGGAGAAATTCTTTAAAAAGCACGGAGTTATATTAAGCGAGTAGCGCCTTATCCAAAGGTCTTACGGCCTTTTTGCCCGGCCTCCGTTATAGACGTGAAAGGTTCCGTTAAAACTTTCTGTATCCGTCATTTGTCAATATGGCTGACGTCGTCGCCGGTGGATGTAAATTCCCCGGCGTCTATGATTATTTAGCTTCAGGCCGTTCGGGCTTTCCCTTCTATATTACTATAAATTCAATTCTGATTTATTTATTAAAACCTTTTTAATTTGTTATACCAATAAATTTTGTGCTATAATATTTGACGGCAAAAGAATAGCGCAAAAGAGGTAATTATTATGAGAAAACCGATTTTAGGCAGGCCGTCGTCTCCGCCGCCGGTTATTGGCATACCGAGGGCCATGCTTTTTTACAGATATGAAATACTGTGGAAAAACTTTTTCACGGCTTTGGGCGTAAAATGCGTTTTAAGCCCTCAGACAAACAAGGACATCATTAAACAGGGCACGGCCGTATCCATAGACGAAGCCTGCCTTTCCACAAAAATATTTATGGGACATGTCAGATCCCTCATAGGAAAATGCGATTACATCCTTATTCCCAGAATAAGCAACTTCGGCATTAAGAGGAATATGTGTACAAAATTCGAGGCCCTTTACGACATTGCCCGCAACACATTCAGGAAAACACCTCAGAAATTCATTTCATACAACGTCGATTATCTCGGCGGCATTACCGAGGAAGACGCTTTTACTTCCCTCGGCGAAAGGCTTGGTTTTTCCAGAAAGCAGTCTCTCGCCTCTTACAGGGCGGCTAAAAAGGCTGAAACAGACTATCTTAAGAACCGTATAAAATTACAGGAACAGGATCTTAAGAAAAAAGGACTTAAAATACTTATCGTCTCCCACAGCTATGTGGAGATGGATCCATACATCGGAAAGCCCGTCATAAGCTATCTGAGGAAGATGGGAGCCGTTCCCGTTTTCGCCGATCTTTTCGACCGAAAGGACGCCCTCAAACAGAGCGTCAAGGTGTCTCCGACACTCAAATGGGAGTTCAGCCGCGAGCTTGTGGGCAGCGCCTATATCTACAGGGACAAAATCGACGGCATAATACTTTTGTCCGCCTTTCCCTGCGGCCCGGACTCGATGGTGAATGAAATGATAATAAGAAGGTTCTCAGGCAAGCCTATACTGAATATGGTGCTCGACGACCAGGACGGAACCGCCGGCGTGGAGACTCGTCTTGAGAGTTTCATTGACATACTTAAGTTTAAAGGAGGCGAGCTTTGATGCGTTCGGATAAAAAGGTTTCTTTCCCGGAGTTCAATCATTATAATTACGCTCTCAAATATTTTATCGAGCAGGGCCTTGAGGCCGACTATGTCATGGCTCCGCAGATGACAGTAAGAACCATGGACAGGGGAGCTAAAAACAGCCCCGATTATGTATGCACTCCTTTCAAGACCACCCTTGGCAGTATGATGGACGCCCTTGAGGCCGGAGCCGACACGCTTATAATGGTAATGGGTCTGTGCCGTTTAGGCTACTATGCCGAGCTTCAGGAGCAGGTGCTCCGCGATCTGGGCTATGAATTTGACTTCATCAACTTGGCACAGTACAGCACGGGTAAAAAGAGGGACTATATCAAGGCTTTGAAGCGAATCAACCCCAAAATGTCCATACCGAAAATAACAAAGGCCATTGCGGACGCCATTAAAATGGCGGAATATCTTGATGAGGCCGAAAGCATATATTATCAGAACTGCGGCTTTGAAAAGGTCAGGGGCAGCTATAAAAAACTGAGAACGAAGTTCCTTTCCGCCATGGAAACAGCATCAAGCAGGCGAGACATCGACGCGGCCTATAACCGCTTTAAAAGAGACGCCGCCCAGATACCTCTTGACAAGCCGCGAAACCCTTTAAGGGTCGGCGTGCTCGGTGAGTTTTACACAGTCATGGATCCCTTCTCAAATCTCAATCTGGAGCAAAAACTGGCGGATATGGGAGTGGAAGTACACAGGTTTATGAATATAACAAACCGCATGCTCCGCTACAGAGCCAAAAATCTGGCTGTGGAGACGGCCGACTACTGCGAGTATGAAATGGGCCCCACATCCACGGCAAACATCTGGAGCGCAAAGCATTATGCCGACAAGGGCTTTGACGGACTTGTGCATGTCAAATCCGCCGGATGTACTCCCGAGATAGATATAATGCCCGTTTTGCAGAACATAAGCGCGGACTACAAAATACCGGTACTGTATCTCACCTATGACTCACAGACAAGCGACACCGGACTTGACACAAGGATAGAGGCTTTTTACGATATGATCAGCATGAGAAAGAAGGTTATTTGATGAAGGAAGCGTATCTTGGGATCGACATCGGTTCCATTTCAACAAAGGGCGTAATCATTGACGAAAAGAATAATATTCTCGCCAGCGCCTATATATGGACCGAGGGCAACCCCCTCGGATCGGCAAAAAAACTTCTGGGACTTCTGGAGGAGCAGTTTGACAAGGAAAATTACAAAATAGTAGCGACGGGAGCAACGGGAAGCGCAAGAAACCTTGTGGGAGCCATGGTCAGCGCGACTATGGTCAAAAACGAGATCACTGCCCACGCAGTCGGCACAACGGCCCTTCATCCCGACGTAAGGACAATACTTGAGATCGGAGGACAGGACTCGAAGATCATACTTGTGGAAAACGGCGTTGCGGTGGACTATGCCATGAACACCCTCTGCGCGGCTGGAACGGGCTCATTTCTTTCCAGCCAGGCAAAACGCCTCGGCGTGGAAGTCGAGCAGTTCGGAGAGATCGCCCTTTCCTCCAAACATCCTACTCAGATAGCCGCCAGATGTACGGTTTTCGCCGAGTCTGACCTTGTCCATAAAATACAGATGGGTCATCCAAGGGAGGATATCATAGCCGGGCTTTGCAAGGCCGTCGCGTCCAACTATCTTAACAACGTGGGCAAGGGCAAGCGCATCGTCCCTCCGGTTGTTTTCCAGGGCGGAGTAAGCAAAAATATCGGAGTTACCCAGGCCTTTAAAGAAGCGCTTGGCTGTGATATAATAGTTGATGAGAACGGACATCTTATGGGCGCCTTCGGCGTGGCCATACTCGCCGGAAGGAGCGGCAAAAGAAGACCCTTTGACTTCTCCGTGGAGGACATGGAGTTTAAGACAAGGGACGTCAACTGCGGAAGATGCCCCAACAACTGTGAGATAATATGCGTATACAGGGATGGCGTGCTTATCGACTCCTGGGGAAACCGATGCGACAAGGGCGCCATAAAGCCGGGAGTAAAGCTGGCTGAATAATACGGAGGTGCTTTAAAATGCTCAAAAACGAAACTCTTGAAACATTAAAAAACAGAAGAAGCTGTAAAAATTTCAAGCCCGATCAGATAAGCGATGGCGAGCTTGAGGCTATCCTTGACGCCGGAACATGGGCTCCCACGGGAATGGGAAAACAGAGCCCCATTATGATAGCCGTTCAGGATAAAGACGACATCGCCGAGCTTGAAAGAATAAACGCCGAAATATTCGGAAAACCCGGGCTTCATACATTTTACGGCGCTCCCACCGTTGTGGTCGTTCTTGCCGACGCCAACATTCCAACGGGTATATATGATGGAAGCCTTGTAATGGGCAATCTTCTCAACGCCGCGTCAAGTCTTGGCGTCGGAGCATGCTGGATACACAGGGCAAAGGAGACATTCGAGAGAGCCGACGGAAAGGCCCTTCTTGAAAAATGGGGCATCAAAGGCGATTATATCGGAGTAGGCAACTGTGTGCTTGGTTATGCCGCGGCAGAACCAAAGGCAGCTCTTCCCAGAAAAGATAATTATATAACTGTAATCAAATGATATAACTAAACGGCGGCCGATATGGCCGCCGTTTTCGACTCTAAATTATGAAAATAAAGTTTATTAGTTTCTTCCCATAATTTCATAAAACGTATTTTTTAATAAAATCTAAATCCTTTTGTAAGAAACCATTTTCCCTTTTATGCTATTATTGTTATGTAAACAGTTCCCATCAAAATTCTCAAGGTAGTGATAATATGAAAAAATTTCTTATCGGCGTGGCAGCCGTTATATGCCTGTTCGCCGTTTCCTGTTCCTCCTCCGGCGAAAAGCCTTTTTCCGGAATTACTGCCGACGATATAGAGTCCTTTTCCGTAAGCTGTATGCCGCCGGGAAAAACAGTCTCGACCGACGATGAGGAAAATATAGAGGAGCTTTCGGAAATACTCAACAAGGTCGTTGTATATGACGAGGATCCGACGGAATACGCAGGTCAGTCCGTAGTCTTTACCATAGAAAAAACCGACGGCACGACTCTTAAGGTAAATTCCTACAGTCCGCAGATAATAATCGACGGCGTAAAATATCTGGCAAAATCAAGTTCCTGTAAACTTCTCAGCGATTTTGGCAACGAGCTTTCCGAGGTGCTTCCCTCGGTAAATAAGTCATTCGAGGATATAAAATCCCTTCTTTCCGGTTTCCCGTCCGATTATGACGGAGTATTAAAAAGCAGCTGCTGCGCCGTTTCCAACGGAACCATAATAAACGGCCAAGACCTGTTCGACGACTTTGCCGACAGCGTGGACGCCGGACTTGCGGACGATATCGTCATAGCGTCCTTCACCGCCGAGGGCGACCCGATATACACCTATGTATATTTTGACGGAAGCGTTTTTTCCTGCACCGTAGACTCGACACGCGACAGATACGGCAGTGACTCGGATGGTTATAAAACGTATGAATATAAATATATGCTTACCTCCGGAACGGAAGCCGTCTCATACATATTCCTGTCAAACGACCCTTCGGCCGTTTACTCCACGGATCAGAGCCCCGATGACGGAGGCCCTCTTCTGCTGTTTGAGTTAAATGCCGAAGCCGAAAACGTCTGATATTCACTGAAAATCCACTTTAAAAATCAACGCGAAAAGGCCGCCGGTTGATCCGGCGGCCTTGGTTTTTATGGAATAATATCGGACATTAGATATCCGTACTTGCCATTGTGTTTGCTCCGAAGGGCATGATATATGTTGACATCTTCTCTTTGCCTGTGATCTCGTGTGCCTTTGCGATGGCT
>CAJFHC010000036.1 GCA_904378045.1 Candidatus Metalachnospira gallinarum | reverse complement strand
GCGGCTTTGGCCAAAGGCCAAAGTACTGAATAGTACCGGAAAGATATCCGGACGCCGGAGGCGGCTTTGGCCAAAGGCCAAAGTACTGAACAGTACCCTCCCGCTCACAATGGATTAGTTTTTTGACAGTCTGAATATAATATATCACTTGCCGTTTCTCGGATTTTCTGCCCTGAGATTATATTTTTCCATCTTGGAGTAGAGTATGGAGCGGTGTATGCCAAGAGCCTCGGCGGTTTTATTGACGCGCCATTTGTTTTCCCTCAGCGCCTGCCTGATATAGTTTTTCTCAAACTCCTCCCTCGCCTCTCGCAGGTCTCCGCAGAGCAGAGGTTCGTCCTCGTCTTTTTTCGCCAGCGGCGATAACGAGCCCTTCATAAGCCAGCTCGGCTGCCCGCCGGTTATAACGAACCGTTCTATCTCGTTTCTCAGCTCCCTGACGTTGCCCGGCCATGAATAATTGAAAAGCCTCTGCATCTGGGCGGGCGTGAATTTCAGATCCTTTCCGTATTTCTGGTTGTACTCCCCGAGGTAATATTCCGCCAGAGCCTCTATGTCGTCGGGTCTTTCCCTCAGCGGCGGTATGTACACGGGTATGATGTTAAGCCTGTAGTAAAGATCCTCCCTGAACGTGCCTTCCTTGACCATTTTGGCCAGATCCCTGTTGGTGGCGGCGATTATCCTCACGTTGGAATATATTATTCCCGTGCCGCCCAGCTTCTTTATCTCGCCGGAGTCCAGAAATCTCAGCAGCTTCGCCTGCATAAGCGGAGGCAGGTCGCCTATCTCGTCCAAAAATACCGTGCCTCCGTCGCCCATTTCCAGTATGCCGAGTTTTCCGTTTCTGTCCGCTCCTGTGAAAGCTCCCTTCTCGTAGCCGAAAAATTCCGCCTCCATAAGCTCCGACGGTATGGCCGAGCAGTTGACCGGAAGGAATATCTCCTTTGAGCGCGCGCTGTTAGAGTGGATATAGTTGGCCAGCACGTCCTTGCCGACTCCGGACTCTCCGTAAAGTATTATGGAGCTGTCGGTCTTTGCCAGATATGTCATGCTCTCGAATATGCTTTTCATCCTGGCGTCTGCCGTTATTATGGAACGGTACTTATTGTTGGCCTGCTGTATAAAAAGCAGGGCGTCCTTCATCTCCTGCCGTTTTTCCTTTTCGATGCGCAGCTCGTTTTTCATCTCTTCCATGAATATCTCGTCATGGCTGAAAGCGATTATATATTTTATCGCTCCGTTTTCATAGACGGGTTTTGCCACGCAGTCGATGGACGCGCCGGAGTGGGTTATTCCAAGCTTTATGATGGCCTCCCTGCCGGTCTTTATGACCTCTATGACAGCCGAGCGATCCAGCACCCTGTCCTTCACCAGATCGTAGACCGTCATGGACAGGGCTCTCTCCCTTGTGATATTGTACATTTTTAAAAGAGTATCGTTGACGTAAAGTATTTTGCCGTCTCCGTCGGCGATAAGTATGTTTCCATAGTAATAATCCAGGCACTTTTCAAGCATTTCCAATGTTTTTGAAGCCTCATCGGCCGCGTTTTTTGTCTCTCCCATTCAAAACGCCTCCCGACATCATATAAGTTTATCCAACACCGTATCGAGGGCTGACTCAGCCTTTCCCCCGGTGTAGAGCCCATGCAGTCTTATATATCCTTCCACGCTCTCCGGCAGAAGGTATTTTACCGTTTTCCTGTTTCTTATCCTTTCCCTGATCATGGACGATGATATTTCCAGATCGGGAATATCTATTTTTTTGATGTCCGCTCCGGCGGCGGAAAGCCTGTCCAGAGCCGCTCCGCCATGGCTGCCGCCTCTGTTGACCGCCGCGAAGGAGCACATCTTGGTCAGGGCGGAAAAATCCTTCCAGCCCGACATATATTCCACCACGTCGGAGCCTGTGATAAAAAATATTTCCGTATCCCGGCCGCACCTTTCCCTTATCTTCCTTACGGTGTCCGCCGTGTAGGAATAGCCCTTCCCGGCCAGCTCCATGGAGGAAACGAGAAAGGCGGGATTGTCAGCCGCCGCCAGAGCCGTCATCGTATATCTGTGGCGTCCCTCCGAGGGTCTTCCCTTTTTATAGGTCGTGTGTCCTGTGGGCATAAATATGACCTTGTCCAGCGAAAGCTCGTCCCTGACGGTTTCCGCCGCTATAAGATGGCCGTAATGCACCGGATCGAAAGTCCCTCCCATTATGCCTATCCTCTTGAGGCCGAAAAACTCCGTCCTTTCCCCGCTTTTCGCCTCCGTCTCCGAAAGCATCACGATCTCGCCCCTGACGGCCGCCGCTCCCTTTCCTCCGCCGCTTCCGTCGGCGATAAATACAAAATCCCTGCCGCAGGCGGTAAGGGCGGAGTATATCGTCTCCGCGGAGCCCTCCTCAAGGGCTTTGTCCGTCAGCTCCCCGGGTATGCCGCCGTCTATGGCGAAGGCGAACCTTCCCGGAGCGGTGTAAAAGGTCATTCCCCCGGAGGAAAAGAGTCCCTCGGCGGCGGATTCAGAGCCTTCTCCGATACGTCCTATAATTCCGCCCGTGGGACAGTCAGCCTTCCCGGCCTTCACCGTCGCCCCGAAAACCTCTATATCCCCGCCGAAGGGCTCAAGGAGCTCCCTGAGCATGGAGGAAAGCCTGTAATCCACCGTATATCCGGAGCTGTAGGAGCCGAATTCTATGTTTTTCAGCTTTTTAAGCGTCTCTTTTATCTCCCTGTCCCTGCTCCGGCACATGACGCAGACCGCCACCGGTCTGCCGTCGGACGTCAGGGTATCAAACACAAAGGATAACATTGTCACACCTTCTTATGCCCCGTACTTGGCCTTCAGAGCCTCAAGCATATTTTTGTTGAGCGTCTCAAGCTCCCTCTCTCCGTCCATAGCCGTTTTAACAAAGGCTTTTATAACGGCGCACGCTTCCTCGTAGGGGCCGGGAAGGTTGAACACCAGCGCGTTTCCAAGCCTGCCCATGACAAGCTTGCTCCACATATGCCCGTTTTTGCCGTAAAGCGCGCCCTCGTGTATGTCCTCAAGTATGCTGTCCAGAGACGTGTGGGTGAAATCCTTGCCGAGGGTGGAGCTGTAGCGGTGTCCGCCGCCGCTGCCGCCAAGAAGAATTATGAGGTCGTAGCCCTCCGCCGCGAAGCCCTTTATTGTGTCGCTTATGGCTTCCTCCCTGTCCAAAACGGGGGAAGTCCTCGCCACGAAGGCCGTCGGCTCAAGCCTTAAAAGCTCGCCCATCACTGCGGGGCTGTCCGTATCAAGGACGACGCCGGAGGCCAGCTCGTCTCCGGTGGGTATTATAATCGCCTTTGTGAACATATTACAGCCACCTTTCCTTCATGCACTGTCCCTCCATATACTCGGGAACGTCGTCTATGTTTACCGTCTTTATCTTGCTGACCGATGATATCTGCGCGAGATCCGTAAGCGTTATTCCGTCGGCCAGGGCGACAGCCTTTATTATTCCGTCGCCTTCCTTAAGCACGTCCTCCTCCTCGACGCCGTAAACGTCCATTTCCAGGGACGAGCCCGTGACTCCGATTATCCTTACCACGCTTTTGAGCCTGTCCTTTATGAGCGCCTCAAGCTGCTGGATATTAAGGCCCTTTACGTCTATGCCGGTTATTTTTACAACGGTCTTATCTACCTGAACTATTACCTTGCTGTCATCCATTAAAGTTCACTCCCCAAAATTGATTCCAAAAACATCAAATTATTTTCTTTTACTACAAAAAATAAAATTTGTAAAAAGCATATCTTTTCAGACTGTCAAAAAACTAATCCATTGTGAGCGGAAGGGTTCGGGAAACGAAGCGTTTCCTGAGTTTAATCCGCAGGCGGAATTCATTTCCGCTTCTGCGCCCTGACAAAGTTCAGGGCTTTCCGCAGAAATAGGGATTTATTGCCTTAATTTAAACTCGAAAAAGTCCCAAAGGACTTTTTCGACACGCTGCATATCTTTTTTTAATTATAAATGTTTTTAAAAATGTTGTAAACAAGCTGTTTTTTAAAAAATACCAAACTCAGGCCGTGACAGACGGCCGATTTTTATTGACTTGAAAGCCCAAGTGCGGTATATACTTATTGTGTAAAAAGTTATAAAATAATAAAATAATAATGAAGGATAATAAAATAAAGGAGGATAAATATGTACTGTGTAAGAAAAGTAACGGACGATCTCTTCTGGGTCGGCGGAAACGATCACCGTCTCTCCCTTTTTGAAAATATCCATCCCATCCCCCGCGGGGTTTCATACAATTCATATCTGCTTACGGACGAAAAGACCGTATTGTTCGACACGGTGGACTGGTCTGTCTGCCGTCAGCTCATCGACAATATAAAGGCTGTCCTCGGAGACAGGGATCTGGACTACATCGTCATAAACCACATGGAGCCCGACCACGGCGCTTCCCTCGAGGAGGTTCTCATCCGCTGGCCCAACGCAAAGGTAGTCAGCACGGACAAGGCTTTCACCATGATGAAGCAGTTTGGATTTGAGATCGGCGAAAGGGGAATATCCGTAAAGGAAGGCGACAGTCTCTCCTTCGGCAGGCATAACGTGACCTTCGCCAGCGCCGCCATGGTACACTGGCCCGAGGTAATGGTGACATTCGACACCACCGACGGCATACTTTTCTCGGCCGACGCCTTTGGTTCCTTCGGAGCCCTTGACGGCAAGCTGTTCAACGACGAGGTCGATTTTGACCGCGACTGGATAGACGACGCCAGAAGATATTACACGAACATCGTCGGAAAATACGGCTCCTTCGTGCAGAAGCTGCTTAAAAAGGCCCAGAGCCTTGACATAAAGATCATCTGCCCCCTCCACGGCCCCGTATGGAGATCGAACATAGGATATTTCGTGGACAAGCATGACAAATGGAGCAGATACGAGCCCGAGGAAAAGGGCGTTCTCATCGCATACGCTTCCATGTACGGCAATACGGAGACGGCCGCCCAGGCGCTTGCCTCAAAGCTGGCCGAAAGGGGCTGCCTGAATTACAGGGTGTACGACGTTTCCAACACCCATGTGTCCACTCTCATCGCCGAGTCGTTCAAGTACAGCAACATCGTCCTCGCGTCCGTGACATACAATATGGGCATATTCCCCGTTATGCACGACTTCCTTGAGGATATGAAAGCCCTCTGCCTGACCGGCAGGAAATTCTCCGTTATCGAAAACGGAACATGGGCTCCCAAGAGCGGAACGCTCATCACGGATTTCATAAATAACGACCTGAAGTCAATGGAGATCATCGGCAATAAATTTACCGTAAATTCCTCCCTCAAGACAGATAAGGAAGCCGAGCTTGACGCTCTGGCGGACGCCATCGTGGAGTCGATGAAATAAATCTGAGTTTTGAGTTAAAGCACCCCCTGTTTCGGCAGGGGGTGTTCTTTTTATTTTATGTTCTTTACGTCCGTTATCAGTTCTTCCAAGTCCCCGTCCTTCGTTGCCCAGCTTGTGCATATCCTTATGACGACTCTGCCGTCTTGGAGAGTCTCCTGTCTGGAAAAGACGTATTTCTCGGAAAGTTTTTCGTACACTTCTCCGGGAAGGATAAAAAACTGCTGGTTCGTCGGGCTTTGGGCATAGGAAGGATATCCGGCCTCAAGGAAGGCGTCCCTTATCCTCGCCGCCTGCTCATCGGCCTTTTTCGCCAGTCTGAAATAAAGCCCGTCCCTGAGCAGCTCGGAGAACTGCGCTCCCAGAAGCCAGCCCTTCGCGAGCATTCCGCCTCTCTGTTTTATCATATAGCGGAAATCCTCCTTAAGGGAGCCGTTAAGTATGACGACTGCCTCTCCGAACATGGCTCCGCCCTTTGTTCCGCCTATATAGAACACGTCACAGTTGTCCGCCAGAAATTTTATGTCCATATCACATTCCGGGCTTTCAAGGCCGTAGCCAAGCCTTGCCCCGTCGATGAAAAGATACATTCCGCACTCACGGCAGGCGGCGTACAGCTCTGCCAGCTCCTCCCTCCTGTATACGGTGCCGGTCTCCGTGGGCTGGGAAATATATACCAGCTTCGGCTGGGCGATGTGCTCGTGGGAATCGTCCTGCCAGTGGAGCCTGTGAGCCTCCCTCACGTCTCCGGCGGTTATTTTCCCGTTTTCGGACTCTATGCCGATAACCTTGTGTCCCGTGGCCTCCACGGCTCCCGTCTCATGGACGTTGATATGTCCGGTTACGGCGCAGACAGCGCACTGGTATGGCCTTAATACCGACGCTATGACGATGAGGTTCGTCTGGGTGCCGCCCACAAGAAAATGCACGTCCGCCTCCGGCTTTCCCGTAAGTTTTCTTATAATATCCGCGGCCTCGGCGCATATCTCGTCCTCTCCGTATCCTGCGAACTGTCCGCCGCTTATGTCCGCCAGTCTTTTTAGTATATTTTCATGGCAGGTCTCGCTGTAATCGTTGTTGAATCTTATCATATTTTTACCTCCGCCCGTGTTTTTTTGATTATAAGTATAGCATAATTTCCGCCCTCTATCCAACCCCGCTCTTTTATAATTGCTTTTCGTCCCAAAGTATAATAAAATTTATTTAGAATATATGAAAATCAGGCAAAGGAGGAATAAGCATGTATCTCATAACCAACGGCAGGCTCATTACGAGAGACCCTGCCAATCCCTACTTTGAGGACGGCGGCGTGGCCGTGGAAGGCTCGACCATAGTTGAGGTTGGCGACGACCTTACCCTTAAGCTGAAATATCCCAACGCCGAGATAATCGACGCCGGGGGCAACGTCATAATGCCGGCGTTCATAAACGCCCATACCCATATATACAGCGCCCTTGCCAGAGGGCTTTCCATAAAGGGCTACTCTCCCGCAAACTTTCTGGAAGTGCTGGAGGGCTGTTGGTGGAACATCGACCGCAGGCTGGATCTGGACGGAACGAGGGCTTCGGCCTATGCCACATATATCGAATGTATCAAAAACGGCGTAACTACAATTTTCGATCACCATGCCAGCTACGGCAGCATAAGGGGTTCCCTTTTTGAGATCGCCAACGTGGCGAAGGAGCTTGGCGTAAGAAGCTGTCTCTGCTATGAGGTCAGCGACCGTGACGGCGGGGAAAAATGCGCCGAGGCCATAGAGGAAAACGCCGAGTTCATCCGTTTCGCCGCCAAGGAGAACGATCCGATGATAAAGGCCGCCTTCGGCCTTCACGCTCCCTTTACCCTTTCGGACAGGACCCTTGAGAAATGCGTGGAGGAAAACGGCGACGCCACGGGCTTCCACATCCATGTTTCCGAGGGACCAAACGATGTTGAGGACACATGGGAAAAGTACAAAAAGCGTCCCGTGGAGAGGCTTCGCGACAAGGGCATACTCGGCCCCAAAACGATACTCGGACACTGTATACACGTCAACGAGGCTGAAATGGAAATAATAAGCGGCACGGACACCATGGTCGTCAACAATCCCGAATCCAACATGGGCAACGCCGTGGGATGCTCTCCCGTTCTTGAGCTTTACAAAAAGGGCATACTTGTGGGACTGGGCACCGACGCCTATACCCATGATATGCTGGAAAGCCTTAAGGCCGCCCTCGCCATACAGAGGCACAGCTCCGGCAATCCGGCGGCGGGCTGGACGGAGGCCACGGGTATGCTCTTTACGGGCAACCCGGCCATAGCCGCGAGATATTTCCACGAGCCCCTCGGCGTTTTAAAGGCCGGAGCCTCGGCGGACGTCGTCGTAATGGATTATAAGCCCTACACTCCTTTCTCGGACGAAAACGCGGACGGACATATTTTATTCGGAATGAACGGCCGTCAGTGCCTGACAACGGTCGCCGCCGGAAAGGTACTCATGCTCAACAGGGAGCTTGTGGGCATAGACGAGGAAAAAATATTCGCCGATGTAAAGCTGACGGCGGAAAAACTCTGGAAAAATATCAATGGCTGAGGAGATGAAAACGGATGAGCGAAAAAATGTCGCCTTTGGGCTTTGACGAACTTATTGGGCTTGCCGTGGATGAGTATAAAAGATCAAAGACCGTCTTTGGCGTCCACAGACCATATATTAAGAAAAAGAACGGATCCCTTACCCTTTTCGGCGAGGGACTGGAGTCCCCTCTCGGAGCCGCCGCCGGGCCGAACACCCAGATGGCCCAGAACATTATATCGGCGTATTTCGCCGGAGCGAGGTTCTTTGAGCTTAAAACCGTGCAGATAATGGACGGGGAGGCTCTTGCCGCCTGCATAGCGAGGCCGTGCATACTGGCGGACGATGAGGGCTACAACTGCGAATGGTCTACGGAGCTTACGGTGGCTCAGGCCGCGGACGAATACGTAAAAGCGTGGCTTGCCCTTAAGACGCTTTCAAAGGCCTTTTGCCTTGGGGACGAAAACGGCTTTATGTTCAACATGAGCGTCGGCTACGATCTGGACGGCATAAAAAGCGAGAAGGTGGACGCCTTTATCGAGGTGATGAAGGACGCTTCCATATTTCCCTACTGGAACGTATACAGAAAAATACTTAAAAAATATTTCCCCGAATACACGGATTACATAGACACCATATCGCCCCATATATGCTCGGGCGTGACCCTTTCCACCCTGCATGGCTGTCCTCCGCAGGAAATAGAAAGGATAGCTTCGTATCTTATAACGGAGAAGAAGCTGAACACGTTTGTAAAATGCAACCCGACCATTCTCGGCTATGACTACGCCAGAAAGACGCTTGACAGCATGGGCTACGATTACATAGCCTTTGACGACCACCATTTCCGCGAGGATCTGCAATATGTGGACGCCATACCCATGTTCAAAAGGCTTAAGGCTCTTGCCGAAAGCAATTCCCTCGACTTCGGGCTCAAGCTGTCCAACACCTTCCCCGTGGACGTAAGGGCCGGGGAACTGCCCTCCGAGGAAATGTATATGAGCGGCAAGGCTCTCTATCCCCTGACCATAGAGATGGCTGCGAGGATATCCGCCGACGTGGAAGGCATAAGGATAAGCTATTCCGGAGGAGCGGACTATTTCAACATAGACAGGATATTTGATGCCGGCATATGGCCCATAACAGTCGCCACCACCATACTCAAGCCCGGCGGCTACCAGAGGCTGACACAGATGGCCGAAAAGCTCGAGGGCGCTGAGTTTGGCGAATTTAAAGGCGTGGACGCGAAAAAGGCCCGCGCTCTCTCCGATTCGGCGAAAACCGATATACATCATATAAAACCCGTGAAGCCCCTGCCTTCAAGGAAAACGGCCGAAAAAGTCCCCCTTGTGGACTGCTTCGCCGCTCCCTGCAAAGGCGGATGTCCCATTGGACAGGATATTCCGGAATATATATCCCTCGTGGGCAAGGGCGAGTATCTTAAAGCTCTGAAAGTCATAACGGCTAAAAATCCCCTGCCGTTCATCACGGGAACGATATGCGCCCACAGATGTATGACAAAATGCACGAGAAACTTTTACGAGGAGCCCGTTATGATAAGAGCCATGAAGCTGACCGCCGCTCAAAACGGCTATGACGGGCTTATGAGCGAAATCAGGCCGGCGGACAGGCTGCCCGGCGTAAAGGCCGCCGTCGTAGGAGGCGGAGCGTCAGGAATGTCGGCGGCTTACTTCCTTGGGATAAACGGAGCGGAATGTACGCTTTTTGAGAAGGAAAACAGGCTCGGCGGCATAGTCAGAAGGGTCATTCCTTCCTTCAGGATAGACGATGCCGCCATCGACAGGGACGAGCAGCTCATCCGGAGCGCCGGAGCGGAAATAAGGACGGGTGAAGCCGCTCCCTCCATGGACGAGCTTTTCAGACAGGGCTACACCCACATACTTTACTGCGTGGGAGCGTCCAAAAAGGGCGGCCTTGATATCGGCGGAAACGTCATAAACGCCATAGATTTTCTCGCTTCCCTTAAGACCGGCCATCCCTTTGAGCCGGGAAGCGACGTTGTTGTCGTAGGAGGAGGAAACACGGCCATGGACGCCGCCAGAGCGGCTAAAAGGCTCGGCGGAGTCAAAAACGTCTCCATCCTTTACCGCAGAACGAAAAAATACATGCCCGCCGACGAGGAGGAGCTTATGCTCGCCTCATACGACGGAGTCAAATTCATAGAGCTCGCCTCCCCCGTAAGCCATAAAGACGGCGTGCTGACGGCCAGAAAAACCATACTCGGCCCTCCCGACGAGAGCGGCAGAAGGAGCCCCGTGGATACCGACGAGCTTATGGAAATAAAAGCCGACACGGTCATAGCGGCAGTCGGCGAAGCGGTTGATTCCGATTTCTTCGCCGGTCTTGGTATAGAGACGAAAAAGGGCCGTCCGGCGTTCAAAACAAACATTAAAAACGTGTATACGGCCGGCGACGCCCTCAGAGGCCCCTGCACCGTCGTGGAATGTATAGCCGACGCGAAGGCCTTTGCCGAGGAAGTGCTCGGGAAGCCCATAACGGCGGACATTCCCGCCGGAGCCCTTGACGGCGAGGACGTTTCCATCGCCAAAAAGGGAATACTTAAAATGCCCGTATCCGATGAATCGGAAAGATGCCTTTCCTGCGGCGTTATATGCGGTAACTGCGCCGACGTCTGCCCCAACAGAGCCAACATCGTCGTGAAGCCGAAGGGCATGGGCAGTCAGATAGTCCATATCGACGCCCTCTGCAACGAATGCGGTAACTGCTCGGCCTTCTGTCCGTACGACAGCTCTCCCTACAGGGACAAGCTGACGCTCTTTAACGATATGACGGAATTCGAGGGCAGCGCAAACAGCGGATTCATATATCTCGGAGACGATAAATTCAGGGTGCGCTTAAACGGCGAGACGGCGGATTATGACCTTTCGGGCTCCAACGCCCTTGACAAAGACATAGAAAACATCATACTCACAGTCAAAAACGAATACGCTCCCCTCCTGACGAAATAACGGGGGCGGAAAAGGAGGTTATATTTATGAAACTCGGAGTAGTAGGCGGAGCCGGTCTTTTAGGCTCCACATCGGCCTTTCTCGCGGGGATGAAGGGCTATCTTGAGGAAATAAAGCTGCTGGACGTAAAGGAAAATCTCGTTAAAAATCATGTTATGGATATGGCTCAGGCCATATATTCCTCGTCGGACACAAAGGTCACCTTCGCTCAGTACAAGGATCTTTCCGACTGCGGAGCCATACTTATTACCGCCAGCCTGCCGGAAAGGAAGGTCGCCAACAGGCTGGAATATCTCTGGGACAATATGAACATCATAAAGCCCGTCTGCGAAAGCATAAGGGAAAACTGCCCCCATCAGCCGGTAATAATAAACGCCACCAATCCAGTGGACATATTCAACTATATAATATGGAAGGAGCTTGGCTGGGACAGGAAAAAGATCGTCGGCTTCAACGGCAACGACACATACCGTCTCAAATGGGCGGCGTCCATAGTCACGGGAAAGCCCTTTTCGGACATCGACGGATTTGCCATCGGCGAGCATGGCAACGGACAGATAAACCTTTACGACAAAATGACCTGCGGCGGAGAGCCTCTGGGGCTCACCGGGGATGAGATAGGAAAAATAGAGAGCATTACGGCCAACTTCTTCTCGGAGATGAATGCTCTCAACAGCGGCAGGACTTCCGGCTGGACGTCGGCGGTAAACATCGAGAGCATCATTGAGGCCGTGGCAAAGGACAGCGGCAGAGTGCTGGAATGTTCCGCCGTGCTTGAGGGCGAGTACGGCCTGAAGGACGTTTCCCTCGGAATCCCCGTTGCCGTTGGAGCGGAAGGAATCAAGGAGTACAGGCTCCCTGAGCTTACCGAGGATCAGGCTCAAAGGCTTGAGAAGGTAAGCGAAGCGATGAAGGAGATCATAAGGGAGGCGCGGAGCGCTTAAGTCGAAAGCAGGCTTTCGACTTATTTCCGGTGGGGACACGAAAAGTTCCGCTGAAACTTTCCGTGTCAGTTTTTTGGTAATATCGTAAGCATCGAACGCCGGTGGAAATAAATTCCCCCGGCGATTTTAGTTATGCGAAAGTTACCCGAAGCGCGCGGAGCGCTTGCTAAGTCAAAAGTCTTATGGACTTTTGACTTGATGTCGGTGAGGATTTCAAAAGTTCCACGGGAAACTTTTGAAATCAGGCCGTGGCTAAAATTTCAGTTCATCGAACGCCGGTGGAAGTAAATTCCCCCGGCGTTTTTAGTTACGCGAAAGTTACCCGAAGCGCGCGGAGCGCTTAAGTCGAAAGCAGGCTTCCGGCTTATTTCCGCGAAATTTCTTGCAATTCTCTCCCTCCGTTGGTATCATATTTCTTAATCACTTTTTTAAATTCCGAGGGGGGAGAAAATTGAAAGAGCTTAAATTCGCTCTGAAACGGGTGGCTCCGGTTCTGATATCATATCTTTTTGTCGGCCTTGCCAGCGGCCTGCTTATGAAAGACGCCGGATATTCGGCATTCTGGGCTTTCCTTTCGGCGGTGTTTGTATACGCCGGCTCCATGCAGATAGTTATGGTGCCTCTGCTTGCGGCTCACACTCCCCTGCTCACTTTGGCCGTCACGGCTCTGTTCATCAACGGCAGGCATATTTTCTACGGCATCGGCTTTATTGACGAGTTCGCTCCCGTGAGGGAAAAGAGCCGCCTTAAACACCTTTACATGGCTCTTACCCTGACGGACGAGACATATTCCGTGCTCTGCTCCCTTGACTGCCCGGAGGAACTTGACAAAAACAAAGCCGAGTTTTTCGTCCTCGCCTCCGCCCATATACTGTGGATAATAAGCTGCACCGCCGGAGCCTTTATAGGCGATATGATACCGTTTGACACGACGGGCATAGAGTTTTCGGCCACGGTATTTTTTGTCTGCATAGTCGTCGATCAGTGGAAGCGCTTCCCCTCAAAGCTGCCCGCCGTCACGGGCGCGCTCTGCGCGGCTCTCACCCTCGCGTCCTTCGGCAGGGACGGCTTTCTCATACCGGCTCTCAGCGCCGCCCTTATTATACTCATACTGCTGAAGGACAGACTGAGCCTTGAGAAACTGAAGGAGGCCGCCGTCCATGAATGACATAATTTTTACCGTCCTTTCCATCGCCGTCATCGCCGCCGTGACATGGCTCTGCCGCCTTGCCGCGTTTATGATATTCGGCGGGAAAAGGGAAATACCGAAAACTGTAACTTATCTGGGCAGGGTGCTGCCCCCGGCCATAATGGTCATCCTTGTGTTTTACTGCCTGAGAAGCGTAGATTTTACTTCCCGCCCCTGGGGTCTGGCGGAAATCGTCTCTGTGGCCTTCGCCGCCGTTCTCCAGTGGAAAAAGGGGAACGCCATACTTACGACCATAGCCGCCACCGCCCTGTATATGGCGCTTATACGAACGATATTATAAAAAAAGGGCCTGCCGTCCCTCTTTTCTTCGGCAGACCCGATAATTTAAGCTCCCCGTAAAGGGTTGTTTTTTATTCTTCCGTTTCCGGCTCTTCCTTTGTAGCCATGGCGGTCGCTTCGCCGTCAACTACGACCTTTCCGTCCTGGTTGACGATGGTAGTCCTCATTATGACAAGGCGTTTCTCCGGAATGATCTTTGTCACCTCGGCGTTTACGGTTATTGTGTCGCCGAAATATACGGGCGCGGTGAATTTAAGCGTCTGTCCGCAGTAGATGGCGTCGGCTCCCGGAATGAGCATGCCGACGATGGTCGAAATAAACGACGCCGTAAGCATTCCATGGGCTATCCTCTTGCCGAAGCGTGTCGTCTTTGCGTATTCGGCGTTGACATGCACGGGATTGATGTCTCCTATAAGTCCGGCGAAGGTATATACGTCGGACGCCTCTATGGTTTTTGAAACGCTGGCCTTTTTGCCCACATAGATCTCGCCTATGCTGAGGCCGCTCATGTTAAGACTGTTCGGGTCAAGCATTTTGCTCATAATATCAGCTCCTTTTTTATAATTCCCCATTTGTTTTATAATACCACGGATCCGGAATTTTTCCCAGAGTTATTCGTGACTTTTGATTTTTGTTCCGACCTATGCTATACTTCAAAATAACGGAATGTTAGATATTACGCTGGATCAAAGGAGCGATAGTTATGGAACCATTATTCTCAAACGCCTGTGTCCAAACGGAGCAGAACCTTCTGGAAATGACAAGGGCGTCCGTACCCGTCTGGTACAGGCTTTACTGCCGTCTGCTTTCGGCCGTCATGGCCGTTTGCGCCATAGTTATGGTATTTATGAAAATGTATATGTTCACGGCGCTGTTTTTTGCCCTCGCGGTAATACTTGCCGCCGTATACGAGGCCAAAATACGCTCGGCGGCCAAAAAGTCCCTTAAGAGAAACGAGGAGCTTTACGGCAGAGACGTGGAGACTCGTATATTTTTCTATGAGGACACGATAATTGGCAAAAACCTCCAGTCTGGCACGGCCGTAAGAACAGGCTATGACAAGGTCAAAAAAATAGTTGAGACACCCTCTCTTTATGTCCTCATACTGGACGGCAACATTTCCATTCTTGTGGACAAGGGCGGATTCATTTCCGACAACGGAGCCGATTTCTCAAAATTTATAAAGGAAAAATGCGTCAACGCAAAGTAAGCGGGTGATATTATGTTAAAAAAACTTACCGAAAATATATTTTATACAGAGCCCGACGAGGCCACCGACAGGCCGGCCATGGGCTATATCAGGGGAGAGCGGTTCTCTCTTATGGCCGAGTGCGGAAACTCGCCAAAGACCGTGAAGGCCTTTCTTTCCGGCGTTTCTGAGCTTGGCCTCAAAAAGCCGGTCATGGCCTGCGCCACCCATTGCCACTGGGATCACTGCTTTGGCATGGGAGAACTCAAAAGACAGGGCGTCCTTACTGTCTGTTCCGATAAAACGAACGAAATACTTAAGGACATGTCCGGCTGGAAATGGTCGGCCGAGCTTCTGGAGCGGTATGTGGAGGAGGACAAGATCCCTCTTTTCTGCCGTGAGCACATCATAAACGAATATCAAAACATCGGCGATATAGAGGTCTGCCCGGCGGACATAGTATATCATGGGGAAATGAGAGTCGATCTCGGCGGAATAAGCTGCGTGCTTATGGCCATACCAAATCCCCATACGGAGGACGGAACGGTCATTTACGTCCCCGAGGAGGGCGTTGTATTTTTCGGGGACTGCGTCTGCGAGGAGCTTGTCCGTGACCAGTGGGTAGACAATCCCAAAAAGGCGGCGGAAATGTACGCTTTCCTTGACGGTCTGGACTTTTCCACCGCCGTTGAGGGTCACTTCCCGCCCAGACCCAAATCCGAGCTTATGAAGGAACTGAAGGAGAGAATGGAAAAATGAGCGGCCAGTTTTCCAGAACAGAAATGCTTATAGGCAGTCAAGCCCTCGAAAAGCTGAGCCGCTCCAAAGTGGCGGTGTTTGGCATAGGCGGCGTGGGCGGATATGTATGCGAGGCTCTCGCCAGGGCGGGCGTCGGCTCCTTTGAGCTTATAGACAACGACATTGTCAGCGTCACAAACATCAACCGCCAGATAATCGCCCTCCACAGCACCGTCGGCAGACAAAAGACCGCCGTTATGGCCGAACGCATAGCGGACATAAATCCGGAGGCAAAGGTAAGAGTAAGAAACCTGTTTTTCCTGCCGGAAAACAAGGCCGAGTTTGACTTTTCCTCCTATGACTATGTGGTGGACGCCGTGGACACGGTAACGGCTAAAATAGCTCTGATAGAGGAATCAAAGCGCGCCGGAGTGCCGGTCATAAGCTCCATGGGAACGGGCAACAAGCTCTGCCCGGCCATGCTGGAGGTGGCCGACATATCAAAGACTTCCGTCTGCCCCCTGGCGAAGGTCATGCGCTATGAGCTTAAAAAAAGGGGCATAAGCGGCGTAAAGGCCGTATATTCAAAGGAAATACCGATAAAGCCGGCCTTTGAGGCCGAGGACGGCGCGAAACGCTCCGTTCCGGGCAGCATATCGTTCGTGCCGCCGGCGGCAGGGCTTATCATCGCCTCGGAAGTAATAAAGGATCTGATAGGAGGAGCCGAAATTTGAAAAGAGAACTCAGCAAATGCCAGCTCATTGAAAGAAGCATACAGAAAAAATACCGCAAGGAGCTCTGGCGTCCCTTTACGGAGGCTGTCAAGCGCTACCGCCTTATAGAGGAGGGCGACAGGATAGCCGTATGCATATCCGGCGGCAAGGACTCCATGCTGTTGGCTAAAATGTTCCAGCTCCTTCACCGCATTACGGATTTTCCCTTCGATGTGGAATATCTGGTCATGGATCCGGGCTACAACGAGGCAAACCGAAAAAAAATAGAGGATAACGCCGCCCTTTTGGAAATTCCAATAACCGTATTTGAGACGGATATATTCGACGCGGCCGAAAGCGTCACGAAAAGTCCCTGCTATCTATGCGCGAGGATGAGAAGGGGGCATCTTTACAGCAACGCCCAAAGGCTTGGCTGCAATAAAATAGCCCTTGGGCACCATTTCAACGACGTCATCGAGACGACGCTTATGGGTATGCTCTACGGGGCGCAGATACAGGGCATGAGACCGAAGCTGCTGAGCACGAATTTCCCCGGTATGGAACTCATCCGCCCCCTTTATCTCGTGAAGGAGGACGCCATAAAGGCATGGAGGGACTATAACGGTCTGGAATTTCTGCAATGCGCCTGCCACTTTACGGAGAAGGCGGCCGTCAGCGAAATATCCTCCAAAAGACAGGAGACAAGGGAACTGATCGCCTTTCTGAAAAAATCCAATCCATTGGTGGATATAAATATTTTCAACAGCATCCATGACGTGAACGTGGATACCCTTGTGGGCTACAAAACAAGGGGCGTCTCCCACGGCTTCCTGGATGAGTTTGAGGACGAAAAGCGCCGCAGGGGCCTGACAGGCGCAAAAGAAATAAAAGAAGAAGTGAACGAAAATGAACAGTAAATACAAGCACGAGCTGGCGGTATACCTGCCGCTGGCTTTTGTGGGCGGATTTTTGGAAATATACACATATATAAATATGAGCGGCCTTTTCGCCAACGCCCAGACGAGCAACCTTGTCCTGCTTTTTAACGGCCTGCTCTCCGGCAATATTCCGTCGGCTGTCTACTGCGTTATGCCTGTGATACTTTATATACTCGGCATAACCGTGACCGAGCTCATCCCGAAAAAAATGCGGGATCCGTCGGTAAGATGGCCCGAATACTGCGTGCTTATCGAGGCCGTGTGCATGGCCGGCGTAGCTTTCTGCCCGAAGATCATCCCGGCGAGGGTGTCAGCTCTGCCCGTGTTCTTTCTCACCGCCATGCAGTACAACACATTTAAGAGCATGCAGGGGCAGGGCGTGTCCACGGTGTTCTGCACCAACAACCTGCGTCAGGCCGTCATTCATTTCTGGCGCTGGAAGGAGAAAAAGGACGGCGCTCAGGCCGTATATATGAGCGTCTATGTTTTTGTCATCGGCATGTTTATCCTCGGCGTCGTCGCCGGTTTTTCCCTCAGCCATCTCTGGGGCGTGAAGGCCGTGCTGGCCTGCGACGTTGTTATGGCCTTTGTGTTTTTAAGGCTGCGCTTCCACGGGCATAAATTTTTGATATGATTTAAAAAAGTTATCCACAGTTATTGGGGTTTTACCGCCCTTTTTGTGGATAACTTTTTTAATTTTTAGACAGTTATGACCTTAGCTGAATTTTTCATTTTTTCCACGATCTCGTACATATTGCTTACCGTGCCGGCCTTGAGTTTGTCCGTTATGCCGTAATAGTTGAGACAGGTGCCGCAGACAAGCACCTCCGTGCCCTTTTCCATAAGCGTCGTTATGCTGTTTATAATGTCCAGCTTATCGCTTGTCGGCAGATTGACTCCGCTGTTCATAAAAATCACCGCCGCCGGAACGTCATCACTCTCGGCCAGAGTGTAGAGCATCATTTTCGCCAGATTATGCCCAAGGGTATAATCGCCCTCACCCACATAGTCCTTGCCGAAAAAAACGGTATATCCGCAGCCCGAGGCTGAACAGGAGACAGCCGGCCTTTCCTCGGCTTGAGAGTAAACTCTGTCCGCTCCGCCCTCGAATATGACATGGAATCCGCCGTCCACGGTCTCAACCTTTGCTTCCAGCCCGCTTCCGGCCGCCAGGCGCTTAAGGTTGCCCACGGCGATCTCGTTGTCCACAGCCACGGTAATATTCCTTTCTCCGGCGTCTATTTCCTTTTTCGCCAATACTACGGGCATGGGGCAGGCCTTGCCCATGGCGTCTATAAATTTTGACATGGAATCACCCTTTTCTTATCGTTATTCTGATATGAGTATAACCATATCGGCTGTAATTGTCAAAGCATATATAAAAGTCCGCCGCCGGCGGTTCGTTTTTTGACGGTCTGTTGCCTTTGGCAGTCAAATGTCCTATAATTTTTATGAGGTGTTTTTATGAGAAACGACAGCTATTATACCCTTGCCTTTGATTCTACCCATATGGCGGTGGCGGCGGAAAAATATCTTTCGGCACGGATTGCGGTATCCGTTATGCCGACCCCGAGAAAGATAACGGCGTCCTGCGGCATATCCCTGCGCGTAGAGCTTGAGGACGGAGAAAGGCTTAAGGAGCTCTTAAAGGCCAATGATGAACTTTTTCGGGAAAGCCATCTCTATCTGGTTAAAAACAATGAAGTCAAACTAATTGTTCTGAAGTAAAAAAATAACATGAAAGCTAAAAACCCTCCTAAATCAGGAGGGCCAAAAGAAATAAAAGGTTTTATAATGAAATAAATAAAGGGGCATTTATTTATCCATTCGGGTTTGGAGCGGCCTGAAAGCCCGCAAAACGTGTTTCATCGTTGTATCACTTTCAAGCTATAAAGTATGATACAGCCATTTTTTGTATTTGTCAAGAGATTTTTGAAAAAAATGCGCCTAAAATTTTAAAATATTTCACTATTCCGTAAAAATTTTTCCGGAGGTATTTTATGTCCGATTCTATGCCCTTCCGTGGGATAAACGGTTTTCAGCTCAAAACTCTTGCCCTCATATCTATGACGGCGGATCATATATATCTCATTTTAGGGAGGGTTCTCGCCGTTCCGGCTCTGTTTAATCTGTTTGGCAGGCTGTCCGCCCCGATATTCATTTTTATACTGTGCGAAGGCCTTAGACACACAAAAAACCGCCGTATTTACATATTCCGCCTCTATGTTTTTTCCGTCATAACCGAATTTCTGATGATTGTTATAAACGCTCTCGCTCCGGTTATGGGGGGTTTTCATATCAATATTTTCTCCACCCTTTTCCTTATCGCCCTTTTGGCGGATTCGACGGACAAAATCGTGACGGGCAGTGTTTCGGCTGATCCCAAACGGACGCTTCAAGGCTTTTTGGGCATTATTATGCCCTTTGTTTTACAGGGGATATTTTCATACTCCGGCGGAATTTGGACAAGCATCGTCCGTATATTTTTCCCTCTGCCGTTTATGACCGAGGGCGGCATATATTTTGTCGGTCTCGGCCTTGCCCTGTATTTCTGCGGAAAACAGAAAAAGGCGGCCGCCGTTTTCTACTCGCTGTTCAGCCTTATGTTCCTTCTGCCGTCCATGGTTTCGGCCTTCGGCGGCAGGCAGTGGGCGATGGTATTCGCTCTGCCGTTCATGCTCCTTTATAACGGAGAGCGCGGCCGGGGTTTAAAATATTTTTTCTATCTCTATTATCCTCTGCACATCGTCCTGCTTTCGGCCGCGGCCTGTTGTATTTCGTTAATGCCGCGCTAATATTATGTTAACTTTATTCTTATTATTATAAAGAAGAATTAAGACTTTCTTAATTGCAGACTGTCAAAAAACTAATCCATTGTGAGCGGGAGGGTACTATTCAGTACTTTGGCCTTCGGCCAAAGCCGCCTCCGGCGTCCGGATATCTTTCCGGTACTATTCAGTACTTTGGCCTTCGGCCAAAGCCGCCT
>CAJFHC010000035.1:40796-44006 GCA_904378045.1 Candidatus Metalachnospira gallinarum | reverse complement strand
TCTGCGCCCTGACAAAGTTCAGGGCTTTCCGCAGAAATAGGGATTTATTTCCTTAATTTAAACTCGAAAAAGTCCCAAAGGACTTTTTCGACACGCTGAACCCCCGAAAATCGGGGGTTTTAAGAGTGGAGCTGAGGAGAATCGAACTCCTGTCCGAAAGCCCATCGGCAAAGACTTCTCCCATCACAGGCTGTCTTTTGAAATTCCCCTCTCCCGCCGCCGACAGTCAGGCTGTGGGATCAGGTAGCTTCATGTGTCTTTTTCCGCCGCAAAGCTTAGGCGAAAAAGGTCCTCACAAGGTCGACGCCGGTTATCGGGACTGTGAGCAATCCCGGGCCGACGAGCCGCGCTTAGGCAGCTACTAATTCTCTATTATTGTCGTTTCTTTTTAAAAGGTTACGGCCTTGATGCGCAGTTGACCGATACTGCGGATGGCTATCTCAGCTTTCAAGACTCCCGTCGAAACCATTACAGCCCCATAAACGGAAGTGCGGCGTCAAAGTGTCAGATTCCTTATCTTGAAATCCTTTTCAGCCTCTCTTCTCTGATCGTTTTTGGCTATGCTCTGCCTCTTGTCATAGAGTTTTTTACCCTTTGCCACTCCTATATCGACCTTAACAAGGCCGTGGTCAAAGTATACCCTCAGCGGAACGACCGTATATCCCGTCGCCGTCACCGCCGCGGCGATTTTGTTTATCTCATGTTTGTGCAGCAGAAGCCTGCGCGTTCTGAGCGGATCCTTATTGAAAATGTTTCCCTGCTCATAGGGACTTATATGCATGTTATAGATAAAGGCGGAACCGTTTTCTATCCTTATAAAGCTCTCCTTAAGACTGCATTTGCCCTCTCTCAGGCTTTTGACCTCCGTACCGGCAAGGGATATGCCCGCCTGATATGTCTCCTCGATAAAATAATCGTGGTACGCCTTTTTATTCTGAGCTATGAGCCTTGAAGTTTTTTCTTTACCCAAACATAACACCTCCCCGCATAACAACGCTATAGTATTATAGCATATTAGAGACGCAACGCAAATTACATTTTTATTACAAATTAATATTAATTTCGCGCGGCCGCCTCCGATTGCATTAATCATCCGTTTGGTGTAAAATTTATTACATCTGTTTAACTCAAAAGGAGAATCAAATATGAATTTACTTACCGTTGAAGGAATAAGTAAGTCCTTCGGAGATAAAAAAGTTTTTGAGAATATAACCTTCGGTATAGACGAGGGCGACAGGACTGGTTTGATAGGAATAAACGGCACAGGAAAGTCAACGCTTCTTAAAATAGTGGCCGGAAGGGAGACTCCCGACAGCGGTCAGGTCATAAGAAAAAATGGTCTGCGAGTCGGCTATCTGCCACAAACTCCGGAATACGATCCCGATGACACCGTTCTCGGACAGGTTTTCAACTGCGACAATCCCACGATACAGCTCATAAAGGAGTATGAGCAGGCTGTCCGTGAGGCCGAACTGACCGGTTCTCCTGAGTCTCAGAAAAATCTTTACGCCCTTAATGACAGGATGGACGCCGCAAACGCTTGGAATCTGGAAAGCGACGCCAAATCCATACTTACAAAGCTGAATATAACGGACTACTATAAAAAAGCGGGAACACTTTCCGGCGGACAGCTCAAAAGAATGGCGCTGGCAAGGGCTCTGATAACTCCCGTTGACCTGCTTATACTGGACGAGCCAACCAACCATATCGACAACGAATCCGTGGAATGGCTGGAAAAATATCTGGCAAAGTACAAGGGCGCTCTGCTTATGGTTACCCACGACAGATATTTTCTTGACAGGATAGTCAATAAAACCCTTGAGCTCGATAATGCCCGCCTTTTTTCCTACACAGCCAACTACAGCGGATTTCTTGAAGCCAAAGCTGCCCGTGAGGAGCTTGAAGCCGCTTCGGAACGAAAGCGTCAGAATTTTCTGCGAAGCGAGATCGAATGGGTAAGACGCGGGGCTCAGGCTCGCACTACCAAACAAAAAGCCCGTCTGGAGCGTTTTCGCGAAGTCTCCGAGATGAAAGCCGTCAGGGAAAAGGAAAGCCTTGAGATAGGTTCCGTGGCGTCAAGGATGGGAAGAAAAACAATAATCGCCGAAAATATAAGCAAATCCTTCGATGGAGTGAAATATATAGACGATTTCAGCTATATCATCCTCAAGCACGACCGTATAGGAATAATAGGCCCCAACGGCTGCGGAAAGTCGACCCTCATAAACATACTGACCGGCAGGCTCTCTCCCGACAGCGGAACGGTTGAGCGCGGCGACACCATAAAGATAGGCCTTTTTTCCCAGCAGAACGAGACCATGGATCCGGCTCAAAGAGTAATCGACTATATAAGGGATACGGCCGAATATGTGCTTACGACCGAAGGCAGGATATCCGCCTCCCAGATGCTTGAAAAGTTCCTTTTCGACCCGTCCATGCAATACTCTCCGATAGGAAAGCTCTCCGGCGGCGAAAAAAGGCGGCTTTATCTGCTCAAGGTGCTCATCGAGGCTCCCAACATACTTTTCCTTGACGAGCCGACCAATGATCTGGATATAGAGACCCTTGCCATACTCGAGGACTTCCTTGACGTTTTCAGCGGAGCGGTCGTAACCGTCAGCCATGACAGATACTTCCTTGACAAGGTCGTCGACCGTATATTCGCCTTTGAGGGCAACGGCAAAATAACCCAGTATGAAGGCGGATACAGCGATTATTTGCGCCAGTACGAGCTGCGCCATGTTGAAGAAAAACCTCAAAAGCCAGTGCGTTTGGAACCCGCCGCGGAAGAAAAGGAAAAGCCTCTTAAAATGACCTTTAAAGAAAAGAAGGAATTTGAGACAATAAATGAGCGGATAGAAAAGCTGGAGGCCAATATATCAGACACGGAGTCCCAGATGTCCGGCATAACTTCCGACTATGTAAAACTGCAGGAGCTTTCGGACAAAAAATCCGCCCTTGAAGCCGAGCTTGAGGAAGCGATGGACAGATGGGTCTATCTGAATGAGCTAGCGGAAAAAATCGAGGAAAGCAAAAAGAAGTTCAAATAATATAAAAATTAATGTAAAAACAGTTTCACGGCATGCAAAAAGGGTACCTGTAACAGGTACCCTCCAGACTGTCAAAAAACTAATCCATTGTGAGCGGAAGGGTTCGGGAAACAAAGCGTTTCCTGAGTTTAATCCGCAGGCGGAATTCATTTCCGCCGAG
>CAJFHC010000035.1:0-40781 GCA_904378045.1 Candidatus Metalachnospira gallinarum | reverse complement strand
CTGCGCCCTGACAAAGTTCAGGGCTTTCCGCAGAAATAGGGATTTATTGCCTTAATTTAAACTCGAAAAAGTCCCGAAGGACTTTTTCGACACGCTGAAGGGTACCTGTAACAGGTACCCTCTTTTAATCATTTTATGCCAGCGCAAGCAGATCTCCGATAAACTTGTTGTACTCGTCCGTACCCTTCATATTGTCAAGGGTTACACAGAATCTTTCCTTTGTCTTTCCATGCGCTCTGTAGAATTCAAGGCAGATCTCAACGGCCTTAAGCACGTTCTCAGCCTTAATCCTTCCTATTTCCTCGCCCTCGACAATTGTCTTTCCGGCTTTTCCTCCGATGAATATTTTGACCATTCCTTTTGGAGCTCCCATAATTCCAAGATCATTAAACTGTACCTTCGCACAGTTGTTTGGACAGCCGGTAATGTTTATTTTAAACTTATGAGGCGCGCTCTGAGGGAAGAAAGCGTTATGGATCTCCATTCCCATCTTCTGCGTATCGATAAGTCCCCATTTACATTCCGTGCCCTTACAGGGAACAACGGGTCTTACCCTTGCTCCCGTTCCTCCGTAGATTATTCCGGCCTCATCGCATTCCTTCATTACGTTCTCGACATCCTCATATTTAATGCCGGGAACTTCAAGACTGAAACGAACCGTGGGCATAATAAGTCCGGAGCCGTATTTTTTAGCTATCTCGCACATTTTTACGACCTTTTCGGCGTCTATGCATCCCGCAGGGATAACGAAACGAACATTGAAATGTTCCTTATCCCTCATAAGAAGGAACCCTTTCCCTTTAAGCTCCGCAATTCTTTCTTCACTAATCTCAAGCATTTTTGTTTCCTCCTTACTCTGCTGTTGAAAAAAACTCTATGTGACTATATAATATAACAATATGGCTAAGATGAATCAGTAGCCGCCGTTGCGCCTGTTGTTTCTCTTGTTGATACCTGCCTGGCGCTCGTTAGACTGTTTAAGCCACTCTTTCATCTTCTCCTCAAAATCGTCAACGGGATCCTTGGGTCTCTCCGGCTCGTCAGCGAACTGTCTGGCTGCCTTGGGCTCATAATTGTTTTTATGTTCCCTTGGTTTGAAGCCCTGCTGATTCCTTGGAGCCTTAGGCATGGCGTCTCTGATGGAAAGCGCGATCTTTCTGTTTTCCTCATCGACGGACATAACCTTTACCTTTACCGTATCTCCGACTGCAACGTGGTCATTAATATTCTGGACAAACCCGTTGGCTATCTGAGATATATGAACGAGTCCCTGTCCGCCGTCTTCAAGCTGGACAATGGCTCCGAAGGGTTTTATCCTTACTACCTTTCCTTCAACAACGCTGCCTGCCTCGATTTTTTCAGCCATTAATCAATACACTCCCATTATAAAATAATATTTATCTCAGTATATCATAATAACAAAAAAAATCAAACAATTTATTGGAGGTACAGATAGAAAATGAAAAGAAACGATATTGTGGAAATCCGTATAGACTCCCTTTCATTCCCCAACAAGGGAAAGGGCGTATCCGACGGTGTTCCCGTTACCGTAAAAAACACGCTTCCCGGTCAGACGGTATTGACCCGCATATCAAAGAAGAAAAACGGGGCGGCCGAAGGCGAGCTGAAAGAAGTGCTCGAGCGTTCGCCTATGGAAACGGAAAAAGGCTGTTCCCACTGCGATTTATGCGGAGGATGCAATTATCAGCGTCTGACCTATGAAAACGAGGTCGAGCTGAAAAAAAATATGGTCCTTGACATACTTGAAAGCTCAGGAATAAACGGATTTGCCTTTGAGGGAATCGTGCCCGCGCCAAGCAGCAGCGCATACCGCAATAAATGCGAGTTTTCATTCGGAGACAGCGAAAAGGACGGCGACCTCGCCCTTGGTATGAGAAAAAGGGGCAGCTTTTACGAGGTTGTCACTCTCCGGGACTGCAATATCGTTGACAGCGACTTTTTAAAGATAATTGACGGAACACTGAAATTTTTCACGGAGCGCGGAACGAAATTCTACCATAAAAAAAGGCGCGACGGCGAGCTCAGACACCTCGTGGTAAGAAAGGCGGCCTTTACCGGCGAGATATTAGTAAATCTTGTTACCACCAGCGGTTATACGTTTAATCCTGAAGAATACTCAAGAGCAGTGCTTTCCCTTGACCTTGACGGAAAAATCGTCGGCGTCCTTCACACGATAAATGACGTTATTTCCGACGTTGTTCAAAGCGATGAAACAAGGACGCTTTACGGAAACGATTATTTTTACGAGACGCTTCTCGGCCTCAAGTTCAAAATATCGGCCTTCTCGTTTTTCCAGACAAACTCAAGAGGCGCGGAAAGGCTCTATTCCGTTGTAAGAGACTATGCTGGGGACACGTCCGGCAAGATCGTTTTTGACCTTTACTGCGGAACGGGCACCATCGGCCAGATCATGAGCGAAGGAAGCAAAAAAGTCATCGGCATAGAAATAGTTGAAGACGCCGTTAAGGCCGCTAATGACAACGCCGTGCTCAACGGTATAAAAAACTGTGAGTTTATCGCCGGAGATGTTCTTAAAAAAGTGGAGGAGCTGGACGAAAAGCCTGATCTTATTATTGTTGACCCTCCCAGAGACGGCATAAATCCCAAGGCCATACTTAAGATAATCAACTTCGACGCTGACGAGATCGTCTATGTTTCCTGTAAGCCCACGTCTCTCGCCAGGGACCTGAAAATATTTGAAGAAAACGGATATACAGTAAAGAAGGTAAAGTGCGTGGATATGTTCCCGAGAACTGTACACGTCGAGACTGTCGTGCTCCTTGTGAAAAACGCCAATAGAGGCTGACATCTATTTTGCAGAAAGCAGATATAACGAAATCTTGTTAGAGTAAACTTTGTAAAAAAGGAGATTAAAATGCCAAATAACAAAACAGCGGTGATCCGGCAGGAGCAGCCATCCGATTATAAAATAATACACAAAATTGTTAAGAAAGCCTTTGAAAGCACGGAACATTCCGACGGAAACGAGCAGGAACTGGTAATTATGCTGCGAAAAAGCGAAGCGTATATTCCGGAGCTGTCTTTAGTCGCTGAAATCGACGGCTCCATCGTGGGGCATATTATGTTTACAAGGGCTAAGGTCGGAGATGAGTCCGTTCTGGCACTTGCTCCTCTTTCTGTACTGCCGGAATATCAGAATAAGGGAATCGGGAAGGCTTTAATCAGCGCAGGCCATCATATAGCCAAAAAATTAGGCTATCAATATTCTGTGGTACTGGGAAGTGAAACGTATTATCCTAAATCAGGATATATACCTGCAAGCCGATTTGGAATAATTGCTCCGTTTGATGTGCCCGACAAAAATTTTATGGCTTTTAAACTTGACGATTCAGCTCCGGTTCTTTGCGGAAGGCTTAAATACGCCAAAGCGTTTGGAATAGAATAAATCCGCAATTACGGGGTTACAGCCAAAAATCATCGACAATCTATTCCGTTGTCAGACTACATTCGTCTTTTACGACGTCAAAGCCCCAATTCACCGGCGTTTATGGATATCTTTGCCTTAAATTTTGCCTTTTGCCATGCTTGATTATGTTCGATTTAGTGCTATAATGTTAAATATAAACATAGTCATTAGAGGGGGTGGCGGCGCCGTGAATAAAAACGAAAGATGTCTTGCAATACTTAATATTCTTCAAAAACAGCATAAGGTGGAAGTCAGCGAGCTTTCAAAGAGATTCGGTATTTCCGAAATGACCGTGCGCAGAGATCTTAATCTGCTGGCTCAGCAGTATAACATAATAAGAACCCATGGCGGCGCTCTTATGGATAACCAGCCCCTTGTAAGGATGATCTCCTTTGACGAGTCCCGCATTTCTCATAAGGAAGCAAAGGAAAAAATAGCCGCCAAAGCCGCTGCTCTCGTAAAAAACGGCAAGCGTGTTTTTATAGACTCGGGCTCTACCACAAGGATAATGCTCAACTACCTTGACAGGGACACGAGAGCCGTAATAGTCACCAATCATCTGAAGGTAGCGGAGCGGGCTCTTATGTTCGATAATCTTTCGGTTATTATGCTTGGCGGACAGATGATCCGCATAACAAACTGCAGTTCCGGAAGCGTGGCCGAGGAACAGATAAAGAAATATCAGCTTGACACAGCCTTTATCGGAGCTGCCGCCATTGGAGCCGACGGAAAACTATACGACGGATATTCGCCAGAGGCAAGGTTCAAAAGCTCAATTTTTTCCGTAGCAAAAAAGATATACCTGCTTACCGACTCGTCAAAGTTCAATACTTATGATCTTAATGAGTTCGCGAATCTTTCGCAGGTAAGCGGAGTTATCACCGACTCGGGTATAGACGAGGAAGGACTGAACCTGTTAAAAAAATATAACGTCGATGTTATAATCGCTTGAAAAAAATCATAATTTTACATTCACGAGTATCAGCCGCCGAAAAAAGCCGGCGGTTTTTTTAATTTTATTCATTCATACATTCGATCATTCATATCCCCTCAATTCGAACATAAACGAACATAAATATTTTCGTATATATCTTTTTTAGACTAAAATCACACTAAAGCGGGCTTTTTCCCTTTAATTCCGCACATTTTCAAACATATACGATTTCAACATCGAACGTCCGATGTGCAATAATCACAATTTTTTATTGTATATTTTATGTAAAATCAGTATTGAAGTACAAAAACCTATGTGTTAAGATGTTCGTACAATCAAATAGAGCTCAGCTAATTCAATATAACTATAAGGAGGATTATTTTATGAAAAAATTTTTATCTGTTATCTTAGCAGGTGTAATGGTTCTCTCTGTAGCAGCTTGTTCTTCTTCAACAACAACTGAAGAGACTGAAGGCGAAACAACAGAGGAAACAACTGAAGAAACCGAAGGCGCTGAAGGCGGCTATACAATCGGCTTCTCACCTTATACTCTTACAAACGAGTATTTCACAGCTGTTCTTGACGGTGTTCAGACTGCTTGTGACGAGCTTGGATGCGAGCTTATCTACTTCGATCCTCAGAATGACCCCACTCAGCAGGCTTCTCAGATCGACGATATGATCGCTGCAGGCATTGACGCTCTTGTTTACATTCCTTATGACTCAGCAGGAGCTCACACAGTTCTTCAGACCTGCAAAGACGCTGGTGTAAAAGTTATCAACATCGATAACGTAATCACGGAAGATGACTATGACCTTGTTGACGCTATCATCGCTTCAGACAATACTCAGCTCGGATACCTTTCCGGACAGTGGGTTGCTGAACACCATCCCGATGGAGCAAACATCCTTATCGTTCATCTCCAGACTGCTGAATCTTGCATCATCAACGTTGACGGTTTCTGGCAGGGAATCAGGGACAATGTTGAAAATCCCGACGCTTTCGTAGAAGTACAGGTTGTTGAGGGCGAAGGCTCAACAGAAACTACTTTCCAGGTTGTAAGCGATGCCCTTCAGGCACACGACAACATCGACGTTATCTATGCTATCAACGATACATCAGCATTAGGAGCTGTTCAGGCAGTTGCTGAGGCTGGTCTTGAGGGCAGCATTGATATCCTCGGAAAAGACGGCGCTCCCATCGGAAAACATGCCATCGCAGACGGAACAATGGTTCAGAGCTCAGCTCAGAGACCTACATACATGGGCTACACAGGCGTTCAGTACGCAGTTGATCTTTTAAACGGTGAAGAGGTTGAATTCAACACAAGTATCGAATCTTACAGCATAACGGCTGACAACATCGACGATTATGATCTCGACGCTTGGGACACACTTGAGTAATTGATCAAGTAACAGAATTTCAGTTTAAGCCGCGGACGGCTATACCGCCCGCGCTGAACAGTGAAAGGCAAAGAATTGGCTGGCGTGTAAATAGTCTTTGATTACGCGATTCGGCTCAAAATTTGATTTTGAGCCGAATTTTTTTATAAGTTTTTACGGCGTGCTCAAAGGCTTCGCACTATAGGGAATACGAGGTATGCTTATGAGTGAAACTAAATTGTTAAGAATGGAAAACATAACAAAATCATTCGCGTCAAACGTCGTTCTTACCGGCGTAAATCTTTCCGTAGACTCCGGAGAGGTAGTCTCCATCCTCGGAGAGAACGGAGCCGGAAAATCGACTTTGATCAAAATTCTCGGCGGAATATATAAAGCTGATTCCGGCGAGATATATATTGACGGAGAAAAGAAAAATATAAACTCCGCCGCTGTTGCCGGAGCCAACGGAATAAGAATCATCCATCAGGAGATCATCCTCGTGCCCGCCAGAACCATAGCGGCAAATGTTTTTCTCGGACGCGAGATAAAAAACAAATTGGGTCTTGTTGACGAAAAGGCCATGGAAAGGGAGACTCAGAAGGTCATAGACGATTTTCATCTGAATCTTCGCGCTGACCAGCTTGTAGAACATCTTTCCATAGGTATGCAGCAGCTTGTGGAAATCATCAAGGCGGTATCGGCCCAGGCAAAGATCGTTGTAATGGACGAGCCCACTTCCTCCCTTTCTCAGAGCGAGGTTGAGACGTTATTCGGAATAATAAGGATGCTTAAGGCAAAGGGCGTTGGTATCATTTATATATCCCATAGACTGGAAGAACTTTTTGAGATTACGGACAAAATAGTCGTACTTCGAGACGGCAAAATGGTAGGAAGTGTTCCGACGGCCGAGGCCGACAAGGACGAGCTTATCAAGATGATGGTCGGACGTGAGCTTACCAGTTATTATACGAGAAATAAACATGAAATAAAAGGCGTTTCCCTTGAGGTAAAAGGCTTATCACATAAAGAATATTTCAACGACGTTAGCTTCTACGCAAGATACGGTGAGATCGTAGGCTTCGCCGGACTTGTCGGAGCGAGACGTACCGAGCTTATGAAAACGATTTTCGGAGCTTATCACAAAACCGGCGGAGAAGTTTATCTTGACGGAAAAAAAATAGAAATCAAAAAGCCAAGAGACGCCATCGACAACGGCATAGCCTATGTTTCGGAGGACAGACGCGCGGAGGGGCTTATACTCAAAAACGACGTCAAATTTAATATGGGGCTTGTCTCTCTGAAAAAATACGTAAACGGTATAGCCGTAAAGCACGCCGCTTGGGATAAGATGATCGATGAATATAAGAAGAAATTCTCGATAAAAATAACTTCTCCCAAACAGCTTGCGGGAAACCTCAGCGGCGGAAATCAGCAGAAGGTCGTTTTAAGCAAGTGGCTTACAAACAGTCCAAAGGTAATCATCCTTGACGAGCCCACAAGGGGTATCGATGTAGGCTCCAAGGCTGAGATCTACGCCATCATAGACGAGCTCGCGGAAAACGGAGCGTCCATAATCATGGTATCCTCCGAGCTTCCGGAGATAATCAATATGTGCAACCGCTGCTACGTTATGTGCGAGGGAAAAATCACAGGCGAATTGTCGGAGGAGGATTTCTCCCAGGAAGCCATAATGACGCTGGCAACACAAAGAGAGTAAATAGTTCAGGAGGTATTTATAATGGTAATGGAAAAAAAGAAAAGTCTTGCTATGCCGGCCAAGAACTCGTTTTTGAAGCGTAATCTTGGAACGATCATAGGTCTCATCATCCTTGTTGTGATCGTCTCGATGTCAACACCAAAATTTTTAACGACGTCAAACCTGTTGAACCTGTTGAAGGCCAACTCGGTAAACGCCATTATCTGCTGCGGTATGCTTATGGCCATCCTGATGGGCGAGATCGATATATCGGTCGGCTCAACCGTAGGTCTTACCGGCGTCATCGGCGCTTATATGATAACAAATCTTGAGGCTCCCGTATGGGTGACAGTAATCGCCTGTCTTGCCATAGGAGCTCTCATTGGTACGATCAACGGCGTTGCCATAGCTTATTTGCAGGTTCCCGCCTTCGTTGCCACGCTGGCGACACAGTGTATAGGCCGAGGTCTTACCGAGATCATTTCCGGCGGTGTAACGATCCGTATCAGAAACGACGCGTATACCGCTCTTGGAAACACAAACATCGGCCAGGTATCAATAATTATCATTTACGCTGCCGTTATACTTATAGCAACTTGGTTTTTGCTTAACAAGACCAGATTCGGATACTATATCTACGCCCTTGGCGGAAACAAGACCGCTGCTCAGTATTCCGGCGTAAACGTAAGAAAATACAATATGATTCCCTACATACTCATCGGTGTTCTCTGCGGTATCGGCGGTATCGTATGGTCCGCACGTCTTGGCTCCGCTGCCGCTACTCTCGGAAGCGGATTTGAGATGGACGCCATCGCTGCCGTAGTAATCGGCGGAACGAGTATGTCCGGCGGTGTCGGAACAGTCGGCGGAACGGTTATCGGTATACTTATAATCGCCGTTATTACCAACGGTCTTAACCTTATGATGATCAACTCCTTCTGGCAGGAAGTATTCAAAGGTATCATTATCCTTGTAGCCGTTGTAATCGACGTTATCAAAAAGAGCCGTTCAAGTCAGCAGTAAAGAGGTGGGATTATGGCGTTTGCAGGACTTGACGTTGGAACCAGCGGAAGTAAAATGCTGGTTTACGACCTTGACGGAAATATTATTTTTACGGCTTCCAGAAAATATACGGAGCTTGGCGACAACGGACGCCGGGAGCTTGAGCCTGAGACCGTAATGAAATATGTCAAAGAGGTGTTACGGGAAGCCGGCGACAACTGCCCGGAAAAGATCGATGCCATGGCTGTCACAAGTCTTGGAGAATCGGTAGTTTGCCTTGACAAAAACAACAGAGCCCTTGCGAATTCCATGCTTACCGGAGATTGCAGGGGAATACCGGAGACACAGGAAATAATCGATAGGATCGGCGCTCAGAAAATATTTGAGATCACCGGACTGCCTCCCAACGAGCTCTACGGTCTTCCAAAATATATGTGGCTCAACAGAAACAGCGACGCCGTTAAAAACGCAAAGGCAATTCTGTTTTACGAGGATTATGTCGGCTATATGCTTACGGGCGAAAGAAAAGTCAGCTATTCCTCTGCGGCAAGGAGCATGGCCTTTGACATAAGAAAGAAGGACTGGTCCGAGGAGCTTCTGAGTCTCGCCGACATACGCAAGGAACAGATGTCCGAGCCTGTAGAGCCCTGCACAGTCATCGGCACCATACTTCCGGAGGTGGCAGAGGAGCTGCATCTCAATCCGGATATGAAGCTGGTCGTCGGCGGTCATGACCAGAGCTGCGCGGCTTTAGGCAGTGGTTTGACGGATATGAAAACAGGTGAGTGCGGAATGGGAACGTGCGAATTTATATTCACCATGCTTCCCCATGCCGTTATGACGCCCTATATGATCGAAAACGACTTCACATGCATCCCCTATATCCTTCCCGGAACATATCTTTCAAGCCTGGAGGTAACAACCTGCGGAGTATTGAAAAACTGGGCGCGGGATACCATATTAAAGGGATTTAAAATGGAGTGCGAGTCAAGGGGCGAAAACTTCTACGCCTGCATAGATAAGGCCATAGCTGACATTCGTACCGACGTTATGGTTCTTCCCCAGTTTGGCTCGGCTGGAAATCCGGATCTTTCAATGGACGCCAGAGGAACCATTACCGGCCTTACGATCCATACGAAGGCTGAGGAAATATACCGCGCCATACTTGAGGGAATGGCCTTCCAGATGTATCTTTCCTATGAGCGTCTCAAAAGTCTCGGAACGGAAATGGAGAGCATTGTCGCCACAGGAGGCGGAGCCGTTTCTGATCTGACGCTTCAGATAAGAGCCGACGTATTCGATATGAAGGTAATGTCCCTTGAAAACGAGGAGTCCGGAACGCTTGCCTGCATGATTATGGCGGCCGCCGGCGTCGGAGCCTACCCTTCTATCCAGGACGGAATAAAGAGAGCCGTAAAGATCAAAAAGGTGTTTACTCCGGACAGCGAAATGCATGCCTACTATATGGAGAAATTCAGGAAATATAAACTGCTGTACGAAAAAATGTATGATTTTAAATGATTTTGAATTATTTTAGAAATTAAAAGGAGAATATTATGAAGCTTGTAAATGGTTTTGACCTCATGGAATACGCAAAAAAGAAACACTGTATTTTACCGGCGTTCAATACAACAAACCTTGAGATGACTTACGCCATCGCCAACGGTCTTATGGAGGCTGATCTTCCGGGATATATCCAGATATCCTCAAACAATCTCCGTCTCTCCAATCCTTATATAATTGCCGAGATAGCGAGGGACGCCGTTAAAAATTCAGATACGCCCATCGGACTTCATCTTGACCACGGCAAATCCTTTGAGGACGTTAAGGCCTGCGTTGACGCCGGATTTACGTCTATCATGATCGACGCTTCTCACCTTCCCTTTGAGGAAAACGTGAAGGAGTGCCGCCGCGCCGCTGAATACTGCCATTTCTACGGTCTTCCCGTAGAGGCTGAGCTTGGAGCTCTTCAGGGCAAGGAGGAGGACATCGTAAACGAAGCCGAGTGCAAAACCGATCCCGATATGGTTGCTGATTTCGTTGAGCGCACAGGCTGCGACGTTCTCGCCGTATCCGTCGGAAATGTCCACGGTCTCTGCCTTGATCCTAAGATCGACATTCCTCTTCTTGAGAAAATAAATAAGGTTTCCACCGTTCCCCTCGTGCTTCACGGAGGTTCCGGCATACCTAAAGAAGTTATATGGGAAGCCAAAAAACACGGCCTTATAAAGATAAATTACGGCTCTGATCTCAGAAAAGAATTTATCCGCACATTTGGCGAAGCCTATGAGGCTAATCATAACGAACATGACGTTATTCATTTAAGTCTTGCGGCAGTCAAAAATGTAAGCGCAAAGGCTAAAGAGCTTGTAATGATGATCAACGAGAATTAATGACGGCCTTAAGCCGTCCGAAAAGGTGGATTGCAGTATGGAACATTCGGAACAAACATTTTTGGGCATAGATTTAGGAACCTCTGCAATGAAGCTGGTATTGATAGACGACAAAAAAAATGTGCTTGCGCAGCTGACCGAAGAATACCGGATCGCTCAGCCCGAGCAGGGATACAACGAGATCGATCCGATAATATGGTACGACTGTATGATAAAAGCCATGAGGCGGCTGTTTGAAAAATATCCCGCGGGAAATATAAAGGGCATCGGCGTAACGGGACAGATGCACACCCTTGTCACCCTTGACGAGAACGGCTCTCCCGTCCGCCCCGCTCTTATGTGGAACGATATAAGGACAAAGGATCTGATACCCGGCCTTAAGGAAATTATAAAAGAATTCCCCGAAGGCGCATATCTCTCAAAGACGATTTCCACCGGCTCCCCGGCGGCAAACCTCTATTGGCTGAAGCTCAATGAGCCCGAAAATTTCAGGCGGATCAAAAAATTCCTCATCGGACCCGATTACCTTGTGTACCGCCTGACGGGGCACTGTGGCACGGACTACTGCGAGGCGTCTACCTCCTGCCTCTACCGCATAAAGGCAAGGAAATGGTCTGAGGAAATGAAGGAGCTTATCGGGCTTGACGATGAAGTTTATCCGGAGATACATGGAAGCGTCATATCCGCCGGCAGGATAAAAAAAGACATAGCCGACGCTCTTGGACTTAGCCCCGATACCGATGTGCTTACCGGTACCGGAGATAATCCCGCAACGGCCATATCTACAGGCTGTCTTGGACAGGGATATCCTGTCATATCTCTCGGAACGTCCGGCGTCCTTATGATGACCGTACCGGATTTCAGAGACGACGCAATGGGAAAAATGATACTTTTCTCCTTTGACGACAAGGAATACTCATATCTTGTTCAGGGAGCCGTACAGTCCAACGGAAGCACATTTGACTGGTTGGTAAAAAACATACTTAACGAGGATTATTCAAATATTGACAGGCTTGTTGAGGAAAGAAAGCTCTCCGAGGGCGGTCTTATATTTTATCCCCATCTTATGGGAGACAAAACTCTTTATGCCGACCCCAATCTCAGAGGAGCGTTCATAGGTCTCAGTACCGAGACAACAAGAGCCGATATGCTTTATGCCGTCATACAGGGGCTTTGCTTCAGTTTCCGCGAACTGGCTGAAAAGATGCGTCTGCCCCTTGACAGGTTTGGAAGCGTTAAGGTCGTTGGAGGAGGCTCAAAAAGCAGAGCCTGGATGCAGACCCTTTCCAACGTGCTTAATATTCGTATAGAACAGCTTAACGGAAACGTCGGCCCTGCCTTTGGCATAGCCCTTTTGGCGGCCTACCGCCATGGAGCCTTCCCGTCCCTCGAAAAAATATCCGAGGGATCCGTTATAGTCAATAACTGTTTTGAACCTCAGGAAGCCGCCGTCAAAGCCTGCGGAGAGCTTTACGAAAAGTATCTCCGTGTTCATAAAGCACTGAACTATATAACAAACGGCTGATAAACGCAGCTTATTATACCGTAAACCGGACTTAAACCGGTTTGCGGTTTTTTTATTTGTCAGTCAATTATTATGTATCGGACGATCTCCCGCTTACATATAATTTATTAAATTCCGTAAAATTGCCGCAAACAGTAACGCGGCTTATCCTTTCGGAATATTGTATTACAAAATATAGTGAAGGGAAAACGTCTATGACTGATGATTATGAATTCATCGAAAGAAAAAGGCTGATGCTTAATTCGGCAAACGACTGCGGATGTCAGGACTGCGGCCTCTGCGGACAAAACTGTCAGTGGCCCCAGGATCAGTGCTGCGGCGACTGCTCATGCTGCGTCGGTCCAAAAGGCGATAAAGGCGACCCCGGTATTCCCGGAGTTCCCGGAAGAGCCGCCACTGTTACCGTCGGAAGCACGACTACAGGAGCGCCCGGAAGCGGCGCAAGAGTAATAAACTCCGGAACTTCCTCGGACGCCGTTTTAAACTTCGTCATCCCCGCCGGGGCAACGGGCCCGACAGGCCCTGCCGGAACACCCGGCCCTACCGGCCCCACGGGTCCCACCGGACCGGCAGGAGCGGGTCTTAACACCGTGGCTCAGTTTGAGCCCGGAGGATTTTACTCGGCCGGAACGCTTCTCTATTACGACGGCGCGCTTTATCAGGTAAACAGAAACTATCCTTCCGGCGATCCCGGAACGTCTCCGGATTTCAGCCTTGTGACCGTTACCGGCCCTACAGGAGCGACCGGCCCCACGGGACCGGCAGGAGTCACCGGAGCTGAAGGCCCCACCGGGCCCACAGGACCTGCTGGAACCGCCGGTGCCGCCGGAGCGACTGGACCTACAGGTCCTGCGGGAGCACAGGGTACGGAAGGACCAACCGGGCCTACGGGACCGGCTGGACCGACTGGGCCTTCCGGAGGACCTACTGGGCCTACTGGGCCTACCGGAGCCGCTGGTGCCACAGGAGCCGCGGGCGCTACAGGACCTACCGGACCGACCGGGCCCACAGGAGCCACCGGAACACAGGGCAACGAAGGGCCTACCGGACCGACCGGACCTGCGGGCGCCGCCGGAACAACCGGAGCTACAGGACCGACCGGGCCCACAGGGCCTACAGGACCTTCCGGAGGACCCACTGGACCGACTGGGCCTGAAGGACCGACCGGACCCACGGGGCCTGCGGGCGCTCAGGGAACGCAGGGCAACGAAGGCCCCACCGGACCAACCGGGCCTACTGGGCCTACGGGGCCGGCCACACCAGCCGCCGCTGTAAGCGACGCCACAGGCACGGGAGATATTGTAGCACAGTTCAACACCCTGCTCGCTAATCTCAGAGCCGCAGGATATCTTTCAAACTAAAGGCATAAACACAGGGGAGGGTCTCGCGCCCTCCCTTTCATATGAGGCAGGAGGAAATTATGAAAATAGCCGTTTATACGATATGCAAAAACGAGTCCGCTTTCGTTGACCGCTGGGTCGATTCAATGTCAGAGGCCGACGGCATCTTTGTCCTCGACACCGGCTCGGAGGATGACACCGTTGAAAAGCTGAAAGCCCGGGGCGTTACTGTAGGCGAGGCCGAGATCATCCCCTGGAGGTTTGATACTGCAAGGAATTTGTCCCTGGAGCTCGTTCCCAAAGATTTTGACGTCTGCGTATGCACCGATCTTGACGAGGTATTCCTCCCCGGATGGCGCCGTAAAATAGAAAAAGCCTGGAAAGACGGCGATTCTCAGGCAAGGTTTAGATATACATGGAGCTTCAACGACGACGGAAGCGAAGGCGTTGTATTTTGGGAGGAAAACATACATGCCCGCCTTGGATTCAGATGGACCCATCCCGTACACGAAGTCCTTCAGCGAACGGATCCATCCCTTTCTTCGGAAATAATAACGATTCCCGGCATACAGCTCAATCATTACCCGGATAAAAATAAATCAAGAAGCCAATATCTTGAGCTCTTGGAAATGTCCGTAGAGGAATGTCCCGAGGACGACCGGAATACTCACTATCTCGGGCGGGAATATATGTACAGGGGAAGATGGGATGACTGCATAAAAACTTTAAAACGTCATCTTTCAATGCCCACAGCCCTCTGGAAGGATGAACGCTCGGCATCAATGCGCTACATCGCCTATTCTCTTTATATGAAAGGCAGCGTTGACGAAGCAAGAGACTGGTATCTTATGGCCATAGCCGAGGCTCCGCATCTTCGTGAGCCGTACATCGATCTGGCATATATGCTTTATGACCGCGGCGAATGGGACGGAGTCCTGTATTTCACCGGCTGCGCCCTGAAAATAAAAAACAGGCCGGACTCATATATATGCGAGTCCGCCCCCTGGGGAAGCCTGCCTTACGATCTGCGCTCCATTGCCCTGTTCAATACAGGCAGGACAGCTGAAGCCATCGAGGCGGCAAGGCTGGCTCTTGAGCTTGAACCGTCCAACGAACGTATCAAAAACAACATAAAAATGATGGAAAAAGCAGAAAAAAATCCGCCGCTCAAATGAGCTTTCCGGTACTTGGACACAAAGGGTGGCCCGAGTTTATTCCGCAGGCGGAATTCATTTCCGCCGAGGAAAATCCCGTATTTCTGCGCCCTGACAAAGTCCAGGGCTTTCCGCAGAAATAGGGATTTATTGCCTTAATTTAAACTCGAAAAAGTCCTATGGGACTTTTTCGACACGCTACGCCGCTCTAATGAGCGGCGGAACATTTTTATTTTTCCGTTTCTTCTATTTCGTCAAGCATGAGTTTAGCCTTTATCATTATGGCACATTCAAGCCTCTTTCTCTGTAACTTACAGCCGATGTCATAGGTTCCCATAATACTTCCGCCGTAATGACAGGCGTTGGCCATACAGCCTCCGCTGCAATAGAATTTAGCCCAGCATTTTTTGCACTCGGGTTTTGTGTAAACATTACAGTTGGCAAATTCTTCTCTTATGTCCGTATTTTCAATACCGCTGAATACAGAGCCGATCCTGAACTCCTCCTGGCCGACAAACTGGTGGCAGGGATAGAGATCTCCCTCGGGAGTTACCGCAAGATATTCCGTTCCACTTCCGCAGCCGGAAAGTCTCTTGGCTATGCAGGGTCCGCCTGTGAGGTCAACCATAAAGTGGAAGAAATTAAAATCTTTCTCTCCCGTTTTATGCCTCTTGTAAAGCTCCTCGGCAATTTTCTCATACTCGGCATAGATAGTCTCAAGATCCTCTTCTTTTATTGCGTAATCCTCTGTATCATCGGCAACAACCGGCTCTACGGACACCTGTTTGAAACCGAGATCATCGGCGATGTGGAAAATATCTTTTGAAAAGTCCAGATTGTGATGCGTGAATGTTCCTCTTAAGTAATAATCCGTCTGATTTCGGCTCTCAGCGAGTTTTTGGAACTTGGGCACAATTATATCATAGCTGCCCTGCCCTCCCGCTCTGGGACGCATAAAATCGTTGATTTCCTTTCTTCCGTCAAGACTGAGCACCACGTTATGCATATTTTTATTTATATAATCCTGCTTCTCGTCATCAAGCAGTATTCCGTTGGTCGTTATGGTAAATCTGAAGTTTTTATCATACAGTTTTTCCTGTTCCCTGCCGTACTCGACTATTTCCTTTACGACGTCAAAGTTCATAAGAGGCTCGCCGCCGAAAAAGTCCACTTCAAGATTTCTTCTTTTTCCGCTGTTGGCGATTATAAAGTCAATGGCCTTTTTTCCTACCTCGGCGCTCATAAGGGAGCGTTTTCCGTGGTACTCGCCCTCCTCGGCAAAGCAGTATCTGCATTTGAGGTTGCAGTCATGGGCAACATGGAGGCAGAGCGCCTTTACGACGGGAGCGCGGTTTTTGACCTGCTCAAGCACTCCCTCATACTCATCCTCCGTGTAGAGCATGCCTGCCTGTCTGAGCTCGTCCAGCTCGTCAGCCGCCTCTTTAAGCTGTTCCCTGCTGTATTTTCCGCCGAATTCGCAGCAGAGCTTTTCAAAATCCCCGTCCTCGTATCTGTCGGCTATATCATAAACAACATCGTCAACGGCATGCACCGCGCCGCTGTTTATGTCCATAAGAACGTTTATACCGTTCATGGAAAATTTATGTATCATATATGTTTCCTCCGTACAAGAAACAACCACCGGTTAAACCGGTGGATGCCTAATAACTGTTTTTAAATTTTGATTATCTGTTTTCGCAAGGCTGGTTAGCTACTGTGCAGCTTGTTTTGCATGCTGACTGGCAAGATGTCTGGCACTCACCGCAGCCGCCCTTTGTCATGGACTCTTTAAGCATTGCGTTATTTAAAGTTTTGATGTGTTTCATATATCTGACCTCCCATTGCTTATACATATTTTTTTCCATTGTAGCATATTTTTCTTGTTTTGAAAAGCAAAAATTTTTCAAGCCGTCATCCTTTGGCATTTACGCCTAATATTCCGCCTATTCCTCCTCCGGCGGCGGCCGTTATCATAAACGACAGGCAGCTCATATCTATCGGCCCTCCGGCGGCGGCGCTTATGACAAGAAGTATGATTCCATAGGCGACGCCTGTCAGAGCTCCCGTAATAAGTCCTCTTTTCCCCCTGCCCTTCGCGCTTATGTATCCGGCAGCGGCGGCTGACAAAGCCGTGCATACGGTCGAAATTATACCGATGTATGATTCGTCCACATCGGTGTATGTAAGAACAAGGGCGCAGACGGCGAATATGACGCAGGTCACCCCAAGACCTACGCCTATGCCTTTAAGCGCCGGCGGCAAAATACTCTTTTCCGCTCCCGCGCCATTGCCGTCCTTTTGGGGCTCTTTGCCGTTTTTCGCGCTCTTACTATCTTTTTTTGACATTCTTCCCGATATTTTTTCTGAAAAATTTACTGCCATGTTCTCCCTCCGGATAAATATATTTCGTCCTATACATTTATATTTTACCAAAGGGTCTTTTATTCCCGAAGCCTGTCGGCCTATTTCAAAGCTTCTTTCATATCTTCGGCGAATTTCTGGGGTATGCGCAGGTTTCCCCTGCCAACGCCCAGTTCTATGTCAGGCTTATTCGCTCCGTGGAAGTCGCTCCCTCCCGATTTAAAAAGTCCGTAGCTGTCGCATATTTTCCTGATCTCATCGGACTGACGGGCGGTATATGTCGAATACATGGTTTCCATGGCCATAAGCCCGTAGTTTTTTAGCTCGCCGACAAGCTGATGTATTTCCAGATAGCCAAATCCATAGAGGGTGGCATGGGCAAGCACAGGCACTCCGCCCGAATCCCTTATGACCTCTATACACTTTTTGGGTGTGAGCGTCTCACGCTTTACATATCCAGGCCTGCCTGAAGATATATATCGGTCAAAGGCTTCCTCCTTTGTCTTTACATATCCCTTCTCAACCATTACATTGGCATAATGCGCCCTTGTTATTATCCTTCCTCCGGCGTTTTTTTCCAGTTCCTCAAGGCTGACCTCTATACCGTTTCGAGCCAGGGCCCTTATCATCTTTTCGTTTCTTTCGTTCCTCTCGTTTACAATGTAGTCCATGCTTTCCGTAAGCGCCTTGCTTTTATGGTCTATGAACAGTCCCACTATGTGCAGTTCCGTATTTTTATAGGCCGCGGCCAGCTCGATGCCGGCTATTGTCTCAATATGTTCCTTACTGCCTTCGTGCATAAACTCGTCTATGCCGTCCACCGTGTCATGATCCGTAAGGGCAACGGAGGACAGCCCTGCTTTCTTTGCCATTTTTACAAGCTCCGCCGGCGCCAGCGTGCCGTCGGACGCCTCGGAATGTGTATGCAGATCCGTATACATTTCATCATCTCCTTTAATCAGTTTAACATAAAAATTCAAATATACAATTTTTTTCGTAAACCTGTATTCTATTTTTTCCCTTTGTTGTATAATAGGAAAAAAGATTAAGGAGTGATATTATGAATTACGGATTTATCGGCGCCGGAAACATGGCAGGCGCTATAATAAAAGGAATGACCATCGGCGGAGGAGGATTTGACGGAATGGATATTTATGTCTATGATCTTAACGCCGAGGCTTCGGAAAATCTTGCCGCAGTTTGCGGAGTAAACAAATGCGCATCTCCCGCGGACGTGGTAAAAAACGCGGACGTTCTCGTTTTGGCCGTAAAACCCAACGTAATGGCCGACGCCGTTTCTCCGATAAAGGACGCCGTTATGGAGAAGGCTCCCCTCGTCATATCTATCGCCGCAGGCAAAACAATAGAATTCCTTGAGGGTATACTCTCTTCCTCTCTTCCCATCGTCAGGGTAATGCCCAACATCAACGCGAAGGTCGGCTGCGCCACCAGCGCATTCTGCCCTAACGCCGTTGTAACAGAGGATCAGAAGGATGTCGTTAAAGCGCTTTTCTCAACGGTCGGCTCCATTACCGAGCTTCCCGAGAAAATGTTTGGTATCCATGGAGTTATCGGCGGAGCCGCTCCCGCCTTTGCCTATCTTTATATAGACGCCCTTGCAAGAGCCGCCGTAAAAGCCGGTATGCCCAAAAAACAGGCTCTCGAGCTTACAGCTCAGACGGTGCTCGGAAGCGCGAAAATGGTGCTTGAAAGCGGAGAACATCCCTGGGCTCTCATCGATCAGGTATGTTCTCCCGGCGGAACGACCATAGAGGGCGTATGCTCGCTTGAGGCCAACGGTTTTGAAGCCGCACTCTGCAAAGCCTTTGACGCGGTTTATGAAAAAGATAAAAAACTTTAAACCTTGTTAAAAATGCCTCTCCATCTCATAACCAAAAATGGAAAGGCATTTATTTTTTGCGGTTTTATATTTTTAATTCGCTATATTTCTTATATTATTTCCCACTATTGTCTTTTTCATTTAATCAAGACAAATCCATTGAATCTATCAGCCCCTGTACCTCATTAAAAAACCTCGATAGATGAAATCCATCGGCCACCGCATGATGGATATTCATTGTCAAGGGCATAATAAACCTGCCATTATTGTTTTCATATTTTCCCCAGGTTACAACGGGAGCAAGAAATTTTCCATCATCAAAAACATGAACATCAAAATGTTTGTATCTTACCCACGGAAGACAGGATACATCAAAATGATTTTCAGGCTGTTCTTCGGCTATATTTCTTGTGTTATCGTATTTCTTGCCGTCCTCAATAAATCTGTCACAGAACTCAAACAGGTTGTCGCTGTACTCAGTAACATATTTTGTAAAGCACTCGTCATCCTTATGGAAAACCGCATAACTCGGCGATATAAAATCCCATTTTACAAGCCTTCCTTGACCGTCCCATCCGTATTTAAACTCACTATGTGAATTAACTATCTTTGACACAGTCCATATCATTACAGGGTAAAACTTAAGGCTACATTTCTTTGAAATTTCTATCAGCGCAGTGACATCAATATCAACGGTTAGGCTCATTACGATACGCATATCATCGATATAAAATCTAAAAAGTTTTCCTCTGCTCCAATTATCAATATCTATAATTTTCATTCTTCAGCCACCTCATATTCTGGCATAAAAATTTCTAATTAGTCCGAAAATACAAGGCGCAGAGGATAGCTTATTATAACCTTCTATACAAGTCTATCCCCATGCCTTGTATAGAATCATATCAAGTCCAAGTTTCATATTACCGCCTCCGATGATTATATTTTATAAAAATTAAACGGCAGATACAATACCGCCGTTTAATAATCTTACGTTTTTATCTCATAAGTTTAAGCTTTTTAAATACTCTTACCATGGATCTGCCCTTTGGTATGCTCTGGAAATCTTTTTCCGTTATACCCTTTATAAGCAGCATACATACAAGATATACTCCCATGGCCAGAACTATGGTCACAAGGGTGGATATTGTGTTTCCGAAAACAATATCAAACAGCTTATAAAATACAACGCAGCTTACTCCCATTACGGCCGAGCATATGGTCGGCTTTATGAGTATCTGACCGTAATAGGGCACTATTCCTGTTATCCTCGAGAGCATAATCAGGTCAAAGGCCGCCGCCGCCAAATAGCAGGCGTCCGTCGATATGACCGCTCCCACTACGTTTATCGCCGGTATCTCTATGAGGAAGCTGTTGAGTATTATTTTTACTATGGCTCCTATAAGCGCTCCTATCACCGGTATATATATCTTTCCTATTCCCTGCAAAACGCCTGTCACTATCTGGCACAGCGAAAGGAAAGCGATTGATATGGCTCCGGCCTTAAGAAGCATTCCGCCCTCCGGATATGAGGGGAAAAGCATAAGCAGTATGTTGTCGCCCAGCACGCCGATTCCAACGGCGGCGGGGATCGCGATGACCATAGCCATCTTCAGAGCCAAATTGATTTTTGATTTTATCACTCTTTTGTCCCCGACAGTAACGGCCGCCGCTATGTTTGGCACCGCCGCCGTGGCCATTGCCGATGAAATCGAAACCGGCATGGTAGTCAAAGTGACGTATTTCCCCGTAAGCTGTCCGTACAGAGCCTTTGCCTCATCGGCGGTAAACGCTCCGGATTTTCCGAGGTTTGACATTACCATTGTCATGTCTATGAGATTTGACATACTGAATATGGCTGTTCCGGCTATGATAGGTATGGCAGTGGAAACTATGCTTATAAATATCTGTCTGTTTGTCTCGGCGGCAAGTCCGAATGTCTCGGTTCTTATTTTTTTGAGAATCGGTTTCCTTTCCCTGTGGTAATATATTATTATGACCACAAGTCCGGCAAGAGCTCCTATTCCCGTTCCGGCCGTTCCTCCGGCCGCTCCGAGGGGAAGGCTCTGTTTAACGAGTATCCATGCAAGATACACGCTGAATACGGCGTTGAATATCTGCTCTACTATCTGGGATACCGCCGTGGGCACCATAATATTAAGTCCCTGAAGATAGCCCCTGTAGACGGACATTATGCTTACGATAAGCAGCGTCGGCGCCAGCGTCCTTATTGAATAGACACTTTCGGCTATACCTCCGATGGCGGCAAACTGCTCGGCGAAAACAAAGAGAAGCACCATTCCTATGGAACCGAGGGTGGTGGCGAAAGCCATCGCAACCCTGAACACCCTATGGGCGTTGGCGTATTCTCCCTTGGCTATCCTTGTGGACACGAGTCTTGAAATGGCGGCGGGAAGTCCGGCCGAGGACAGTATGAGCAGGAATGTGTATATCTGATACCCGGCGTTATATATGCCGTTGCCCTCGTCTCCAATCAGCTCCGTGAGAGGCAGTCTGTATAAAAACCCTATGAATCTGACAATGAGGCTGGCGCTTGCCAATATGGCCGCCTGCACTACGAAGGAGCCGCCTCTTTTTTCTTTCGCTGTCATAAAATAACCCTTCCATCAAGGCTTTCAAGCCTACGGCCTTTCAAAACAAATTCAAAATAAATTCAAAACGGTTAAAAAATCAAGCCAAAACATTTCTGACACGCCGAAGCGTGCCAGAAAGTTGTTGACATAATAATACTATACACGATTTTGCCGATTTTGCAACGAAAATCAGCCATGAATCCTTATTTTTCTTCTGAGTCCGGGATCAAGGACCTTCTTTCTCATCCTTATGCTCTTGGGCGTTACTTCCACATACTCGTCCTCGGAGATAAACTCAAGCGACTGCTCAAGGCTCATCACGATGGGAGGAGTAAGTTTAAGAGCCTCGTCGGCGCTGGATGAGCGCATATTTGTGAGCTGTTTTTTCTTGCAGACGTTGACGTCAAGGTCATCGGCTCTTGAGTTTCTGCCGACGATCATTCCGGTATATACCTTTGTTCCGGGCGAGATGAACAGATCGCCTCTGTCCTGGGCGTTAAAAAGTCCGTACGCGACGGCCTCGCCGCTCTCAAAGGCAACAAGGGATCCCATTGTTCTTGTAGGGATATCTCCCTTATAGGGCTGGTATCCGTCAAAAATAGTATTCATTATACCGTTGCCCTTGGTATCTGTCAAAAGCTCGTTTTTATATCCGATAAGTCCCCTTGAGGGAATTGAAAACTCAACTCTCGTATATCCGCCGTTGGCCGAAGGAGTCATATTTGTCATTTCACCCTTGCGGCTGCCCAGCTTTTCGATTACGTTGCCGACAAATTCCTCGGGAACGTCGATATATACCTGCTCCATAGGCTCGCACTTAACGCCGTTTATCTCCCTGTAAAGCACCTCGGGCTTGGAAACGAGGAACTCATAGCCCTCTCTTCTCATAGTCTCGATCAGTATGGAAAGGTGGAGCTCTCCCCTTCCGCTTACCTTGAACGTATCAGTGGAATCCGTATCCTCGACTCTGAGGCTGACGTCTGTGTTGAGCTCTCTGTAAAGTCTCTCCCTTATATGTCTTGACGTAACGAACTTGCCCTCCTGTCCGGCAAACGGGCCGTCGTTGACGCTGAAGTTGATGCTTATCGTAGGCTCTTCGATCTTTACGAAAGGAAGCGCCTCGGGCTTAAGCGGTGAACAGATCGTGTCTCCGATACTGATGTCAGCGATACCGGAAATAGCCACGATGGAGCCGAATTTGGCCTCCTTGACCTCGACTTTCTGGAGTCCCTCAAACTCATAGAGCTTGCTGATTTTTACCCTTTCTTTGTATTCGGGATTGTGGATATTGAGCAGAAGGACGTCGTCATTCACATGGAGCGTTCCTGTTTCTATCTTTCCTATTCCTATTCTTCCAACATAATCGCTGTAGTCGATTGTGGAGATAAGCGCCTGAACAGGCTCTTCCTCGTCTCCTTCGGGAGCCGGTATATGGTTTATTATCGTCTCGAAAAGATCTTTCATGCTTTCGTTCTGGTGCATAGGGTCAAGGGATGAGGTTCCCTTTCTTGCCGAAGCGAAAACGAACGGCGAGTCAAGCTGTTTCTCATTGGCGTCAAGATCCATAAAGAGCTCAAGAACCTCGTCAACGACCTCCTCCGGTCTTGCCTCGAAACGGTCTACCTTATTGACGCAGACAACAACGGGCAGATCAAGATCAAGCGCCTTCTTAAGCACGAATTTCGTCTGCGGCATGGGACCTTCAAAGGCGTCGACCACAAGAACGACTCCGTTGACCATCTTAAGCACACGCTCCACCTCTCCGCCGAAATCGGCATGTCCTGGCGTATCTATAATATTTATTTTAATGTCTTTATAATGCACCGATGTATTTTTTGAAAGGATGGTGATTCCTCTCTCCCTCTCGATATCGCCGGAATCCATTACTCTTTCCTGCACGACCTGATTTGTCCTGAATGTGCCGCTCTGTTTAAGAAGCTCATCCACAAGCGTAGTCTTGCCATGATCTACATGGGCTATTATTGCTATATTTCTAACATCTTCTCTTACTTTTTTCATGTATGCTGCTCCTTCAAAATGTCAATTTACAACAACCTAACTGAATTATTTTAGCATCTTGGCGTACTATTATCAAGCAAATATGACATGTATTATTTTATGATATTTTTTGAGACTTGAGGGCAAAAATAGTATAAATCACACATTTATGCGCTCCATTTTGGCGCTAATGCCTCAAATTCTGACCAAAGGCCGCTTTCGGCAAAGGCTGTGAATAGACATTTTTCTCTCAAACTATTAACTCATATAATACTTCCCTTTTTGACCGGCTTTGATACGTTCTTCCCGCCGCCCTCGGGCATAAAACGGACATCAAAAAACACCTCCCGTTTAACGGGAGGCGTCTGCGTGTCGAAAAAGTCCTTTGGGACTTTTTCGAGTTTAAATTAAGGCAATAAATCCCTATTTCTGCGGAAAGCCCTGAACTTTGTCAGCCTCGGCGGAAATGAATTCCGCCTGCGGATTAAACTCAGGAAACGCTTCGTTTCCCGAACCCTTCCGCTCACAATGGATTAGTTTTTTGACAGTCTGACGCCTCCCGTTAAACGGGAGGCGTCTGCATAACCTATTAATATATATATTCAAAAAACCTGTTTTCACAGTTTGGATACTAATACTAAGATTAAGCCTTTACTACGTTTGCGGCCTGAGGTCCCTTAGCGCCCTGCACTACTTCAAACTCAACTTCCTGGCCCTCTTCAAGAGTCTTATATCCATCTGCCTGGATAGCTGAGAAGTGTACAAATACGTCGTCCTCGCCGGGTACGGAAATGAAACCGAAACCTTTTTCCGCATTGAACCATTTTACTGTACCTTTTTTCATTCTTTGTGTCCTCCTACTAAAGTAAATAAAGCGCCGCGTCAGCGGCAGTGGAAATTGTTACAAATGAAGGATAACATAATTTAAAATGGGTGTCAATAAATATTTGTTTGATTTGACGATGTTTATCCATTTTTTAACAGACCCAATCCGACACATTTAATCAAACGGCGCTGTAATTTTTGTCCTCTATTAAATTTCCGCTTTCTATCGCGCTTCTGGCCAAAAAATCGCACCTTTCGTTTTCCCTGTTATCCGCGTGGCCCTTTACCCATATAAATTTCACTTCATGCATTTCCAGAAGGCTTAAAAGCCTCTCCCAAAGATCTACATTGAGAGCCCTCGTCTTGTCTGCCTTTCTCCAGCCGTTTGACTGCCATTTTTTTGCCCAGCCCTTGTTTACGGCGTCAACCACATATTTTGAATCGCTGTAGAGGTTGACCCTGCATTTTTCCTTAAGGCATTCCAGCCCTTTTATGACGGCAAGCACCTCCATACGGTTGTTTGTCGTCAGCCTGTAGCCCGCCGAAAGCTCCTTCCTCGCTCCGTTATAAAGGAGAACGACGCCGTATCCGCCGCTTCCCGGGTTTCCGGAACACGCTCCGTCGGTATATATATCAACTGTTTTTATTTCCGCCGCCTCCATTCAATATTTTTTCTCCAACCACAAGGTCATCAGGCGTAGTTATTTTTATATTATCATAGCTGCCCTCAATGATCCTGACCGGTATTCCGCAGTTTTCCGCCAGCGAAGCGTCGTCCGTGCCGAAAACGCCCCTTTCAAAAGCTGTTCTATACGCCCTTTCTATTATATCCCTTCTGAATGTCTGCGGAGTCTGAACATTATAAACAAGCTCCCTGTCCGGCGTATGATCCACGAAACCGTCCGCTTTGCATATTTTGACCGTGTCCTTGCTTTTTACGGCGCAGACACAGGCTCCGTACCGCATGGCGTATTCGATAGAGTCCTCTATCATTTTTTCGGTTACAAACGGTCTCACTCCGTCATGGATGACAATAACTCCGCAGGATGGATCAACGGCTCTGATGCCGTTATACACCGAGTCGTATCTTTCTTTTCCGCCGACGACATATTTTATATTCTTTTTTATGTTTCCAAGCAGATTTTCGCACTCACGGATGCCCTCCGCAGAGGACACTATGATAATTTCGTCTATAAGTTTACAGCCGCTGAAAACAGCGGCTGTTCGCTCGATTATCGTTTTTCCGCACAGTTCAAGAAACTGCTTCGGCCTGTCGGCTCCCATTCTTTTTCCGCTTCCGGCGGCCACAATGACCGCGGAGCAAAATATAGTTTCTCTTTCCATGTCGTTACTCACTCTTTATTCTGGTAAATATCATTCTTCCGGCTGAAGTCTGCAAAACGCTGGTCACAACGACCTCAAGCGTATCTCCTATTCGCTTCGCTCCGCCTTCGACAACTATCATCGTTCCGTCGTTCAGGTAAGCGACGCCCTGCCCGTTTTCCTTTCCGGCCTTTATTATTGTAACTGTCATTTCTTCTCCCGGAAGGAGCATGGGCTTGACGGCGTTGGCAAGCTCGTTGATGTTAAGCACCTTAACTCCCCTAACCTCGGCCACTTTATTGAGGTTGTAGTCGTTTGTTACCACATAGGCGTCCATTTTTTCCGCCATTTTAAGCAGCTTGGAATCGACCTCTATCTTTTCCTTGATGTTGAACTCCTTGATAACAACGGGAATATCGAGCTGCTTCTGTATCTCGTTAAGTATATCAAGACCTCTCCTGCCCCTGTTTCTCTTAAGGGCGTCGGACGAGTCCGCGATATGCCTGAGCTCGTCTAAAACAAAGGTCGGTATAATTATTTTTCCTTCTATGAATCCCGTCCTTAAAAGATCAAGTATCCTGCCGTCTATTATAACGCTGGTATCAAGTATTTTCGGCCTGCCCGGGTACGACTTGTTCTGGTTTGCCTTAAGTATCGGCATTTCCAGCTCGTCCCTCTTTTTTGTAGCGACTCTGTAGCCCAGAACTCCAAGGGTTATGTTTAATATAACCGTTATTCCGGTTCCGACTATTCCGTAGCCGTTTATTGCCACGCCTATGAGGTTGGCTATTATAAGTCCCGTCACAACGCCTAAAACAGCCATTATAAGCTCCTTGATATCCATTTTCACAAGCTTGACCTCAGCTACTCCAAGCTGTTTCATTATGGCGTCAGCGGCAACGTCAGAGAATAATATAAAATAAATGATTCCGATAAAAACTCCGAAAAGGATAACCGCGTAGTCGGCGACATATTGCTGTATCCCCCAGATATTATGATTATAAAGAGCGTATAAAAGACCCACCGCAATCGTCATAACAACAAGCGTTATAACATATCTGAATATCTTTTTTATCATAGTTTCACCCCCTTTTATTATGCTTTGCCATTTCCGTATGCAGTCAGTGGAATATGATTTTCCCCGACAAAAAATAATATTACCACCAGATTATCATACAATACAAGAATACCATATATTGCATGCAAGTTCAATTCAAATAATATTACAAAAAAATTAATCTTTTGATGCGCATTATCCAAAAAACGGGCCGAGCTCCATAACGGAGCCGACCCGTTCAGCATTTGCCGATTTTTAATTCGTTTATCGTATTTTAATAGTTCTCATAATCAATATAATATCAGACTCTTTTTATAGAGACCGTATATATCCTCCCTTGTAAGAGGATAGGGATGGAGCGCTAATTTTCCGGGAGTAGCCATAAGTGCGTCCGTATATCTCTCCACATCCGCCTCCGTAAATTCCTCTCTGGGCTCGAGCACTTCTTTAAAGAAGCCATTGAGTTCCTCAAGACTGTTGAATCCGAGTATTCTGAGGATATTGTTTGTCTTTGTCTGATCGGGGAAAAGCTCAAGATAAGCCCTTGTGAATATGGCGTTGGCTCTTCCGTGGGGTATGTGCTTCTCATATGTGGGCATATATCCGCAGGCATGGGGAAGAGACGTTCCGGCCTGAGCTATTACGATTCCGGCGATTGTGGACATAAGTATAAGTTTCTCCCTTATTTCCGGAGTAAATTTAAGCTCTCTTATGGCGGGGATACATTCCGCGAATATCCTCATTCCGTCCTCTGCCATAAGATCTCCAAGGAAGTTTGATTTTTTTGATGTATATCCCTCGATAAGGTGAGTAAGGGCATCGATGGCCGTATTTACAGTTACCTTATCGGAAAGGCTCTCCGTATATTTCGCGTCAAGGAAAGCGACGTCCGCAAACGCCTTCTGTACGGCTCCGTTTTTTGTTCCCTGTTTATGCAGAGTAAATACGGCGTACTGGGTCGTCTCGCTTCCCGTTCCGGCGGTCGTTGCCACCTCCACGATGGGAACATGCCTGTAGCTTCCCTCCTGCATGAGCATTTCGGCCGTCATTCCATCATTTGCGATAAGGAATGACGCTCCCTTGGCGGCGTCCATGGGCGAACCTCCGCCGATGCCTATAACAAAGTCAGCCCCTTCCTTTTTTCCGATGGCAGCGGCCTTTTCAAGCGTTTCAAGAGAAGGATTTTCCTCTACCTCGTCAAAAAGCACATGTCCTATTCCAACGGCGTCCAGAGCGTCCTCCACGTCTTTGAGTGAGCCGTTCGCCTTTGCTGAGTGCCTTCCGGTGAATATAAGAGCCTTCTTTCCAAGTCCAAGGAAAGCCTCTTTGTTTTCAATAATACAGTTTCTGCCGAAAATGACCTTTGCCGGCATATAATAGGTAAAAGCTTTCATAAAATCCTCCTTTGTTAAACCGTTTAGTTGTCTCTTCCTCTTATAACGCTCTCCGCGTAGAGGAATTCCCTGACAGCCGCCCTGAGATCGTCGCAGGTAAGCAGAGTGAGCCTTGAGACTTCCTCCTTTTCTCTCTCGCCTTCGCTGGCAAAGGTAGGGAGGGTTCTTTCCCACTCTATATATCTCTGAGCCGCTATTGACATACAATGCTCAAGGAGTCTTCTTGCCTCTCGTCCGTTTCCAAAGTTTGGAGCGTGTATCCTTTCAAGGAAGAACTCGTTAAGTATGTCCCTCCATCCGTCCTCAAGCCTGTAATTCGCGTTTCTCGCAAGAAGCTCGAAAATGTCCAGCATTTCCTTCTCGTCATAGGATGAGAAATTGACCGTAAAGGTTATACGGCTGCTTATACCGGGATTCTCGTCGAGGAATTTTTTCATTTTATTGTGCTTATCATCGATGTCTCCGCCGTAGCCTGCGAAAATTATAAGCTTATCATGGCTGTGATCCTCGACCTCTATACAGAGCTGCGCCAGCGCTTCCTGTGAAAAGCTGTCCGTTCTTGACGTTTCATTGTAATTGACAAGGGAATATGCCTCGTCAATTATTATTATATCATTGTCCATAAAAATGTCATGTACTCTTGCCGCAGTTTGTCCAACATATTTTGCCTTGAGCTGCGTTCCCGTGACATAGGCTATCCTGTGTCCGCTTAAAACGCCCTCCTCGCTCATCATTCTCGCAAAATATCTTGCCGCAGTTGTCTTGGCCGTTCCCGGAGGTCCGATGAAGGCAAAGACCTTATGTATCTCGGCGGTATTCAGGTCATAGAGCCTTCTTTTCTGGCTGTAAGAGAACACCGCTCCCAGCTTGCAGAGCGTCTCCTTCATTTCCTCCTGACCGACTATATTTTTGCAAAGATCCTTATACGCTTCCGTCTCCTTCGTATACACGCATCTTTCGTTTATTTTTCCTTCCTGAAGAAGGTGTTTGCCGTACACAACGTATTTTTCCATAAAATTGAATTCGTCTTTTGTAAGCTCCTTATAAAACGGACTTCTTTTATCCGAAAAATCCACGTCCTTTATAAGATCTATATAATTGATTTTCTCATCGTCCTCTATGGAAGAGGGGACGTTCCTGTTTTCTCCGTAACCGTAATATCCGTCCTCAAGAAGTTTTTTTCTGTACGCTTCATATATGCTCTTAACGCACTCGTCAGCCTTTTCCTTGCTGTAACCCGTGGCGAACACGGCGTTGTCGTAGCCTCTTTTTTCATATATGGCTATTTGCTTTCTGTTCATAAAATCACCCAAATATATTTTATCAGATAACAGATATTAGTCAATAATAATTATTAATAATATTAAAATATTTTTAATATTCCGGCGCCCATAAGCTCCGCGTCTCTTATGTCATGGGAGGCCATAAGGCATATTTTATTCCTAACGAGTTTTCTCAGACAAACGCATATTTTTTCTTTTCTCTCGTCATCTATGCCGGTAAACGGTTCGTCAAGGATATATATGTCTCCGTCAAAGGCGGCGGCCCTCGCGATCGCCGTTCTTCTTCTCATTCCCCCGCTCATCTCATTCGGATAGTAGTCCAGATATTCGCAAAGGCCGGCGGCCTCCGTCATAGCCGACGCGGCTTTCCTGTTTCTCGCTGAGATCATTATGTTTTCCCCCGCGGTACACCATGGCAGGAGCCTGTCCTCCTGAAACACGCAGGACACGCTCTTTTTTCCGTTTATTATTTTTCCCTCGTCAGGGATGGTCAATCCCGCGGCTATGCTGAGCAGAGTAGTTTTCCCGCATCCGCTGGGCCCAAAAAGGCACACGGGCTCGCCTTCCCTGACGTTAAGCTCAACGCCGTCCAATATCTTCCTGTCTCCATAGCTTTTAGCTATGCCGGTCATCTCAAACATTTTTCCTCCCGACCGCCCGTATGAGCAGCTTCTCGAAAATCATACTCAAAACTATTATGACGGCCGTCCATGCCAGAAGCTCCGCCGTCTCAAAATATATCCTCGCCTCCTGAAGGCTGCGTCCTATGGAAAGCTCCGGCGAGGCTATTATCTCCGCCGCGACTCCGCTTTTGAACGCGAATCCCGCCCCCGTGACCATCGCCGTCTTGATGTAAGGGATAAGAGTCGGGATATACAGCTTCCTTATTTTCGTTATCCGTGAATACTCAAACACTTTGGCCATTTCAAGCAGCTTTAGATCCGTATTGTCAAGCCCCGTAAGCACCGCGCTCCAGACAATTGGCGTGACCGTAAGGAATGATATGAACACCGGAATAAAACCGGTTTTAATCCATACCAGCGCCAATATGATGAACGACGCCACAGGCGCCGCCCTGACAATGTCTATGACAGGCTTTAAAAGAGCTTTAGCGGTACCAATGCCTGCCGCAAGGCCGCCAAGCACAAATCCCGTCAAAGCTCCGGCAAGAAAGCCGGCGGCGGTTCTCAAAAATGACAGTCCTATAACGGCGTAAAATTCACCGGTTCCCATAAGCCTGACAAGCGCCGCTATCGTATCAGCGGGAGAGGCGAAAATAATATCCGAGCCTATGAGCATATAGGCCGCCTGCCAAACCGCGAGCCAGAACAGGATAACACCTGCCCTTTTAATCCACGTCATAGCTGTCCCCGTTATAATAGAAGTCCTTTCCCGGCAGGCTTCCTCCTATGGACTTCGGCTCGGCCTCATAAAGCACTTCATAGAAGCCGTTTAACACCTTTTCCATATCCTCTCCGTCGATATATACTATATTACAGTTAGGTATGGCCTTCTCGGCGGCGGCCGCCGAAGCCATTATTCCGCTTTCCTCGACAAGAACTGCCGCGTCCTTTATGTTTTCGTTAACATATTCTATGCTGTCTTCATACTCGTCAAGGAAGGTCTCCACGGCTTCCGGATTGGCCTCGATAAAATCCTTTCTCGCTATGATGCATCCCATCGCCATATCGTTTCCGCTTACGGCCTTCCATTCCTCAGTCAAATCAAGGGCGATCCTCGCATTTTCGTTCTGCATCATTACCGCCGTCACATTGGGCTCCGGCAGGACGACTATGTCCGCTCTTCCATCGGCAAGGGCGGCAGCCGCCTCGGCATGCTCTGTCATAAATACTATTTCCGTGTCATCGATACCGTTTTCCTCAAGTATATATTCCATAACATATTCGGGAACGGCTCCCTGTCCGGCCATATACACGGTCTTTCCGGACAGATCCGAAACGCTGTTTATTGTATTCCCGTTTTCAAGAACATAGAGCACCCCCAAAGTATTTACCGCCAAAACGGAATAAGCGCCGTTGTCCTTGTTGTACAGAACGGGAGCCACATTTGTCGGGACGGCGGCTATATCCAGCTCTCCCTTGGCTATTTTGCCGTTTATCTCATCGGCGGCGTTGGCCACGGATATGTTATAGTTTCCTTCCGTCTTTCCCTCAGAGCTCTTTTTCATCAGCTCAACGGCTCCTATTCCAGTCGGCCCTTTGAGCACGCCGACATTTATCTGCGACCCTTCTCCGGAAGAACATCCGCCAAGCAACGATACCGCCGCTAAAGCGGCCGCCGTATATAAAAATATTTTTTTCATAATTCCTCTCCTTTTATTAAATATATTTTTCTTCCTTCTTTTTTGATTATTCCCCTTTCCTCGAGCCCTCCAAGTATCCTGTAGAGGGTTGCTCTGCCCACGGACAGATATTCGGCGAGGGACGAAAGATTTATCCCTTCCGCGCAGGGAACGCCGTCTCCGTTGGGACGGCATTTTATTTTCAGATATCTCGCCGTCCTCTCATAGGCTCCTCCGGCGGAAAATATCTCAAGCCTCTCGTTGAGAAACTTAAGCGAATCGGTGAGATAACAAATATAATTCATATTTATACGCTCGGAAACGGCCATAAGCGATTTCATTACATCCGAAGGTATAAATAATATGTCGCTGGCGGTTTCGGCGCTCACGCAGGCAATAAACGGGCCGTCGCCAAAAAGGATCGCCCCTCCGAACGCCTCTCCCGCCTTAAGAGTGTTGAACAGAGAGCCGTGATTCTTGCCCTTTACGACGGACACCTTCCCTTTCAGTATTATCGCCAGACAGTTTTTATAGTCGTCATAGTCGTATATGACTTCTCCCTTTTCAAAAGACAGCCATTCCGCCTTCGCCGAGTTTAAAAGCGTTTCCGGATAATCTTCAGCTCCTTTAAAAAGGAAATTCCTTTTAAGCGCCGGAATATATTTTTTCCTTGTTTCAATGTCTGTTGTCTTCACCAAATCACCCGTTTTTGTATCATTTGAGACAAAAAGAGTATATACCAAGCTATTTTTTCTGTCAATAAAAAAGTCCCCTGCCTTTATAAAAAGACTGAGGACAATATGTATCAGAGCAGTATTCCCAGATGCTCCAAAAGTATTTTCGTTCCGATAATTATGAGCACTATTCCGCCGGCTCTTTCCGCGGCGGATTTGTATTTTCCCCCGAATACGCTTCCTATCTTCACTCCGGCCGCCGAGAAGGCAAACGTCGTAAGTCCTATAAGCGTAATGGCCGGTATTATATCCACCTTCAAAAAGGCAAACGTGACTCCCACGGCAAGGGCGTCGATGCTTGTAGCTACAGCCAGAGGGAGCATTTCCCTGACTCCCATGGACGACGAACATTCTTCCGCTTCTCCGGCCTCCCTTATCATATTCGCTCCTATGACGCAAAGAAGGACAAAGGCTATCCAGTGATCCACATTTTCTATGAACGACTGAAAATTGACTCCGAGCATATATCCGATAAAGGGCATAAGCGCCTGAAATCCTCCGAAATATATTCCCGCCGTGGCGGAATTTTTGAATGTGGTCTTTTTCAGAGAAAGCCCTTTGCATATAGATACGGCAAAGGCGTCCATGGAAAGCCCCACAGCCAGTATGAAAAGTTCAAGCAAACCCATTTACGACAGTCCCTCCAGATTCAAATAAGAGTCCCGGTTTTCCGAGCCCGATTCAGTTGATTATATCAAATACCGACTTTTGCGTCAAGAATCACGGCCGTTCCTGTTGACCGCGTTTGACGTATAAATTATAATTGTTATAAATTAAATATATGACACACTATCTGTAAATACTATATTAACTCAGGTTTTGAAGAGGAAGGTGAGCGTTTGATGGAAAACAACAAACTTGAAAAGCATTACGGGCTGGTGACAGCCATATGTCTTGTCGTCGGCATAGTCATAGGAAGCGGCGTGTTCTTTAAGGCCGAAAAAATACTTACGGCAACCGGCGGAGATCTTTCTACGGCCATATTGGCCTGGTTCATTGGCGCGCTGATCATGCTTATATGTTCCTATACGTTCTCCCTTATGGCTTCAAAATACGAAAAAGTCAACGGTATAATAGACTACGCTGAAACCGTTGTCGGGAAGCGTTACGCCTATTTTGTCGGATGGTTCGTATCCGTTATTTTTTCTCCGGCTCTGACATCCGTTCTCGCCTGGGTGACCGCAAGATATACTTGCATTGTCCTTGGCATTTCCGATGTTGTCGGCGGAACCTGTATGACCATAGCCGCGTTTTATCTCTGCCTGAGCTATGCCATCAACGCCCTTTCTCCCCGCCTGGCTGGAAAGGTTCAGGTGTCTACGACAATAATAAAGCTCATACCCCTGCTTCTTATGGGTATAATAGGAACGGTTATGGGCGTAAAAAGCGGTATGACTGCGCATAACTTTACATTCGTTCCGTCTGCCGCCGAGATCGTGGCTGTCAAGCCTGATTATGTGCCCGTTGCCAGTCCTCTGCTTACGGCGGTCGTGGCCTCGGCCTTTGCCTATGAGGGCTGGATATTCGCCACATCCATAAATTCCGAGCTTAAAAACGCCAAAAGAGATCTTCCCATCGCCCTGCTTGGCGGAGCCGCTATCATCGCCATAATCTATATACTCTATTATGTCGGACTTGCCGGAGCGGCGGACAACCTTACCATGATATCCGGCGGCGAAACCGGCGTTATGACGGCTTTCTCCAACATATTCGGCGTATACGGCGGAACGCTTCTTATGGTATTCGTTGTAATATCCTGCTTTGGCACGCTCAACGGCCTTATGCTTTCCAGCGTCAGAGGGCTTTACTCCCTCGCCGCAAGAAACGACGGCCCAGCGCCAGAAATATTCGCCTCCGTTGACGACAAGACTAAAATGCCGACAAACTCAGCCGTTATCGGCCTTATGATATGCTGCGGATGGCTGTTTTACTATTACGGAGCCAACCTTGCAGAAACACCGTGGTTCGGAGCCTTCTGCTTTGACTCGTCGGAGCTTCCGATAGTTACGCTCTACGCCATGTATATACCAATATTTTTTATGATAATCGTAAAGGAAAGGAGCTTTAATCCATTCAATCGTTTTGTCGCTCCGGCTCTTTCCATAGTCGGAAGCGCCTTTATGATTTACGCCGCATTCCTTTCCCATGGCACGGGAACGGTTCTTCACTATCTTGTCGTTTATGCTGTAATTATGATAATAGGGCTGGCTTTTAATATGAAAAACAGATCTTCCTTAAGTCATAAAGGCAAAAATGAATAAATTCCTGACACTTTGATGTATTTGGGTAATGACATAGTTACCTTTATATTATATAATGTGCAGGAATCATATAAAATATCTTATCAAGAGTGGTAGAGGGACAGGGCCCTGTGAAACCCGGCAACCGGCATGCGCACGGTGCCAATTCCCCCGCGATTTTCGCGGAAGATAAGTTTTATAAAAAACAGGCCCTGCGGGGGTTTTCGATAATCGAATTCCTTTAGGGGCCTTTTCTTTTACCCTCTAAAAGTGAAAGGAAGATCATAAAAATGGCAAGAAGATTATTTACTTCCGAATCCGTAACGGAAGGACATCCCGACAAAATGTGCGACCAGATCTCGGACGCCATACTTGACGCCCTTCTTGAGAAGGATCCCATGTCAAGAGTCGCCTGCGAAACTACAACGACCACGGGAATCGTTTTTGTAATGGGCGAGATAACCACAAACGCGTTCGTAGACATCGAAAAGATCGTCAGAGACACCGTAAGGGAAATAGGCTATGACAGAGCCAAATACGGCTTCGACTGCGACACCTGCTCCGTTATTACGTCAATACACGGCCAGTCTCCCGACATAGCTATGGGCGTTGACAAGGCTCTCGAAAACAAGACCGGAGAGGATAACAGCGAGTTTGACACCGGAGCCGGAGACCAGGGAATGATGTTCGGTTTTGCCTGCGACGAGACCGACGATTATATGCCCATGCCCATACATCTGGCTCATGCGCTTACAAGAAAGCTCGCTGAAGTCAGAAAGAACGGAACCCTCTCATATCTCAGACCCGACGGAAAATCTCAGGTAACGGTATTATATGAGGACGACAAGCCCGTTGCCGTTGATACCGTTGTAATTTCAACACAGCATGATCCCGATGTTACTCAGGAGCAGATAAGGGAAGATATGATAGAGAAGGTCATCAAGGCAGTTATTCCCGCCGAGCTTCTCAACGACAAGACAAAATACTATATCAACCCTACCGGACGTTTTGTTATAGGCGGACCCCAGGGCGACAGCGGACTTACAGGAAGAAAGATAATTGTTGACACATACGGCGGATATGCCAGCCATGGCGGCGGAGCTTTCTCCGGAAAGGATCCCACAAAGGTAGACCGTTCAGCCTGCTATGCGGCTCGTTATGTGGCTAAAAACATCGTCGCAAGCGGCATCGCGAAAAAATGCGAAGTACAGCTTGCCTATGCCATTGGTGTGGCAAAACCTGTTTCCATACTCATAAATACATACGGAACGGGAAAAATATCCGATGAGGAGATCACAAAGCTCGTTCAGGACAATTTTGACCTCCGTCCTGCCGCAATAATCAAGAATTTTGATTTAAGAAGACCAATTTACAAACAGGTTGCCGCTTACGGACATTTCGGAAGAAGCGATCTTGACCTGCCTTGGGAAAAGACGGATAAGACTGATGTATTCAAAATCTGAGAAACAGACGATATGTTAAAAACATATCCGAAGATTTTTTAAAAAGGCGGATTTAATTCCGTCTTTTTAATTTTTATACAAGAATTTTATTTGACGTTAACTTTTAAAACGCATATACTAATAATAGACGGGCGCGGTTTATACCGCTTTTACCGTAAATGATTATTTTATGACGGAGGTGGGATTTTTATGGACAATGTTGGCTTGCCGGATGATATTCCATTGTATAACGTTTTAATATTTCCAGGCCGTGAAAAGCCCGTAAAAATTCTGCCGATACAGCCGGTTATCAGGACTGTATAGTTATCGGTAGTTCTTTTATTTGCTTTTTCTTTGACCACGGTCTGAACCAAAAATTCAGCCGTTTTTTTACGGCAGAGAAGGGGTGCTTAAATTGGATAATACCGAAGTTTTATACGAAAAGCTCCTTGACCTTCTCAGGGAAGGCAATATAAAAGAGCTGAAATATGAGGTAAACGAGCTCAATTCATACGACGCCGCCGAATTTTTCGAGCTGCTCCCGGATGATAAAAAGCTGATAGTTTTCCGTCTGCTTACGAAGGACAACGCCGCTGAGGCGTTCAGTTATATGGATTACGACCTTCAGGAGCACCTGATAAAATCAATCAGTGACAATGAGATCCGCAACATCGTCGACGAAATGTTCATAGACGATACGGTGGACTTTCTTTCGGAGCTGCCCGCTAACCTCGTGACAAAGGTGCTCCGCAACGCCGATGAGTCGAAAAGGGCTCTTATAAATCAGTTCCTTAATTATCCGGACAACTCGGCCGGAAGCATTATGACCATTGAGTTCGTTCAGTTCCACGAGGATATGACCGTCAAACGCGCTATGGAGCAGTTAAGGGCCACTGGCGTTGACAAGGAGACCATATACAACTGCTACGTCGTAAACAGCAAAAGAGTTCTTATGGGAATACTTCCACTCAGAACATTGATACTCGCCAAAGATGACGAGGTCGTTAAAAATCTTATGGAGGACAGGGTCATATATGTTAAGACCCTTGATGACCAGGAAGAGGTAGCCGAGATATTCAAAAACTACAACTTCATCAGTTTGCCCGTTGTGGACAACGAGGGCCGTCTCGTAGGTATCATAACCGTTGACGATATTATGGACGTCATCGATCAGGAAAACACCGAGGACTTTGAGAAAATGGCAGCCCTCCTTCCTTCCGAGGACGAATATCTTAAGACAAGCGTAACGACCCTTACAAAAAACAGACTTCCTTGGCTTCTGGTGCTTATGATCTCCGGAACCATATCAGCGGCTATAATAAGCCGTTATCAATATGTTCTGACGACTGTGCTCGCCCTTTCGGCATATATGACCATACTTACCGGTACCGGAGGAAATTCCGGTTCACAGGCTTCTACTCTTATTATTCGTGGTATGGCCCTTGGCGAGATCGAGATGAAGGATATATTTAAGGTAATATGGAAAGAAGTCCGAGTCGGCATTCTGTGCGGCATAGCCCTTGGCGCCGTAAATTTCGCGAGACTGTTCTTCTTTGACAGCGTGAGCATTGCCGTAAATATAGCCGTGTCGGTTACAATGGCGGTTGTTGTCGTTGTTGCCAAAGCCATCGGCTGTACCCTTCCCATGCTGGCTAAAAGAGTCGGTTTCGACCCTGCCATTATGGCCGGTCCTCTCATCACAACTGTCGTTGACGCGGTATCGCTGCTTATATATTTCAATATCGCCGCAGTACTTTTATTGTAATGCATATCCGGGTGAGGCCGTATAGACGATCCTCACCTTTTTTATAATAAGGAGGCCGGTAATATGACCCTGAAACAGCTTACATATTTTTTGGAAATAGCTAAAATGAAAAACTTTACAAAGGCGGCCGCCAATTTGTATATAAGCCAGTCCGCACTCAGCAAGACCGTGAAAGCTATGGAGTCGGAGCTTGGCGTAAATCTTATCGACCGTACGGTAAACCATTTTAAACTGACGCCCGAAGGCGAGATACTTTATCAAAGAGGCCTTATATCCCTTAAAAAAATAAACGAGGAGCTGGACAGTCTATATGATAGTCTTGGCATAGAGCAGGGGCAGATCTCAGTCGGCATACCGCCGGTAATCGGAACGGCGTATTTCACGTCGATCATTCACAAATTCAGGGAAATGTACCCCGGCGTTGATCTTAAGATAACCGAGGCCGGAGCAAACACCATTAAAAAATGGGTGCTGGACGGCGAGGTGGACGCCGGGGTCGTAATACAGCCTGTCTCCGGTGAAGATTTCAGCATAACTCCAATAATCACCGCGGAAAACGTGCTGCTGGTGAATAAAAGCCACCCTTTGGCACAATATGATGAAGTTGGTTTCAAAATGCTTAAAAACGAAAGGTTTATATCTCTTAATAAAACCTTTATGCTTTACGATCAGATAAGATCAATCTGTCTTGTTTCCGGTTTTGAGCCAAATATAGTCTGCGAAAGTTCCCAGTGGGATTTTATAGCCGAAATGGTATCTCTTGATCAGGGCGTGGCCATACTTCCAAAGCCTATACTCAGGAGGTTCAACTCGGACAAAATAAAGCTTGTCAGTTTAAAAGATCCCAAATTCTCCTGGAATATAGCCATAATAATGAAAAAAGACAAATATGTTTCAAAAATCATAAAGTCTTTTATCGAACTTTCCAAAACGGAATGCTCGGCGGCAAAGTAATCCGCCGAAGTAACACTATTCCTTTTTTTCATAGCCATGATGAATTTTATATGTTTTACATACCGGCGCGGTTTAATTATACTTAAATCATAAAAAACTACGACCCGGCCGGCAGGAAAGCATATTAAGGAGGAATCTTCTATGGCAAAAAATTTATCAGTTGGCGACTCTTATGAATTGAAAAAAACAATAACCGATAATGACGTCCTTATGTTTGCCGAAGTTACCGGCGATAAAAACCCTCTTCATCTTGACGACGAATATGCGAAAGGTACAATTTTCGGCGAGCGAATCGCCCATGGCATGATAAGCGCCGGCGTTATTTCCGGTGTTATAGGTATGTACTTTCCCGGTCCCGGAACAACATATCTCAGCCAGGATATAAGATTTCTCAAGCCGGTAAAAATAGGCGACACAGTGACTGTTGAGCTGGAAATAAACGAAATCGAAGCAAAAAGCAAATTTGATGTGGCTAAAATACGCACCGTTTGCAGGAACCAGCATAACGAGATCGTTGTTGACGGTACGGCAACAGTCATTCCTCCGGCGGAGAAAACTGCCTGATTTAGACGGAAAAATATATAGATCTTAAACGTCGCTGCTTCGCATAGACAACATTGATAAAAGGGTAAATCGCTTTAATTAGCTTTTCACCCTTATTTATTATTTAACTATGTATTTGCAAACACTGTTGACTATTATTTTATAGGCGTGCCAAAAGCTGTCCGTACCTGAATTTAATACACAAAAGGCAAGATTTTTAATAATGTCGACGGCCTCGTCGTCCGTAATCAAAAGACTTAACCCTGAGTATTTTATTACTTCTTTTATGTGTATATCGTCTCCATGATATCTCTCCATAAGCTCGCTTCCGTTTATACTATCCAAAAGCTGCGGCAAATCGTTTTTTATAAATCTCATTATACCATTTTCAGCCATCATACGGCAGGCTTCATAAACCGCCTTTGCCGCACGATTCGCGTTCGGCTGGCCGTTCTTCTCAAGTATGCAATCCAATGCCATTCCATATATGTCCGTATGCCAATCCTCGACGACCTCAAGAAAAAGCTCATCTTTTGAACCGTAAAAATTATAAAATGCTCCCTTTGATATGCCCGCATACTCCACAAGGCTGTCAACGGATGTTTTTTTCATACCTTTCTGAGATGCGAAAATCCTTGCTCCTTCCTTGAGCTTTTCAGCGATCTCGTCCCTCTTTGATTTGCTAAACGGTACTGCCATGCTTTCACCTTCTATGACTAAAAAATATAAATCGGTCAAAAAGATATATATACGATATCATATCAAGCGAAAAAAATCAAATGAAAATACAGGAATAAAAAAAGTCCTTAAAAAAGGACAAAAAAATGGGAGTTATAGGGCTCGAACCTATGACCCTCTGCTTGTAAGGCAGATGCTCTCCACTCCCAAATGGCGACTCAGAAGGGGCTCGAACCCTCGACCTCCGGCGTGACAGGCCGGCGCTCTAACCAACTGAGCTACTGAGCCATATATAAATTTTTAAAGTGGGTCTTCGGGGACTCGAACCCAGGACCGTCCGGTTATGAGCCGGATGCTCTAACCAACTGAGCTAAAGACCCATGGTGAAATAAATTCATAAGCCGATGAACGGACTCGAACCGTTAACCTGCTGATTACAAGTCAGCTGCTCTGCCAATTGAGCCACATCGGCATTATATTAATGACCCGACCGGGAATCGAACCCGGGTTACAGCCGTGAAAGGGCCGTGTCTTAACCGCTTGACCACCGGGCCTCAGTTCTCTTAAAAAGCTCCCC
>CAJFHC010000034.1 GCA_904378045.1 Candidatus Metalachnospira gallinarum | reverse complement strand
AAATCCCTATTTCTGCGGAAAGCCCTGAACTTTGTCAGGGCGCAGAAATACGGGATTTTCCTCGGCGGAAATGAATTCCGCCTGCGGAATAAACTCGGGAGGGTCTTACCCTCCCGAACCCTCCCGCTCACAATGGATTAGTTTTTTGACAGTCTGAAGCCCCGAATATCGGGGCTCTTGTTTGATTTAATTTTATTAGTACGCTCTTCCCCAATAAACCATATATTTGGCTTCCTTGCCGCAGCAGATGCATTTGTCTGAAAGATGCTCCTGCTCGAAGGGCATACATCTGGATGTGGCGCCGGTCTTTTCCTTGATGGCGTCCTCGCATGCGCGGTCTCCGCACCACATAGCCTTAACGAATCCGGGATTCTCGTTGAGATTTTTCTCGAATGTCTCCATATCCGTGGCTACGGTAGTCTTGGAGTCGCGTCTCTCCCTTGCCTTGATAAGGAGGTTCTTCTGGATGTCGTCAAGGAGCTTTTCGACCTCAGCCTCAAGATTATCCATTGAAACGGTGATTTTTTCTCCCGTGTCACGGCGGGCAAGAACGACCTGATTGTTCTCGATATCCTTGGGGCCTACCTCAAGACGGACGGGAACTCCCTTCATCTCATACTCGCTGAACTTCCATCCGGGGGACTTGTCGCTGTCGTCGACCTTGACACGGAAGTTGGAAAGCCTGTCCTTAAGCTCTGCCGCCTTGTCAAGCACGCCTTCCTTCTGCATAGCGATGGGGATGATTACTACCTGAATGGGAGCGATTTTAGGAGGGAGCACAAGTCCGCTGTTGTCTCCGTGAACCATTATTATAGCGCCCATAAGACGGGTGGAAATTCCCCATGACGTCTGGTGAACGTATTTAAGCTCGTTGTTTTTGTCCGTATACTGGATACCGAAGGCGTGGGCGAATCCGTCGCCGAAGTTGTGGGAAGTTCCGGACTGGAGAGCCTTTCCGTCGTGCATAAGGCTCTCGATTGTATATGTGGCCTTCGCTCCGGCAAAACGCTCTTTCTCGGTTTTTTGTCCCTTTATTACGGGGATGGCGAGGACGTTCTCGCAGAAATCGGCGTAAAGGTTGAGCATCCTTATCGTCTCGGCCTCGGCCTCCTCCGCCGTGGCGTGAGCCGTATGGCCTTCCTGCCAGAGGAACTCTGTCGTTCTTAAGAACGGTCTTGTGGTCTTTTCCCATCTGACAACGGAACACCACTGATTATAGAGCTTGGGAAGATCCCTGTATGAATGTATTATATTTTTATAATGGTCGCAGAAAAGCGTCTCTGATGTAGGTCTTACGCAAAGCCTTTCCGTAAGCTCCTGGTCTCCTCCGTGCGTTACCCAGGCAACCTCCGGAGCGAATCCCTCCACATGATCCTTTTCCTTCTGGAGAAGGCTCTCGGGGATGAATACGGGCATATATACGTTTTCGTGTCCCGTCTCCTTAAATCTCTTGTCAACCTGCTTCTGAATAAGCTCCCATATAGCGTAGCCGTAGGGTCTTATTATCATACAGCCCCTGACGCTGGAATAATCGACAAGATCGGCCTTTATGACCACGTCGGTATACCACTGGGGAAAATCGACCTCCATGTCCGTGATGGACTCAACAAACTTCTTATCCTTTGCCATTTTGTTTCTCCTTTCGATAAAAATAAAAAAACCCTGTTCCCTGCGTAAAGGGACCAAGGTTATTGGCGGTGCCACCCAATTTGACGCGAAAGCGTCCTCTTAAAATCGTTAACGCCGAAAACGCCGCGGCTTTTTACTTCGCGGAACTCGAGGGGCAGGTTCGATATATATGTTTAAAGGCTTTCACCGTCCGCCTTCTCTCTGAAAAACAAAATAATATCTACTAATCCCTGTCATAGTCTTTGTACAAGTGATATAATAATCCATTGAGAGACAAAATGTCAAGGTTTTTAATCAAAACACGGTTTTATAAAATTTGATAATCTAAATCAGTCTATGGAGGTAACTATGAAAGATCAGAGATTGGAAAAGCTCGCCAGGGTGCTTGTCGAATATTCCACCGGCGTAAAGCCCGGCGACAATGTATGCGTATCCGGAGAGGACAGCGCCATACCGTTTATAAAGGAGGTCGTAAAGCAGGCCATACTTGCCGGCGGAAACGTAAAGTGGTTCGTGGATATGCCGGAGCTTGATGAGTTTTTATTGAAAAACGGAAAGCCTGAGCAGATAGAGCAGCCAAACTACCGCTTCGGGGAATGCGCCCGAGCCGACGTATGGATAAGCGCCTGGGGCACGGACAACGTAAGCACGCTTTCGTCCATTGACGGAGACACGCTCAAAAGGAGAAGGCTGGCGAACTCCGAAAACAGAAAAATTTACAACACCCGCTCCGGAAACGGGGAGCTTAGATGGTGCGGAACCCAGTTTCCTTTAAACGGCGACGCCCAGTATGCAGGAATGAGCCTCGACGAGTACGAGGACTTTGTTTACGGCGCCGGATTCATAGACAGGGACGATCCCGTGGCGGAATGGAAAAAAATGTCCGAGTACCAGCAGAAATGGGCGGATCGTCTCAACAAAGTTTCCGAGCTTGAGATTTTCTCAGAAAATACCCATATAACCCTTTCCGTAAAGGACAGAAAATGGATCAACTGCTGCGGAAACGAGAATTTCCCGGACGGAGAGATATTCACCTCTCCCGTTGAGGATTCCGTAAACGGATATATCACTTTCAGCTATCCGGCACTGATGAACGGAAACGAGTTCAAAAACGTAAGGCTGGAATTCGAGAACGGAAAAATAATAAAGGCGTCCTGCGACGATGAGCAGATGACTCAAAAGCTCCTGACCTATATAGATACGGACGAGGGCTCCAGGTTCCTCGGCGAGGTGGCCTTCGGCACAAACTACGGCATAAAGCGTTTCAGCAGGAACATACTCTTTGACGAGAAGATAGGCGGCACCATGCATATGGCTCTGGGCGCCGGATTCCCCGAGGCAGGCGGAAAAAATGACTCTGCCATCCACTGGGATATGATAAACGATATGACCAAATGCGGCAGGGTATTGGCCGACGGCGTTGTCATATACGAGAACGGACGATTCAAAGACGAGCTTTTGTAAATAATTGCCGAACATTAAAACTATAAAATGACATAAAAATTCCCCCGAAGGATCTATCATCTGATATATCTTATGGGGGAATTTTTTTGACTGTATATGTAGATGTTTTATTCGCCGCGAATCTTCTTATGGACGCCGTGCTGCTCTGGGCGGCGGGGATGCTGCTCAGGGAAAGGATACGCCTAAAAAACATACTGCTCGGAGCGGCGGCCGGGTCTCTTATGTACATACTGTCTCTGTTTTTTCCCTACAGGGGGACGCTGGGGCAGGTATCGCTTACGGTATTTTCCGTCGCCCTATCGGTCACGGCGGCGTTCAGGCCAAAATCGGCGGCAAGGCTGTTTCAGCTTACGCTTATGACGGTCATACTCGCCTTCGCCGCTTCGGGAACGGTGTTTTCCCTTATGGTGCTGAAGGCGTACTCATCCTTTGGCCAGGCGGCGGATGGCATAGCGGAAGCGTTTTCATACAGGCTGCTTGTTGCTTTTTCCGCGGTATTTTACATAGGAATAAAACTCGGGAAAAAATGGTTTTCAAAAATCATCCGTGGGCGAAGCGAATATTTTGATATAAAGCTGTATATGGGAGACAGCATGGCGGAGGTGCGGGCTCTGGCCGATACGGGAAATTCCCTGGGAGACTCGCTGAGCGGAGGGGGTGTCGTCATAGCGGAATACGAAGCAATAAAATCCATTCTGCCGGACATTCGGCCGGAAGGGGATGACAGCGTACGTCTTTTTGAAGCGTTCGCCGAAACGGATATACGAAACCGTCTCAGGCTTATACCGTTCAAAAGCATAGGAGAAAAAAACGGGCTTTTGCTCGGCATAAAAACCGACGTGGCGCGAATAGACGTCCCGGGACAGGGAAAGCTGGAAAAAAAGGACGTCATTGTATGCGTTTACATGGGAAAGCTGGACAACGGCGGCAGATTCAGCGCGATCATAAATTATGAAATAATTTTATAAGGAAGTGTATATATGATTTATTTGAAATTTTTAATGCTCAGGATAAAAAATTTCCTGATTTTCAAATTCGGCAGAAGGGGAGACATATATTACATAGGCGGGAGCGACACTTTCCCTCCGCCTCTTTCCCCTGGAGAGGAACAGACCGTCCTTGACGAGCTCGGCGGAGAAAGGGACATCGAGGCGAAATCCATACTTATAGAGAGAAATCTGCGCCTTGTTGTATACATAGCCAGGAAATTTGAAAATACGGGCATAAATATCGAGGATCTCATATCCATAGGCACCATCGGCCTTATAAAGGCTATAAATACGTTTAAGCCGGAAAAAAAGATAAAGCTGGCAACCTATGCTTCAAGATGCATAGAAAATGAGATACTTATGTATTTAAGACGAAATAACAAAACAAGAACCGAGGTCTCCATCGACGAGCCGCTCAATGTCGACTGGGAGGGCAACGAGCTGCTTTTGTCGGATATACTCGGAACCGATCCGGACGTCATTTATAAGGACATAGAAGACGAGGTGGACCGCTCGCTGCTTCGCAGGGCTCTGTCCAAGCTGAGCGAAAGGGAGAGGAAAATAATAAGCCTCAGATTCGGCATAAACAGCGGAGGAAAAGAAAAGACGCAGAAAGAGGTCGCCGATATGCTCGGCATATCGCAGTCATACATATCAAGGCTGGAGAAGAAAATAATATCCCGGCTTAAAAAAGAGATGAGCAGGTTTTCGTGAAAGATTCTTTTATAAAAAATATTTGTATGACAACATTATAATTACGCTTATAGCATATTTATTCATTAAAGTTAAAATATAACATTAGGTATAACATTAGATACAACATAAATATAACAGACTGTCAAAAAACTAATCCATTGTGAGCGGGAGGGTTCGGGAGTCGAAGGGACTCCTGAGTTGCGCCCTGACAAAGTTCAGGGCTTTTCGCAGAAATAGGGATTTATTGCCTTAATTTAAACTCGAAAAAGTCCCGAAGGACTTTTTCGACACGCTGAAATATAATAAAAATTCGCCGCCGGGTGATTTTAATGCGAAAAATACCCCTCAACGGCCGCGTTGCGGACCTAAAACGGGCGGTATGCTATATTTTACTACGGAAAATAAGCGCGATAATAATATGCATAATTATGTAGACAGAACAAACGCCGTATATGCAAATTTTTTGATATAAAGTTGTAATTGCGTCTTTTTTTGTACAATTAAAATATTAAAAAGAAATCATTCCTGTAATATTTAGCTAAAAACATTGACATTTTATAGTCTATACTATAAAATATAGTCATAGTCGATGGTAAAAAAATCTTTTGCCCGGCTAATCGTAGCAGTTTGTTGTTAATATTTAAAAGAAAGGGAGAAAAGGTATGAAGAAATTTATTTCATTGGCCCTCGCTTCTGTTATGGTTGTTGCTATGGCGGCTGGATGCTCGTCATCAACTACTGAGGAAACAACTCAGGAAACCGAAACAACGGAAGAGGGCACAGGCGAAGAAGGAAAAGTTTATAACGTATGTAACCTGGTAAACGGTAACCTTGGCGACAAGTCATTCTTTGACTCTTGTGAAGCAGGTCTTGCCGAGCTTCAGGAAGCCGGACGTATTACCTATCAGACAATCGAGATGGGCGGTTCTACGGAAGACCAGGCAAAATGGCAGAGCTACCTTGAGGAAGTTTCAGCTTCAGGCGAGTACGACATAATCATCTGCGGTACATACCAGATGCCTGACTACCTTAAGAATGTCGCTGAGTCATATCCTGATCAGAAATACATCATCTATGACGATACGACTTACACGCTTCCCAACGTCCTTAATCTCAGCTACAAACAGAACGACCTTGGATACCTTGTAGGAGTATTCGCGGGAGCAATGACAAAAGAAACATCATTCCCCAACATCAATGAGGACAATGTTATCGGATTTGTCGGCGGTGTTGACAGCCCCGTTATCAACGACTTCTTATACGGATATATCCTCGGAGCTCAGTCAGTTAACCCCGATATCAAGGTTGACACAAGATATGTAGGAAACTACATTGATCCCGCCAAAGGAAAAGAGCTTGCTGAGTCTATGATCAACGACAACAACTGCGATATCGTTTGGGGATGCGCAGGTAACTCCGGAAACGGCGCCGCAGAGGCAGCTCAGGAGACTGGAAAAGCATACTTTATAGGTGTAGACTCTGACCAGGAGCTTACATTCTCAGAAGAACTTGCTGCTATAACATTAACATCAGGTCTTAAGAATGTTGGACAGTCACTTGTATGGGTATTTGATGAGCTTGACGCTGGAAACGAATACTGGGGACAGCATGTAACCCTTGGTATCAATGAAGGCGGAGTTGGCATCGTTACTGATAAAAACTTCACAAAAACTCCTCAGGCTGTTCAGGACGCTGTAAACAAGGCTATTGAAGACGTATCTTCAGGCGCTGTACAGGTTCCTACGGCTATCGGTGATGAGACAGGCGCAGCTGAGCAGTTAAGAGAATCAGTTAAACCTTAATTGATTTTGTGCGAACAGAATAAGGGGAGCAAAAGCTCCCCTTTATTTTTTATAAAAAGGCGTATTGCAAACGGACAGCCGAAAATTTTTTCTGGATTTTTTTGTTTTAAAGTGCGAAATTCGCCGTAAGATTTTTGTTTGCCTTCGTCTTTTTTGTCGTATCTTGAAAAGGCTTTTTATTGCGGGTCGATAACAGGTCGTTTGAAGGTACGATCAGCGATATATGGCCGTTAAAGCGACGGCTGCGGCGTCCTCCGAAAAACCGCCTATGAGCGCGGGCGGGATTTTTGGGCTATGGCGGCGCAAAAGGAGATCAGGCGGCTGAATACGCTTCGGTTTAAAATTATGGGAGGTAGGGAGGTCTTTATTTATGCCGGATAATGAATATGTTGTTCAAATGAAAGGGATAACAAAGGTTTATCCAAACGGAATAGCGGCTAATCAAGGCGTTGACTTCAATGTCAAAAAAGGCGAGATACACGCCCTGATGGGCGAAAACGGAGCCGGAAAATCAACGCTTATGAAGATGCTGTTCGGACTTGAGCAGCCCACTGAAGGCGAAATTTATGTCAATGGCGAGAAGGTAAATCTTACTTCTCCGACGGTCGCGATTTCAAAGGGAATAGGAATGGTGCATCAGCATTTCATGCTCGTGCCAAGTCTGACGGTGGCCGAAAATATGGTTCTTGGTATGGAACCGAAAAGCAATGGATTTATAGATTACAAAAAGGCCGTTCAGATCACGGAGGAATTTTCCGAAAAATACAATCTTCCCGTTGACTCGAACGCCAAAGTAAGGGATATTCCCGTCGGAATGAAACAGAAGGTCGAAATTCTCAAGGCGCTTGTAAGAGGAGCTAAAATCCTTATACTGGACGAGCCTACGGCGGTTCTTACTACCCAGGAGACTTCGGAACTTTTCAAGGAGCTTATCAATCTTAAAAACCAGGGACATACCGTTATTTTCATTTCCCATAAGCTCAACGAGATCATGGAGATCACGGACAGGCTCACCATCATGCGCGGCGGAAAATCCATGGGCGTTTACAACACCGCCGAAACAACAAAAGAAGAGATCTCAAGGCTTATGGTCGGACGTGACGTTGTACTTACGGTGGAAAAGGAAAAGGCTAAGCCCACGGATGTGGTATTAAAGGTCAGAAATCTTGACTATACCAACGGATGGAACAAAAAAATGCTCGACAATCTGTCCTTTGACGTAAGAAAGGGCGAAATACTCGGCGTTGCCGGCGTTGAGGGAAACGGCCAGCGAGAGCTTGTCGATATGCTCTTCAACCTCAATATTCCGGACGGAGGAACGGCCACGGTAAACGGTCAGAACATCCTTGGAGTATCCCAGAGAAAAATAAGGGATATGGGCGTTTCGCTTATTCCCGAGGATCGTATGACTTTCGGAATCGCATCATCCGGAACGATCGAGGAAAACCTTATGAGCGACAGATGCGCCAAAAAGGAATACAACAACGGCCCGCTTTTCAATATGAAAAACATGCACAGAGACAGCGACGCGCTCATAGAGGATTACACTGTGCTCTGTAAGTCAAGGAACCAGCAGGTTGGAATGCTTTCCGGAGGAAACATACAGAAAGTCGTAGTCGCGAGGGAATTTTCCAGCGAGCCCGGACTTATAATTGCCGACCAGCCTACCCGAGGAATAGACGTCGGCGCTACCGAATTCATCAGAAAGAAACTTGTACAGCTCAGCCGTGAGGGAGCGGCGGTGCTTCTTGTTTCCGCCGACCTTAACGAGGTTATGGAGCTTTCCGACAGCCTTATCGTTATGGTAAACGGAAAAATAGCCGCTTATTTTGAGGACACTTCGGTTCTTGACGACACGATCATGGGTGAGTATATGCTCGGACTCAAACAGCAGTCCGATGAAGAAATAAGGAGGGTTCAGCATGGAGAATAAGCATTTGATGGCCTTTGAATTGTTCCGCGGCCTTGTGGCTATCCTGATTGCTGTCGCTGTCGCGTTCATATTCATTATTTTATGTGCGGAGGATCCCGGAGAGGCGCTGAACTGTCTTTTGATAAGACCCGTCGTATCCAACGGAGCTTTAAACACAAGATCTATTTTTACCATACTTGGCAGAACTACTCCGATAATATTTACCGGTCTTGCCATCTGCATAATGTTCTCGGCTAACCAGTTCAACCTTGGTGCCGAGGGAGTTACAATGCTCGGCGGATTTATCGGATCCCTTGTGGCTATATATCTTCCCATGGCTGCCGGACTTCATACGTTTGTCGCCGTTATCATAGCAGCCATATCAGGCGGTATCGTAATGCTCGTTCCAGCCCTTGCCAAGGTAAAGCTCAAAGCGAGTGAAATGGTTATATCGCTTATGATGAACTATGTAATACTTAACATCGTTCTTCATTTCCTTAACAACGTCTTTGCCGACAGATCAAAGGGCGCCACGCAGACATTCCCCTTTGAGCTTACGGCTAAGGTAGGCACGGTTGTTGAGGGCACGGAGCTTACATACGGATTCTTTATAGCTGTCATAGTAACGATATTTATTGGCATATTTATGTTCCGCACCCGCTGGGGATATGCCATAAGGATGATCGGTATAAACGAGTCGTTCTCAAAATACTCAGGAATCAAAGTCGGAACAATAATCGTCGTTTCACAGATCATCGGCGGTCTCCTTTCCGGAGCGGGCGGAGCTATAGAGGTGCTTGGACGAGAGACCACGTTCCGCTGGCTTGATCTTCCCGGATACGGCTGGACGGGAGTTACGGTTGCCATACTCGCTAAAAACAACCCGCTTCTCGTACCGCTGGCGGCGATATTCATAGCTTATCTTAACAGGGGCTGCGAGCTTATGTCCATCTACGCAGGTGTTCCCGCGGAAATGATCGACATTATCCAGGCGGTTATATTCCTCTTCTTCGCGGCCGAACAGTTCCTTTCAAGATATCGTCAGAAACTTGTCGTTAAGGAAGCCAAAAACGAATTGAACGAAAAAGCCAAATCTCAGATGAAAGGGGAGAACGCATAATGTTAGAGCAGATATTTGATATGATATTTACTGCGAGCTTCGGATATTCCATAATCCGTATCACATCCCCGATCCTGTTCGCGGCTCTCGCTTCGGTCGTTGCCGAAAAGGCCGGAGTTACAAACATAGGTCTTGAGGGAACGATGATGTTCTCGTCGCTTTTCGGCGCGCTGTTCGCTTACTGGACAAACAACTGGTTTGTCGGAGTGCTTGGCGCCATAGCCGTCGGAATATTGATAGCTCTTATAATCGGCATATTCGCCCTTAAACTTAAGACGGATATAATCCTTGCCGGTACAGCCATCAACATAGCCGGTTCCGGAGGCACCATATTCTTCCTCTATCTCTTTACGGGACTCAGAGGAAATACGGCCAGCCTTACGACTCCCCAGATGCTTACTCCAAAAATCGACATTCCCCTTATAAAGGATATACCGGTTGTCGGAAGCATTTTCTCGGGACATTCGATACTTACATACGTTTCTTTCCTGCTTGTTATCGTCGTATGGATACTGCTTTATAAAACGGCTCTCGGACTTCGTATCCGCGCCGTGGGCGAGAACAGCAACGCCGCCGATTCCGTAGGAGTCAGCGTCCTTAAAACACAGTATATCGCCCTTATGATATCCGGAGCTCTCGCCGGCATAGGCGGAGCCTATATGTCAATGTATTACTCACAGAGCTGGAACACCGGTATCGTAGCCGGACGTGGCTTCATAGCCCTCGCGGCTCAGGCAATGGGACAGGGAGAACCGGTCGGAGCGATGCTTTCGTCTCTGCTTTTCGGATTCGCCAGCGCCCTTGGAAACAAGATGGAGGGCCTCCCCGGATTCTCGTCATATCTTGTCGCGGCCATTCCTTACGCCGTTACGATCATCGGTCTTGTGATCTACGCTGTCACGCAGCTTAAGAAACTCAGAAAGAAATCATAATATTTTAGTGTCAGCTTATTAGGAGGTTAGGGTAAATGAAAAAAATACCTGTCATTCTTGATGGCGACCCCGGACATGATGACGCTATAGCATGGGTGCTGGCTAACGCCAGCCCTATGCTTGATATAAAGGCTGTCACATCGGTCTGCGGAAACCAGACAATGGAAAAAACCACATATAACGCCCTTAGGATATGCACGCTTATAGGACTTAATGTTCCCGTAGCTAAGGGAAGGGTAACGCCCCTCATAAAGGACCCCATGGTCGCGCCAAACGTGCATGGCCAGTCCGGCCTTGACGGTCCCAAACTGCCGGAGCCTGCCTTTGAGGTTTCGGATATGGACGCCGTTACGCTTATGGCCAAGGTGCTTGAGGAAAGCGAGGAGCCTGTCACTCTCATACCCACCGGCCCCCTTACTAACGTAGCCGTTCTTTTTCTCGCCCATCCCGAGCTTAAGAGCAAAATAGATCACATATATATCATGGGCGGAGGCATACATCACGGAAACTGGGCTCCCGCGGCGGAATTTAATATTCAGGTAGACCCCGAGGCGGCGGACATCGTTTTCAGGGGCGGAGTGCCTATCACCATGGCCGGCCTTGACGTTACGGAGAAGGCTCAGATCTATCCCGAGGAATTTGATATAATAAGAAATCTCGGCAACCCCGTGGCAAAAACCGTTGCCGAATGGTTTGATTTCTTTTTCCAGTACCATAAGTCCATGCAGTCGAAGGAATATAAGGGAGCGGCCGTTCACGACGCCGTTGCCGTAGCGAGCCTCATACATCCAGAAATATTTGAATACAAGGATATGTATGTGGAGGTCGAGACCGAGGGAGAATACTGCCCCGGAGCGACCATCGGAGACATAAAGGGACGTCTTGGCAAGAAGCCCAATGTGCGCGTGCTTTGGGATCTGGACAGGGACGCCTTTGCCAAAATACTTATTGATGCCTGCGCGAGCTATGGGGAGGTGGCAAAATGATGAACAAGTTGCCTGTATTTATTGACTGCGATCCGGGCGCCGATGACATAATCGCGCTGCTCCTCGGAATGAATATGCCCGAGCTTGACATAGTCGGCATAAGCACTCTCTGCGGAAATGTGGAGGCTCCAAAAACATACGTCAACGCCCTTAAAACCGTCGGAGTCGCCGGAAAAAACATTCCCGTTTATAAAGGAGCCGAAACTCCTATGACCCGTGAGCTTTATACGGCTAAAGACGTTCACGGCAACGACGGTATGGCAGGACTTTCGGACACCATCGCCGCGCCCGACGTCAGCGAGGAAAAGGAAAAGGCTTGGGACGCCATTTACAGGGAAGCGAAAAAATATAACGGAGAGCTTACTCTTGTGGCGGTAGGCCCCATGACAAACGTGGCCATCGCTTTAGCGAAATACAAGGAGCTGGCTTCACTGCTCAAACAGATCGTCATAATGGGCGGTTCGGCGGCATACGGAAACGTCACTCCCGCGGCTGAGTTTAACATTTATGTCGATCCCGAGGCGGCCGACGTGCTTTTTAAATCCGGAGCGAATATCGTTATGTTTGGCCTTGACGTTACGGAGCAGGCCATCCTGCTTCCCGAAGAGATAGAAAAAATAGGGCAGATGACGTCTCCCCAGGCTAAATTCTGCTACTCCATCCTCAAAAACACGGAAGATTTTTACCTGAGCAAGGGCTTTGCCGGAAACTGCATGCATGACCCCTGCACGGTAATGTATCTCGCTTATCCGGAGCTTTTCAGCGGAAAGAAGGCCGGAATATGTGTTGAGACGAAGGCCAGAATAACAAGGGGCAAGACCGTATGCGATATGTTTACGGACGTAAAATTCGGTTTTGAGAACGCTCTTGTTATGATGGACGTCAACAGGGACGGATTCGGCGAAAAAATAATCGAAATAATGAGCAGATATTGACATACACAAAAATAAGGGAAGCGATTTTACTGCTTCCCTTAAATTTTAGGCTTGAATGATCCAAAGAAAGATACAAGGATAGTTTATTTTCCGGCCTTATCCAGCTTCACAAAAGCCTCAAGGGCGGTCAGGATCTCGTTTCTTTCGCCTGTCATGGCAAGGCTTTCTCCGTCGGCGTAATTGCTTATACTGTCGAAGGTGTCCTCTCCGCAGGCAACGACATTATTAAGTATGGACGCCGTTTTTACGCCTCTGAGCATACCGACGGTAAAGAGAGCGGACGTTTCCATATCGCTGCCGAGGACTCCTCTTTTAGCCCAGAAAGCGTTTATCTCGTCCTCGTCGTCTATATAGAAGCTGTCATGGCTTCTGGCAAGTCCGATATGGAAGGGAAAACCGTTTTCCTTGGCGGCCTCGATACAGCAATTCAAAAGGAACGTGTCCGGCACGGCGGGATATTTAAGATTTACATAGGTCTGGGAAGCTCCGTCGTCTCGCACCGCGGCACTGACGATAACAAGGTCGCCGACCTTTACGAATGGCTGGACGGCTCCGCAGCTTCCGATTCTTATCATGGCCTCTACGCCGATATTTTTAAGTTCCTCAACGGCGATGGCCGTGGAAGCTCCGCCCATACCCGTGGAAATCGCCAAAATCTTGACTCCTTTATAATACCCTGTCATACAACGGTACTCCCTGTTGAAGCCGATCTCCTCGGCGTTTTCCAAAAAAGGAGCTATCCTGTCAAGTCTGGCTGGGTCTCCCGGCATTATGGCGTATTTGACGTTCAAGTCCTCGCTTAATCTTATATGTGCCTGCAATTCGCTCATAAAAAACCCTCCTTTGTTGTTAAGCGCAAAAGCGCCTGTTCGTTATAACCAGCATATAACAAAATACGGCTTATATCAATACATTGATTGACAAACTTTGATTATGGGCGGATAATAATAGAAGCGAAAAATTTATCATTGGGAGTAAGTTATAATGGGTATAGTTTATTTATTTTTATCCGGAATTTTTAACAGCATAATGGTTTCCTTCAACGGACAGCTCGGAAATTACCATTCGCTTTTCGTTGTGACATTCATTGTGCACGTCATAGCGGCAATAATACTTTTTATATATATTCCGCTTGTCCAGAAAAAAAAGATAAAGCTGACGGGAGTCCCTCTTTACGTTTATACGGTCGGTATTCTCGGCGTCACCATCGTCGCGGCGAGCAGCTGGTGTACGGGCGCCATCGGAGCGACGGCTGTTATGTCCCTCTCCGTCACGGGACAGATGGTATGCTCGGCTATTTTTGACCATTACGGATTTTTCGGCGTCAAAAAGATACCGTTCAAAAAGGAACAGATACCGGCGTACATACTTGTTGTTATAGGAATAATGCTTGTTATAAACGGATAAGGGGGATAATGATGGCTGCTTATATTTTTGTGGCGGTTTTGCTTGGGGTTTTAAATGTATTCAATAAAATGGTAAACGTGAAGGCTTCCGAATACTTAGGAAACACAAACGGCACGCTCATAAACTATTTTGAGGCGTCGATAATTTCCCTTGTCATTCTTCTGGCGCTCGGAGAAGCCCATGAGCTTACGCCTTCGTTCGTAAAAAACGTGCCCTCCTATCTTTATCTGGGCAGCGTGACCGGACTTATAGCTCTTATTTTCCTTGTCATAGGAACGAAAAAATCCACTGTAATGGTATCTACCATTGTCGTGCTTATAGGACAGCTTGTTACGTCCATAGTCCTTGACTGCATATTTTTCAACGAGAATTTCAGCCCTCTGAAGTTGCTTGGCATACTCTTTGTAATAGCCGGAATGGCCTTCAGGGAAAAAATAATCAAAAAATCCGAAAACGCCGACGCGTGAAATGAAAAGGGGTGCAAGACATGAAGATTTTGAATATCGGTTCTCTTAATGTCGATTATGTGTATAAGGTCGACAAATTCCTCCTTCCCGGCGAAACGAAAAGCTCTCTTTCGCTGAACAAATACTGCGGAGGAAAGGGACTCAATCAGTCAATAGCCGCGGCCAAAGCCGGCAACGAGGTATGCCATGCGGCGGTTTTGGGCGTTGGCGGCGAAATGCTTAAGGAAGCCCTCGACAAAAACGGGGTGGACACGGGTATGATACAAGAAAGCGCGGACACCTGCGGACATGCCATCATACAGGTGGACGAAAAAGGGCAGAACTGTATTTTGCTTTACGGAGGCACCAACAGGGCGCTTACAAAGGAGTTTATAGACAACGCTCTTGACAGCTTCGGAAATAACGGCCTTGTGCTTTTGCAGAACGAAACGAATCTTGTAGGATATATAATAGAGCGTGCCGCCGAAAAAGGGCTTATGGTGGCGCTGAACGCGGCTCCGGCCAACGACGACGTGCTTGGCTATCCCATAGATAAACTGACATGGCTTATCGTCAACGAGGTGGAAGGCAAACAGATTGCAGGATGCGAAAGCGACGACGATATAATAGACACGCTCAGGGCGAAATATCCAAACTGTAAAATACTTCTTACCCTCGGCTCAAGGGGAGCATGTTGCTATGACGGCAGCAAGCTCTATACCATAGGCTGCCATAAGGTCGACGTGGTCGACACAACGGCGGCGGGGGACACGTTTACGGGATATTTCCTTTACGGCGTGCTAAACGGATATTCCATGGAGGAATGTCTTAGGATGGCTACGACGGCCAGCGCCGTCTGCGTAGGCAGAAACGGAGCGTCCGATTCCGTTCCGCTTAAGAGCGAAATAGACGATATTATTAAAAACAATAAATACGGCAGGCTTGAGGTTGCCGTAAAAGATATGTGAGGTGCTGTAATATTATGAAAAAGGTATTATTTGTAAACTGCTGTATCAGAAGGGAACAGTCAAGATCGCTGAAGCTGGCAAAAAAGTTTCTGGACGCCCTTGACCCAAAGGAATATGAGATAGAGGAGCTTTGCCTTATGGACGAGCCCCTTGAATATTTCAAGGACAGCTTTTTCGCCCAGAGAGAAAGGCTGCTTGCCGAAAAGAAGTTTGATCATCCGAGATTCAGATACGCCTGGCAGTTCAAAGATGCCGATAAGATAGTTGTCGCCGCTCCGTTCTGGGATCTTAGTTTTCCCGCCCTGCTTAAGGTATACATAGAAAATATAAGCGTGGACGGAATAACATTCGGCTATAACGAAAACGGCCCCATAGGCTTATGCAAGGCTGATAAACTCGTATTTGTGACAACAAGGGGAGGCTGCTATGTCGGCTCTAATCTTGAGCTTGGAGCCAAATATATGGAAGCGCTCTGCGAATTTTTCGGAATAGATAAATTCGAGTGCGTCTGCGCCGAGGGAATAGATATTTACGGCGCCGACGTCGAGGGAATTATGGGCGAGGCGGAGGACCAGGCAAGAAAAATCGCCGCCAAATTTTAACGAAAATATATTTTGCGGACAAAACCGAAAACAGAAAGGAATGATTGATATGGCTGAAACAATGAAAGCCTTAGTATATAAGGGACACGAGAAGATCGTTCTCGAGGACAGGCCCATGCCCGTAATCAAGGACGAGAGGGACGCCATCGTTAAAGTTACTCTTTCAACGATATGCTCCAGCGACCTGCATATTCTTCACGGAACGGTTCCCAGAGCCAACGAGGACATCGTTCTCGGACACGAGTTCGTGGGAGAGGTCGTTGAGACAGGAAGCGCCGTAAAGAAATTCAAAAAGGGCGACAGGGTGTCCGTAAGCGTTGAGACATTCTGCGGAACATGCTTCTTCTGCCGCAATGGATACGTCAACAACTGCGTTGAGGGCGGATGGGAGCTTGGATGCAGGATAGACGGATGCCAGGCCGAGTATGTGCGCGTTCCCATCGCCGATATGGGTATGACGCTTATTCCAGACGACGTAAAGGACGAGGATGCTCTTTTTAACGGTGACATACTTGCCACGGGATACTGGGCCGCTTCGATAGGAGAGCTTAAGCCCGCGGACACAGTCGTTGTAATAGGAGCGGGCCCCACCGGACTGTGTACTCTTATGAGCGTAAAGCTCTACAGCCCTTCAAAGGTCATCCTCATTGACGTTAACGATTTCAGGCTCAATCTCGCCAAGGAGCAGGGCCTTGCCGACATTATAATCAACTCATCAAAGGAAGATCCCCTCGAGAGGATAATGAAAGAGACAAACGGCAGGGGAGCGGACAGAGTGTTTGAGGTTGCCGGACTTAAATCCACTTTCCAGCTCGCTTGGCAGGCGGCAAGGCCGAACGCCATTGTCGTTGTAGTCGCTCTTTACGCCGAGCCGCAGGAGATACCTCTCCAGCTTATGTACGGCAAAAATCTTACATTCAAGACCGGCGGCGTTGACGGAAACTCCGAATACGCCGATCAGATAATGAAGCTCATTCAGACAAAGCAGATCGACACAAGCTGCCTTATTACACATAAGGCTCCTCTTAACGATGTTATGCGCGGATACGAGGTGTTTGAAAACAAGATCGACAACTGCGTAAAATGGGTCATCACTCCATATGAAAGATAAGCCGTAATATTTTGAAATAATATAGAACTTCATACACGGTATAAAAATTACCTTCCGGGGCAAAATTAGACTATCAGCTTCGGGAGGTATTTTTTTAAATATGTCTGACTGCTGTTTGATGTATACAATACGTTTTACAGGAGTGAACCGATTTGGGATATAAAGGCAAGGTAGAAATAACCGGCGTTAATACCGCAAAAATAGAAGTTCTGAAAAAGGAGGAAGCCCTTGAGCTGTTCAAAAAAGCGAGAGAAGGCGACAGCGAGGCAAGGCAAAGGCTTATAAACGGCAATCTCAGGCTTGTTTTAAGCATAATAAAGCGTTTCGATTACAAAAACGAATCCATAGACGACCTGTTTCAGGTGGGATGCATCGGCCTTATAAAGGGCATAGATAATTTTGACACTTCATTGAACGTGCTGCCCTCAACCTATCTTGTTCCTATGATAATAGGGGAAATAAGGCGGTACCTGCGTGATAACAACTTCATAAGGGTCAGCCGCTCGCTGAGAGACACGGCCTACAAGGCTTTGCAGGTAAAAGAAAGGCTTACTCTCTCCAATTCCAGGGAGCCGACCATAGAGGAGATAGCCAAGGAGCTTGATATGAGCCCGGAGGACGTTACGGAGGCGCTTGAGGCTGTTCAGGAACCGGTATCCCTTTATGAGCCGGTGTATCACAACGACGGCGACACCCTCTATGTTATGGATCAGATGAGCGACGACAAGGAGTCGGACAGCAGCTGGCTTGACAATATTTCTCTTAACGAAGCCATGGAAAAGCTGACCGACAGGGAAAAAAAGATACTTACGCTGAGATTTTTTGAGGGAAAGACCCAGATGGAAGTATCGGACGAAATAGGCATTTCCCAGGCTCAGGTAAGCAGGCTGGAAAAGGGCGCTTTGACAAGAATGAGAAAATACGTTTAAAATTTTTGGCAAAACGGCCGAGGGCAAAAAATATTAATTTTTGGCTTAAGCTCAAAAAATAAATTTTTTGTTTTACTTTTCTCCAACATTTGCTATAATCAACTTGTATATGCAAATTTTTAAAGCGGGTTGATATTATGGCAGATTCAAATATGACTAAAAAAGCCCTTGCTTCGGCCTTGAAGGAATTGATGAAAACTGTTCCGTTCTCAAAAATAAGCGTAGGCGATATATGCAATATGTGCGAGATGAACAGGAAGAGCTTTTATTATCATTTTAAGGATAAATATGATCTTATAAACTGGATATACACTTCCGAATTTGTCGTTGGGCTCCAAAATAAAATATATGACAGCGAATGGAACATTCTTGAGGATCTCTGCGATTATTTTTACGAGAACCGGGATTTTTACCGCAAAGCCCTGCAAATAGAAGGGCAGAACTCTTTTTACGACTATTTCAGGGACGTTCTTAAAACGGTTTTTACGGAATATATAAAGGACGTGTTTGAGAATTGCGAAAACTCGGAGTTTTACGTTACGTTTTATTCGGACGCCTTTGTCGCGTCCATCGTTAGATGGATCTCGGATAAAGACTGTATGAAGCCGCAGGAATATACCGTCCTGCTGCGCTCCTGCCTTATGGATTTCGCTAAAGCGATAATGAACAGGGTGAACGGACAGAACAGCCAATGATTTTTCGCCGTCCAAAATATTAAAAAATATTAAAGGCCTGCCGTTTTTGCGGAAGGCCTTAATTTTTTCTGATTATTTTTTTGCTTATTTTTGTTGATTATTTTAAAGACAGATACATCTTTTTCAGATAATCCCCGATATATTCGTTTGAAACGTCATATCTTTCGGCAAACTTATTGCCCTTTGACGTGAGAGTCTTTCCGTCCTCTACGAAAAATACGGAATAAGAGCCTTCGGATATGGTTTCCTCTATCTCGGAAACATCGCTTTTGATGTCTATGGGAATATAGGCGTATTTTTGCGTGTCCCTTATTTTTCTCAGCTCTTCTTTTGTTTTCAGACAGGCGTTTTTGGAGCAGCTTTCCTTTGGAATAAAGAAAACAAAGGAATTTGTGTAATCGCTTATGGCCTCCATTTTTGAATCGTCCAAAATACAGGACATATTTTCATCGTCATAATATCTGTGATAAGCAAAAAATCTGGAATATTTATGCATAACATCGGCGGCCTCCGCGAGGGAATCCCTGTCGTCGCCGGCAATGGAAATGATCACGTTATTGATGCCGTCAAACTTATTAATGTCCCTGATATTTTTTGAATCCATAAACAGGATAAAAGCGCAGTCGTTATTTTCCCTGTAAACCTCCATTACGGAGTCATCCATACATTTCGGCCCGAATATAAGATACAAATATGTTCCGAGCTCCTTGCCCTCGGTCACGATTTTTTTAACGGCGTTGTTATTTTTCTCAAGGAAATCCTCGCCTATGGAAATACTCCATGGAATGGGGAAGCCAAGCTCGCAGCTTCTTTCCCTTATCATCTTCGCGCCTTTACCGCAGCTGTTAAACGCTATATTAACGGCAAAACGCTTAAGATTCTCGGACGAAACGTCTGAGGCCACCTTTTTTACCAGAGTGTAATAGGCGCTGTCCTCGTTGGAGAGCATCCTCTGGACGAGGCTGAAAAGATTTTCACTGAATTTCTCCCTGGGCATCATCAAAAAAAGATCGATTATATTTCTAAGCCCGCGCTCGGGATCGTTTTTCATATCCGTTACGACTTTGCCAATCAGCGTTTCGGCCATTGCGTGGGCCATTCTGTCCTTTGCCATTGTTACGCACACCTCTAAACAATTATTACAAATATATTACTATAATACATTCCCGCGCGGAATTTTAAAAGGGACAATTTTATTTTGCTGTCCTATTTTTTAATTTTTATATAGTCAAAATATAAGCAGGCAATATTTGACTATAAATATTTAAAAATATATAATTATATTAAACTTACTTAAAGGAGGCGGAGGGATGAACTACGAACCCCGTAAACTTGTAAAAACGGATCTTTCCGACATCAGCACGGACAGTCTCAGCAATTTAAGCATGATGGAAAATCTGAGAGAATTTATGTCCATAAATCAGTTGTACAGCGCTGCCATCAAAGAGATCGTAACAAAGCTTGAAATACTTGACGATGAATTCAGCGTGAAATATAATTATAATCCGATACATCAGATAGAGAGCAGGCTGAAAAAGCCCCAAAGCGTTTTGGAAAAGCTGCAAAGGAAGGGTTTTGACATTTCCATTTCATCCATAAGGGAAAATCTTTTCGACGTGGCCGGAATAAGGGTAATATGCAATTACATCGACGATGTTTACAATATCGCCGAGCTGCTTACCAGCCAGGACGACATTACGCTTATCACCACCAAGGATTATATCAAAAATCCAAAGGAAAACGGCTACAGAAGTCTGCATCTCATCGTTTCCATCCCCATATTCCTCGCCGAAAGCACGGAAAACGTCAAGGCGGAGGTACAGATAAGAACCATAGCAATGGATATGTGGGCAAGCCTGGAGCACGAGCTGAAATATAAATCCGAGGACTATGTTTCGGACAGGCTCAAGGAAAGGCTTAAAATCAACGCTGAAAAGCTGGCTCATATAGACAGCGAAATGCAGTCCATATTCAGGGAAATAAAGCATAAGTCTCCGTCCGAGAAATTTTGAGCGGATATGTATCGTTAAATTTTATTTATCCGGGAGTCTTTAGAAATGAATAGGTTTATATCGTTGCTCAAAAAAGAGCCTGTGCTGGTCGTTTCGGCGATATGCGCCGTGATCTCCATGTTTTTTTACGCTCCTTCGGCGGAATACATAGGATATATAAATTTCAGAGTTTTATGCCTTTTATTCTCGCTTATGGCCGTGGTGGCCGGGTTTACAAAGTGCGGCCTCTTTGATATTCTGGCGCAGAAGGTAATAAAAAAATGCCATTCCTCGCTTAGTCTTGGCGTCATACTTGTTATGCTGACGTTTTTCTGCTCGATGTTCATAACGAACGACGTCTCTCTTATAACATTCGTGCCGTTTACGATACTACTGCTTGGGATGACGGGACAGAGAAAAAATATGATTTTGATAATCGTCCTTCAGACCGTGGCCGCCAATCTCGGAAGCATGGCCATCCCCATTGGAAACCCGCAGAACCTCTATCTGTTTTCGGAATACAACATAAGCGGCGGGGACTTTTTTTCGGTTATGACCGTATATACGGTCATCAGCCTTATACTCGTTCTTGGCGGATGTTTTCTTATCAAACGGGAGAAGATAGATATGCCGGTCAAAATCGACACGGAAATAAACAGCAGAAGGGATCTTGCCGTTTACGCCGTTTTGTTTGCGATCAGTTTCCTTGCCGTATTCAGAGTCGTGTCATACGTCATAACAACGGCCGTTACATTTATTGTCATACTGATAATGGACAGGGAGATATTCAAAAAAGTTGATTTTCTGCTTCTTCTGACGTTTGTGTTTTTCTTTATTTTCTCTGGAAACTTAGGCAATATAGACTCGGTCAGCGGCCTGCTTTCCGAGGCCATAAACAAAAATACCATGCTTACGTCTGTCATAGCGAGCCAGTTTATAAGCAACGTACCGGCGGCGGTGCTTCTTTCGGGCTTCACCGGCGACTGGAAAAGCCTGCTTATAGGAACAAACATAGGCGGTCTTGGAACGCCGATAGCCTCCATGGCCAGTCTTATATCTCTTAAGCTGTATATGAACGAAAAGGACGCGGAAAACAAAAAATATATGATTGTTTTTCTGGCCGTAAACATAATTTGCCTTGCCGTACTCCTTGCGGCGGAATTTATAATAGGATAACATATAAGGGTATATATTTACGATAATATAGTTATGTAAATATATACCCTTGTTTTTATTATTCGCGGCATTAAGCCATATCCGCCGAGCAATAGGGAAAAGGAGAATATGAAAAGAAACGGCTTCGTTTCAGGCCGTGTTTCAGGATGATTGGCCGGCGTCGGATGAGTGTTTATATAAATATCCGGCCGTCGCCGCAAAAGACCAGTCCCCGGTCTCAAACGAAACGTATTCACCGCCGGTGGCATCGCTCAAAGGCGTATTGTCAAAGGCCTCACGAGCTTCTTCGGGCAGGGCGTTAAAACCGTCAGGATCAAAGTGACGGTAAAGGTCTCCCACGGTGGAATCCTCTGACGGAACAAAGGCGGAAGTTTCCTGAACGGCGAAATCGTTTCGAGGCTCAATATCGGTCTGAGCTCCGGAGGAAAGCGCGAGGACGGCAATAATAGGAATAACGGAAATCATAATGTCACCTCATTAAATAAGTTAGCAGTTACTAACTATATATTAGACAAATCCGATGATCAAGTCAAGCCTAAAATCAAAAAACGGCCATCTGTTTACGAGCCGTTTAACTTGATATTAAGCCGCGAGATATTACCGAAAAAGGTTGTTAGCGAGCCAAAGCCGTTGTGAGGGCGCTTGTCAACCGAACAGGCGGCGTGAGCGTGACCTTTTTCGGAGAGGAGGAGCG
>CAJFHC010000033.1 GCA_904378045.1 Candidatus Metalachnospira gallinarum | reverse complement strand
ACTTAAAGGTTCGCTTTGATCTTTCGATCAAACGCTCTTTTGACTTGGGTTTAATTTTTTTCATCAACTGTTCAGTTTTCAAGGATCATTTCCTGTTTTTGTGTCCCCTCTCGGTGACAGCTTGATTAGTATATCACTCTGTTTGCCGTTTGTCAACACTTTTTATTTATTATTTTTTTGGCGGAGAAGGTGGGATTTGAACCCACGCACCGCTATTAACGGTCTACTCCCTTTCCAGGGGAGCCCCTTCAACCACTTGGGTACTTCTCCTCAAGGCTCTCACTGAAAAAATAATAAATGGCGGAGAGGGTGGGATTCGAACCCACGGCCCCTTGCGGAGTCACCGGTTTTCAAGACCGGCTCCTTAAACCACTCGGACACCTCTCCACATATATTTTAATTTGATTTTACATCGTTCTCATTTGCTGAGAACAATAGATATAATACACATTTAGATTTGTTTTGTCAATAGTTTTTTTACATTTTTCTAAATTCATCCACAAGGGCACATAATCCTCGTTTTTCCCCCTGCTGAGACGCAGATTTTTCCGGATCGGGAATGTCCGGTCTATATAAAAAAGGCTCCGCCGCAGCGGAGCCATAAACATCATTCATATTGAATCCTGTTTATCAGAAATAGAATGCGCACAGAAGAGTAAAGATAAACAGTATTATATCTATTATACTCATTTTTGCATTGTTGTTATCATCGCTCATACTGATATCTCCTTTCTCAATCACAGGTCATTACATGTAGTAGTTAGGGAAGATTACGAGTATGTAAAGCAGTGCCGCGATCATTTCTGCGATCATAAGTACAACAAGGGCGGGAACTACTTTTCTCATAATGATACCCTCCTGGTTCTGGAAGTTAACTGTTGCACAAACAGCGATAACGTTGTTAGGGCAGATCATGTTACCAAGGGCTCCACCGGATGAGTTAACAGCTGCCGTGAAGGCGGGGCTGATACCGATGAGCTGAGCAGCCTCGATATGCATAGGATGGAACATGATGTTTGAACCAAGGGTAGTACCTGTCATGAATGAACCAAGACATCCGATAAATACTGCTGCTGCGGGATAACCTTTTCCAACTACGTCAGCAAGGGCTTTCGCCAAGATGGAAAGCATTCCGGCTGATTTCATAGCCTCTGCAAGTCCTGAGAGGAATGCCATAGCAAGAAGGGCTCCGATAACGCTCTTGAATGATATTGCAACACATTTAGGGAAGCTCTTAACATATCCGAGAACAATGGATCCAACGAAGCATACTACCATAATAGTAGATCCGATCCAAACAGCGAAACCTCTGTTATATAACCATGTTCCCTCGAGTCCGAAACGTGCGCAGGGAAGAGCTACAAGAAGGAGAGCGTATGTAAATACGGCTTTCCAAGCGGGAATAGGGCTGCTCTCTGCGGGAGGAACCGCGATATATTCCTCGGGAGTTTCTGATTTAACAGCTTTAAGGTAGATAAAGTCGATAATAACTATTACAAGACCGGAAATAATTGATGTGAACTCGAATCCGATCGTATGTGTTACGGCAATCATCGCTGCTGCGCCAACAAGGCCATTGACGAACAGGAAAGGAACAAGGCCTTTGAAGCCTTTCTTGCCGTAAACAACCGCAGTGATAACCCAAGGACAAAGGAAAGCGCCAACGGCGTTAACTCTTGCCGTAGCCCTTGAAGTCATGTTATAGATCTCGCTTACGGTCATGCTGTCAAGAGCGGGCCAGTTATATGTAGCTCCTCTTCCTTCTGCTACAAGCGCTGCGAATCCTCCTGAACAGGTAAGACCTGCAGCTCCCCATGATGACCAGATACCGTTTGCGATAAGTGATGAAAGAACAGCGCCAACGGGGCTGATTCCAAGACCCATAAGGCAGGGAGCAGCGACAGCGGCGGGTGTTCCTGCGCCGGCACATCCCTCAAGGAAAGCGCCGAAACCAAATGCAACAATGATAACGTGTTTACGTTTATCATTGGTGATGCTGATGATAAGCTCTCTGATCTTATCCATGGCTCCCGTGTCAAGAAGCATGTTAAGGATACAGAAAGCGGCCATGATCATGTAAACGACCTTTGTACCGGATACGATACCGGTCCATGCATTCGTCCACAGAATATCAAGTGTCTCGCCAAAGTAGAACATTCCGAGTACAAATGTTACAACGAACGCGATCGGCGCAACAATTTTAGCCGGCTTGTTGAGCACGATAATTCCAACGAGAACTACCAAAATCGGTAATGCAGATAAGAAAATATCCATGAATAATTCCTCCTTATTTATTTTGTATCGTTTTTCCGTGTCCGGCGCATTCTCCCCAAAACGCCTTCCTGCCGAACCGGAACACTGAACAGCTGTCCCTCTCAACGTCCCCCGACTGACTTAACAGGGGCTCACCGTTCTTATATTTTTTACTTTCTTCCATACTTATGTATGACACGAAGAAAGCGGTTTACTGTTTGCCCTTTAAAAATTCAGAGAAACAATTATCCATTTTTCATATTTAGTTTTCAAGGTGCGTACCGGCATTTCCCAATCCCCGGTTTCTGTAATTAATTATAGCCCCATTTGTGAAATAAGGCAAGTTATTTTTTAAACAATTACAATTATTGCATATAACTGACTATAAAACGTGCGTTACAGACTATATTATTAGTCAATTTTTATAGATACTTTTTAGGTATTCTAAATTGTGTATTGTGCATAATCTATATTCAGTTGTATAATCATACAATAGTCGTAATACCACATACTACTTTTGTGTTATAATATGTTACAGTCTTACAAACAGGAGGTAAAAGCCATGTCAAACGTACTCGATAGATTTTTAAAATATGTAAAAATATGCACGACGTCCGATGAAGAATCGTCGTCATTTCCCAGCTCTCCATTTCAGACAGCCTTCGGCGAAGCTCTGGCTGACGAATGTCTCGTCCTTGGCCTGACCGATGTAAAGCAGGATAAGTATGGCTATGTGTCAGCCCTTCTCCCCTCGGATACTGCCGGCGCGCCTACGATATGCTTCATTTCGCATATGGATACAAGCCCCGACGCTTCCGGCTTCAATGTCCGCCCGGTCATAACGGAAAATTATGACGGCGGAGATATAAAGCTCAAAGGTCTGACTCTCAGCCCTTCCGAATTTCCCGAACTCAAAAACTACATCGGAAAAACAATCATATCATCCGACGGCACTACTCTTCTCGGTTCCGATGACAAAGCCGGCATAGCGGAGATACTGACGGCCGTTGAGACCATCAAAAACAGCGGCCTGCCCCACTGCAATATACGTCTGCTGTTCACTCCCGATGAAGAGATCGGACGCGGCGTAGATTTCGTAGATGTGGACGAGCTGGGATGCGATTTCGGATTTACTGTAGACGGCGGCGCCATAGGCGGCCTGGAATACGAAAATTTCAACGCCGCATCCGCCGAGATAAATATAACGGGAAAAAGCGTACACCCCGGAACGGCTAAGGGTATTATGAAAAACGCCGCCCTTATTGCAGCCGAATTTACATCCTTGCTTCCCGCCGGCGAAACTCCTTCCACCACAGACGGATACGACGGATTCTTTCATCTGTCTGAAATAAGCGGAACCGTTTCCAAGGCCAGACTATGCTATATAATAAGGGATTTTGAGGATTCCGGTTTTGAAAGCAGAAAAAAAGCCATTCTCTCTGCCGTGGACAAACTCAATAAAAAATACGGGGACATAGCGGAATGCGAGATCAGGGAACAATACAGGAATATGCGCGAGATCATAGAAAAGAACATGTATATTATAGATCTGGCGAAAAAATCAATGACCGACGTTGGCATAACTCCTTCCGTACAGCCGATAAGGGGCGGCACAGACGGCGCGAGACTGTCGTTTATGGGACTCCCCTGCCCAAATCTTTTCACCGGCGGACACAATTTCCACGGTCCCTACGAATATATACCGCTTGAGTCAATGGAGAAAGCCGTGGAGCTTATAATCAAAATAGCGGAAAACGCGCTCGCTCTTTGACGCGCCTTAAAAGTCCGGAAGATTTTGATTGTATTTTTGCAGCGTAAAAATCGGATGAAATAAATCGCTTTAAAAAAATCTTCCATTTCAGTCTTGATTTATCAAAAAAATCATGATAGAATGTGCTCAGTTTCATATTTGGCTATGACGGAGACAAATTTCAGTCCTGATCGGTTACAACCGCAGAGAGCGTGCGTCCGGTGCGAGCACGCAGCACGGTCATGGATCACCTACATCTCAAGAGCCTTGGAAAACCACGGTTTATGCCCGTTACAGCATATAAAGGCGTTGATTGACGCAAATTAAGGTGGTACCACGAACAGCTCTCGTCCTTTTGGATGGGAGCTTTTTTGATTCACTGTTAAAATCCACTGTTAAAATCAACCATTAAAAAACAGCAAATAAAAAGAATAAAAGGAGTGTATTTAATGGAAAACGCGTTTGAAGTATTGCAGGAAAGGGGTTTCATTGAGCAGATGACCCATCCCGAGGAAATCGAGGAGTTATTTAAAAAAGAAAAAATAACATTCTATATCGGCTTTGACCCCACCGCTGACAGCCTTCATGTAGGTCATTTCCTCACCGTAATGGCCATGAGCCATATGCAGAGATGCGGACACCGCCCCATCTGCCTTATGGGCGGCGGAACCGGTATGGTTGGCGATCCCACGGGAAAGACTGATATGAGAAGGATGATGACCGTTGAGGAGATCGATCACAATGTGGAGTGCTTCAAAAAGCAGCTTTCAAGATTCATTGATTTCAGCGATGACAAGGCCATTATAGTAAACAACGCCGATTGGCTGAGAAACCTTAACTATATCGAGTTCTTAAGGGAGATCGGTTCGGTATTCTCCGTAAACAAGATGCTCACGGCCGAGTGTTTCAAGACAAGAATGGAAAAAGGACTGTCATTCCTTGAATTCAACTATATGATAATGCAGAGCTATGACTTCCTGGAGCTCAACAGACGTTTCGGCTGCGTTATGCAGCTCGGAGGAAACGACCAATGGTCAAATATCCTTGGCGGCGTAGATCTTATAAGAAGAAAAGAAAACAAGCCCGCCTACGGTATGACATTCCAGCTTCTTACCAACAGCGAGGGCAAAAAGATGGGCAAAACCGAAAAGGGAGCCGTTTGGCTTGATCCCGAAAAAACCTCGCCCTATGAATTCTACCAGTACTGGAGAAACGTGGGCGACAAAGATGTTGAAAAATGCCTGAGACTTCTCACCTTCCTTCCTATGGATGAGGTAAAAAGACTTGGCGCGCTTGAGGGCAGCGAGATAAATAAGGCAAAAGAAGTGCTCGCTTACGAACTTACAAAGATCGTCCACGGCGAGGAAGAAGCAAAGAAGGCAGACAAGGCCGCTAAAGCTCTTTTCATGGGCGGAAGCGAAGGCGGCTCCATACCTACGACAAAGGTAAAGGCAGCTGATCTTGAAAATATGGATATTCTCGGAGCTCTCGTTCTTACGGGACTTACGCCTTCAAGGTCTGAAGCCCGCCGCGCTGTACAGCAGGGCGGAGTAAAGCTCAATGACGAAAAGGTGGACGACATAGCCTTCAAAATAACGGAGGACGTTTTCAAGGACGGAATAATAACGATCCAGAGAGGCAAAAAATCATTCCACAGGCTTAAACTTGTTTAATTGGTCTGTAACTAAAATGGAACCGCCGGAGCAAAATCCGCGCGGTTCCATTTTTAAATTTCTTAAAGCCTGTCCATCGTCAAGCCGAAACTGTCCGTCTAAACGCAAAACCTCTGAATGACTTTTGACATATTTTTATGCTCTCGGATGGGTTTTGCTGTATACATCCTTGAGCCTGTTTTTATTCAGTCTGGCATACATCTGTGTTGTGGAAATGTCGGAATGTCCCATCATTTCCTGCACTGCCTGAAGGTCGGCGCCGTTTTCGATAAGATGCACCGCAAAGGAATGCCTGAGCATATGCGGAGTTATGTCTTCCTTTATTCCCGCCTTTTTAGCGTAAACTTTTATGATCTTCCAGAATCCCTGTCTTGTCATGGGATGTCCGAAGCAGTTGACAAAAAGAGTCTTCTCCCCTTCATCCCTGAGCATGCTCATTCTTGCCTTTCTCAGATATTCGTCAAGGGCCTCCAGCGCTTTGGAGCCCAGTGGTATTATTCTTGTTTTTTCGCCGTTTTTGCAGCTCAGATATTCCATTTCCATATTTATATCCGAGATCTCAAGCGAGATCAGTTCCGTCACTCTCATGCCCGTGGCGTAGAGCACCTCGAGCATAGCCTTGTCCCTGATGCCCTTTACATCCGTGATGTCCGGCTGTTCCAGCAGCCTCTCCACATCGGAAAGCGACAGTATGGCCGGCATACGTTTTTCCACCTTTGGCGTCTCCAGCCCCTCCGCCGGATTGTCGTCAATGATCCTTTTTCTTGCGAGATAAATAAAGTAGGATCTTATCGACGCGGCGTTTCTGGATATTGTGGCCGGAGCCTTATCCTCCCTTTCAAGCTCATAAATATAGGCCATTATGTTTGTTCTGTTTACGTCCTTTATATTGTGTATCCCGTTTTCTTCCAGAAAGCGAGTAAAAGAATATAGGTCTCTTTTGTAAGAGGCCGCCGTATTTTCTGAGGAACCCCTTATTTCCGTCAGATATTCCGCGAATTCTTCAATGTGCCCTTCCATATTCTTCTCCTTAAAATCAATACCCCAATTATTATTTTTAATCACTGTTTTGAAAATTCTTACCTTTTCCGTCCGTTTCGCGCACGGCCGGAGGGTTGTCCCGTCAGACAAATCGACAAAACGGGTTTGATTGTATAGATTATAGTCTCTTTTATATAAAAAGTCGATATGTTTTACCATTTTTATATAAAAATTAGTCAATTTTTAACCTTTATCCACCACCGCGGGCCCTTCTTTTACAAAATATTAGCAATCATTCCAGCTATATACTCTTCAGAAAGACAGGCGGCGGCGTTAATGGCAAGACAGAGCGCAAGTATTATGACGTGTTCTTTAAGATGCTTGCATCTTTCTCTTTTAATTCTGCTTTTAGGGCCGTTGTTCGTAAATTTTTCAAGAACGAACATCAGGCTCCACACCGCCGTGAATATATAAAGCGGGATTAGTATGACGTTTTGAGGAAGAATCCCGGAAATAATATACGCCATCCCCCTCTCAGAGGCGGAAAACGACGCCGAAAAGCCGTAAAAAAGCCCGGTGCCGAAAACTATTATAAGTATGATTGCCGCTCCGGAGTTCAAAAAGCCGCACAGCCATATACATACTATATACTTACCGTGCTTTATAAAGCTGGACAGAAAGCCGTTGTCTCCGGAAAAGCCCGAGACATAGCCCGCCAGCCTTGTCCGCTGTTCCGGGCTGAGCGCCGCGGAGGAGGCCGCCCCCGCCGTCACGCCGACAAAAAAGCAGACGGCGACAATTACAAGAACCATCTGCCATCTGCTTATTCCTCTTTTTTTCATAAAAGGCCACCCCCGCTTATATATTTTGTTTAAAATATATGAGCAGGCGGTTCCTTATATTCTTTTTGTCCCTTTCCTTTTTGTGACAAGCCCCGCATAGGCGAGTATGCCCATCACCGTCTTTGAGTCCCTTATCGTGCCGTCGTATATCATATCAAGGCACTGGCTGAGGGAATATTTCTCGATCTCTATGAATTCATCCTTATCCAGCTTCTGTGTTCCGGGCTGAAGGTTCTCGGCGATATAAAGATATATCCTTTCCGTGCATATTCCCACTGAGGCGTATGTCCAGTTGACATAGGTTATGCCGCCGGCCTTATATCCCGTCTCCTCCTCAAGCTCCCTGACAGCGCATTCATAAGGATCTTCGTGTATCTCGAATGTTCCGGCGGGTATCTCAAGAACCATGTCCCTTGCCGGATGCCTGTACTGTCTTACTAATATGATATTTCCGTCATTGTCGACGGGAACAATGGCCGAAGCGTTATTTTTTATTACTATCTCCCTTATGGCCGTATCTCCGTCGGGCATGGCTATCTCGTCTCTTACGACTTTAAGTATCTTTCCCTCAAATACCTTTTCGCTTTTTACGACATCGTAATCCACCGGCTATCCCTCCTTAGAACTCTGCGTTGCGTACCGTTCTGGGATAGGGGATAACGTCCCTTATGTTGGACATTCCGGTGATATACATTATAAGTCTCTCAAATCCAAGTCCGTATCCCGCATGACGCGTTCCGCCGTATTTGCGCAGGTTGAGATACCACCAGTAATCGTCTTTTTTAAGTCCAAGCTCGTCCATCCTGTTCTCAAGGACTTCAAGCCTTTCCTCCCTCTGGCTTCCTCCGATTATCTCTCCAATGCCGGGGACAAGGCAGTCCGCCGCGGCAACGGTCTTTCCGTCATCGTTCATACGCATATAGAACGCCTTTATCTCCTTCGGATAGTCCGTAACAAATACGGGTTTTTTGAATATCTCCTCCGTAAGATATCTCTCATGCTCCGTCTGAAGGTCGCAGCCCCAGTCAACGGGATAGTCGAATTTATTTCCGGAATTTTTGAGAAGCTCCACGGCTTCCGTATATGTTATACGGCCGAATTCCGAGTTTACGATATTATTGAGCCTGTCGATAAGTCCCTTGTCAACAAAATTATTGAAGAACTCCATTTCCTCGGGCGCGTTCTCAAGCACATAGCTTATAACATACTTGAGCATGTCCTCGGCGTTGTCCATATAATCGTTTATATCCGCGAATGCCATCTCCGGCTCGATCATCCAGAACTCAGCCGCGTGACGGGTCGTATTAGAATTCTCGGCTCTGAACGTGGGGCCGAATGTGTATACATCCCTGAAAGCAAGGGCGTATGTCTCCGCTGAAAGCTGTCCGCTTACGGTAAGATTCGTCTGCTTGCCAAAGAAGTCCTTTGAAAAATCAACGGTTCCGTCCTCATTGAGGGGAAGGTTGTTCATATCAAGGGTCGTTACCTGGAACATTTCTCCGGCGCCCTCGCAGTCGCTTCCCGTTATGATGGGAGTATGGACATATACAAAGCCTCTTTCCTGGAAAAATTTATGGATGGCATACGCCGCAAGGCTTCTTACTCTGAATGTGGCGGCAAACGTATTTGTTCTCGGTCTGAGGTAAGCTATCGTTCTTAAAAACTCAAATGAATGTCTCTTTTTCTGCAGAGGGTAATCGGGCGCGGAAAGTCCCTCCACGCTTATTTCCTCAGCCTTTATCTCAAAGGGCTGTTTAGCCTCGGGAGTAAGGACGAGTTTTCCCTTTACAATGATGGCCGCTCCTACTCCGAGCTTTGATACTTCCGCGTAATTATCTATTTTTCCGTCCTCAAAAACGACCTGTACGCTCTTGAAAAACGATCCGTCGTTAAGCTCGATAAATCCGAAAGCCTTGGAGGAACGAAGCGTTCTTATCCATCCTCCGACTTCCACCGTACCGTCGGCAAGGGCCGCCGTGTTTTTATATAATTCTTTAACTCTTGTAAGTTTCATAGGAAAATGCCTCCTGTTTATTTTATTTCCTCAAGGAACTTCTCAAGTCTGTCCATTCCTGTTTTTATGTTCTCAAGAGATGTGGCGTAAGAAAATCTTATGTGATCGGGCATTCCGAAGTCGGCGCAGGGAACTACGGCGATCAGAGCCTCGTCAAGAAGAAGAGCTCCTATCTGAGCCGCGCTCTCAAGTTTTTCTCCTTTATACGTCTTTCCGTATGTTCCTGAAAAATCAACGAAAAGATAGAACGCTCCTTCGGGCTTAAGCGTCTTAACATAAGGCATTTTAGCCACTCTGTCATAAATATAGTCACGGCGCTTTTCAAATTCCTTTCTCATGTCCTCTACACAGTCCTGGGGGCCCGCAATTGCCGCGAGAGCCGCCTTCTGGGCGATGGAGTTGGGTCCGCTTGTCATATGGGACTGCATACTGCTCATGAGCTTGGCGATTTTTAATGATGACGCCGTATAGCCTATCCTCCAGCCCGTCATAGCATAGCTTTTTGAAACTCCGTTGACCGTGATTGTCCTGTCGTAAATTTCCTTTCCGAAGGAAGCTATGCTGACATGTTTCTTATCGTCCGAATAGATGAGTTTTTCGTATATCTCGTCCGCGATTACGATTATATCTTTCTCAACGGCGAAATCCGCGATCTCCCTGAGCTGTTTTTCCGTCATTACCATACCCGTGGGATTGCTGGGCGTAGTTATTATGACAGCCTTTGTCTTGTCAGAATATCCGCTTTCAAGCACCTCTCTCGTGAGGGCAAAATCTTCTTCCTGTTTTGTATATACTACAACGGGCGTTCCTCCCGCGAGCCTTACCATCTCGGCATAGCTGAGCCAGTACGGAGCGGGTATGATGACCTCGTCTCCGGGGTTGAGCACGGCCATAAGGGCGTTTGTCAGGGAGTGTTTAGCTCCGTTGCTTATAACGATCTGAGTATAGTCATAGTCGAGACCGTTGTCATCTTTGAGTTTCTTTGCCACGGCCTGTCTGAGCTCGATTATGCCGGCCGCCGCCGTATATTTCGTAAAGCCCTCGTTTATAGCGTCTACTGCGGCTTTTTTGATATGTTCGGGTGTATCGAAATCAGGCTCGCCAACGCTGAAGCTGATTACGTTTTTTCCTTCCTTTCTGAGTATGCCTGCCTTTTCCGTGATCGACAGTGTGGATGAAGGTTTGATACCCAGAGCGATCTTTGATAATTCCATTTTTGTTCCTCCTCTATAATTCACTGGATAAATTTTATACTATTGCCCCGTCAAATGCAAGGATTAATTACAACAGTTCCCCGGTAATCCGCATAAAATTGCCCACAGCGATTTTTTCCGCCACGGTTTTTCCAAAATTTTTCTCAAAAGCGCCTATTATGCCTTCGATTCCCTCCACGGACGCAACTCCTTCCGGCGTGGAAGGTATCCCGTCCAAGTCGCATCCAAGGCATACGCAGTTTTCCCCGCATATATCAAGCATCCTTTCGGCGTGTCTCAAAATATCGTCCATATCCGCCCTGCCGCTGTCACTGAGAAAGTCCTCGCAAAGGTTGAGTCCCACTACTCCTCCCCTGCCGCTTATGACACGGAGCTGGTCGTCGGTCAGGTTCCTCGGAAATTTGCAAATGGCGCGGCAGTTGGAGTGGCTTGCGATAAAAGGTTTTGACGTATGTCTCTCAACGTCATAGAACCCTTCATCGGAAAGGTGCGACACATCAACGATAATGCCCAGTCTTTCCATTTCTTTTACGGCTTCCCTGCCAAAATCAGTCAGTCCGCCGCCCTTATCGCTTTCCCTGACTCCCGTGGCCACGCAATTCCTGTAATTCCATGTGAGCGTGGCCATCCTTACTCCCTCATCATAAAGGGCATACAGATTTTCCATATCTCCTTCCAGCGCCTCACAGCCCTCTATGGACAGCATAGCGCTTACACGTCCGGCATTGTCTTTTATGTCGGCGGCGTTTTTAACAATGGAAATCTTATCTCCGTTTTTCATAACTTCGTTTTTAAAATATTTTATCATATCCAAAGTTGCCGCAAACGCTTTGGAATAATATTTTCTGTCCAGCCACAGCGCGAATACCTGTATCGGAGAGTCGTATTTTTTCAGCTTTTCGAGGCTTATATGCCCGTCGGAATTAAAAAGGCTCTCCTTTTTTTCATAAATATAGGAAGCGGTGTCACAGTGAAGATCCGCAAATGTCATTTATATCAGCTCCGTTTTTTATTTTTATAAACTATATTCAAGCGTCGGAAAACTAATCCTCGGCATGACCGTCAAAACGCATATATGCCAAATGTTTTTTGAAGCGCGCAGTATATTATCGACAGCCGCGGGAATAATACATTTGAGCTTGTTAAACGCTCATAGGCTCATTATAAAACAGAAAACAGGAGATGTTAACAATGAACAGACCTAAATCTCAGGAAATCAAATGCACAGTTAAATCATGCCGTTACCATGACAAGGACAAGCACTGTTCCCTTGCCGATGTAGTTATCGGCGAAAACGTAGCCAACGCCACGGAAAAAAGCCAGACGGACTGCATGAGCTTTGAGGCAAGATAATTCCTTAAAGGCGAAAAGCCTTTGAGAAACGCTTGCCCTGCCAGACATTCGTCTAACTTTTTTGCAAATCAAAAGGGCCTATCTAAGCAGATAAGCCCTTTTTCTTAACTATTGTTCTCAATCATTTATTTAGCATATTCTGTTGCTCTAGTTTCCCTGATAAGATTTACTTTTATCTGTCCGGGATACTCAAGTTCATCCTCTATTTTCTTAGCGATTTCCCTGGCGAGGAGCGTAAGTCCCTCGTCGTTCACATCTTCGGGGATGACCATGATCCTCAGCTCTCTTCCGGCCTGGATAGCGAAGGATTTTTCAACTCCCTTAAATCCGTCGGCGATCTCCTCAAGTCTCTGAAGTCTCTTTACATAGGACTCAAGCGTCTCGCGTCTTGCTCCGGGTCTTGCCGCCGAAATGGCGTCCGCCGCCTGAACAAGCACAGCTATGATGCTCTGGGGCTCCACGTCGCCATGGTGAGCCTCCACGGCGTTTATAACAATGGGAGATTCCTTATACTTTCTGCACAGCCCGACACCAATGCTTACATGGGAACCTTCCATCTCGTGGTCAACGCTCTTTCCTATATCATGGAGAAGCCCTGCTCTCTTGGCGATATTTGAGTCAATGCCAAGTTCAGCCGCCATAATGCCCGTAAGCTGGGCCACCTCGATAGAATGTTTAAGGACGTTCTGTCCATAGCTTGTTCTGTATTTAAGTTTTCCCAAAAGACGAATAAGCTCGGGATGAAGTCCGTTCACTCCTGTCTCAAGCGTCGCGGCCTCTCCTTCGTCCCTTATTATAACTTCTACTTCTTTCTTAGCCTTTTCGACCATTTCCTCTATCCTTGACGGATGAACTCGTCCGTCAACGATGAGTTTCTCAAGGGCGATCCTTGCGACCTCTCTCCTTATGGGGTCAAATCCGGAAAGGATGACCGCCTCGGGCGTGTCGTCTATAATAAGATCTATTCCCGTGAGTGTCTCAAGCGCTCTGATATTTCTGCCTTCACGGCCGATTATTCGGCCTTTCATCTCATCATTAGGAAGCTGGACAACAGAAACCGTTGTTTCGGCGACATGATCCACGGCGCAGCGCTGGATGGCATTGGCGATTATATCGCGGCTCTTTCTGTCGGCCTCATGCTTTGCCTTCGCTTCCGCCTCTTTTATCATTATAATAGAATCATGCTTTACGTCGTTTTCCACCATTGCGAGAAGATAATTTTTGGCCTCTTCCGATGTTAAGCCTGAAATTTTTTCAAGCTCAAGAAGTTCCTTTTCGTGGAGTTTTTCCACCTCTTCCTTCTGTTTGTCCAGTTCCTCCAGTTTTCTTGTCATCTGTTCCTCACGCTTTTCATAGGCATCAGCCTTACGGTCAAGCGTTTCTTCCTTCTGAACAAGACGTCTTTCGGTTCTGGCGAGCTCGTTTCTTCTGTCTCTTGCTTCCTTCTCCAGTTCGTTCTTTGTTCTGATGCTTTCTTCCTTTGCCTCAAGAAGAATTTCCTTTTTCTTCGCTTCTGCTTCCTTCTTTGCGTCTTCAACTATTTCATTCGCCCTTTTTTCGGCGACGCCTATCTTTGCCTCGGCAATTTGTTTTCTATAGCAGAAACCAATAACAGCTCCAAGAACTAAACATATTACGGCAGCAATAATAGTTATTGGTTCTATTGTAACCACCCCCTGTTTAATTTTCAAAGTACATAAATTTAGACAAAAACGCGCATAAATGATTGTATAAAAACTACTATAATGTGAAACCACATCTCTATAATTGTATAACCAACAGCAAGTTATGTCAAGACAGTTCGTTGCCTTTATCGGACTTTTCAGCTATGCTTATTCTTCCCGTTCCTCCGCAGCAGGGGCAGGGCTTTGTCATAAGGTGCATGAGGGATTCCCTTTTTTTCTTTCTTGTGAGCTGCATAAGTCCAAGCTGGGTCATCCCGACCACAATGGTCTGCAGGCTGTCCTTCGATACCGCTTCCTCCAGTCTTTTGCGAAGCGTCTGCCTGTCCTGCTCGCTTTTCATATCGATAAAGTCCACGATTATCATTCCGTTCAGGTTCCTCAGCCTTAGCTGGCGGGCGATCTCGTCGGCGGCCTCAAGATTTGTCTTTAGTATTGTCTTTTCAAGGTTGACCTTGCCAGTATATTTCCCCGTATTCACGTCTATGACAACGCAGGCCTCCGTCTGCTCGATTATTATAAATCCTCCGCTTTTCAGCCAGACCTGTTTGTTGAAGGCGGCCTTTGCCTGCCCTTCCACATAATATGCTCCAAAAAGGGGAGTTCCGTCGTTATGCAGCCTTATTTTACTCTCATCCTCGCCTATCTCCCGGCAGAGCTTTAGCAGTTCCTCGTAATCATCCTCGGAATTTGCCACGATCTCGTCAATATCGCTGTGGAAAAAGTCCCTAACCACCTTTGCCACTCCGTTGGCGTCGGTATAAAGCAGCGCCGGGGCTTTGGCGTAGCCGGCTCTTTTCATTATGTCCTCGCTTCTTTTTACGAGTCTTTCTATTTCCTTTTTATATGTTTCCTCGCTTTTTCCCTCTCCGTCGGTTCGGATTATAACTCCGTAGCTTTCGGGGAGCTCTCCCCTTACCACGTCCTTAATCCTCTGCCTTTCATTCTGGTCGGTTATCTTTTTGGATATTCCTATTTTGTTGTCGTTTGGTATGATGACGATGAATTTTCCGGGAAACGATATTTTTCTCGTAAGCACGGAGCCTTTTTTTCCGACTCCGGCCTTTTCCACCTGAACGAGTATTTCGCTGCCGTTTTTCGGCTTTATTATGTTTCCCTTCTCATCCTTATTGTCGCCGTAGTACAAAAAAGCGTTCTTGTCCTCTCCGATGTCCACAAACGCGGCCTGCATTCCCGGCAGGACATTCACGACCTTTCCCATATATATGTTCCCAACAATGGGCATGGAATTTTTCCTCTCGTACACCAGCTCGGCCAGCAGGCCGTCTTCAACAACTCCTATCCTTGTGCCGTACTCGCCGGAATCCACAAGTATCCTTTTCATTTCTCCGCCACTTCCTTATCAAGGGGTACGAGTTTTCCATCGAGCTCCTTATACATTTCCGTTCTTCTGTATCTTACCTTAAAGCGGTCAAACGCGGCTCCGGCATACTCGCATAACGTCTGAACCGTAAGGTCGGCTCTAAGGCTCCTTATGCTTCCGGCGGCAAGCACGAGCTTTAAAGCCGGCTTTCCGTCCCTTGATATGTCCTCTATCGAATATATATCCGGCCGTATGTCCGTTTTTTCAAAATGATTCTTTGTTTTTTTCATAACGGATATTTCCTTTTGGGCAAGGAAATCCGTAAGTTTTTCGGCTATATCCTCAGCGGTGACAAGGCCGTCTATATAAGCCTCATACTCGCAGGCGCAAAGTTCCGCCATGGCCGATTTTGCCTGCTGGGAAAGCCTTGCCGCACTTATTATCTCCACGCCGTCGTTCATGACCGCCCCAAGCCTTTCGGCAATTTCCCGCGGCTCTACCGGCGTCTCGAACTCAAAGTCGCAGTATTCCCCTATGCTGGTCATTCCCAGCGAAAGCGGATTTCCAAAGGACATAAGCTGATGAGGGTTGAAGCCGTGGGAATAGCCTATTGGAAGCCCCGCCCTTCTTACGGCCCTCTGGAAAAGCCTCATCAAATCAAGATGGCTTACGAACCTCAGCTCCGGCCCCTTGGAATATTTTATCCTGTACTTATATCTTATTTTTTTCGGCTGATTCAAAGCACACACCTCCTCCGAAGGCCGCCGCTCCGCAGTGTGAGCACATTTCACGGCAGTTTGGCGTAGTTATGGCCATTTCAGCCTTCTTTCTCTCGTTTATCATAAACTGCTTTGACACTCCTACGGAAATATGATCCCAGGGGAGTATCTCGTCAAAGTCTCTTTTTCTGTTGGCGTAGAAAGCCGGATCGACTCCGGTCTCGGCAAAAGCCTCCTGCCATTTTTCAAAATCAAAAAGCTCCGACCAGGAGTCGAAACGACAGCCCTTTTCCCATGCCCTGTATATGGCCGCGGAAACTTTCCTGTCGCCCCTTGCCATAACGCCCTCAAGGGAGCTGAGCTTAGCGTCGTGATAGTTGTATCTTATCTGTTTTCTCGCGATGTGGCTCTTGACGATTTTGGCTTTTTCCTCAAACTGCTGGTATGTGTCCTGCGCGTCCCACTGGAACGGCGTAAACGGTTTGGGAACAAAGCAGGAGCTGCTTGCCACCACCGTTACCGGTCTTGGCTTTTTCTCCCTTGGTATCTCATAATACTTGTCCACGACTTTGGCGCTCAGGTCCGCTATTCCGATAAGATCCTCCTCGGTTTCGGTAGGAAGGCCGATCATAAAGTAGAGCTTTACCCTCTCCCACGAGCCCGAGAAAGCGAGGGCGCAGCCGTTTAATATGTCTTCCTCGGTGAGGTTTTTGTTTATGACGTTTCTAAGTCTCTGGGTTCCGGCCTCGGCGGCGAATGTAAGACTGCTTTTTCTTACCTCCTGTATCTTTTGCATAAGATCAAGAGAAAAGGAATCTATCCTAAGAGAAGGCAGTGAAAGGTTCACCTGATCCTTCGCGAAGTCGTCAAGAAGCCCGTTAGCCAGGTCATGAAAACATGTATAATCGCTGGTGCTCAACGACACAAGGGATATCTCGTCATCGCCGGAAGCATCAATGAGGGAGTGTGCCTGTTTTATAAGCGTCTGATAATTTTTCTCCCTAACCGGCCTGTATACAAATCCCGCCTGACAGAATCGGCATCCCCTTATGCATCCTCTGAAAAGCTCCAAAGTAACCCTGTCATGCACCGTCTCAATGAGGGGAACGATCATTTTCGGCGGATAATAAACTCCGTCCATATCTGTCACTATAACTTTCCTGATCGTTTTCGGAGCTTCCGGAACATTTGGCTCAAACGAAGCTATTTCGCCGTTTTCTTTATAAGTCACATCGTAAAATCTGGGTACATACATTCCGTTTACCGAAAGCAGCTTTCTCAAAAAGTCCTCTCTTTTTCCGCCGTTTTTCTTATGCTCTTTATATATTTCCATTATATGGTCATACTCAACCTCTCCTTCTCCGAGATAGAAGAAGTCGACAAAATCCGCCAGCGGTTCAGGGTTATATGCGCAGGAGCCTCCGCACACTATTATGGGATCGTCCTCTCCCCTGTCTTTGGCGTAAACCGGTATACCGGACATATCAAGCATATTCAGGATATTCGTATAGCACATCTCGTACTGGAGAGTAAAGCCGACAAAGTCAAACTCATTCAAAGGAGTGAACGTCTCAAGGGAATACAGCGGTATGTTGTTTTCCCTCATGGCCTTTTCCATATCCGGCCAGGGGGCGAAAGCCCTCTCACAGTATGTGTCATCTCTCCTGTTCAGAAAAAAATAGAGTATCTGAAGTCCAAGGCAGGACATTCCGACCTCATAAACGTCCGGGAAACAGAAGGCAAATCTTATATCTGTTTTTTCCGGATCTTTTTTTACCATATTAAGTTCGTTTCCTGTATATCTGGCAGGCTTTTCCACCTGAAGCAGTATTTCATCGGGAACTGTTATTTTCATAATTTCCTCCTATGCCCTTTCGGGGCATTTAATCAGCGCACATTGTCCGCATACTATATCACTATATATAATAACCCATATTCGTAACTATTGCACTAATTTTTTTAATCAAAACTACCCGCTTAGCGGGTAGTTTGCTCTGCCCTATAAGGGCATGATACTTGCTGGAGCCTTAAGGCTCCTTGAATCAGCCTGCCAACCGCTTTCGCTCTCAACTACCGCTTAAGCGGTTTTTTATTTGTTCTTTTTTACCGGCTCTCCCGTAAACGGGTCTACATATTCCTGTAA
>CAJFHC010000032.1 GCA_904378045.1 Candidatus Metalachnospira gallinarum | reverse complement strand
CTCTTCCTCGGGCTCGGGCGTTACAACGGGTTCTTCTTCCTCGTCGTCACGCTCTGTTTTACCTTCCTTGAGGGAGTAGCTGTGACGGCCGGAGTCTCTTTCATCCTCATAATCTTCCTCGGTTATAAAGTCATACTCGTCACCACGGCCTGTATTCACATATCCGTTTCCGGCAACAATTTCATAGTCAAATCCATTGTCGTCAACCGTGAATCTTACTTCTCTTTCGACCTCTACTTCTTTGCCGCAGTTTTTGAGAAGCTCTATTGTCTGGCCGTTCTGAACGGTTTTTACAGCCTCAGAAAGAGTTTCAAAGTATGATGTGTTTCCTCCTGATGTTATCTTAGCTACATATTTTTCGCTTGACTCAGCTTCAGTCTTATCGACTACCTCATATACAGTATTTCCGTTTTCATCCGTGCTTGTAACTATTACCTTATCGTTGCCATCCGCTGAAACCTCAGCTTTAAGCTCTGTGTCAGGCGCAACAACCAGCTTTACATTATCGCCTAACTCAACATCCGTATCAAGAACGGAATCTCCGTAAACAGCTACTTCTGTCTCCGTTTCTGCATTATTGACCGCCTTGACAGCGTCATTTATATCTTTGTAGAATACCGTGTCTCCGTCTGAGCTAACAGCAGCGGGTGCCGCGTCACCAGCTACCTTAAGGGTAGTTTTTGATTTTTTTGTTGTATAGCTATTGCCGCTTACCGTAATATCAGGTTTATCACCATCGTCAGGTGAAATATATTTTATCGCTGAATTTACTCCGCTTATATCTCCACTCTCAATTACGATATTTGCGTTCTGAGCGTCCTTGTCTGTCTGTTTTTCAGTATTATATACTGTTATTGCGTTTCCTTTATTGCTTCTGAATGTTCCGCCTTCTATAATCAAAGTAAGATTTTTATTTTCTCTGTACTGCTTTTGTGATGTTGACGCTCCATACATCTGAGCTGACATAAGGAGCGCTGAACCATCCGGTGCAGAGCCTCCATTCATAGGTTCTGATTCAACAAGCTCACCTGTTCCGACAATCTCAGCGTCTCCTGAGATTGTTATAGTTCCCATTTTTGCTTCAATGGCTGTTCCGCCCTCTATATAGCCTCCATTTATTTCGAGAGTTCCTTCCATAGGCCAGTAGATTGCTGTATTTCCTTTATCAACAGTTAATCTTCCTCCATTAATTGTTACATTTGTTCCAGCCGAAAGAAGGTTGTTTGCGGATATAACACTAACTCCCGCATCTATAACGCTTCCATTTTCTATAGTAACTGTAGGGCTGATATTCTTATCGTCGTCCGTATTGGCTTTTGAGTCCGGTGTAGAGAAAAAGGCATGAAAACTGTTAAATGTGAGTATTCCATATCCATCGGCCGTCATTTTGGCTCCGTCAACGGTCACTTCTCCGCCGTATGTTGTGATTCCTCTGTTTTCAGCGTCAATCGTAAGATCATCGCCGAATGTTACATCTCCAAAATAATTTAAAACGGCACTATCACAATCTATTTCCCCATTTTCAATTATCAGTTCTCCATCGTTTTTATATGTACATTCTTTAAAATCTTCTTTATCAGCGTCAAATGATCCAAACTGGATTGCATATCCGCTTTTTGGTCCAGTCAATATACAATCTCCCAGATCAAGCGTGATATTCTTTCCATTCGGTATCTTAAGTGTCTTCTCATTAAGATCGTTAAGATCAATGTCATTGTCTAGAATTATTGTAATATCATCATTGTCTTTCACAGCATTGGCCAATTTTTCTGCTGAGTCTACATGAATTGGCTCCGCCGCCAACGCCGTAAATCCGCAAACGCCCAATGCCATGACAACGCCCATGAGCCCGGCCGTTAATTTCTTAAACCCTTTCATATAATATCCTCCTTTGTCTATTAGCCTGACATTTAAAGTCATGTTCCATTTTACCCCCCCCATTGAAAAAATCAAGGGTAATTGGCATTTTTTAGGTGTGAACAATAATATTCAGCCTTTTAGACAAATAGAAGATTATATTTCACCGCTGTTTTGTAGTAATTTTTGTCATTCTAATTAAAATATGATTAGCAATTTTTTAAAGAGGGCATTAAAAAAGACGCCCCGCTTACACGAAACGTCTTTGACAGCTATTTTAAATTACTCGAACAAATCCAAATCGCTGAGATCCGGCAGTGGCTCCTCGGGCTTTTTCTTCGGTTTCATGCTCTCCGAAGGCTCGGAATATTCCTTGGGCTTAAAGAATTCCGAAAGCATGGAGTGCATAACGATGGACACAAGGCCGCCGCAAAAGCCGTTGTTGTAAAGGTTTACTCCCGAATAACCGGCGCCGGCGTAAAGCACTACGCAGGAATGTATGAATCCCGCCGCTACTCCGGCCAAAGCCCCGTACGTTCCAGAAACGGGCGCGAGCGTTGTTCCGAAAAGAAGGGCGAGCTGAGCCGACGGCGTGTATACCGCTCCGTCTCCTCTCATAAGTCCGCTTAGTATTATTCCTATCATAACGGGGAGAATATTTCTAACATGCTTTCCCTTAACGCTGAATCCTGCTATTGTAAGTATTCCTCCTATAGTAGGACCATTCAGATCCCCACCTATAAGCAGAAGCACCACCGTAGACACAATTATATTAACTCCGGTATTTATGAACACAGCTCCCTTGCCGTCAAGAATAAGGAAGTCATCAGCCGGGTTTCCGGGACGTTTAAGAATATTCCTATAGTTTTTTACAGCGTTTTCATCGCTAGCTATTCCCATTACAATTAGTATTAATCCAGTTATAATAAGGACTGCGGTAAAAGGCAGATTGTATTCCGTCGACCAAATTGAGACCGGCTCAAATTCATAGCCAAAGGCCTTGAGTATGGGCGTTAGCATCATAGCCATAAGCCCGGTGGCAAAACCTCCGTTATATAGATTAAGGCCATGCTGTATCCTTTGGGTATACCCGGTGAGAACCGGCGTTACAAATCCTATAATAAGTCCCGTACATACTGAGATTAATACGCTTTTAACCGTAATATCGCCCTGGTGGAAAAAGGTGGAGCTGATAAGCGGGCCGAGGGAGGATGCCCAGAAGCTCTGCAAAAGATATTTTGAAAGCGCTTCCCTCCTGAGGGCGCAGAAAAGATAGGTTCCCAAAAGGATGAACCACATATTGAAAATATTTTTTCCGAAAAAAGCGAATCCCGACATAAGTCCAATGGTTACTATATTACCGCTTTTTATAGGCATTTTGTTAACATACATAAGCAGATTGGTTATGACCACAACAAGGCCCACGTTAACAAAGGCCGGCCCCACACCTGCCAGCTCAATATAGTCCGTTATAAGTATGTCGCTTGAAAGTATTATTTTCTCCAGGCCATACAGTATCTCCATGGGACTGGCAAAAACAAACCCCACTCCAATCAGCGCAAAAGCATATAAAAAAAGCCATTGATACGGCTTTTTCCAATTTATATCATCCACTGAGCTTCTCCCCCGAACATCTTAGTCAATAAAACAGAACGCTATATTCCCTGATAAAATTATAACATTGTAAATTTAATAATTCAACAATTTTTTGGCGTTATACAGGCATTTTTAGGTAAAAATAATGGAAACGGCCGTATTTTTTTATAAACAACTTAAAAAAACAGCCGTTTTTCAACGGCCGTTTAAGTTTTATTTATTAATTTTTTCTCACATACTATTAGATATGTTTCAGAGTGTCGAAAAAGTCCTTTGGGACTTTTTCGAGTTTAAATTAGGGCAATAAATCCCTATTTCTGCGGAAAGCCCTGAGCTCTGTCAGGGCGCAGAAATACGGGATTTTCCTCGGCGGAAATGAATTCCGCCTGCGGAATAAACTCGGGAGTCCCTTCGACTCCCGAACCCTCTCGCTCACAATGGATTAATTTTTTGACAGTCTATGATAGGTTTATTTTTTCTTTAATTTTTCTTTCACAAGCTGGGCGATTATTTCCACCGCTCCGTCTATTCCGGAAACGGAACTGTTGATCGTAAGATCATAGTTTTCCATAAGTCCCCATTTGCGTCCTGTATAGAAATTGTAGTAGCTTTCACGCTTTTTATCCGTTTTTTTGATTACGTCCTCAACCTTGTCGGGATCAACGCCGTATTCCTCCACGGCTCTCCTTATCCTGCTGTCTATATCCGCATGGATGAACACCTTAACGCAGTTGGGATCATATTCAAGGGCATAATCGGCGCATCTTCCGATGATAACGCATGATTTTTCCGACGCCAGTTTTTTTATTGTGTCAAACTGGGCAAGGAAAAGTTTATGATTGAGCGGAAGGTTGTTTCCGCCGGTATATGTACCCATTACGATGGAATAGAGGAAGCTGCCGTTATGGTTCTCGTCATTTTCCTTAAGTATTTCCTCGGAAAAGCCGCTTTCCTTTGCCGCCAGCGTTATGAGCTCCTTATCATAGAAGTCTATGCCGAGTTCCTTTGCCAGTCTTTTTCCTATCTCTCGTCCGCCGCTTCCGTATTTTCTTCCTATGGAAATGATTATTCTGTCTCCGTCCATAAAAACTCCTCCTCCTGATTTTTCCGTCCGGTTGGGAGCAGGTAAAATCATAGTTTTAATTTTACGTTTCCCCTTTTAATAATTATACTATCAAACGTCGTTTTTTTCAACCATATAGGCATCCGGAGGAGTCCAATTATGACAAAAGCCCTCGATTCGCGTCCATTAGGCCAAAACCTCCCCAAAACGCTTTTTCGGCGCTGCGGCTCTCTTATTCTCCCTTGAGATACGAAAGTATCTCCTCGGCGTTTGTGTCGGGCTTCGCCTTGGGATATACCTTTTCCACAACTCCGTTTTCGTCTATGACGAATGTCGATCTGACAACGCCCATGCTCACCTTTCCGTACATCTTTTTCTCCTGCCATACGCCAAAGCCCTGTATCGCCACAAGCTCCGGGTCGGAAAGGAGCGTAAAATTAAGCTCGTTTTTATTTGTAAAATTCGTATGGCTCTTTACGCTGTCCTTGCTTATTCCTATGACCTCTACGCCCAAAGCGTCATAAAACGCCTTGGCGTTTCTGAAGGCGCATGCCTGTCTTGTGCATCCCGGCGTGCTGTCCTTTGGATAAAAATAAACGACGACCTTCTTTCCTCTGAAATCCGAAAGTTTTACCATATTTCCGTCTTTGTCCGGAAGGCAAAAATCCGGAGCCTTATCTCCTGCCTGAAGCATATTACATTCCTCCTTAATTATGATCCTGAAACGCTGATGTTTTTGACCGTGACCGCCGGGGAGCCGCTGCCTCCCATATTAAATCTGAGGTCGGAGGCCACGTCCTCTATGTTTTTCAAAAGCTCAAAAAAGTTTGCCGCCACGGTTATCTGTTCCACCGGAGCGCCCAGACGCCCGTTTTCTATTCTGTATCCCATGGCCGAGAGGGAAAAATCTCCGCTGACCGTATTTGCTCCGGCATGGAGTCCTTCCACATCGGTTATATAAAGCCCTTCTTTCGCGTCGGCTATGACATTCTCAACGCTTTTTTCCGAAGGGACAATATAGAAGTTAGACGGCGCGCAGAACACCTGCGACCTATAGCCTGAGCGGAACCCGTTTCCCGTGGACTCCTTTCCGCATTTGGCCGCGTATTTCAGGTCGTAGAGAAGCGTCTTCAACACTCCGTCTTCAACTACGGCCTTGTTTTTACAGGGGACTCCCTCCCCGTCGAATACGGCGGAGGCCGGCCCTCCCTCAAGCAGAGCGTCGTCCCTTATGGACACCTTCGCTCCGGCAATTTCCTGGCCTTCCTTTCCTTCCAGCATGGACAGCCCTTTGCATACCTGCTCTCCGGTGAACGCTCCGGAAAAAGTGCCGAGAATGTCGGCCATCGCCGTATTTTTAAATACGACCCTATAGGCTCCGCTTTTTACTGTTTTTGCCCCAAGCATTCCTTCCGCCTGTTCCGCCGCCGATTCTCCGAGCGCTTTAGGGTCGAACAGGCTCAGATCGTTTCCTGCGAAAAACTCGCCGCCGGTTTTAACGTCCTCTCCTTCGGCGGATATGACCGATATGTATGCCACGGCTCCGTTTGCGCTGTACGAGCAGTCAAGCCCCCTTGTGTTCATTATTGACACAGTAGTTCTTTCGTCTCCGAAAACGCACCTGTCCGCAGCTCTGACCTTGGGGGAATATCCGAGGGCGCATTCTTCCGTCTTTTTGAGCAGACTCAGCTTTTCATCCGCCGTCACATTGTCCAGTTCTTTGTTATATAGGTCTGCTCCGGCGTAATCCCCGCCGCCGTAAAGGATCATATCCTCCCTTTCGGATATGCCGGCGTTTTCCGCCGCGGCTTTTACAATAAAGTCCGCCGCCTCCGAGTCGAATCTTTCCGTATAGGAATATCCCGGCCTGCCGTCCGTCACTCCCCTGAAGGACGCTCCCGCCGTGGCGCTTGTCTCATAATGCTCAATTTCTCCGCCGCTCACGGCCGCCTGAAAACTCTCGTCTTTTCTGTAATATATCTCGCAGTCGCTGAATCCGGCTTCTTTGGCCTTTTCCAGCACAAGTCTCTGAAAATCCCTTATGTCCATCTCAAACACTCCTTCCGCCGACCGTCATGTCCCTGACCCTTATCATGGGCTGACCTACGTCGACATGCACGGAGCCGCTGAGCGAGCCGCACATTCCCTGGGCTCTCTCAAGGTTGTTTCCGACCATATCTATGTTCAGAAGCACCTGGGAGCCCTTGCCTATAAGCGTCGCTCCCCTGACCGGCTCGCATATTTTCCCGTTTCTTATTATGTAGCCTTCCAGCACGGCAAAATTGAACATCCCCGTGGCGGGCTCCACCGAGCCGCCGCCCATCTGTCTGGCGTAAAGCCCAAATTCGGTATTCGCTATTATTTCCTCGGGCGTGCTTTTTCCGGCGGCGATATATGTATTTGTCATTCTTGACGTCGGAGCGAACATATAGGACTGCCTTCTGCCCGAGCCGGTGGACGCCATTCCCATTCTCCTGCCGTTTAGCTTATCCACGAGATAACCTTTCAATATACCGTTTTCTATGAGCAGGTTTTTCCTGCATCTTTCGCCCTCGTCGTCCACGTTAAGGCTGCCCCATCCGTTTTTGATCGTTCCGTCGTCTATGGCCGTCACAACGTCCGAGGCTATTTTTTCGCCCAGCTTTCCTGCGAACACTGAAGCTCCCTTGGCGACCGACGTGGCTTCAAGCGCATGCCCGCAGGCTTCATGGAAAATTACTCCGCCAAAGCCGTTGTCAATGACCACCGTCATCTTTCCCGCCGGGCATGGAGCGGCCTTGAGCATGGTTACGGCCGTTTCTGCCGCCTGCCTTGAAAGTTCCCTTATGTCTATCCTCTCAAAAAGCTCAAAGCCCTCGGAGCCTCCGGGGCTCATCCTTCCGCTCTGCTTTTCCCGGCCGTCTCCGGCCACGGCTTCCGTTATGAATCTTGTTCTTACCCTGCGGTCGGCGGCCTTAAGCCCTTCGCTGTTGAATATTTCCACGTCCTGAACGCTGTCAAGATATGAGCATCTTGTCTGGGTAATGAGTCCGTCAAAGGCAAATGCCGTATCCGAGGCTTCCTTAAGCAGATCCCTCTTCTCCCTGTTGGATTTTTCCGACGGCATAAATTTAATGGGGTTCACATTGGAATACGCGGCGTCCTTAAAACCTTCCGAGGCTGACGCCTTCTCTTTCCTTTTTCCCCTGACTCCGCAGGCGGCTTCCCTCGCGGCCTTAACAAGTCCTTCCTCCGACATATCATTTGTATAGACATATACGGCGTTTTCGCCGTCAAACACCCTTATTCCCGCTCCGTGATCCACTCCGCTGAGCGCCGAATCCACGGAACCGTTAACCATGGAAATATTGTTTCTTACGGTATTTTCGCAGAATATCTCGGCAAAATCGCCGCCCTTTGAAAGAGCCGCCTCTATGGCGAGCTCCGCCGTTTTATCGTTTATCATCGTTTGGTCCCTCTTTTTCTTCTTTATTTTTATTTCCCTTTTTATCGCCGGTCATTTCATCTCCCATGGCTTCCGTACGTTCTGTGCCGTTTTCAGCAGTTCCTCCGTCCCGGTAAGCCAGTGCTTCGTTTATTATCTCAATGTAGCCTTCGGAAAGCTCCTTATCAGCGGTAATGCTGTAGTCCGTGAAAATCACCCTGTCGGAAAGCTTTCTGTTTTTGTCCATATATATCACTCCCGCGGCTCCTTCGTCCTTCTTTACGGAATCATAGACAAATCCAACTGTTTTTTCCGCCTCCTCCGGTGTGTAAACGCAGTCCTCGCCCCTGTAGGAAGCCGCCCCGAATCTGAATATGACTTCTTTGTCGGTGTTAAGATGATCCCTTATTTCCGAAAACATCCTTTCCGCTCCGTCCAAGGATGAAAAATAACCGTTTACGCATATATAATCCGTGTTTTCCTCCGGAAGAAGGCTTCCGACAAGTATTATGTCGTCGCTTTTGACCGACCATATCGTTTCCGCCAGATCGTTTTCTTCCTTTATAAGCTGTGCCAGATACTCGTATTTCTCTCCGCCCTCGTCATAATAATAGGAATTTTCCAAAATCTCGGCCATCACCCTCACATGGTACCTGCCAAGAGCTCCGGCCATCTCCATGGCGTATTTTTTAAAATCCTCTTCTCCTATGCCGTCTTTGTTCTTTATGATTATATAGGGCGTTTTTCCCCTTGAGTAACATTCCAGTATAAAATCCGCCGCTTTTTCTCCCTCGTCTACGGACACTTCCTCGGCGTAAAGATCGTGGACGGGGAATTTTTCCTCGAAGGCGTCTATGTTTTCCACGTTTATGTCCTCTGTTATGTCGGCTCCGATGAAGAAATCCCTGTTTTCTCCGACCTTGACCCCGCTTATCCTGCCCGTGGACACAACGGCGCTTCCCTCCGTCTCCGGGGCGTTTTCCTCCGGAGCGTCCGGAGCGGCGCATCCGGCAAGAATCAATATCATTAAAAATAAGGCAGTCTTTTTCATATACATCCCTCCGTATATGGATATGATTGCCTGATTTTCAAAAATTAATCCTTCCCGCCGTCAAGGCGCTCAAGATAGACGTTGACCGCGTCAAGATAGTTGAGGAAGGCTCCATTTTTCAGCTCTATCCTGTATATATCCTCAAAGGCGTCGTATGGAATTGACTTTCTTCCGCCGCCTGCCGCCTTGTCCCAGTAAAATTTGAGCACCTCCAGCGGAAGAAGAAAAAACTCCCCCTCCCCGGTGAAGTTGACCAGCAGAAAGCTGACTCCTCCCTGCCTGCTGAAGTCTTCCATAAATTTTATCTGATGCTCGTGGATATTCTGCAAAGGCAGCCTTTTCTGCGCGGCCTCCTTGGCGTCAAAGCATATCGGTATTCCCTGAACCGCGCCGATATAGTCCACTGTGCTCTGCTTGTCAAAATAGGCGAGGGTAATGGTACTGTTTTCCTTGTTCATTTCCACCGGAGTTATGGGCGTAGGTATTTTTTGTATGACGGCTATGCCCTTCTGGCGGTAATAGTCGTTCGTAAAGTTTATGCACTCCTCAAGCACGCTGCCCCTGAGACCCCTTGTGTGCCAAGCTCCCATAGTCTTACCTCTCTTTTTTATCGCTGTTTTTATCTCTCTTTCCTGTCCATTTTAATATTTTTTTGTCATTATATCAACAATTCTTGTATTTTTGTGTTGCGCAACAGGCTTTGACCTTCTATAATAGTTTTGATTCTGATAAACATTTATACAAATATTTTATGCAATTATAGATTTTGAAAGGCTGATATTTATGAAAATCATCATCGCGGGAGGCGGAAAGGTCGGACAGGCCATAGCAAAACATCTTACCGGCGAGGAACACGACATCGTACTCATAGATAAAAATTTTGAGAAACTACAGCACATAAGTGACAAGCTGGATATTATGTGCATAAAAGGCAACTGCCTTAGAACGAGCGTGCTTATCTCCGCTGGAGTAGAGGACGCTGATCTTATAATCGCCACGACCCAGTCCGATGAGATAAATATGCTCTGCTGTCTTACCGCAAAAAGGCTCGGGGCAAAGCACACCATCGCCAGAGTCAGGGATCCGGAATACTCCGCCGACCTTGTCACTCTTAAAAACGAAATGGGGCTTGACATGGTCATAAATCCCGAGCAGGAGGCCGCCGCCGAGATCGCCAGAGTTCTCCGTTTCCCCATAGCCATAAACGTGGAGACATTCGTAAACGGCAGCGTGGAAATGGTCTCCTTCCGTGTAAGGGAGGACGGGATGCTCAACGGAAATACCGTTTCGGATATAATGTCAAGGATCAAGCTCTCCATTATATTCTGCGCGGTTTTGCATGACGGCGAGGTCACAATCCCCGACGGAAATTATGTCGCGCAGTCCGGAGATCTTTTCTACGTTATCGGCCGTCCCGCCGAGATATATAAATTTTTCAAGACATTAAAAAGAGAAACAAGCTCTTCAAAGTCCGTTTTCATCATTGGCGGCGGAAAAATAGCCTACTATCTCTGCGACTTCCTCACAAAGATCGGCACCGGCATAAAGATCATCGAGTCGGACAGAAACCGCTGTCTTGAGCTCAACGAGCTTTTTGAGGACTGCGTCATAATAAACGGCGACGGAAGCGATACGGAGCTCCTTGACGAGGAGGACATTTCCTCATTCTCATCGGTGGTCGCCATCACCGGCAGGGACGAGGACAATCTTTTCATGTCGCTTTACGCCTCAAGAGCGGGAGTGCCCAAGGTTATCGCCAAGGTCAACCGTCTCAACTACGGCGGACTTATCGACTCCCTCGGAATAGACTGCACCATCAGTCCCAAGGACGTCACGGCCGCCCAGATTATAAGATTCGTCAGGGCTCTCAACAACTCTCTGGAATACAACAATCTCCAGACTCTCTACCGTATTGTTGACGGCAGAGCTGAGGCTCTGGAATTTATAGTAAATTCCAAAACGCAGAACCTCGGAAAACCGTTCAAGGATATAAATTTCAAAAAGAACTTCATTGTCGCCGCCATAGAGCGCAAAGGCGAGGTCATAATCCCCTCGGGAAACGACTGCCTGCTTGAAGGCGACAACGCCATAATCGTCTGCAAGAGCTCAAAGGTTTTCGACCTTAACAGCGTATTCGAGAACGGAGGGCACTGAGCATGAATTTTCTTCTTATACTCAAGGTCATCGGCACCGTTCTCAGGCTTGAGGCCGTCCTTATGGTTCTGCCTCTCATAGTGTCCATAGCCTACAGCGCCGGAGACTGGATGTATTTCGTATATACGATGATACCTCTGTTCATACTCGGCATGTGTCTTTCGAGGATCAAGCCTCCAAGAACGGAGTTCCGCGCGAAAGAGGGCTGCGTAACGGTCGCTCTGTCGTGGATAGTAATGTCCATATTCGGGGCAATACCGTTTTACATAAGCGGATACTTCCCCACGTTTATAGACTGTTTTTTTGAGACGGTATCGGGATTTACGACCACCGGCTCGACCATACTGACCGACGTGGAGGCCGTTCCCAAGGGACTCATATTCTGGCGAAGCTTCACCCACTGGATAGGCGGTATGGGCGTGCTCGTATTCGTGCTTGCCATAATGCCGAATCTCAACGGCTCGGCCATACAGCTTCTGAGGGCGGAAAGCCCCGGTCCGACTCCGGGAAAGGTGCTCCCGAAAATAAGGGAGAGCTCCAAGCTGCTTTACCAGATATATTTTGTTATGAGCGTGGCCCAGGTAATACTTCTTCTGCTTACCGGACTGTCTCTTTATGACTCTCTCATAACGATGATGGGATCCGCCGGAACGGGAGGTTTCTCAAATATGAATCTGAGCGTCGGCGGTTACAACAATATACCGGCCGAGGTAGTTACGACAATATTTATGATGCTCTTCGGAGTCAACTTCAATATATATTATTTTATGGTTTCCAAGCAGTTCGGGCTTGTGAAATCCAACGAGGAGTTCAAGGCGTATTTCCTCATAGCCGGCGTTTCCATGCTCCTGATCGCCTTTAATATCATGCCCATGTATGATAATTCGTTCCTTCAGGCGCTGAGACATTCCACCTTCCAGGTGTCCACCATAATGACGACAACCGGTTATTCCACCACGGACTTCAACCTCTGGCCCATGTTCAGCAAGGTAATACTCGTGCTGCTTATGATAGTCGGAGCGTCGGCGGGTTCCACCGGCGGAGGTATAAAGGTATCAAGGCTGCTCATACTTTTCAAGGCAATCCGCAGGGAGATCGGGCTTATAATCCATCCCAGAAGGGTGCAGTCGGTAAAGCTTGAGGGCGAAGTCCTCGGCGACAGGGTTCTTACGAATGTGCTCGTATTCCTTGCCACATACGCGCTTCTGGCTCTTGTGTCCATACTTCTTGTGTCCATTGACGGTTACGATTTCGAGGCCACGGTAACGGCGGTAATCTCCGCCCTTGGCAACATCGGCCCCGCCCTTTCCATCGCCGGACCCATGGGCAACTTCAGCATGTTTTCAGGCTTCAGCAAACTTGTGCTTTCCTTCTGCATGCTTGCCGGAAGGCTTGAGATATTCCCCATGTTCCTGCTCTTCTCACCGAGAGTATGGAGAAAAAAGGCTTTATAAGCACTTAACATATCCAAGCTTGTATTGTAACAAAGTTAAAGCGGCGTCATTTTGGCGCCGCTTTATTGCTGATTATATATTTTTTTGGGGAATAAAAATTATTATAATTTTTCGTTGGGGAGAATTATCATTTTGGGGGAATTATTTTCAGTCTGATTGTTAATGAAATTTTCTTATCCTTTTTATATGACTATAGGATCATCTGCCGAGCATTTTAAGAATGGTCTCCTTTGGAACGGCTCCCACCGTTCTGTTTATCTCCTTGCCTCCGTTTATTGCCACGAAGGTGGGGATGCTCATTACTCCGAAGGCCGCCGCCAGTTCCTGCTCCTCGTCCACGTTTACCTTGCCTACCTTGATGTCCGGATTTTCTCCGGCGATCATATCAACTATGGGGGAAGCCATCCTGCAGGGGCCGCACCATGCTGCCCAGAAGTCGAGGATAACGGGTTTATCTGAATTTAAAATTTCTTCTCTGTAATTGTCTTTTGTGATTTTTAATACTGACATATTCATCTCTCCTTGTCTTTTTGTACTGTTTGTATAAATTTTCCGAAACTTTCAAGTTTCATCCTCTTTCTTCTGCCTTTTTATCCCTTTTAATGGATTTATTTTACTTTTACTGTCTTTTAATTCCTTTTTCCTTTCTATGGCCTTATTATATCCTCAATTATGTATAAGTTCAGTGACAGTGTCACATAACTTTTTGTTTAATCCTATAAAAAGTTTAATAAATCGAATTTTTTATTTAATATACTTGAAATCAGGCGAGGATCATGTATAATGTTATTGGTTTAGTAACAGTAATTGTTTTGTTTAGTATTTATAAAGGAGAGTCAGCATGGATATCGGACATAAAATAAAGCAGCTCCGTATCCAGAACGATCTTACCCTCGAGGAACTGGCGAGCAGAAGCGAGCTTACCAAGGGATTTCTCTCTCAGCTTGAGAGGAACCTCACTTCTCCGTCAATATCCACCCTGGAGGACATTCTGGAGGCGCTGGGAAGCTCCTTATCCGACTTTTTCAAGGAGGAAAAGGACGAGAAAACAGTATTTCAGAAAAAAGACTTTTTCGTGGACGAGAGGGACGAATGCACAATAAACTGGATAGTCCCCAACTGTCAGAAAAACGATATGGAACCGATCCTTATAGAGATACCCCAGGGAGGCCGCTCATTCAGCGTCAATCCCCATGGCGGCGAGGAGTTTGGCTACGTTGTGGAAGGCACGGCCACCCTTGTTACGGGAGACAAGCGCTGGACCGTTAAAAAGGGCGAGACCTTCTATATGACGGGAAAGGATTTCCACTATATAACGAATGAAAGAAAGACAACCGCCAAGGTTATCTGGGTATCTACGCCGCCCCTGTTTTAGGAGGCCGAAAATCGGGAGGTCAATATGAATAAGCTCATACAGTTTAAAAACATCGTCAAGGAATTTGACGGCCAAATCGTGCTCAAGGGCATAAATCTTGATATTTACGAAAACGAGTTCGTTACCCTTCTCGGCCCGTCGGGCTGCGGAAAAACGACGCTTTTAAGGATCCTCGGCGGCTTTCTCCGCCAGAATGAGGGACAGGTCATATTCGATAATGAGGATATTACCGACGTTCCGCCCTATAAAAGAGAGCTTAACACCGTATTCCAGAAATACGCCCTCTTTCCGCATATGAACGTATACGACAATATAGCCTTCGGCCTCAAAATAAAAAAGGAGCCCAAGGACGTCATCGAGCAGAAAGTCAACCGTATGCTCAAACTGGTAGGTCTTGAGGATTACGGCAAAAGAGCGGTCACGGAAATGAGCGGAGGCCAGCAGCAGCGAGTCGCCATCGCGAGGGCTCTCGTAAACGAGCCTAAGGTGCTTCTTCTGGACGAGCCCCTCGGCGCTCTGGATCTCAAGCTGAGAAAGGAAATGCAGCACGAGCTTAAAAAAATACAGCAGGAGGTCGGCATTACATTCATATACGTTACCCACGACCAGGAAGAGGCTCTCACTATGTCAGATAAAATAGTTGTAATGAAGGACGGCGAGATACAGCAGATAGGCACGCCTACCGATATATATAACGAGCCTGTGAACGAGTATGTGGCCAACTTCATCGGCGAGAGCAACATTATCGACGGAGTTATGATAAAGGACTACGAAGTAATGTTCGAGGATAAAAAATTCGAGTGCGTGGACTTCGGCTTTGATGAGAACGAGCCCGTGCAGGTCGTAATAAGGCCGGAGGATATCGACATAGTAAAGAGAAATGAAGGAAAGCTCCGCGGCGTTGTCCGCTCCGTGCTTTTCAAGGGCGTGCATTACGAAACCATAGTCGAGACAAAAAAAGGAACGACTATCACGGTAAAAATGCATGTTTTCGATGAAAAGCCCGTTGTAAACGAGAAGGCCGGAGAAATGATGAGCGCCAACGACTTCGTGCTTGACGCCGAGGACGTGGAGGAGCTCACGGACGCGGACATCATCGCCAGAGCCTCGGCTCAGGCATGGGATCCCACCACCGACGAGTATGTTTCCATATCAAAAATAGAATACGAAATAAAGGCCGAAAAAGGAACTTATCCCGTTACTTTTTACACCTCGGCCGGAACGAGCTTCACGGCAAAAATGATCGTCCTCGATCAGAACAGGGTCGCAAGCAGCGAGTACCAGGAGGAGATATACGCCGTTAATATTTTCAAATCCGTGGACGAGATAAAGGAAAGCATCGCCCTGGAGACCGATCTCAAGACTTGGGCCAACGCCTCGGCCTGGAGTTTGGAGGACGGCTCTCCCGTGGAGATCACCAAGGTGGAATATGACTTTGACGCCGACAGCATAGTGGCCGGCGAATACGACGTGACCTTTGCCACAGAAGGTTATGAGTATAAAGTCGATACCACGGACAAATATGATGTCGGAGACGAGGTCGGGCTTACCTTCTCTCCCGAGGACATACATGTTATGTCCGTAAACGGCTGATATGAATCACTTTAAGAAAATGGCATATCCTTATGTGGCGTGGATATCCGTAATGGTCGTGGCGCCCATGCTCCTGATCGTCATGTACGCTTTTATCGAGCAGGGCAACGACGTGACAACATTCAAGTTCACACTGTCGAACTTTACAAGATTTTTCAGCGACAGCGTCTACACCGACGTGCTTTACCGCTCGCTTTATGTGGCGCTGATAACGACGCTCATATGCCTTCTCATAGGCTATCCCGCGGCGTACATAATCGCTATGGCAAAGCCGAAGCATAAGGCTGCCCTTGTGCTTCTCATAACCTTCCCGACCTGGATAAACATGCTTGTGCGCACATACGCCTGGCTTGGAATACTCCAGGACAACGGCATTATAAATTCGTTCCTCGGGCTTTTCGGCATAGAGCCCATACAGATGATATATACGAATTTCGCCGTAATACTCGGAATGGTATACAATTTCGTGCCGTTTATGATACTTCAGATATATTCCGCGCTGGACAAGATGGACAAAAGCTATCTTGAGGCCGCCAGCGATCTTGGCGCGAACAGGGTGCAGTCGTTTTTGAGGGTCACATTCCCAATGAGTCTTCCGGGAGTCATAAGCGGCATAACCCTTGTGTTCCTCCCCGCCGTGTCGAGTTTCTTTATTCCAAAGCTCCTTGGCGGCGGACAGTTCGTCCTCATCGGAAACGTCATAGAGACGCAGTTCCTTACGGCGGGCGACTGGGGATTCGGCAGCGCCATTTCTCTCATAATGGCCATAATAATAATGATATCTCTCTATATTACCCGCAGGCTGGATACTGATCCGGCGGAGGCGAAGGGAGGCAGGCTTTGATGAAAGAGATAAACGCGAAAAAGGGACTGGGCTCAAAAATATTCATGATACTTATGATGATATTTTTCTACGCGCCCATAGTCTATATAATAGTATTCTCGTTCAACGGCTCCCGCTCGCTGACCCACCTGGACGGATTTTCCCTCCGCTGGTACGAGAAGATGTTTAACGACAAAACCATGATGGAATCGGTGTTCTACACCATTGTCATAGCCGTGCTTTCAACGGCCATATCGACCGTCGTTGGCACAATAACGTCCATAGGGCTTTCAAAGTCAAAGCCCGTGCTCAAAAAGACCGTGGAACAGATAAACAACTTCCCGGTAATGAATCCGGAGATCGTTACGGCCATAGGGCTTTTGATGTTTTTCAGCGCTCTCAGCGTGAATAAGGGATTTGTTACGCTGCTGCTGGCGCACGTTATGTTCTGCACGCCCTATGTCATGCTCTCGGTGACGCCAAAGCTCAGATCGCTGGATCCCAACCTTGCCGACGCGGCTATGGATCTGGGCGCCACTCCCTGGCAGGCTCTCGTGAAGGTCATAGTTCCGCAGGTGATGCCCGGCATAATTTCCGGAGCGCTCATCGCCTTTACCATGTCCTTCGACGATTTCGTGATTTCATACTTCGTGACCGGCAACGGCGTAAGCAACATATCCATACTGGTCTACACCATGAGCAAGCGTGTAAACCCTTCAATAAACGCCCTCTCTACACTGGTAATATTTATAATCACCGCGGTGCTTATAATCGTCAATATAATACCGGTTCTCAGAGACAGGCGCAGAAAAAAATTACAGACGGAAAATTATTGAAAAATAATTTTTAAATATTAAATAAAAAGGAGAAAAGATTATTATGAAAAAATTATTACCTGCCGCTCTCGGCGCGCTTCTTGTTCTTTCCGGGCTTACCGGCTGCGGATCTTCCTCCGAGCCCGCCGTTGATCCTGTGGAGAAATACGGTTCCGACACACTTAAGCTCTTTACATGGGGAGAATATCTCGGAGAAAATGTTATCAGCGATTTTGAGGAGCAGTTCGGAGTTAATGTCATCATCGAGTATTTCGATTCAAACGAAATGATGTATACAAAACTCCAGGGCGGAGACTCCTATGACGTCCTTATTCCTTCGGACTATATGATCCAGAGACTTATTGCCGAGGATATGCTTCAGCCAATCGACAAAAGCCTTATCCCCAATATGGAAGTTCTCACCGATGGAGTCAAAAATCTCGCTTTCGACCCTGAAAACGAGTATTCCGTGCCCTATTTCTGGGGAACTGTAGGTCTTGTTTACAATACTCAGAACGTTCCCGCGGAGCTTATCGAGGAGCAGGGATGGGATATCCTTAAAAATACAGATTATGCAGGCGATATATATATGTACGATTCTGAAAGGGATTCGTTCATGGTCGCTCTTAAATCTCTCGGATACTCCATGAACACCGAGGACGACGCTGAGATCGAAGAGGCTTACCAGTGGCTTCTTGAGCTCAATGATACTATGGATCCCGCTTATGTTACCGATGAGGTCATAGATAATATGATGAACGGAACAAAAGATATTGCTGTCGTTTACAGCGGAGACGCCACAGTCGTCCTTGATGAGAATCCCGATATGGACTTCTTTATGCCCGAGGAAGGAACAAACGTATGGTGCGACTCAATGGTAATACCCTCCAACGCCCAGAATCCCCTTCTCGCGCACGAGTTCATCAACTTTATGCTCAGCTATGACGCCGCTTATGACAATACGATCACAGTAGGCTACGCGTCAACAAACGATGAGGTTCTCCATGATGTCGCTGAGAACGAGTACGCTGAGAACTCGGCTTATCTCCCCAGAGAAAACTACGAGAAAGACGAGGTATTCGTTGACAATGAAGTAATGAGACAGAAGCTCAGCCAGCTCTGGCTCAAGGTTAAAGCGCAGTAAAACATGTTTATTATAAACGGCGGTGGAAATCCACCGCCGTACAGCGTGTCGAAAAAGTCCTTCGGGACTTTTTCGAGTTTAAATTAAGGCAATAAATCCCTATTTCTGCGGAAAGCCCTGAACTTTGTCAGGGCGCAGAA
>CAJFHC010000031.1 GCA_904378045.1 Candidatus Metalachnospira gallinarum | reverse complement strand
CTGCGCCCTGACAAAGTTCAGGGCTTTCCGCAGAAATAGGGATTTATTGCCTTAATTTAAACTCGAAAAAGTCCCAAAGGACTTTTTCGACACGCTGAAGTCGGAAACCTGTTTCCGACTTAATGCTCGTCATCGATTATGTCGTCCTCGTTTATCTTGGCTATTCCGGCAACGCTTACTCCATCGTCAAGATTGATGAGCTTGACGCCCTGGGATATTCTTCCGAAGGTAGAAATGTCCTTTCCTCTGAGCCTTATTATAACGCCCTCGGATGTGACGATCATAAGCTCCTCCGTGTCTCCTACCCTTATGACTCCGGAAAGCGCTCCGGTCTTTTCGGTTATCTGATGGATCTTGACGCCCTTGCCGCCCCTGCGCTGGACATTGAAGGCATCCTCAGCGGTGCGTTTTCCATATCCGTTCTCGGTTACGTTGAGCAGTCTGTCTCCTTCCTCCATAACGTCCGATGAAACAACCCAGTCGCCGTTGTCAAGGGTAATGGCTTTCACTCCGGTGGCCGATCTTCCCATGGGTCTTACATCGCTTTCGTTGAACCTTATGCCCATTCCGTTTCTTGTGGCGGCGAAAATATCCTTCGTTCCGTCGGTAAGGAAAGCGGCTATAAGCTCATCGCCGTCCTTAAGTCCGACAGCAGTAAGTCCCGCCTTTCTTATGTTGGAGAAGCTGGACAGATCCGTCTTTTTGATTATGCCGCTCTTTGTGACCATAACGAGATATTTTCCGTCCTCAAAATCCCTGACGGGCACGACGGCCGTTATTTTCTCTCCCTGGCTTACGCTGAGCAGATTGACAACGGCAAGACCCCTTGCCGTCCTTCCGGCCTCGGGCACCTGGTATCCCTTTATCCTGTATACCCTGCCAAAGTTCGTGAAGAACATAAGGTAATCATGTGTCGAGCAGACAAAAAGCCTTGTTACGGCGTCCTCTTCCCTTGTCTGCATTCCCATTATGCCTCTGCCGCCCCTGTTCTGGCTCTTATATGTGTCAAGTGGCGTCCTCTTTATATAGTTGAGGTTTGTCATGGCGATGACGCTGGCCTCCTCCTCGATGAGATCCTCAATGTCGATCTCGCCGGGGTTCTGGACGATCTTTGTCCTTCTTTCGTCATTATATTTCGCCTTGATTTCAAGAAGCTCCTTCTTTATTACCTCAAGCAGTTTGTTTTTATCCGCTAATATTTCCGTCAGCTCCTTAATGAGAGCCATAAGGTTTCTGTATTCCTCGTCGATCTTCTCATGCTCCAGACCCTGAAGCCTTTTGAGCTGCATGTCAAGTATGGCCTGAGCCTGTACCTCGGAAAGGCTGAAACGCTCCATAAGTCTCTCCTTGGCGTTGTCATAGCTTGTTCTTATAATGCTTATGACCTCGTCTATATTGTCGATGGCTATGCGCAGACCTTCGAGGATGTGAGCCCTTTTCTGAGCCTTGTCCAGATCGAATTTCGTCCTTCTTGTAACGACGTCCTCCTGATGCTTGAGATATTCCACAAGTATCTCCTTAAGGTTGAGCACTTTGGGCTTGCCGTCCACAAGGGCGATCATAATGGCTCCGAAGCTCTCCTGAAGCTGGGTGAATTTATAAAGCTGATTAAGTATTACGTTAGCGTTTACGTCTTTTTTCAGCTCGATTATTATTTTGATGTCATCTCCGGAGGACGAGTCATAAATATCGCTTATGCCCTCTATCTTCTTGTCCTTTACAAGCTCGGCGATCTTTTCAATGAGCCTGAGCTTATTTACCATATACGGTATTTCCGTTACGACTATCCTTTCCCTTCCGCCGTGCATGGGCTCTATCTCCGTAAGGGAACGGACGATTATCTTGCCCCTGCCTGTCCTGTAGGCGGCCCTTATGCCGCTTTTTCCGAGAATCGTCGCCCCGGTGGGGAAGTCGGGACCCTTTATGTATTCCATAAGATCCTCAACGTCGGTATCCTCGCCCTTTATCTTGTTGTCTATCATAAGGACGCAGCCGTCTATTACCTCGCCGAGATTATGGGGAGGTATGTTTGTAGCCATACCTACGGCGATGCCTGTGGCTCCGTTAAGAAGGATATTTGGTATCCTTGAGGGAAGGACAACGGGCTCCTTCTCGTTCTCGTCATAGTTAGGTACGAAATCAACGGTGTCCTTATCTATGTCGGCAAGCATAGCCGCCGTTATCTTTGACATTCTCGCCTCGGTATACCTGCTGGCGGCGGCGCCGTAGCCGTCGATGGAACCGAAGTTTCCGTGTCCGTCCACGAGCATATATCTCATGGAGAAATTCTGAGCCATACGAACCATAGCCTGATAGATCGAAGAATCGCCGTGGGGATGATATTTACCCATGGTATCGCCGACGATACGGGCCGATTTTCTGTAGCCCTTATTCGGGTCAAGGTTCATCTCGCTCATGGAATAGAGTATACGCCTTTGAACGGGCTTAAGGCCGTCCCTTACGTCGGGGAGGGCTCGAGCCACGATAACGCTCATGGCGTAGTCGATATAGCATTGTTTCATTTCGTCGTTAATATCGACGGAAATGACTTTGTCAAGTTCGTTGCTCATTTCAATGATCCTTTCAAGATAGTATCAAATAATCTTAAAGCGTTAGCTTTTTGTTTAAGTTTTACGCAATCCGCAGTTTATTAATTTCATTGTTGGCTGGCGGCGGCCAGCTTGTTGCCGAAAATTGTTGTATTAATCGACTTTTTTCCAGTAACTTTATGCTATAACAGTCATCACCGGGGGAATTCATTTCCACTGGCGTAAATAGCCTGAATTTCAGTCCACACCGTAAATCAATTCAAAAGTCCTTAAGACTTTTCTCTTAAACGCTTTGCGAGCCTTCGCCCGCCGGGGGAATTTACTTCCACCGGCGAACAATCAACTAATTTTTTACCTCTGCCTGATTTCAAAAGTTTCCTAAGGAACTTTTGAAATCCCCACCGGCAATCAAGCGGAAAATCCATTAGATTTTTCGCTTAAGCGCTCCGTGTGCCTTAATCCGCCGGGGGAATTTACTTCCACCGGCGAACAATCAAATAATTTTTTACCTCTGCCTGATTTCAAAAGTTTCCTAAGGAACTTTTGAAATCCCCACCGACAATCAAGCGGAAAATCCATTAGATTTTTCGCTTAAGCGCTCCGTGCGCCTTAATCCGCCGGGGGAATTCATTTCCACCGGCGAACAATCAAATAATTTTTTACCTCTGCCTGATTTCAAAAGTTTCCTAAGGAACTTTTGAAATCCCCACCGGCAATCAAGCGAAAAATCCATTAGATTTTTCGCTTAAGCGCTCCGCGCTCAATAATCCATCTCCGCGTACTGCGCATTCTCCGCTATAAACTCTCGTCTGGGCTCCACATTGTCTCCCATCAGCATGCTGAATATCTCGTCGGCCGTTATGGCGTCCTCAAGCCTTACGACCTTCAATATCCTGTGCTCAACGGCCATGGTCGTGTCACGGAGCTGGTCAAAGTCCATCTCTCCAAGACCTTTGTATCTCTGCACTTCCTTTATTCCCGTCCTGCCTATCTCGGCATAGAGCTTTTCAAGCTCGTTGTCGTCATAAACATAATAGTGCTGTTTGTTTTTCTCGACCCTGTAGAGAGGAGGCTGGGCGATATATACTTTGCCCTCCTTTATGAGCTCCGGCATATATCTGTAGAAGAACGTCAGAAGCAGCGTCCTTATATGCGCTCCGTCCACGTCGGCATCGGTCATGATAACGATCTTGTGATACCTGAGCTTTGTTATGTCAAAATCCTCGGAAATTCCCGTTCCAAAGGCTGTTATCATATTTTTGATTTCCTCGGAATTAAGTATCCTGTCAAGCCTTGCCTTTTCCACGTTGAGTATTTTGCCCCTCAGCGGAAGCACGGCCTGCGTTCTGGGATCCCTTGCCTTGATGGCCGAGCCGCCGGCGGAATTACCCTCGACAATATATATCTCACATTCCGTCGGATCCTTGCTCGTGCAGTCCGTCAGCTTTCCGGGGAGCTTTGTGTTTTCCAGACCCGTCTTTCTTCTGACGAGCTCCCTGGCCTTTCTGGCGGCCTCCCTCGCCCTTGAGGCTAAAAGTCCCTTTTCAAATATGGTCTTTGCCACCGTCGGGTTCTCCTCAAGGAAATATTCCAGCTTTTCGGAAAGAACGGCCTCCACGGCTGTCTTTGCCTCGCTGTTGCCCAGCTTTGTCTTTGTCTGTCCCTCAAACTGGGGCTCGCTTATCTTTATGTTTAAAACGGCCGTAATGCCCTCTCTTATGTCGTCTCCCGAAAGAGCCTTATCGGAGTCCTTTAGAAGGCCGAACCTTCTTCCGTACTCGTTTACTGTCTTTGTAAGGCCGCTTTTGAAACCGGCGAGATGGGTTCCTCCGTCGGTAGTGTTTATATTGTTTACGAATGAGAATATCGTTTCGTTATACTCGTCGTTATGCTGGAAGGCAACTTCCACATAAACTCCGTCCTTACTGCCCTCGGCGTAAAATATCTCGGGATAAAGCGGCGTTCTCGTCCTGTTTATGTACTGGACAAACTCCCTTATTCCGCCCTCGTAATGGAAGCTGTATTCCCTTTTGACCTCCTGCTTTACGTCGTCGGGATCCCTTTGGGCGTCCTCACGCATATCCGTAAGATTTATCTTAAGTCCCTTTGTGAGGAAGGCTGTCTCCCTCAGATGATATGCCAGCGTCTTGCAGGAGAATACCGTTGTCTCGAAAATCTCGTCATCAGGCTTGAACCAGACAAACGTGCCATGCTTATCCGTCTCGCCGACCTCCGTCAGAGGAGTTATAACGTCCCCTCTTTCATATCTCTGCCTGTAGAGCTTTCCGTCCACGGCCACCTCAACCTTCAGCCATTCGCTGAGGGCGTTTACGACCGAGGCTCCTACTCCGTGCAGACCTCCGGAAACCTTATATCCGTTTCCTCCGAATTTTCCTCCGGCATGAAGTATCGTAAATACGACCTCCACCGTCGGTATTCCTTTCTGATGATGTATACCGACAGGTATTCCTCGTCCGTTGTCCCTTACGGATATCGTATTGTCCGGATGGATAATAACGTCTATCTCCGAGCAGAATCCGCCCAGAGCCTCGTCAACGGCGTTGTCAACGATCTCGTAGACAAGGTGGTGCAGACCCTTGGACGACGTGGAGCCGATATACATACCCGGCCTTTTCCTGACCGCCTCAAGTCCCTCCAGGACCTGTATTGAACTTTCATTATACTCTGTCGACATTTTTTTCTCTCCTTATTCCGTTCGTAAAAATCCCGGAGGATTTTTGCGATTTAAAATTAATGCATGAAGTCCTGTTTTACCGCTTACGCTTTTTAAAAGCGTTTCGCTTAAGGTCTTTACAACCTTCTATAAAACTTCTTGCGCGCCGCGGTCATATTTGTTTTAAAAAACGTCGTTTACCAGTCAAAAAACCGCTTAAAATTAATATTTGCGGTGTTTTTTCGATATAAAAACGCGGGCGAAAATCTACATATATTTATTATAACACAAACGGCTCGTTTTAACAAGGAAACGAGCCGTTTTAACAAACAAAAATTTATGAAACTTATCTAAAAAACTTCGACGATATTCTGCCAAACTGATTATGAGATTCTTATAAATTCTCCGTTTTTAACATTATACATTGTGCAATCTTTCAGAAATCTGCCAAGACTGTCCTCCACTCCCGTACACGTCACAAGTGTCTGTACATTTCCCGTATTTTCCAAAAGAAATCCCTGTCTTTTTTCGTCCAGCTCGCTTAAAACATCGTCAAGAAGAAGTATGGGGCTTTCTCCCGTCTCCTCGGCGATAAGCTCTATCTCGGCTATCTTCGCCGACAGACAGGCGGTCCTCTGCTGCCCCTGGGAACCGAAGTCCCTGGCGTCCCTGCCGTTTATTATAAATGACAGATCGTCCCTGTGGGGCCCCTTGGACGTCGTTCCGAGCACAAGATCCCTTGCCCTGCTTTCTCTGAGCTTTTCCTCCAGATCGTCTATGGCGCAGCTCGGGACATATTTTATCTCAAGCTCCTCACCAAAGCCGGTTATGCCGCTGTGGAGCCTTCCCGCCTTGTCGTTGAGCTTAAGGCAGAATTTCTCCCTTGTGCGGATTATCCTCCTGCCGTAGGAGACGAGCTGTCCGTCCCAGACGTCCAGAAGGTCGAACGCCGAGCCGTTTTTCTCCTTGCTTTTTAGCAGCATATTCCTCTGCTTTAGAGCCTTATGGTAATTTTGCAGATCAGCGCAGTATACCCTGCTCATCTGACATATTTCCATATCCATAAAGCGGCGTCTTTCCGACGGCCCGCCCTTTATGAGCCGCAGATCCTCCGGAGAAAACATCACCGCCGATATGCTGCCAAAAAATTCCGACATTTTTTTTACCGGGAAACCGTTGACGGCCAGCCTCTTTTTTCCGCCCTCCAGATGCACGTCCACCCTTTTGGCTATGGTTTCCAAAAAGGCGTAGGTGCGTATGTGGGCCAGGTCTTTGCCGAACCTTATAAGCTGGGTCTCCGTCTTTGTCCTTATCGATCTTCCCGTGGAGCACATATAAGCCGCCTCCAAAAGGTTTGTCTTGCCCTGGGCGTTGTCCCCGTAAAAAATATTTATGCCCGGCGAAAGCTCCAGAACCGTATCGGCGAGGTTTCTGAAATTGATAAACGAAAGATCATTTATATACATAAATATCACCCATTCACGGACGGGTATCAGGACTTTCCGCCCTCCACCTCGACCTCACCGGCCAGATCCGGGTCGCTGATGGACACCCTGTCTCCGGGGTACACCTTTTTGCCCCTCTCGTAAACGACCTGACCGTTGACGCAGACAAGCCCCTCCTGTATGAGCAGCTTGGCCTCTGAGCCCTGGGATACCATATCCGCCAGCTTAAGAAGCTGTCCCAGCTTTATATATTCCGTGTCTATTGCAACCTTTCTCATCTTTTTGCCCCCTTACATCCTCAGAGGAAGGACAAGATATTTATAATCGTCTCCCTCCACGGGTTTGAAAACGCAGGGGCTTAAGGACGTATTGAAATGCATATATACTTCCTCGTCGTCTATGGCTCTCAAAGCGTCGATAAGGTATCTCGGATTGAAAGCGATAAGAAGCTTGTCGCCGTCTACCTCCGCCGATACTTCCTCATAGACGGCTCCCGTCTCGGCGTTGGCGGTTATTACTATATTATCTCCGGAAATTTCAAGTTTAACGGGTATTTTCCTTGAGTCTCTGGAAATGATAGAAGCTCTTTCAAGGCTGTCCAGCATTTTAAGCCTGTCTATCCTTGCGGATGTTTTGTACTCGTTTGTAAAGCTCTGCTGGTATTTGATAAACTCGCCCTCAATGAGCCTTGAAACGACTATGTTTCCGTTTATATCGAACATTATATGGTTATCGGTAAAATAGATAACGGCCTTTTCGTTTTCGTCCTGGGAAAGTATTTTGGCTATCTCGCCAAGGCTTTTTCCGGGAACGATGACCCTGCCGGAACCGGCGGACTGGAAAAGCTCCGTTTTCTTATATGATATTCTGTAGCCGTCCACTGATACAAGATCTATCATATCTCCCTCTATTTCCACAAGCTCGCCGGTGAGCACCGGTTTAGACTCGTCCTGGGATATGGAAAAGATCGTCTGTCTTATGAGATTTCTGAGATCGTTCTGTCCGATAACGAATTTTTCAGTTTTTTCGACCTTCGGTATGGGAGGGAACTCGTCTCCGTTCTGTCCGGAAATTTTAAATTCGCTCTTTCCGCAGGAGATGGTCGTCATATTTTTATCGTCTGTTGATATTGATACCTCGTCTCCGTCTACCTTTCTTATAATATCTGAGAAAAATCTTGCCTCAAGGGCAACCTTTCCGTTTTCGTCCACATCTGCGTCGATGCCCGCCGACTCTATGGCCAGCTCCATATCGTTGGCAGTAAGCCTGAAGCCGTTGTCATCGGCTGTAAGAAGAAGACACTCAAGTATTGGAAGGGTCGTTTTTGACGAAACGGCCTTGGAAACTATATTTATCGCGTTGAGAAGCGAATCTCTTGGGCAGGTGAGTTTCATGATGTTGATAACTCCTTTCTGTGTAATATATATATATAAATAAATAATTAAGATCAGTAGTAATAGTAATAGAGACTGTTGATTTGTGGAAAAGCCCATGGATGCCCTAAAATACGGACAAACATATTATTGACAACCCTGTTCATGACCATGGGAAAACGGCGCTTGTTTTTAACATTGTCCACAGCGGATAAAATTCTGAAAATTTTATCCACAGAATACCGACTGTTCCGCACAACGTATCAACATGGTTTTGCACAGGATCGATTTTTAAGAAAGCCGCTGGCTTACCCTGTAACAAATCCTACAGCCTATGTCCGCCGGGGAAATTCATTTTCCACGGCGAACAATGCCTGAATTTCAGCCTGTGCCTGACACGGAAAGTTTCTTAAGGAACTTTCCGTGTCCCCACCGGCATCAAGTCAAAAGTCCATAAGACTTTTGACTTAAGCGCCTCGCGCGCCTTACTCTCCCTTTATCCTGTTTTCCAGCTCGAATATGACGCTCTGAAGGTTCTTGTCGGTCTTAAGGCTTTCCTGTACTTTATTTATGCCATGTATTACCGTCGTATGGTCTCTGCCGCCGAAATGCTCTCCCAGCTTGGGAAGGGACATGTCAAGAAGCTGCCTTGAAAGGTACATGGCTATCTGTCTCGGCTTCGCTATGGCGTTGCTCCTCTTGGAACCGGTTATATCCTCCGGGCTTATATTATAGTAGCGCGCCACTACTTCCTGTATCCTCTCGGGGGTTATTTCCACGGCGGCCTGGTCGTTGAAAATGTCCTTGAGGGCGCTCTCCGCCAGGGATCTGGTTATCTGAGCCTTTGTCAGCTTGGCGTAAGCGACTACCCTTGTCAAAGCGCCTTCCAGCTCCCTTATGTTGGATACGATATTTTTGGCGATATATCCGAGGACGTCGTCTCCGATATCCAGATTTTCGTTTTCAGCCTTCTTCTTTAATATGGCTATCCTTGTCTCAAGATCCGGCGGCTGTATGTCGGCTATGAGTCCGCCCTCAAAGCGGCTTCTCAGCCTGTCCTCAAGGGTCTTGATCTCCTTGGGAGGACGGTCGCTGGATATGATTATCTGCTTGTTGGCGTCATGGAGGGCGTTAAAAGTATGGAAAAACTCCTCCTGAGTCCTCTCCTTCTGGGAGATGAACTGTATATCGTCTATAAGCAGCACGTCTATGTTTCTGTATTTTTTTCTGAATTCCTCGTTCTTGTCGTCTCTGATGGAATTGATAAGCTCGTTGGTGAACGTCTCGCAGGAGGCGTAAAGCACTTTGGCGTTTGGATTATGATCCAGTATGTAATGAGCTATGGAGTGCATAAGATGGGTCTTGCCCAAACCTACGCCGCCGTAGAGGAAAAACGGGTTGTATGCCTCCGCCGGCTTCATAGCCACGGCCAGAGCCGCCGCGTGAGCCATCCTGTTGCTGTTTCCTACGACAAACGAGCTGAAAACATATTTAGGATTGAGATTGCTTGAAAATCCGTTTTCGTTTCTTTTTGTGCTTTCTTCCGCCTTTTTTTCGGTCGGGGGCTGTTCGTCTCCCGATATGACGCATACCCTGTAATCCGGGCCCATTATATGCTTTACGGCGTTTTCGATGAGAGAAAAGAATCTCGTTTCCACCATGCTTTTAATGAAGCTTTCGTCTATTCTCAGAACGACCGTGTTCCCGTTTATGCTTACCGGAACGATGGGCTCTATCCAAGTCTGAAAGGATATGGGGGATATCTCCGGTTCAAGCAGGGCCAGAGCTTCCCTCCAAAGTTGAGTTACTTCCATTTTTTGACCTCCCTGTTTGTTTTCCTGTTATCTAATTGTTAATAAAATCACCGAATTATACACAGACTGACTGTTGATTATGTTGATAACATAAAAAAATAAGCGCCGCCAAACACGGTTTTAACAGGTTATGGATAACATTTATCAATATAATCAACAGAAAAATTAACCGTATATAAAGCCTGTCCGGCATATACGGCGCAAAAGTTATACACAGAGTTTTCAACAGATTGTTGATAACTTCCGTTTGATATTCAGTTGTTAATAACGCTTGCCGGTCGAATGTGTTAATAATGTGTAACTTAAATATATCAAAAATAAAATTTTTTATCAACACCCATAACCAACAATAATTTAAGCCCTGAGAGAGGAAGGGTTCTGACAATTTTCTTTTTTCCACAACATATTGTGCCTTTGGATTTTCTTTTTACAATTTATTCATCATATAAAATAAAACATAGAGCCAAAAACGGTGGAAGCGTTAAAATGGTGTTATATATATTCGGGTTTTGGAGGTGAAAAGTAAAAAGAATAACGATTTTTAATATTGTTTTTGTGCAAAGCGCAAAGCGCGTAGCGCTTAAGGCGGCGTGAAACGCCTTAAGTCAAAAGTCTTACGGACTTTTGACTTGTAAATGTCAGTGATGAGTCCAAAAGTTCCCAAGGAAACTTTTGAACTCAGGCTGTGGCTGAAATTTTATGTGAATTACGCCGGTGGAAATGAATTCCCCCGGCGATGAAAGCTATGGAATTAGTTACCAGAAGAAACAGATTAATCTGAAAATTTAGACCGGGATTATGAGGTAACTAATGCACGAAAGTGAATTAATGCCAAAAGGTCGGAATATGCCAAGAAATTTCAAAAGTTAACAGCCTCACCACATCGGGCTGCCCCAGCGGTCCAGCGGTCGAAGACGTTGCTAAGGACCGCTGCGGCAGATACTTGCCGTAAGTTTGCCAAGAAACGTCTGAGAGAGGGCGACGGCCGAAAGGGTGGGAGGTTGTAGGAGGGTAGGGAGAGTGGCCATCGCAACACTGAACGCTCCCTGCCCTCCTACAGACTGAGCAACCTCGGATTTTGTATAAAATTAAAATAGTAAACAAAACTTTCGATTTCCTGCTGACTTATATTTTTATTTTATTTTCTGTGAGACTGAAATTTTATGTGAATTACGCCGGTGGAAATGAATTTCATCCGGCATTTTTAGTTATTGATGATGTCAGGCATAGATGGCATTTACAACCGGCGCCGTCATCTCCTTAACATTTTATATAAAATTTGTACAAAAAGATTTAATTTTTCTTGACTTTACGCCGTTTATTTAATATACTGTTACCAGTGCTTGCCCATAAGCAAGGATTTCTTACGCGATAAAAAAGGAGGTGCGCGCGAAATGAAAATGACATTCCAGCCTAAAAAAAGACAGAGAAGCAAGGTTCACGGTTTCAGAAAAAGAATGGCGACAGCCAACGGAAGAAAGGTTTTAGCTGCAAGAAGAAAAAAAGGCAGAAAAGTTTTATCAGCATAATTTTAAAAATCTTTAGCATATACAGATATAATAGGCCGCTGAGAGTGGCCTTTTATAATATGCGAGCTTTCTGCCCTGAAAAGAGGTAGAGATATGGAATTTACCGAATCCCTGAGAAAAAATTTTCAGTTCAGGCATGTTTATAACAGGGGCAAGTCCTTGGCCAACCGCCATCTTGTAATGTATGTGATTAAAAACGGAAGAAATATCAACAGACTCGGTATTTCCGTAAGCAAAAAGGTAGGAAAGAGCGTCGTCAGAAGCAGGGTCACCAGACTCATCAGGGAAAGCTACAGGCTGACCGAGGAGAAAGTGGCGCATGGCTATGATATCGTCGTTATCGCCAGAGCCTCGGCCAACGGAGCCTCCTATCAGGAGATCAGCCGTTCCCTCAGCCATCTTTTGAGAAAACATTCCCTTCTGACGGATAATTCTGAAAAGAGCTGATATTGTTTATGAAGAAAATACTGAAAAAAATTTTTTTGATACTGATAAGGTTTTATCAGCTTTGCATATCGCCGCATTTTATGCGGTGCTGCCGCTTTACGCCGACGTGCTCTCAGTACGCCTATGAGGCGATATCAAAATACGGTCCCTTTAAGGGTCTTTACCTCAGTATAAGACGTATCCTTAAATGCCACCCATTCCACGAGGGCGGCTACGATCCGGTGCCGTAAGGCGCTAAACACATGAAAAGATTCTTATTTTTCGGTCTTAAGGAGGACAATAAAAAGTGTTGAATGCGATTTTTGCCGGAGCTCCGGCGCTTCTTAGAGCAGGCGGAGCCTCTTCGCCGGGATTTATAGTCGGACCCATCGCCAAACTGATGGGAATTGTTTACGACTGGCTTTTTAATTTTATTTATTCGTTTTCGGAGACTGGCTCTCTTGTAATGGCGATAATACTTTTCACCATTCTTGTAAAGCTGGTGCTGTTCCCCCTTTCCTATAAGCAGATAAAGGGAACATACAGAATGCAGATGCTCCAGCCGGAGCTTAACAAGATCAAACAGAAGTACGCCAACAAAAATGATGAGGAATCTCAGAGAAGAATGGCCTTTGAAATGCAGGAATTTCAGAGGGAAAACGGAGCGAGTATGTTCGCGGGATGCCTTCCCCTTCTCATACAGCTCCCCATACTGTACGCTCTTTATTATATTTTCAATCAGCCCTACGATTATGTAGGCGTTATAAACGACGTTTATACGAACATCACCCAGTCCATCCTCAACATTGACGCGGCCACAAGGGTTGACGTGCTTACGCCTATCGTGCTTGCCAGGGAAAATATGCAGGTCGATGTTTCCGTATTCGATCAGGTAATGGCTCTTGTAAAAACCATGTCCGACACCGAGTGGAACAGCGTGCTTTCGGCCCTCGGAACAGCCGGAAACGGTCTTGCCGAGTTTGTTGCCCAGAAAAACTCCATCGAGTATTTCTTCGGCCTTAACCTTGTATCCACGGCCGGACTTTCCTTCCCCGGAATAATCATACCCATTGTCGCCGGCCTTACGACCTATCTGTCAAGCTGGTATATGCAAAAGAGACAGAAGGCCATGAACAACGGATTGACTGAGGACGATCCTTCAGCCGGAATGATGAAGTCCATGAATATCGTAATGCCTATCATGATGGGTGTTATCACCATAAACGTGCCCATAGCCCTCGGTATATACTGGACGCTTTCAAACCTCTTCTCAGTCCTTCAGACTTGGGGAACGTATAAAGTTCTCGACAGCAAGGAAAAGAAGGGCGAGCTTGTGTTCAAGGACAAGAAAAAACACAAGAAGGAAGAACAGCAGCAGAAACCTACAATAGTAGACAGAAACAAGTTTACAAATCAGAAGGGAGCGGGCGGAAATGGACGCGATTCAAAAAACAGGTAAGACGGTAGACGAGGCCGTAGCCCTTGCTCTCGGCGAGCTTGGAATAACAAAGGACGAGGCTGAGATCGAAGTCATCGAGGAAGGCTCCAGAGGATTTCTCGGAATGTTCGGAGCTAAGGACGCCGTCGTTAAAGTAAAGAAAAAATTTGATCCCGAGAGGACGGCTAAGAACTTCCTCAAGGAGATGTTTATAGCCATGGGGCTCATCGTCAATGTTGAGACAAAGCTGAAGGACAGACAGCTTGAAATTAAGATCAGCGGAGACGATATGGGCATCATAATCGGCAAAAGGGGACAGACCCTTGACGCCGTGCAGTATCTTGTAAATCTTGTTGTAAACAAGGGAACGGCGCCCTACATAAGCGTTACCCTTGACACGGAGAACTACAGGGAAAGAAGGAAGGAAACCCTTGAGACCCTTGCCTTCAATCTCGCGAAAAAGGTAAAGCACACCGGAAAGAATGTTGTGCTTGAGCCCATGAACCCCTATGAGAGAAGGATAATACATTCGGCTCTCCAGAACGACAGATATGTGACTACATATTCCGAGGGAGACGAGCCCTACAGGAACGTGGTCATCACTCTCAAGGAAAAAAACAGAAGAAGCGGCGACGCGGGCAACCGCTGAACCATAACGCTTGCCCGGTAGATTTCTATCGGGCATTTTTGGCGGCGCGGAGCGCCTTAAGCGAAAAGCCTTGAGGGCTTTCCGCTTATTTTCCGGAGGGGACACGAAAAGTTCCTAAAGAAACTTTCCGTGTCAGGCCGTGGCTAATCTAAGGTAATTGGACACCGTGGGAAGTGAATTCCCACGGTGGAGGAAGGCTGTGCGGAGCGTATAAAGCGCGCAGGGCGCTTAAGTCGAAAGTCTTAAGGATTTTTAAATTTAAAACGAAAGAAAAACATAACCAAAACGATTCTTATTTGGAGGGCATATATGAAAAATATCTATCTTGACGACTCCATAGCCGCCGTATCCACGCCCATCGGAAGCGGCGGAATATCAATCATAAGAATAAGCGGCCGTGACAGTGTGGAGGTGGCCGACAAAATATTCATTTCCGCCGACGGTAAAAAGCTGGCGGACAAAAAGAGCCACACGATCTCCTACGGTCACATCGTTGACCCGAAAACAGGCGAGACCATTGACGAGGTGCTCATAAGCCTTATGCTCTCCCCGAGGACATATACAAAGGAGGATGTGGTGGAAATAAACTGCCACGGCGGTATGCTTGTCACAAACCGTGTCCTTGAGCTTGTTTTCAATAACGGAGCCCGAGCCGCCGAGCCCGGGGAGTTCACGAAAAGAGCCTTCCTCAACGGCAGGATAGACCTGTCCCAGGCCGAGGCCGTAATGGATATAATAGAGTCAAAGACCGAGCTTTCACGAAGGGCGGCCATGGATCAGCTCGGCGGAAGCCTTAAGAAAAAGATCGGCGCCCTCAGGGAGGAAATACTCGATATGACCGCCGCCATCGAGGCCGCCATCGATTATCCGGAGCACGATGTGGAGGAGGAAACGAGGGATGAGATGAAAAGAAGGATAACATCCCTCAGAGCCGAGCTCAAAAAACTGATTGATTCCGCCGGAACGGGACGCATAATCCGTGAGGGAGTGGAAGCCGTTATACTCGGACGTCCGAATGTCGGAAAAAGCTCCCTGCTCAACTACCTGCTTATGGAGGACAGAGCCATAGTCACCGATATTCCCGGAACGACAAGGGACACGGTGGAGGAATATATGAACATGGGCGGAGTACCCGTCAGAATAGTCGATACGGCGGGCATAAGGGAAACCGGCGACGCCGTGGAAATGATCGGTGTTGACAAGTCAAGAAAAAGAGCGGAAAACGCCGACATAATTTTTATGATGCTGGACGGAAGCGAGAGCCTTACCCCGGAGGACAGGGAAATACTTGAGTTTATCCGCGGCAAAAAGGCTCTGGTCATCATAAATAAAACCGACGCCGCAAAAATGATAGAAAAGACCGAACTTTTGGATTATACTGATGAAAAGAATATTTTTTACGTCTCCGTGAAGGAGGAAAGCGGACTGGACGAGCTTAAGGAGCGTTTCAGGGAAATGTTCATCGGCGGAGACATAGACGTGAAGGAAAGCGCCCTTGTCACCAACGCGAGACACAAAAATATGCTCGCCAAAGCCGATGAGGCTCTGGAGAGGGCTTTCAACACGGCGGAAAGCGGCATGCCCGAGGACTTTATATCCATGGATCTTCAGGACGCCCTTGCCGCTTTGGGCGAGATAACCGGAGAAAGCGTTGACGGAGAGATAATAGACAGGATATTCACGAGATTCTGTCTCGGAAAGTAAATTAAGGAGAGTGAAAATATGTCCTACAGGACGGAGGAATTTGACGTCGTTGTCGTCGGCGGAGGACACGCCGGATGCGAGGCGGCTCTGGCATCGGCGAGGATGGGGCTTAAAACGGTAATGTTTTGCATAAGCCTTGACAGCATCGCCATGATGCCCTGCAACCCCAGCATTGGCGGCAGCTCCAAGGGCCATCTTGTCAGGGAGATTGACGCCCTCGGCGGCGAGATGGGAAAAAACATCGACAAGACATATATCCAGACAAAGATGCTCAACACCGGCAAGGGTCCGGCGGTATACTCGTTGAGGGCCCAGGCCGACAAGCACAGATACCAGACGGAAATGAAAAAAACTCTGGAAAATACGGAAAATCTCTATATACGTCAGGGAGAGATAAGCGATATCGCCGTGGAGGACGGAAAAGTCACGGGCGTTAAGACGACATCCGACGCCTTTTATCCGGCGAAGGCCGTTGTCCTTTGTATGGGGACATATCTCAAGGCAAGGTGCCTTTACGGCGAGACCATAGTTGAAAGCGGCCCCAACGGTCTTATGCCTGCCTCAAAGCTCAGCAAGTCCCTTCTTGACCTTGGTGTGACCCTCTACAGGTTCAAAACGGGAACCCCGGCCAGAATCGACGGAAACACCATAGATTTCAGCAAAATGACTCCCCAGTACGGGGATGAGAATATCGTGCCCTTCTCCTTCGAGAACAGGGCCGAGGATATAAAGCGTGATCAGGCGCTCTGCTACCTGACCTATACAAACGAGAATACCCACAAAATAATAAGGGACAATCTGAACAGATCGGCCATGTACGGCGGACTGATTCACGGAACCGGACCGAGATATTGTCCGTCCATCGAGGATAAGATCGTGCGTTTCGCCGACAAGGAGCGTCATCAGATATTCATTGAGCCCGAGGGCGAGGACACCTGCGAGATGTATATACAGGGTATGTCAACATCATTGCCGGAGGAGGTTCAGGTGGAGATGTACCGCACCCTGCCCGGAATGGAAAACTGCCGCATAATGCGAAACGCCTACGCCATAGAGTATGACTGCATCGACGCCACCCAGCTTAAGCTGAGCCTTGAGTTCAAAAATATAAGGGGGCTTTTCGGAGCCGGACAGTTCAACGGCAGCTCCGGTTACGAGGAAGCCGCCGCCCAGGGACTTATAGCCGGAATAAACGCCGCCAGGCTCATACAGGGAAAAGATCCGGTTGTTCTTGACCGTTCGCAGGCCTATATAGGCGTGCTCATCGACGACCTTGTCACAAGGGGCAGCAAGGAGCCCTACAGGATGATGACTTCCCGTGCCGAGTACCGTCTGCTCCTGAGACAGGATAACGCCGACGAAAGGCTGACGTCCATCGGGCATGAGGCCGGACTTATATCCGATGAGAGATACGAACGCTTCCTTGAGAAGGAAAGAATGATAGACGCGGAGATAGAAAGGGTATGCGGCGTCAGCGTTACGCCCAAGGAAGAAGTACAGGAGCTTTTGGATAAATACAACAGCACAAGGCTCAAATCCGGCGTAAAGCTCTCGGATCTCGTTAAGCGCCCGGAGCTGGATTATTTCAAGCTGAAGGACATCGACCCGGAAAGACCCGACCTGTCATACGATGTGCGTGAGGAAGTAAACATAAAGATAAAATACGAGGGATACATCAAACAGCAGCTCAATCAGGTGAGCCAGTTCAAAAAGCTGGAAAGCAGGTTGCTGCCGGATGATATAGACTATAACACAATAGATAATTTAAGGCTTGAGGCAAGACAGAAGCTGAACAATATCCGACCCGCCTCCATAGGTCAGGCGTCCAGGATTACCGGAGTGTCCCCCGCCGATATAACCGTCCTGCTCATTTATCTTGAGCAGAATAAAAGAAGGAGCGAATGATATGTCACCCCTTGAGGAGCTGCTTTTTAAAAGCTGCGGGAAAATAGACGTAAAACTTGACGAAAAACAGATATGGCAGTTTATGGCCTACAAAAATCTGCTTTTGGAGTGGAACGAAAAAATGAACCTGACGGCCATTACCGATGAAAGGGAGATAATGCTCAAGCATTTTGCCGACTGCCTTATGCTCTGCCCCGAAACGGACGCTTTGGGAGGAAAGACGGTCATAGACGTGGGCACGGGAGCGGGATTTCCCGGCGTGCCCTTGAAAATAGCCCGTCCGGAGCTTGAAGTTACCCTGCTGGATTCTTTGAACAAAAGGATAACCTTTTTGAACGAGGTCGTCTCAGGTCTCGGCCTTGAAAAGGTGAAATGCCTGCATCTCAGAGCCGAGGACGGAGGAGCGGATAAAAATCTGAGGGAAAAATTCGACCTCTGCGTTTCCAGAGCCGTGGCCGATCTTTCGGTGCTCAGCGAATACTGCCTTCCATTCGTGAAGGTGGGCGGATATTTCATATCCATGAAGGGTCCCGACGTTTCCGAGGAGACCGAACGGGCGAAAAAGGCCGTAAAGATACTCGGAGGAAGCATTGAGGAGGTCAAAAAGGCCGCAATACCGGGCACGGACATAGTACACAGCCTTGTTATAATAAAAAAGGCAAAGCCCACGCCGCCAAAGTATCCGAGAAAGGCCGGCAAGGCTAAAAAGGAGCCCATCGTCTGAGCCGTATATTGTTTAAGCCAATAGATTTTGTAAAAAATTAGAACAATTTGATATGTATAAATAAAACCTCTTTTGGAAATATATGTTATACTTCTGACATAAGGATATAAGCCGCGCGGTTTTTTGAACCCGGGACAATTGGACGGATCTCAAAATGCCCGTAGGACTTTCAGATATTCCAAAGGAGGTTTTTTATGATCACGCTTAAGGAAATACCGGATATGTCGGAGATAGTGGAGCTTTCCATAGACGAGATAAGGCCGAACCCATATCAGCAGAGAAAATATTTTGATTTTTACTCCCTTAACAGCCTGACCGAGTCCATAAAAAAATTCGGCGTTATACAGCCCATCATAGTCAGGGTCGTAAACGGCCGGACATACGAGCTTGTCGCCGGGGAAAGAAGACTGAGGGCCTCAAGGGCGGCGGGGCTTAAGACAATACCGGCGGTTCTTGTGAAGGCTGACGAGGAAAAAAGCTCCCTGCTCTCGTTCATTGAGAATATACAGAGGAAGGAGCTCAGCTACATAGAGGAAGCCGAGGGCTACAGATCGCTGATGGAGGATTTCGGCATGAGCCTGGATGAGATCTCGGAAAAAACGGGAGCGAGCAAAAGCCTCATATCCGGCAGGATGAAAATACTGGAGCTTCCGGACGAGGCGCTGAAAATGATAAGCGAAAACAGGCTGAGCGAAGGTCATGTGCGGGCGGCGCTCAGGCTCCCGGACAGGGATATGCGCCTTAAGGCCATATCCGAAATGGCTGAAAGGGATATGACAGTGAAGTCCGCCGAGGATTATGTGGAGCGGCTGATGTTTGACCTGCGTTTCGGCGGCGGTCAGAAAGTAAAGACGGGGCTCGGCGACATAAAAATATTCACCAATTCCATCCGTCAGACCGTGGACGCGGTGAGAAAGGCCGGACTTACGGCCTACTACGATATTACGGACTCCGGCGGCAGCATAGACATAAATATAAGGGTTAGCTGCCCGGAGGAGAAATAAAAAGCGGCATAAGCCGCTTTCAGCGTGTCGAAAAAGTCCTTTGGGACTTTTTCGAGTTTAAATTAAGGCAATAAATCCCTATTTCTGCGGAAAGCCCTGAACTTTGTCAGGGCGCA
>CAJFHC010000030.1 GCA_904378045.1 Candidatus Metalachnospira gallinarum | reverse complement strand
TTCCTCGGCGGAAATGAATTCCGCCTGCGGAATAAACTCAGGAGTCCCTTCGTTCCCAAGTACCGGAAAGATATCCGGACGCCGAAGGCGGCTTTGGCCGAAGGCCAAAGTACTGAATAGTACCGGAAAGACATCCGGACGCCGCAGGCGGCTTTGGCCAAAGGCCAAAGTACTGAATAGTACCGGAAAGATATCCGGACGCCGCAGGCGGCTTTGGCCAAAGGCCAAAGTACTGAATAGTACCCTCCCGCTCACAATGGATTAGTTTTTTGACAGTCTGGGGCGGTCTTTGACCGCCTTTATTTTATTGCGGATAAAATATTTTTTATTTAGTATAAAAATTTAATTTTTTCTTCCTCCGATTATCAGTGAGGAATGTTTATCAAAAAAATTGAAAAATCATAATAATTAGGATATAATAATAGTTGACAAACGTAGTCAAAATTTGATAAGATTTGTTAAATTTACTCATTTATATTTTAGTGAACTATTTAAGAGAAAGGGACAAGGCTATGAACAAGATTATCAAAGAGGGACTTACTTTTGACGACGTGCTTCTTATACCCGCGAGAAGCAGTGTTCTTCCCAAGGACGTTGATCTTACAACAAGACTTACAAACAAAATAATACTCAACGCTCCCATAATGAGCGCCGGAATGGACACTGTTACGGAATCTAAAATGGCCATCGCTATGGCAAGACAGGGCGGCATAGGAATCATCCACAAAAATATGTCCATCGAAAGACAGGCTGAGGAAGTCGATAGAGTTAAACGTTCGGAAAACGGCGTAATTACGGATCCATTTTTCTTATCAGAAGACCACTATTTATATGACGCTATCGCTCTTATGGAGAAATACCGCATTTCAGGCGTTCCCATTACCGATAACGGCAGACTTGTAGGAATTATCACCAACAGGGACATAAGATTTGAAACCAATTACAATAAAAAAATAACGGAAGTTATGACAAAGGAGCCCCTTGTTACGGCTCCCGTCGGAACGACGCTTATGGACGCTAAGAAGATACTTACAAAGCACAAGGTCGAAAAACTTCCCATCGTTGATGAGAACGGTATGCTTAAAGGTCTCATAACGATCAAGGACATCGAGAAGGCAATCAAATACCCCAACTCCGCAAAGGATTCTCAGGGACGTCTTCTTGCCGGAGCCGCTGTAGGAGCGACTGCCGATGTGCTTGAGAGAATGGCCGCGCTTATTGAGGCTAATGTCGACGTAATCGTTATCGATACGGCTCACGGACATTCCGTAGGCGTTATAGAGACGGTAAGGAAGATCAAGAACGCATATCCCGATGTTCAGCTTATCGCCGGAAATGTGGCTACGGCCGAAGCTACAAGAGAGCTTATCGAGGCTGGAGCTGACTGCGTTAAAGTCGGAATCGGACCCGGATCCATATGCACGACCCGTGTCGTTGCCGGAATCGGCGTTCCCCAGATCACAGCTATTCTTGACTGCGCCGAGGCGGCTAAGGAATACAACATCCCCATTATCGCCGACGGAGGAATCAAATATTCAGGAGACGTTGTCAAAGCCATCGCGGCCGGCGCGAATGTATGCATGCTTGGAAGCTACTTTGCCGGATGTGAGGAGAGCCCCGGAGAAACAGAGTTATATCAGGGAAGAAAATATAAAGTATATAGAGGAATGGGATCCCTTGCCGCTATGGAATGCGGAAGCAAGGACAGATATTTCCAGGAGGACGCTAAAAAGCTCGTTCCCGAGGGCGTTGAAGGACGTATCGCCTACAAGGGCAGCGTAGAGGATTCCGTATATCAGCTTATGGGAGGACTTCGTTCCGGTATGGGCTACTGCGGAACGCCTACCATTGATGACCTCAGAGAAAACGGAAGATTTATAAGAATGACAAGCGCCGGACTCAGAGAGAGCCACCCTCATGATATACAGATAACAAAAGAAGCTCCTAACTACAGTGTAGAATACTAATGGAGGGGTCATTATGAATAACGAGTATGTTCTTGTTCTCGACTTTGGAGGACAGTACAACCAGCTTATCGCCCGCAGGGTGCGTGAGTGCAGCGTATACTGCGAGGTAAAGCCTTACAGCTTACCGATAGATGAAATCAAAAAACTCAATCCCAAAGGAATAATTTTCACCGGAGGGCCTAACAGCGTATATGACGAGAAATCTCCGCATATTTCAAAGGAGATATTTGAGCTTGGCATTCCCGTTCTCGGCATATGCTATGGATGCCAGATAATGGCTCATACTCTTGGCGGAACCGTAACATCCGCCAATGACAAGAGCGAATACGGCAAAACAAAGGTAACGGTGGACACCGACAGCAAGCTCTTTAAGGATATCAATAGGGAAGAAATATGCTGGATGAGCCATACGGACTATGTAAGCGAAGTTCCCAAAGGATTCAGGGTTACAGCCGAATCGGCTACATGCCCTACGGCGGCTATGGAATGTGAGGAAAGAAAACTTTACGCTGTGCAGTTCCATCCCGAGGTAAATCATACGCCAAACGGAAAGACTATGATCAAAAACTTCCTTTACGAGGTGTGCGGATGCAAAGGCGACTGGGTAATGTCCAACTATATAGATGAGCAGATAAAAGCTATCCGTGAGAAAGTAGGGGACGGAAAAGCCCTCTGCGCCCTTTCCGGAGGAGTTGATTCCAGCGTTGCCGCAGCTCTCGTAAGCAAGGCGATCGGAAAACAGCTCACCTGCGTATTTGTCGATCACGGCCTTATGCGTAAGAATGAGGGCGACGAGGTTGAGCAGGTATTTGACGGATTCTTTGAGTCAAATTTCGTAAGGGTAAACGCTAAGGACAGATTCCTTGACAAGCTCAAAGGCGTTACCGACCCCGAGAAAAAGAGAAAGATAATCGGCGAGGAATTTATAAGAGTATTTGAGGACGAGGCCAAAAAGATAGGAAAGGTCGATTTCCTTGTTCAGGGAACAATCTATCCCGATGTCATAGAGAGCGGACTGGGCGACAGCGCCGTTATAAAATCGCATCATAATGTCGGCGGACTTCCTTCAGTAGTCGACTTTAAGGAGCTTATCGAGCCCCTCAGACTCCTTTTCAAGGATGAGGTCAGAGAGATGGGAGAGGAGCTTGGGCTTCCCGAATATATCGTTTGGAGACAGCCTTTCCCTGGCCCTGGACTTGGCATCAGAGTTATCGGAGAGGTTACGGAGGATAAACTTGAGATACTCAGAGAGGCGGACGCCATCTTCAGAGAGGAGATCAAAAACGCCGGCCTTGACAGAAGCATAAACCAGTATTTTGCCGTTATAACAGATATGCGCTCCGTCGGAGTAATGGGAGACGGCAGAACATACGATTATACCATTGCCCTCAGAGGCGTTACGACAACCGACTTTATGACTGCCGACTGGGCGAGAATACCCTATGATGTCCTTGATAGAGTCAGCGTAAGGATCGTAAATGAGGTAAAACACGTCAATAGAGTGTGCTATGATATAACAAGTAAACCGCCCGCAACGATTGAGTGGGAATGATACAATGAACTCAACAAACCCAGTATTTATGCGGGTTTGCGGCAAGTGAACAAGTCTAACGATCTAAAAGCTATCGGATTTTAAGGTCTGATAGCTTTTTTAATGAAAAATGCGCTATCTCAAACAGTACCGCAAGGTGGTTTATATAAACTTGCAATAAGTGGAAGGCTGAACAGTTACCTTGTCGATATTGATGAGCAAGCAGAAGAAATGTTTTCTCGGTTGGTAAAACAACTGGCGGAAAAAGAAAATGTAACGGAAAAGCTTAAAGCTGAAAATCAAATGCTGTGGGTGCAGAAGATGAATAGTATCCGTAGCAGAGTGACGGATATTGTGAATTCAGATTTCATATTTGTATAATTCCAAAAGGAGATGGAGTACAAAACCTCCATCTCTCATTTAAATAATCCTCTAATTATAATTGAGATTTGCAATATTATTTTGAGTTTGGCAAAAAGATATTGAATTTCAAAGATATATCTGCTATAATGAGTGAAACAATGTATTTGCAGGGAGGATTGTACTTTGGCAAGGTCATACAACAAACTTTGGAAGTTAATGATAGATAAAAAAATGAACAAAACACAGCTTCGTACTGCTGCAAAGATCAGCTCAAACGCAATGGCTAAACTGGGACGTGATGAATCTGTACCTATTGAAACACTTGAAAAAATATGCGAAGTATTACATTGTGATATTGGAGATATAACAGAAATTGTCTTGGAGGATAATGAAAATGAATAAGCATATTAGGTTTATTGACCTTTTTGCTGGAATTGGTGGCATTCGTAAAGGTTTTGAAATTGCTTGCAATAGAAAAGGATATACCTCTGAGTGTGTTTTTACTTCAGAAGTTAAGCAACACGCTGTTGAAGTCTTAAAGCAGAATCATCCTGATGAGAAAATTCACGGAGATATTACGCAAATAGAAGCTAAGAATATCCCTGATTTTGATTTTTTGTTGGCTGGCTTTCCTTGCCAAGCCTTTTCTTCGGCTGGAAAGCGTTTGGGATTTGCAGACACAAGGGGTACACTCTTTTTTGAAGTTGAACGAATATTAAAAGAAAAGAAGCCCTATGGATTTGTGCTTGAAAATGTTGAAGGACTTGTAAACCACGATAAGGAGAATGCGAAAGATAAGATCGGAAAAACGCTTAGAACTATTCTTGGACATTTAGATATGTTGGGTTATAAGGTTTCTTGGAGGGTGTTAAATGCTAAATTTTTTGGAATACCTCAAGAAAGAAAAAGAATCTATATTGTCGGTACATTACGGGAGTGCCCTGACATTTCTAATTTTAAGCACACGTCAGCAGTATTAGGAGATATCCTTGAAAAAGGTTTGCCTACAGAACATAGCAAATTTATTGATAACTTATTGGCACATTATTCAATTGAAGAACTAGCAGGTAAATCAATCAAAGATAAACGTGGAGGAGAAAACAATATACATAGTTGGGATATTGAAATCAAAGGTTCTGTTAGTAAAACTCAAAGAGAGTTATTGAACACAATGTTAAAAGAACGCAGAAAAAAGAAATGGGCAGAAGAATATGGAATTGATTGGATGGACGGAATGCCATTAACACTTAATCAAATAAAAACTTTTTTTAATCATCCTGAGCTTGAAGATATGTTAAACGACCTTGTACATAAAAAATATCTTCGCTATGAACACCCAAAGAAAAAAGTCGGCAATCATAGAGAACCTGACACACAACTACCAAAAGGATATAATATTGTTGCGGGCAAAATGTCCTTTGAAATTAGCAAGATTATGGGTGATAATGATATTGCACCTACACTTGTAGCGATGGATATGCAGCATTTGTATGTTACAGATGGTAATGGTTTGAGAACTTTGTCGTTAAGAGAGGGTTTGCGCTTGTTTGGCTATCCTGATGATTATAAATTAGATGTAGAAAAAAGTTTAGGTTATGATTTGTTAGGCAATACAGTAGTTGTACCTGTCATTGCAGAGGTATCAACTCGTGTACTTGATATTTATTGCAAGGAGGTATAATGCAATATGAGACTTACAAGCCAAGAGGTATATGATAAACTGATTAATGAAGATAGAATTCTTGAACTACAAGGTCAAATAAAGTTTTTTCTCGGAGATGTAGATATTATAGTTCACCAAAAAGATGTTGTCGGTAATATTATTCAAGAGTGGTTGCAAGGATGGCTAGATAAAAGAGGAATTGAGTATGCACCAAGCGAAAACACTCAAATGCCACCAGATTTCTTCTTAAATCCAGATGATTTAACGAAAAACTTGTTAGAGGTAAAGGCTTTTAATCGAAATGCTTCGCCAGGTTTTGATATTGCTGATTTTAGAATGTACGAAGAGGAAATAATCGAAAAGCCGTATATGCTTCACGTAGATTATTTGATTTTTGGCTATGATATGAGCGATGATGGTATAGTTACTATTAAAGATCTTTGGTTGAAGAAGGTTTGGGAGATAACACGTCGTATGAGAGATTGGTCAATTAATTTACAAGTTAAGCAGAATGTTGTACATAAGATTCGCCCTGGTGTATGGTATAGTACTCAACGTGGTAATTATCCTATGTTTAGAACGATGGAAGATTTTATTTCAGCCATTGAGGAAGCGGTTTATCAAAATCCGAAAACACACAATTCAGCAGCTTCGTGGAAACGTCAGTTTCTTGATAGTTATGAGCAACATTATGGTGAAAGATTAGTTATTCCTCGTTGGTCAGATATTGAAGAAACTTATGACAAGTAATATATGTTGTTCATTGTGAGGCATATTTATGAAGATCAAAACTCTTAGAATAAAGAATTTCCGTGGTTATTGCGGAGAAACATCAATAAACTTTGATAATCTGACGGCATTTGTCGGAAAAAATGATATGGGTAAGTCTAGTATTTTAGAAGCGTTGGATGTGTTTTTTAATGATAGTAAAGGTGTAATTAAACTTGATAAAGATGATGTAAATGTTGGCGCAAGGGCAAATCAAGAAAACGATATAAGTATTTCGGTTTCCTTTTCTGAACTTCCCGATAAAGTTATTATTGATGCAACAAATGAAACTACTCTTTCCAATGAGCATTTATTGAATGTTGACGGATTGCTTGAAATAATAAAAAAATATCCTAACGGCGGAAATCCAAAAGTTTTTATACGTGCTTACCATCCAACAAATCCTGATTGTGCAGATTTACTTTTAAAAAAAGATAGTGAATTGCGTAAAATTATTGAAGCTAAAGAAATCGCATGTGATGATAGAACAAGAAATGCCGTAATGAGAACAGCGATTTGGCAACATTATTGTGACGATTTACAGCTTGATACGATTGATATTGATGTAACCAAAGGAGACACAAAATCCATATGGGAAAAAATCCAGAAATATCTACCGTTATATTCATTGTTTCAATCAGATCGAAAAAACAGTGATGGCGACAGTGAAGTGCAAGACCCCCTTAAAGAGGCCGTAAAGGAAATCCTCCGTGACGAAGAGTTACAACATACTTTGGATGAAGTGGCTACAACCGTGGAAAGAAAATTAAGAGAAGTATCTGCCCGCACATTAGAAAAACTTCAGGAAATGAGTCCAGATATTGCGAGCACTCTTAATCCTGTTATACCGTCAGCTAACAGCCTTAAATGGGCAGATGTATTTAAAAATGTATCAATAACTAGTGATGAGAATATTCCGATTAATAAGCGTGGAAGCGGTTCGAAAAGGCTAATTCTATTGAATTTTTTCCGTGCTGAAGTAGAGCGACGACAAGGTGAAACAAATGCAACAAGCGTCATTTATGCAATAGAAGAGCCCGAAACCTCACAGCACTCTGAAAATCAGAAAAAATTAATCAAAGCACTATCTGCACTTGCAATGGCAGCGAATACACAAGTCATCATTACTACCCATAGTGCAACTATTGTTAAAAATTTAAATTTTAATAACATTCGTATTATCCGTATGGATGATACGCAAAAAGTAGTTGAAAATACATTACCAAACCAATTACCCTATCCATCGTTAAATGAAGTTAACTACTTGGCATTTTCAGAGATTTCGGAAGAATACCACAATGAACTATACGGATATATAGAAGAACAGGGGCTACTCGAATCTTACAAACTCGGAAAAACTCTCGTACAATATGTTAGAGTTCTTCGTGATGGAGCTACACGTAACGATCAAATTACAATGACAGAATATATACGCCATCAAATTCATCATCCCGAAAATACTTACAATGTTCGCTTTAATGAAACTGACTTGAAAGAATCTATAGAAGCTATGCGTTTATTCATCGAGGCACAGCCATAAAACAGTCTACGTGACAACAAAATGACAACAGAAATTTGGAGAACCCATATTTTATGGATATTTCAGATAACTAAAATAACTCGTGCTAAATCACCAATACAAAATTGTTTAAGTGGCGGTTTTCAGGAGCGAGTGGGAATAAAACGAAACACCGTAAAAACCCATCATTATATGCGGGTTTGCGGCAAGTGAAAAAGTCTAACGATCTAAAAGCTATCGGATTTTAATGTCTGATAGCTTTTTCTCTTACGTCTCGGATGTAGACACAAAACAAAAAGCGTTTCCCGATCTATGGGGAACGCCTTTTATGAAATCGACCCGGGACGCGAAACACGGCCGGGTCATATTACGCTTGCTTAAAGCGGATCACTCTTTTACTTCAAACTCGTCTTTGCCTACGCCGCATAAAGGACATTCAAAATCAGCGGGAAGATCGGCAAATTTTGTTCCGGGAGCGATGCCGTGCTCGGGATCTCCCTCAACTTCGTTATATTCATATCCGCAAACTTTACATACATAGATCATATAAATATCCTCCTTTTTAAATGATAATGATTATTATTTATGAAACAATTATAATACATACGGCTCAAAAAAGCAAGAACTTTTATTTTGCCGTCCTGTTATAATTATTTCCCAAATAAGTTTTTTCAAACAGGTCAAGCCTTAATAATAAAGTAAGAATATGGCGCTTGACAGCTATTGGCATTAAATATTATAATTTTGCCATAAAAATTAAAAAATTTTAATTTTTGAAAGGAGAATTTTGATATGTCATTTTACTATTATACTGATTTTGGCGATTTCAGCGGTCTCGGCTTTTTAGTCGGCGCTCTCGGATTTATGTTTTCTCTGGCGGCTATAATTTTCGGCATACTTGTCATAATCGGAATGTGGAAGGTGTTTACAAAGGCGGGAGAGCCCGGCTGGATGTCTCTGATTCCGTTTTTGAATACATATAAGCTCTATAAAATAGCGTGGGGAAACGGATGGCTGTTTTTGCTCGGACTTATACCTATTGTAAACATCGTTGTTTATATAATGGTAAGCATAAAAATGGCGAGGGCCTTTGGAATGGGCACGGGATTTGCCGTCGGCCTTATTTTGCTGCCAAGCATATTTTATTTGATTCTCGGCTTCGGAGACTCCGTATATTACGGACCGGTGAATAATTGACGGCATTATCATCGCTTTCGCAAACTTTCCGCGGGAAAGGGCATAATAAAAATAAAGGTCTTGAATTTTGATAAAAAATATGATAATCTATCTTATTATACAGGAAAAAACTGAGATAAGGAAAAGTAGGTAAAACGGGCTTTTCAGAGAGCCGCCGGGAGGTGCGAGGCGGTATGGACGTTTTATTGAACTCGCCTTTGAGTTCCCTGCTGAAATACAGTAGGCAGCGGCGTATGCTCCGCGTTAAGGGCAATTGAGGTGTACCGTCCATTGGCGGTAAACTAGAGTGGTAACGCGAAGATGTCCTTCGTCTCTATTGAGATGGGGGATTTTTTTATGCTTTAGAAAATGCCGAGTTTTCAGGCGCTTAAAAGCAAAATAATTTAGGAGGTCAACAAGATGAGTTCACGTTATGAATTCCGGGAAATTGAAAAAAAGTGGCGCGCCGAGTGGGAAAAGAATCCCATCAACGTAGAAAAAGAAGGCAAGCCCAATTATTACTGTCTTGATATGTTTCCGTATCCCTCGGGAACGGGTCTGCATGTAGGCCATTGGAGAGGGTACGTTCTAAGCGATGTAATAAGCCGCTATAAAGTTCTTCAGGGATACTATGTCCTTCATCCCATGGGATGGGACGCTTTCGGACTTCCCGCCGAGAACTTCGCCATAAAGCATAATATCCATCCCGCTATCTCTACAGCCGAGAATATCGCCAATGTTAAGAGACAGCTCCATGAGATAAGCGCGATCTATGACTGGGACAGGGAAGTAAACACGACGGATCCCAAATTTTATAAATGGACTCAGTGGATATTTGTTCAGATGTTCAAAAAGGGACTGGCGTACGAGAAGGAAATGCCCCTTAACTGGTGCCCCAGCTGCAAATGCGTTCTTGCCAACGAGGAGGCCACAAACGGCGTCTGCGAGCGCTGCGGCTCACAGGTAACAAAGAAAAATCTCCGCCAGTGGATGCTTAAAATAACAAAATACGCCGACAGGCTTCTGGATGACCTTGACCAGCTCGACTGGCCGGAGAAGGTCAAAAAAATGCAGACAGACTGGATAGGCAGAAGCTATGGCGCGGAGGTAGCCTTTAAAGTAGACGGAACGGATAAGGAGCTTGTCGTATATACGACACGTCCCGACACCCTTTACGGAGCTACATTTATGGTTATTTCACCCGAGCATAAATATGTAGCCGATATAACGACTCCCGAGCATAAGGAAGAAATGGACGCGTATGTTTATGCGGCCTCAACAAAATCTTCCGTAGACCGTATGAGCGACAGGGAGAAAACAGGCGTATTCACGGGAAGCTACGCCGTAAATCCCCTTAACAAAAAACTTATCCCCATCTGGGTTTCCGATTATGTACTCGCGGATTACGGTACCGGAGCGATCATGTGCGTTCCCGCCCACGACCAGCGTGACTTTGATTTCGCTAAGAAGTTCGGCCTTCCCATCGTAGAGGTCATAAGACCCGAGGGACAGGAGGAAAAGGAGCTTACGGAAGCCTATACGGGAGACGGAGTTATTGTAAACTCTCCTCTCTTTGAGGGAATGACAGCCTTCGAGGCAAAACAGAAGGCTCCGCATATGCTTGAGGAAATGGGCATCGGCAAAAAGACCGTAAACTATAAACTCCGTGACTGGGTATTCTCAAGACAGAGATACTGGGGCGAGCCTATCCCCATTATCCACTGCCCTCACTGCGGAGCTGTTCCCGTGCCCGAGGATCAGCTTCCCGTACTTCTTCCGGAAGTGGAAAGCTATCAGCCCACAGATACGGGAGAGTCACCGCTTTCGGCCATAGACAGCTGGGTAAACACGACCTGCCCCGTCTGCGGAGCGCCCGCTAAGCGTGAGACAAACACAATGCCCCAGTGGGCCGGCTCAAGCTGGTACTTCCTCCGTTATACGGATCCCCATAACGATAAGGAACTGGCAAGCAAGGAAAATCTTAGAAAATACGCTCCCGTTGACCTTTATGTCGGAGGAATAGAGCATGCAGTGCTTCATCTTCTTTACGCGAGATTCTATACAAAATTCCTCTATGACATCGGAGTGGTTGAGTTTGAGGAGCCTTTCCACAGACTGTTCAACCAGGGTATGATCAACAAGGACGGAGCTAAAATGAGCAAGTCCAAGGGCAACGTAGTTTCTCCCGATGAGCTTGTGGCAAAATACGGCTGCGACTCGCTCCGTATGTACGAGCTTTTCGTCGGCCCGCCCGAGCTTGACTCCGAATGGGACGACAGAGGTATCGACGGCGTGTTCCGTTATCTTAATAAGGTATGGAAATTCTATGACGAATATAAGGATAAACCCGCCGCTCCAACGGACGAGACAGAATTCATCAAAAACAAGATGATAAAAGAAATAGACACAAGGCTCAACGCCCTTACGATGAATACGGTTGTCAGCGGATTTATGGAGTACACGAATAAGATGGTCGACGCCGCTAAGAAAAACAACGGAATCGACAAAGAATCCATAGAGACGCTTGTTGTGCTTCTCGCGCCGTTCACGCCGCATATCGCCGAGGAAATGTGGCATGGACTTGGACATGACACAACGGTATTCGCGGCAGGCTGGCCTAAATGCGACGAAAGCAAGCTCGTTGAGAACAGCGTAGTAGTAGCTGTCCAGCTCAACGGAAAGGTAAGGGAAAACATCAGCATTGCCAAAAACGAGGACAAGGAAAGCGCTATCGAAAAGGGCAAGGCCGCTCTTGGAGCAAGACTTGACGGAAAGACGATCGTCAAGGAGGTATACGTTCCCGGAAGGATAATCAATATCGTTGTAAAATAATTAAGAAAAATAATTGAGTAAATGAATAGTACGGACACGGATCCATGGTTGGTTCGTGTCCGTATATTTGGCGCTGAGGACTGTTTTTTGGACATTTAATCTGTTCATGGAGCTTTATTTTTGTCAATATCATTGACATAGTCTGTGAGTTTTTTTATAATATATCTAACAGTTTTTAATGGACAGCGCAAAAGACAAAAGGATTGATCAACTCTTTTGTGCTTTTTTTACGCATGGCCATTATGTGCTGTTAAACAAAAAACGAAAGGAAGAATTAAAAATGAAGAAAAAATTACTTTCATTATCACTTGTCGCTGTAATGGCGCTTGGAGTTTTCGCAGGATGCTCTTCAAGCGGTGAGGAGACAACAGAGGAAACGACAGAGGAAACAACCGAAACAGAAGGCGAAACAACAGAGACAACAGGCGAAAAATACATAATCGCTACAGACACTGCTTTCCCTCCTTTTGAGTTCACAAACGCAGAAGGCAACTTCGTTGGTATCGACGTTGACATCGTTAACGCTATCGCTGAGGAAAAGGGATTTGAGGTAGAGTTCCAGTCACTCGGATTTGACGCCGCTCTTCTTGCCGTTCAGACAGGCCAGGCAGACGGTGTTATCGCCGGAATGTCAATCACGGACGAAAGAAAAGAGACATTCGATTTCTCAGATCCTTACTTTGACGCAGACGTTACAATGGCTGTTGCCGCAGGATCAGGAATTACATCATATGAGGATCTCGCAGGCAAGACTGTAGCAGTTAAGACAGCTACAAACGGAGCTGACTACGCAAAATCAATCGCTGACCAGTATGGATTTACTGTAGTTGAGTTCAAAGACTCACCCACAATGTATCAGGACGTTATCGCAGGCAACACAGCCGCTTGCTTTGAGGACTACCCTGTAATGGCTTACAACATCCAGCAGGGCGCTCAGCTTGAAATGCCCGAGGGTATGACAGCCGCAGGAACACAGTATGGTTTCGCTGTCGCTAAGGGACAGAACGCAGAGCTTCTTCAGATGTTCAACGAAGGTCTCGCAACAATAATCGAGAACGGTACATACCAGGAGATCGTTGATTCTTATACAAAATAATTTCCAGTCATAATCGGTCTGCGGATTTTATCCGCAGACCTATAGTGTCGAAAAAGTCCCATAGGACTTTTTCGAGTTTAAATTAAGGAAATAAATCCCTATTTCTGCGGAAAGCCCTGAACTTTTTCAGGGCGCAGAAATACGGGATTTTCCTCGGCGGAAATGAATTCCGCCTGCGGAACAAACTCGGGAGGGTCTTACCCTCAAGTACCGGAAAGATATCCGGACGCCGAAGGCGGCTTTGGCCTTTGGTCAAAGCGGAAAGATATCCGGACGCCGGAGGCGGCTTTGGCCAAAGGCCAAAGTACTGAACAGTACCCTTCCGCTCACAATGGATTAGTTTTTTGACAGTCTGAGTCTGCGGATTTTATCCGCAGACCTGTATTTACGATAAAGCTACGATAAAGCGCGTGAAAGGCGAAAAATCATCCGGCCTGACGCGTTGGTAATTGATTTAGGATTTGCCGGATGCTTATAAAGTCCTAAACAGTTAAGATTTTATAAACAGCCGGCAGTATTAATACAAAAGAACAGGAGGCGACCGGGGTGGAAAAATTCGCTAATATATTGAATACCTATTCGGGAATGCTTTTGGAATCTCTGGGACAGACAATGCTGTTGACATTACTGTCTTTGATTTTCGCTTTTATAATCGGATTGATTTTTGGTTTAATGAACGTAAGCAAAAAAAGGGTGCTTAATTTTATCGGAACCGTGTATGTTGACGCCGTCCGTGGAGTTCCCCTTATAGTCCTTGCTTATTTTATTTATTTTGGTATACCTGCCGGAGTGAAGGCCATCGGCTTTACGGACTTCAGGCTCCCCGCTCTTCAGGCCGGCACAATCGCTCTTTCCATGAACGCCGGAGCGTATATGGCGGAGATATTCAGAGCCGGAATCCAGTCCGTTGACAAGGGCCAGATGGAGGCCGCGAGAAGTCTTGGACTTGGCTACGGAAAGGCGATGCAGAAGGTCGTTCTTCCGCAGGCAATCCGTACTATGGTACCTTCGATCATCAATCAGTTCATTATTTCGCTTAAGGATACGTCCATACTTTCGGTCATCGGTTTCCCGGAGCTTACAAAGGCCGGTAACATCATTGCCGGAAATACATTTGCCGTTCTCCAGGTATGGGCTATAATCGCCATTATGTATATGGTAGTTATAACGGTACTTTCAAAGATCGCGAAACGTATTGAAAGGAGGCTTAACGTTGGAAAAGAACGATAATATAAAGATCCATGTTAAGAATCTTAAAAAAAATTTCGGAAGCCTTGAGGTTTTAAAAAGCATAAGCGCCGATGTCCGCGAGGGCGAGGTAGTTGTGCTTATCGGACCTTCCGGAAGCGGTAAATCCACGTTCCTGCGCTGCTTAAACAGGTTAGAGGAGATCACCGCCGGAGAAGTTGTCATTGACGGCGTGAATATCGCCGAGAAGAAAGTGGATATGAATAAGGTGAGGGAAAACATAGGTATGGTTTTCCAGCATTTTAATCTTTTCCCTCATATGAATGTTCTTGAAAACATAATGCTTGCCCCCGTCGAGCTTAAGAAAATGACGAAGGAAGAAGCGGCCGAGACAGGTCTTAAACTGCTTAAGAGAGTCGGCCTTGAGGATAAGGCGAAAGTATATCCTCCGCAGCTTTCAGGAGGACAGAAGCAGCGTGTGGCCATAGCCAGAGCGCTTGCCATGAATCCCGATATAATGCTTTTTGACGAGCCCACATCCGCCCTTGACCCTGAAATGGTAGGCGAGGTTCTTAATGTTATGAAGCAGCTTGCCGCCTCGGGAATGACCATGCTCATCGTTACGCATGAGATCGGTTTCGCCAGAGAGGTTGCCGACAGAATAATATTTATGGACGGCGGATACATAGTCGAGGAGGGAACGCCCGCGGAGATCCTTAACAATCCCAAGGAGCCCAGGACTATAGACTTCCTTAACAAGGTACTTTGACAGGCATTTGAATTAGGAAAGAGGGATACCGTTATGAAAAAAATTATAACGATAAGCCGCGAATTCGGAGCCGGCGGCGGTGAAATTGGTTCAAAGGTGGCCAAAGCCCTTAACTGGGAGTATTACAATAAGGAATTGATACTTAAGGCTGCCGCTGAAAGCAACATAGATGTATACCATCTTTTAGAGTGGGACGAAAAGGTTCCCTTTACATTCGGCTTTACTCAGAGCCTCTTTGATTTTTACAGCAGACCTATGAGCGAGCAGGTATTTGAGGTTCAGAAAAACGTTATTATCAATATCGGCCAGAAGGGAAAGTGCGTTATAACCGGAAGAAACGCAAACACGATACTTAAGGAGTTTGACGGATGCCTTAACGTGTTCATACATGCGGACTTCGACTGGAGACTTAACAGGATGAAGCAAAAAATGCCCGACTATACCGAGGAAAAGGTAGCGGCCGAAATCAACGCCATAGATAAAAAGAGAAAGAAATACTGTACTTTCTATACAAAGACGGAATTCGGACATTCCGATTATTATGACGTATGCCTTGACACGTCAAGACTTGGAATAGACGAGTGCGTCGATATAATAACATATATCGCGCAGAAATAAGTATGACTGCCGCCGTTTTGGGGAAACCCTTGACGGCGGCTTTTTCGCGCGAACAGAAAAAAACTCCCGGCGGGTCTGCCGGGAGAAAAGAGTTTTCGCTAAATTATTTTATAAATTTCTTAGCCAGTTTTTCAAATGCCGGGTAGGAATTTACTATAGTATCGTGAGATACGCAATAGCTTATTCGTGCATGTCCTTTGCATCCGAAGCCTGATCCGGGAACGATAAGAAGATTGAACTCCTTAGCGGCGTTGCAGAAAGCCACGTCGTCCTCTATGGGTGTTTTGGGGAACATATAGAACGCTCCGGCGGGCTTTACGCACTTGAATCCGAGAGAGGTGAGCATATTGTAAAGCTCTATCCTGTTTTTGTTGTATATCTCAACGTCGACCTTGCAGTCAAGGCAGTAGGGCACTACTCTCTGGAAAAGGGAGTTGGCATTTACAAATCCGGCTACACGGTTGGCCACGTTGAGGGCGAACATCATTTTTTCAAAATCCTTCATTTCGCTGTTGGCGATAACATAACCGATACGCTCTCCGGGAAGGGAAAGGGATTTTGAGAACGAATAAGCGATAAACGTGTTTTTATAATATTTTGAAACATAGGGAACTTCTACGTTTTCGTATACAAGCTCTCTGTAGGGCTCGTCAGAAATAAGATATATGTCCGTGCCGAACTCCTGCTGCTTTTTCTCCATTATAGCGGCAATCTTTTTGATTGTTTCCTCGGAATATACCGCTCCGGAAGGATTGTTGGGAGTATTCATAAGAACGCCCCTTGTTTTCGGGCTGATGAGCTTTTCAAACTCATCAAAATTGACTTCAAACGTCTCCGTGTTGGCGGGAACGACCGTGAGCGTGCTTTTGAATATTGATACATAATTTCTGTATTCCGTAAAGAACGGAGCGAATGTTATTATCTCGTCGCCGGGATTGAGTATGCACCTGAATATGATGTTGAGGGCGGCGGCGGCTCCGTTGGTCATTACAATATTTTCGTATGAGAAATTCGTGCCGAATTTTTTGTTTGTGTAATCGGCGATGCTCTGTCTTACGTCCTCATATCCGGAGTTGTTCGTATACCCGTGAATAAAATTGGGATCTTCGGTATTAAGTATGTTTATTATTGCCTCTTTTACCTTAGCGGGAGGCTCTACGGAAGGATTTCCGAGGGAAAAGTCATAGACGTTTTCAGCGCCGTAAATGGAGGCGAGCCTTTTTCCCTCCTCGAACATAGCGCGAATCGACGAGCTGCCTTCGGAAAGCCTGATCATTTCTTCTGATATCATTTGTAACACTCCTTTTTATATTCGACGCTTTTTGAGCGCGGTACTATTTTTAAAATTTTAATACAACTTACATAAAAATGCAATATCATTTTATAACTTTAAACTGATAAAGTCAATAAAAATATTATGGTTTGTAATGTTTAATTTTTTCTGTTATACTTCAATGAGACAATAAAGGAATCGAGTTGTTAAAAATGGCGGAATTAAATAAGAACCAAAAAACAGCCATAAGACATAAAGACGGCCCCATGCTCGTTTTTTCGGGGCCGGGAAGCGGAAAGACTACCGTAATAACAAGAAGGCTTATATTTCTGGTCAGAAATTACGGGATCGACCCGAAAAGAATATTGACAATTACGTTTACAAAGGCCGCGGCCACGGAGATGGAGAGCAGATATATGGCCTCCGGAGGGGAGAAGGGCGTTGCTTTTTCCACTTTTCACGCTTTGTTTTTCAGGATAATAAGGGAAAGGTTCGGCTACAGTCTGAATATGGTGCTGTCCGAGAACGACAAGAGGGAGTTTCTCACAAGAACGGTGGAGTCCTATGATATTGAGACGGACGATGTAAATCAGACCGTGGACACGTTTTTGATGAATTACGGGCTTGTCAAAAACAATCTGACCAAGACGGCGGATTTTACTCCGAGGGATATGGGAAAGGAAGAGTTCGGCGCTTTATACAGGCTGTATGAGGGATATAAGGAGCGGAACGAGAAAATAGATTTCGACGATATGATGCTGGAATGTTATATTCTGCTCAAAAATGACAGCGGCGTATTAAACAAATGGCGGAAAAAATATGATTATATACTGATTGACGAGTTTCAGGACATCAACAGAGCCCAGTATGAGTGCATAAAAATGATCGCCTGCCCGTTGAACAATATATTCGCCGTCGGCGACGACGACCAGAGCATATACGGCTTTAGGGGCGCGAGTCCGGAATTTGTACGGAAATTTACGGAGGACTACAGTAATTGCAGGAAGATACTGCTGGACGTGAATTACCGTTCTACGGATCAGATAATATCGATCTCGGGAAAGATAATAGCGAAAAACAGGCAGAGATTCCCCAAAAATATTGTCGGGACGGGCAAAAACGGATGCAGGCCGGTTTTGTTTTTCTGTGAAAACCCAAGCGACGAGGCAGATAGGATAGTAAGAGAGATAATCAGGCTGCGCAATGAACAGCATGTCCCTTACGGAGAAATGGCGGTCATATACAGGAACAATCTTGCCGCCAACGCCTATGCCAGAAGGTTTGTGAAAAACAATATCCCGTATTATCTGAAGGATAACACATACAATGTTTACGATCACTGGATAGCGAAGGATTTCTGCGCCTATGCCGATTTTATATGGGACACGGACAATGACGAGGCCTTCGCCAGAATAGTAAACAAGCCCTCAAGGCATGTGAGCCGTCTCGCACTGGAGGACGCCGAAAGGATGGGAATGTCGCTTTTTTACGGCGTAATGAATTCGGACCGTCTCAGCAGGGGAACGCTGGAAGAGCTTCAGGGATTTTACGACGACATACAGAGGGCGAGAAAATTCAAAGGCCGTGAACAGGCGGAATATATATACAGGATGATAGGGTATGAAAAATATCTTGAAAGTTACGCGGCGTATAAAAAATGCAGCTCCGTTTTCCTGAAAGAAATATGCTATGAGGTGCTTGATATGGCGGGAGAAACGGACGATCTCAGAAAGCTGAGAGGGATATTGTCGGAATATAAAAATCTGACGTCCAAAGCCGCCCTCGCTCCCGGAATGGACAGCGACGCCGTGACTCTTACGACCATGCATTCGTCAAAGGGACTTGAATTTAACACCGTATTCATACCTTCCATAGTCGACGGAGTGATCCCTCACGGAAATCAAAGGGCGGAATTTGACACGGAGGAAGAAAGAAGGCTATTTTATGTGGCCGCCACAAGGGCAAAGGAACGCCTGTATTTTTCGACCTTCTCATCCATAGGCTCAAGAAAGGTAAAAATGTCCGGATTTTTGAGAGAAATAGGAGTCAAAGACCCGACGGAAAAACAGAAGAACATATAAAACAGCCGGCGCATGAAAATCAGCGTGCCGGCTCTAAATTTGTCTTATATAAAGACGCTATTTGAATGTGTCCTGCGTATCATTTATGACGCCGCTTCTTATGTCCTTGAGAAGCTGTATGCCCCTGAGCATATGCAGTCTCATAGCCGTTCTGGCCGAATCGGCGTTGCGCTCCTTTAAATAGCGGACGATCATACGGTGGTCAAGTATGGTTCCCTGACGCACCTCTTCGTAATTGAACACGTTTTCCGACCTGTCTATGGCGTCAAACACCGCCGGAGCGATCCTGTTCATAAAACCGTTATGTACGGCGCTGACGATGGCGAGGTGGAACCGTATCTCCTCGTTTCGCCTGTCCGCGCCCGCAAGCACCTTTTCCTCCACGGCGATACTGTAGCGCTCGATTCGCTTCAGCTCGTTTTCCGACGCCCTTAAAGCGGCGAAATATGCGGCCTCGGGCTCTATCATAAGCCGCAGCTCGTTTAGCTCTATGGCGTCGACTCCGCTTTTTTGAGGCGGCAGATAAAGATCGCCGATGTTGCTGCTTATGTATGTTCCGCTTCCGTGCCTTGCCTCAAGTATGCCGCGCTCGGAAAGGATTTTTACCGCCTCGCGGAAGGTCGAGCGGCTTACGAAAAGCTCCTTTGAAAAATCCGTCTCATTCGGTATCCTGTTTCCCGGCTGGAACCGTTTTTCAACGACTATCATAGAAAGTATTTCTTCTGCCACACATTCCGCGAGGGTTTTTCCATCAGATCTCATATATAACCATTTCCCCCGTAAATACCCCGATAAAACAGTTTAAAGCGTTTTATTCCTCAAGAGCCCTCTCCTGATAATTGAATGTGGAATTCATCAGCTTTTCAATATTGATAAGGTGGCCGATGGTCTCTCCGGCCTTTAACTTGTCGGATACGTTTGTCTCCGTATCCATCATAGCCTTTGTTTTTTTGTATACCGTTTCCAGATCGTCATATGGTATAACGACAATACCGTTGCCGTCGATAAGTATAACATCGTAGGTGTTTACCTGAACTCCGCCGCAGGAAATCGGTACTTTTATCGCTCCGTAGCCGCTTATCTGTCCCACGTTGCAGCAGGTGCCTATGGAATAGATGGGAAATTCAAGTTTCCTTATCTCCTCTATATCTCTGCAGGCGCCTTCCATAATGGCGGCGGCAACGCCTTTGTTTATGGCGGAAAGGCAGAGGTTTTCTCCCCAGTATGCCGAGTTATGGTATCCGTGGCTGTCGACAACTATAATATCGCCTTTCTGAGCGTTTTCGATAGCGTAGATGACCGCCGATATATCCCCGCCCACGGTTCTTGCCGTAAGAGCGCAGCCGGCCATTCTTACCGGTCTGCTTTCCGGACGTATCTGAGGCGACATGGAGTTGGCGCGTCCCATACAGTCGCTGGCGGCGCAGGTCACCGAGTCAAATTCGTCGATAAGAGCCTGAAACTTTTTAACGTATTCCATTGTTACTTCTCTGCTTTTTGACATTGCCTATTCCTCCCTTATAGTTTATACTTTTATTTGTCCGTGACGATAAAAGATTCCGGCCGGACGAGCCGGCATTTTCAATAATAATATTATATTTGATATGTATGATTTATTCAATATTTCGCAATAGTCATCTTATGAAACAAAGTCGTATGATGAATCGTTGTAATTATTTACAGTTGTTTGTATGAAGAAGGTGTTAATTATGTCTCTTTTTGCCATAGCCGATATACATTTCGGAAAAGGCGTGAACAAGTCCATGGATATTTTCGGAGAACCATGGGTCGGGCACATGGACAAGATAATAAAGAACTGGAGGGATACCGTAACCGACGGCGATACGGTGCTTATCCCCGGAGATATATGCTGGGCGAAAAAACTGCCGGAGGCAAAAACCGATATGGAGATACTCCAAAGCCTTCCGGGGAAAAAGGTGCTTTTGGAAGGCAATCACGACTATTGGTGGGATTCCCAGAACAAAGTTACGGCGGCGTACCCGGATATGTTTTTTCTGAAAAATAATTTTTACGGCTATAACGAAACGGCGGTATGCGGAACAAGGGGATGGCTTTGCCCCAACGACACGAAATTTACCCAGGACGACCTGAAGGTATATAACAGGGAATGCGGAAGGCTTAAAATATCATTGGACGCGGCCGTCAAGGCCGGATATGAAAAAATAATCGTTATAATGCATTACCCTCCGGTAAATGACAGGCACGAGCCTTCCGGATTTACGGACATAATTGAAAGCAGCGGTAAAACGGAAAGGGTGTTATACGGGCATCTCCACGGACGCGAGAGCATAGAGGGCAGGCTTGAGGGGAAAGTAAACGGCGTAGAATATACGCTTGTTTCCGCTGATCATCTGGACTTTCGCCCGCTGAAAATACTGTAAGAAGAAAGTTTTAAAACAAAGAACCGGAAAATCCGACTGATCGGGTTTTCCGGTTCTCGTGGTCTCGTATTGTTTTTATCAGTCCTCGTATTCAAGAACGGCGGCCTTGATTTTTTCACGCATTTCATCGGGATCAAAACCGCTTATATCCGCGTCCGTTGTTATTTCCTCAAACTCATCGTCCTCAGCTATGTAATACGCCGCAAAGGGACAGGCGATATCGTCGTCGTATATTATCTCGCCTTCAATAGACCATACGTCTTCTGACTTATCAATGCTGATAATACAAACTTCATCTATTGGTATCACTTTTTAACACCCTTTTCCTTTCTATCCTTTTTTGTTAGATTAGACTTTTTGATTTTAGTCTTTTTCTTCATTATTGAATATCCAAAGCTGCCAAGAGCCCTGCCGAGGGAGTAATATTCTCCGTGGGAATAGCAGATGGGCTTTGTTTTTTCAAAATGGAATTTTCCCGTTTCGTCAAAATATTTTTCATCGACGGAAACGGAAACGACCTCAGCCACAAAAATATCGTGAGTGCCGCCGGTTTTTATGATCTGTTTTACCCTGCATTCTATGTTTACGGGGCTTTCTTCTATGGACGGAGCGGAAACTTTTACACTCCTTGAAGCCGTTAAGGAACAGGCCTTGAATTTATCCACGTCCCGTCCGCTTTTTACGCCGCAGAAATCCACGGTGCGGCAAAGCGCCTCGGTGGTGAGATTTATGACAAATTCGCCGCTTTCCTCAATGAGATGGTAGGAAAAACGCTCCGGCCTTATGGAAACATAGGTCATAGCGGGCGAAGTGCAAAGAGTTCCGCACCAGGCGACCGTTATTATATTTGGCGAATCGAGACTTCCGCAGGAGACCATAACCGCGGGAAGGGGATAAAGTACCGTGCCCGGACGCCATATCCTTTTAGTCATAGAGGTTTCTCCTTTCCCTATATAGTATGAGTACGAAAAATATATTATACTAGCTGTCTGTAAATGTAAATTGGTATTTCCAACAATTTTAACAGTTGTAATATGAAGAAAAATTTAGTACCATTATAAAAGATAAATAAAAGCAAAAAATGTCAAGCGGAAAGGAAATATTTTATGAATCTTCCTGAGGAATATATTTTACGAATGAAAAGCCTGCTCAAAGACGAATATGACGAGTATATCGCCTCGTTTGACGACGAGAGGCTTTACGGCATAAGAGCGAATACGCTTAAGACGGACAGGGACGAGTTTTTGAATAAGGGACTGTACGAGCTTGAGCCGGTACAGTGGTGCGAGGAAGGATTTTATTATAACGGAGCCGACACAAGGCCGTCCAAAAGCCCGTACTACCATGCCGGACTGTACTATTTGCAGGAGCCCAGCGCCATGTCCACGGGAGCGGCCGCCGATGTAAGAGAAGGCGAGAGGGTGCTTGACGTGTGCGCGGCTCCGGGAGGAAAGAGCACCCAGGTTGGGGCGGCGCTTAAAGGAAAGGGCATTCTTGTGACAAACGACATAAGCGCGTCAAGGACAAAGGCGCTTTTAAAGAATGTAGAGCTTTTCGGCCTTAGAAACGCGGTGGTGCTGAACGAATCGCCCGACAGGATAGCCTCGGCGTTCCCCTCATTTTTCGACAAGGTAATAATAGACGCTCCATGCAGCGGAGAAGGAATGTTCAGAAAGGATCCGGACATAATCAAGGCTTGGGGGAAAAATATGATAGACAGCTGCCTGGCCGCCCAGAGGGATATACTTGAAAGATGCGCTTCGGCCGTATGCGAGGGAGGATATATAATATATTCCACCTGCACCTTCAACCCCGACGAAAACGAGAGACAGATAGAAGCCTTCCTTGAAAGGCATAAGGAGTTTGAACTCTGCCCGCTTCCGGAGAACATGGGCCTTGACCGGGGAAGGCCGGAATGGACTGTCAGCAAAGATGAAAAGTTCACTCTCTGCGGCAGGCTGTGGCCGCATAAAACAAGAGGCGAAGGCCATTTTGTCGCAAAAATGAGAAAGACCTCCGGTATGGAAAGAATGAACTTCAACGGCCACGAGGGCGCGAAAATAGACGGATTCGAGTATTTCGAGGAATTTATAAACAAAAATATTTCCGGCGTGGAATTTGACGGCGATTTTGAGACCTACGGCGAAAAGCTGTATATGCTCCCGAAGGGGCTGCCTTCATTCAAAGGTCTTAGGGTCGTCAGAAACGGCTGGTATCTGGGCGACCTTAAAAAGAAGAGATTTGAGCCTTCCCAGGCGTTCGCGATGGGACTCAAGCCGGAAAACGTCAGGCTTGTGGAAAATATAAAGGATTATGATACCGCTGTAAAGTATCTTAAGGGAGAGACCCTTGAGACGGAGCTTAAAGAGGACGGATGGGTTCTTGTATCGTTTGACGGGCTCGCCCTCGGATGGGCGAAAAGCCAGAAGGGAAGACTTAAAAACAAATATCTTCCCGGCTGGAAGTGGGAATAAAGGAGAATGGATATGTCTTTTTTACCGGTAACAAAAGAAGAAATGCTGCAAAGGGGATGGGACAGGCCGGACTTCGTATATGTATGCGGAGACGCCTATGTGGATCATTCCTCCTTCGGAGCGACTATAATATGCCGGGTGCTTGAAAAACACGGCTACAGGGTATGCTTCATAGCCCAGCCGGACTGGCGTTCCACGGAGGATTTCACTCGCTTTGGGGAGCCGAGGCTGGCCTTCCTTGTGAGCGCCGGAAATATAGATTCTATGGTAAACCACTATACCGTTGCTAAAAAACCGAGATCAACGGATTCATATTCCCCCGGCGGAAAGGCCGGAATGAGGCCGGACAGGGCGACCATTGTTTACTGCAACAGGATAAGGGAAGCGTATAAACATTCAGCCATAGTTATAGGCGGCATAGAGGCCAGCCTGAGAAGGCTTTCCCATTACGATTACTGGGATAATAAAGTAAGACGCTCCATACTGCTTGATTCCGGAGCCGATCTCTTGCTCTACGGTATGGGAGAGCACCAGATAGTCGAGATGGCGGACGCCCTTGACAGCGGCATACCCATCGGAGAGCTGACGTTTTTAAAAGGCTCAGTTTATAAAACGAGGGACAGGGAAAGAATAGGCGACTGCCTTTGGCTGCCGTCCTTTGAGGAAGTGTCGACGGATAAGGACAAATACGCCGAGAGCTTTATGATACAGTATAAAAACACGGACTTCGTGACGGCAAAGACGCTGGCGGAGGAGTACCGGGAAGGTATTGTCGTTCAAAACCCGCCTTCGCCGCCGCTTGGCCAGGATGAGCTTGACGATGTGTACGCCCTGCCGTATATGAGGACATATCACCCTATGTACGAGAAAATGGGCGGAGTTCCGGCCATAAACGAGATAAAATTCAGTCTTTCAGCCAACAGGGGATGCTTTGGAAGCTGTAGTTTCTGCGCCATATCCTTCCATCAGGGCAGGATAGTCACTTCAAGAAGCGACGAGTCCCTTATAAAAGAGGCGGAGGTCATGACGGGGGAGAAGGACTTTAAGGGCTATATACACGACGTGGGAGGCCCGACGGCCAACTTTATGCGGCCTGCCTGCGATAAACAGCTTAAATTCGGAGCCTGTTCCGACAGGCAGTGCCTTTTCCCGGAAAAATGCCCGAATCTTGTGGTGGATCATAAGCGATATTTAAAGCTGCTGAGAAAGCTGAGAAACCTGCCAAAGGTTAAAAAAGTGTTTATCCGTTCGGGAATAAGATATGATTATCTCATATACGACAGGGACGAGACGTTTTTCAACGAGCTTTGCAAATATCATATAAGCGGCCAGCTCAGGGTCGCTCCGGAGCACGTTTCGGACAGAGTGCTGGAGAAAATGGGCAAGCCCGGACGTGACGTATACGACAGGTTTGTGAAAAAATTTGAGGAAATAAACAGGAAATACGGACTGGATCAATACTGCGTTCCATATCTTATGTCAAGCCATCCGGGAAGCGACCTGCGCGCGGCGGTGGAGCTGGCGGAATATCTGCGGGACATCGGCCATATGCCCGAGCAGGTGCAGGATTTTTATCCGACTCCGGGCACGCTTTCGACCTGTATGTATTATACGGAAAAGGATCCGAGAACGGGCAAAAAGGTATATGTCCCGAAAAATCCCCACGAAAAGGCCATGCAGAGGGCTCTTATGCAGTACAGGATGGAATCCAACTACGACCTTGTCAAAGAGGCGCTCATAAAGGCCGGCAGGGAGGATCTTATCGGATATTCCCATCACTGCCTCATCCGCCCGGAAAGGCCGGGCGCGGCAAAGGGAAAAAACATTGCCCGTCAATCCGCCGGGGCAAAAAAGAACGGCGGGAACCGTGGAACATCCATAAAAAAGAAAACAATAAGAAATATACACAAAAAATCATCGAAAAAATAAAATTTACTGAATAAATGTCCGTGATTGACAATCGTTTGTTCTTCCTATATAATCAAAATAATTTATATTTGAAAGGTGAGTTCTTAATGAGAGACGTAACATACATCGGAACGAGAAACAAAGACATAAAAATGAAGGCTTCTGAGGCGATACTTAAAGGAATTTGCCCCGACGGAGGACTTTTTATCCCTGACGAGATGCCAGTAATGGATAAAACCATCGATGAGTTGGCTAAAATGGATTACAGGGAGCTGGCTTACGAGGTGATGAAACTCTTTTTTACGGACTTTACCGAGGACGAGCTTAAATATTGCATAAACAACGCCTATGACGATAAGTTTGACACAAAGGAGATCGCTCCCCTTGTGGAAAAGGACGGAGTATATTTCCTTGAGCTTTTCCACGGCAGAACGATAGCCTTCAAGGATATGGCTTTGTCCATACTGCCTTACCTTATGAAGACTTCAGCGAAAAAGAATAATATAGACAAGGAGATCGTCATTCTTACGGCCACGTCCGGAGACACCGGCAAGGCGGCTCTTGAAGGCTTCGCCGATGTTGAGGGAACAAGGATAATCGTCTTTTATCCCGACGGAGGAGTAAGCCCCGTGCAGAAAATGCAGATGGTGACACAGAAGGGCAAAAACGTATGTGTGGCGGCCATCACGGGCAACTTTGACGACGCTCAGAGCGCCGTAAAATCCATATTCACCGACAATGAGATGATTAAGGAGCTTGACGAGCGCGGATTTATGTTCTCATCGGCAAATTCCATAAATATCGGCAGGCTCATACCCCAGGTCGTTTACTACTGGTACGCTTACTGCTCCCTTGTGAGAGACGGAAAGATAAAAGCCGGAGACAAAATAAACTTCACCGTTCCCACGGGCAATTTCGGAAACATTCTCGCCGGATATTTCGCCAAGAAAATGGGACTTCCTGTAAATATGTTTATCTGCGCCTCCAACAGCAACAAGGTGCTTTACGATTTCTTCCGCACGGGAACATACGACAGAAACCGTGAGTTTATACTTACCGTCAGTCCGTCGATGGATATACTCATATCAAGCAATCTTGAAAGACTGATATGCATGCTTACGTCTCAGGAGGAAACGGCCAAGCTGATGGCGTCCCTCGCCGGGGAAGGAAAATATACCATGACAGCAAAGGCGGAGGACATAACAGGAGAGTACGCCGACGAGGACGAGACATTCACGGCCATAAGGACGATGTACGCCAACGCCGGATATGTTATTGACACACATACGGCCGTGGCCTACGCCTCATACGACAAGTATGTGAAAGAAACCGGTGACAATACGCCCACGGTCATCGTCTCCACGGCAAGCCCCTATAAATTCGCCAAAGACGTATGCACGGCTCTTGACGAAAAATACAGGGACCGCGATCCCTTCGAGCTTATGGGCGAGCTTGAAAAGATCAGCGGCGTAAAAATACCCGCTCCCGTAAAAGACATCGAGAAGAGAGAGGTATTGCATAATAATATATGCCAGCGCGAAAAAATAAAGGACTTCGTAAGGGAAAGGCTTATAAAATAATACATATCGCATTTGAGCAGGGCTTAACGCCCTGCTTTTTGTGTATCTATTAAATGTATTTTAATAAAAATATATGAATAAATATAACTTGACATTTAAAGTCCGGCATTTTTATTGGGATGATTTTTCATATTTTTTAGATGATAACCGGACAAAATTTTATTTTTGCACAATAAAATATAATATTTGCCGATATTTTTATGAAAAAAAGAAGTAAAACAAAACTTGTATTTTTATACAAATTCGTGTATTATATAGCATAAATCATAGAAGAGCAACGGGGTGATAAATATGGCTGAAAAAAACGGCGGAAAAACAAAAATATTCATTGACGGAAGAGAAGGCACCACCGGCCTTAGAATATATGACAGGCTCGAGAAAATGGACGGCATAGAGCTCATCATCCTTAAAGAGGATGAGAGAAAGGACAGGACGAAACGAAAGGAAGCGCTAAACAGCTGCGACATAGCTTTTTTGTGCCTGCCGGACGCCGCGGCCATTGAGGCGGCGGAGCTTGTGGAGAGAGAAAACGTCGTCCTCATCGACACGTCAACGGCGCACAGAACGGATAAGGACTGGGCCTATGGCCTTCCTGAACTGGGAGAGGGCTTCAGGGAAAAGATACTGGGCTCAAAAAGGATAGCCGTTCCAGGATGCCATGCCAGCGGTTTTATCGTCCTTGTATACCCGCTTATCGAAGAAGGAATACTGCCGAAGGACGCGTTTTTGTCCTGCTTTTCCCTGACGGGATACAGCGGCGGCGGCAAAAAAATGATCGCCGAGTATGAAGGAGAGAACAGATCGCCCCTTCTTGACGCTCCAAGACAGTACGGCATAACGCAGAACCATAAGCATCTGAAGGAAATGACGGAGATAACAGGGCTGGAGAGGAAGCCTGTTTTTTGTCCCATAGTCGGCGACTTTTACAGCGGTATGGAGGTTACGGTCCCGATTTTTAAGGATCAGCTTTTAAACGGGGCGAAAGCGGAAGATATAAAAAATATATATAAAAACAGATACGGCGGAAGCGTCATAACCTATGTCGAGGGAGACGACACGGCTGGATTTTATTCGGCGGCGGATATGTCGGGCTTTGACAATATGAAAATTTCCGTTGAGGGAAACGACGACAGGATAATACTTGTGGCCAGATATGACAATCTCGGAAAGGGAGCGTCCGGAGCGGCCATAGAATGTCTTAATTATAAACTTGGAAAAAATATTACGGACGGATTGGACATAAAGGAGTGTTGACATTATGAAGCATATTGACGGAGGAGTTTGCGCGGCAAAGGGATTCAAGGCGTCGGGAGTCCACTGCGGCATAAGAAAACATACGACAAAAAAGGATCTCGCGCTTATAGTAAGCGATACGGAGGCGGCCGCCGCGGCCGTTTACACCCAGAATCTCGTTAAGGGCGCGCCCATATATGTTACAAAGGAAAACATAAGCGACGGAAGGGCAAGAGCCGTTATATGCAACAGCGGCAACGCCAACACCTGCAACGCCAATGGCATAGAGATAGCCCAGCAGATGTGCGCCCTTGTGGAAAAGCATACGGGAATAGACAAAAAGGACGTCATAGTCGCTTCAACAGGAGTTATCGGACAGCCCCTGTCCATTGACCCCATAGCAAACGGTATGGATGAGCTTGTTGACGGCCTTGCCTACGGCAACAGCTCCGAGGCGGCAAAAGCCATAATGACAACGGACACGGTTCAGAAGGAGACGGCCGTGGAATTTGAGATAGACGGCAAAAAATGCGTCATAGGCGGAATAGCCAAAGGCTCCGGTATGATTCATCCCAATATGGCGACCATGCTCGTTTTCGTGACGACGGACACGGCAATCTCATCGGCCATGCTCCAGAGGGCTCTCAGCAATGACGTGAAGGACTCCTTTAATATGATAAGCGTGGACGGTGACACGTCCACAAACGATATGGTCTGCGTAATGGCCAACGGTATGGCTGGAAACAAAGAGATAACCGAGGAGGGCGAAGCCTTTGAGACGTTCAAAAAAGCCCTCAGCGCCGTGACGGTCAGCCTTTGCCGAAAGATAGCCGGAGACGGGGAGGGAGCCACAAAGCTGCTTGAGTGTACGGTCAGCGGAGCGAAATCGGAAAAAGAAGCTAAAAACGCGGCTAAATCCGTCATATGCTCGTCCCTTCTGAAGGCGGCCATGTTCGGGGCGGACGCCAACTGGGGAAGGGTGCTCTGCGCCCTCGGATACTCGGGAGAAAATCTGGACGTGGATAAGATCGACGTCAGCTTCAAATCCGATAAGGGAGAGATACTCGTCTGCGAAAACGGCGCCGGCGTGGATTTTTCCGAGGAAAAGGCTAAGGAAATACTGCTTGAGAAGGAAATACAGATACTTGTCGGATTAAACGACGGCCCCTATACGGCTACGGCCTGGGGATGCGACCTTACTTATGATTATGTGAGAATCAACGGGGATTACCGTTCTTGATATGGGAGGAAAAAAATGACGCTTACAAATATGCAGAGGGCGGAGACCATTGTCCACGCCCTGCCTTATATACAGAAATACTATAATAAAGTGGTAGTGATTAAATACGGCGGCAACGCCATGATAAACGAGGAGCTCAAGCAGGACGTTATGAACGACATCGTCCTTTTGTCCCTCATCGGAGTCAAGGTCGTGCTCGTACACGGCGGCGGCCCGGAAATAAACGATATGCTCAAGAAGATAGGAAAGAAAAGCGAGTTCAAAAACGGCCTGAGAGTTACGGACAGGGATACAATAGAGGCGGTGCTTATGGTGCTTGCCGGAAAGGTCAACAAAAGCCTTGTAAACCTCATCGAGTGTACGGGCGGAAAGGCCGTCGGCCTCTGCGGACTTGACGGCCATATGATAGAGGCGGAGGTGCTTGACGAGAGCCTCGGATATGTCGGAAAGATAACTAAGGTCAACGTGGAGCCCATAACCGACCTGCTTGACAAGGGATATATACCCGTTGTTTCCACCGTCGGATGCGACAGCGACGGAAACATATACAACATAAACGCCGACACCGCCGCGGCTCAGATAGCCGGAGAGATGAAAGCCGAAAGCCTTATTTCCATGACGGATATATGCGGAATACTTCTGGATAAGGACGATCCTTCCACCCTTGTGACGAACATCAATACGGAAAAGGCGAAGGAGCTTATGGAAAGCGGAGTTATCCAGGGCGGAATGATACCGAAGGTGGAGTGCTGTCTTGACGCCATACGTCTGGGAGTGAACAGGGTGTTCATACTGGACGGCACAAAGCCCCACGCCATACTTATGGAGATGCTCACCGACGAAGGCGTAGGCACAATGTTTGTAAGGGAGGAATGAAAATGAATATAATCGAGACCGATAATAAATATGTCGCCCATTCTTACGGACGTTATCCGGTCTGCATAACATCGGGCAAGGGCTCGGTATTATACGGAGATGACGGAAAAGAATATATAGATTTTGGCACCGGCATTGCCGTAAACACCCTCGGAGTTTCCGACGACGTTTGGCAGCAGGCCGTCATTGAGCAGATCGGAAAGATACAGCACACATCCAACCTTTACTATACGGAGCCCTGCGCTAAGCTGGCGGAAATGCTCTGCGAAAGAACGGGAATGAAAAAGGTTTTCTTCTCCAACTCCGGAGCCGAGGCCAACGAGTGCGCCATTAAGGCCGCAAGAAGATACGCCTTCCTGAAATACGGCGACGGCCATTCGACCATAATCACCCTTGAAAACAGCTTCCACGGAAGGACGATAACGACCCTTTCCGCCACGGGGCAGGAGCATTATCACCACGAGTTTACGCCCTTCACGGAAGGCTTCGTTTACGCCAAGCCCAACGATATGGACGACGTCAAGAGACTTGCGGCGGAAAACAAATGCGTGGCCGTGATGATAGAGGTCATCCAGGGAGAGGGCGGAGTATGCCCCCTTGACAGGGATTTCGTGAAAGACCTTAGAAAATTCACGGAGGAAAACGATCTTCTGCTCATCGTTGACGAGGTGCAGACCGGAAACGGAAGGACGGGACAGCTTTACGCCTATATGAATTACGGCATAATGCCCGACATAGTATCCACGGCGAAGGGACTGGCGGGCGGACTGCCTTTGGGAGCAACCATGCTGGGCGAAAAGGTTCAGGACGTATATACTCCCGGAACCCACGGCTCCACCTTCGGAGGCAATCCCGTATGCTGCGCCGCGGCTTTGAGCGTCCTTGAGAGGATAGACGACAAGCTGCTTGCCGGCGTCAGGGAAAAATCGGAATATATATTTGACGAGCTTAACGGAGCCAAAGGCGTTGAGAGCGTCAGCGGAGCGGGATTTATGATAGGCGTTAAATGCGAAAAGCCCGCCTCCGAGATAGTTAATAAATGTATGGAAAGGGGACTGCTCGTCCTTACGGCAAAGGACAGGGTAAGACTGCTTCCGGCGCTTAACATCGACTTTGACCTGCTGAAAAAAGGCGTTGAAATCCTGAAAGAAGCCATAGCGGAATAAAATAATTAAAAATTTTGAAAATAATAATTTGAAATTTTAAGGCCATCCGGAGATTCGGATGGCCTTAGACTGTCAAAAAAACTAATCCATTGTGAGCGGAAGGGTATGTTCAGTACTTTGGCCAAAGGCCAAAGCCGCCTGCGGCGTCCGGATGTCTTTACGGTACTATTCAGTACTTTGGCCAAAGGCCAAAGCCGCCTGCGGCGTCCGGATATCTTTCCGGTACTATTCAGTACTTTGGCTTACAGCCAAAGCCGCCTGCGGCGTCCGGATATCTTTCCGGTACNTTCCGCCGAGGAAAATCCCGTATTTCTGCGCCCTGACAAAGTTCAGGGCTTTCCGCAGAAATAGGGATTTATTGCATTAATTTAAACTCGAAAAAGTCCCAAAGGACTTTTTCGACACGCTGAGCCATCCGGAGATTCGGATGGCCTTAATTTTAGCTGTATGGAAAATTTTATTTTACTATCTTTGAGATAACTTTGAACGTGGGCGTCCCTGCGGCGTAGAGCAGCTCAAAAAGAACGGCCTCGGCGCTTGTTATAAAAGCTCCCTCGCCCATAGCTCTTTTTACGGCAGTTTCCTTGTCGGCCTGTTTTCTTGACGTTACGCAGTCCTCGACAAGAAGCACGTTATAGCCCTGTGCCTTAAGGTCGATCACGCTTTGCAGCACGCAGACATGAGCCTCGACCCCGCACACAAGGATGTTTTTCTTTCCGAGAGCCTTTATGGCGTCGCTTATCTCCTCAGTGCATACTCCGCTGAACGTCATCTTCTCATAGGCTTTGAAGCCGTCGCCTATACATTCCGCTATCTCGGGCACTGTGGGGCCAAGACCTTTTTTGTACTGCTCGGTGACGATCATGGGCACTCCAAGCTCCTTAAGACCCTTAAGCAGCTTTTTGGAATTGTCCATAAGTTCCTCAAGCCCGCTCATGGCAGGGAGCAGCTTCTCCTGATAATCGACAACAAGAACGGCGGTTTCATTTGCGTTGATCCTCATTTCAGTCATCTCCTCTTTATTTGATTTCTGCTTTAATTGGTAGGACAATTATAACATATTTTATATTGTTTTTCAATAAGTACAATGAAAAAAGGGCCTGATATTGTTCAGACCCGTATGTTTCAGAATATGTTTTTCGCGAGGGCGGCCTTTTTCTTTAATGTGGAAAGTCTGTTTAACGCCTCGTAAAGTGTTTCGTCGTTTTTGGCGAAATGGAATCTTATGTAATTGTTTATGTCCTCGCGGAAGAAGCTGGAACCGGGCACGGCGGCGACGCCTACTTCCTTTGCCAGCCATTCGCAGAACTTAACGTCATCCTTGACTCCGAACTCAGAAGTGTCCACAAGAACGTAGTAAGCTCCCTGGGGGTCGTTGTAGCTGAGGCCAAGATCCTTAAGTCCGTTGACAAAAATGTCCTTTTTGCTCTGATATACTCCGAGGAAATCCCTGTAATAGTCGTCTCCAAGCTCAAGGGCGGGAACAACGGCTTCCATAAGAGGATGAGCCGCGCCGACCGTAAGGAAGTCATGCACCTTTTTAGCCACGTCTATTATCTCGTCGCAGGCAAGGACATATCCAAGACGCCATCCGGTGATGGAGTAGGTCTTTGAAAGGGAGCTGCAAGTAAGGGTGCGCTCGAACATCCCGGGAAGGTTGGCGAAATAAACGTGTTTATTGGGCTCGTATACGATATGCTCGTACACTTCGTCCGTAATAACGAACGTGTCGTATTTCTGGGCGAAATCGGCGATTATTTTAAGCTCGTCAATGGTGAAAACCTTTCCGCTGGGATTGGAAGGGTTGCAGACGATGATGGCCTTCGGATGCTGTTTGAAAGCGGCCTCAAGAACGTCCGTGTCAAAGGTGAACTCCGGAGGATTAAGAGGCACATATATGGGATCGGCTCCCGTAAGAATGGCGTCCGCGCCGTAATTCTCGTAGAAGGGAGAAAATACGATTACCTTGTCGCCTTCGTTGCAAACCGTCATCATGGCGCACATCATGGCTTCCGTGCTGCCGCAGGTTATAAGTATATTTTTATCGGGGTCAAGCCTTCTGCCTGAAAAATGCTCATGCTTTTTGGAAAGAGCCTCTCTCATATGCTGGGAACCCCATGTAATGGCGTACTGATGGTAATTTTCATAGGCAACCTCGGCCATTCTGTCCATAAGGACCTTCGGCGGGTTGAAATCAGGGAAACCCTGGGAAAGGTTGATGGCGCCGTACTCGATGGATATTCTCGTCATCTTTCTTATAAGGGACTCCGAAAATGTGTCTGTCCTGTTGCTTAGTTTAGGCATTGGGATGTCCTCCTTGCTTCTGATTATTTTTTATGCCGCGAAATCCGCATAAAGTGTTCATATCATACCATAAAAACGGAAATAAGTAAATATATATCGGTATAATATATAACCGGTTATCGAAAAAATATATAGAGCTGAAAAAGATAAAAAATGTCAAAAATCCAATAAGACTGTGTTTAACAGCCAAAAAGTTTTGAAAAAAAGAGCATCGTAAGAATTTTTTAACTATTTAATAATGTGAATCTTATTGATTATTTTATGTATTTTTATTAAAATATATACAGGGTATAAAAGAATGGGGTGCTTTTTTATACTCTCTTTAAAGACAGTTTGTAAAACTGCCGTTTTAATAATATTTTTAAGACGATTAAGGAGGAAATCAGTGTGAAAAAAACAATTATTGCCGTGTTATCGGCAGCCACTTTGGCTTTAAGCTCAGTACCGGCATATGCTTCCGTTTTCAGCGATATAGATACTGTTCCCTGGCCCGGCGCGGCTCAGTACATTGACGAAGCATACGAGCTTGGCATTATAACAGGATATATTGAAAACGACCAGCGTTTATGCAAACCCAAAAACAACGTAACTTACTGTGAGGCTGTACAGCTTATGTATGCCCTTATGAATTCCTATTCGGGAACGTCCGTAAATCAGTCGGCCGTTTCCAAATGGCAGAGCACTATGGCCGCGGAAAATATCCCTTCATGGGCATATAACGCCGTTGCTTACGCCCTTGAGAACTCCATACTTTCAAGAAACGACATTTCTATTTTCATGGCTTCAAGCACGGTTCAGAACAACGCCAGACGTGAGGATATCGCCGTTATATTCGGCAAGGCTTTAAGCAAGGTATACAGCCTCGCCTCAAATCCTACGCTTACATATAACGACAAGGCGCAGATCGCTTCCACGTCCGTTCCCTATGTTGAGCTTCTTAACAGACTTAACATCATGGTCGGAGACGCCAACAACAACTTCAATCCCAAAGTAAACATGAACAGGGCGGAGCTTTCCGTTCTCGTTACAAAGACATATCATACTCTTAAGGACGGCAACGGCTCCGGAACGACTACTCCTTCAACTCCTTCCGGCACGGTTGTTCAGTACGCCGGCAAAGTAACGCAGAAGACAAGTTCCGGCAGCGGATATTCCGTTTCCGTATCCGTAAACGGCAAGGAAGAGACTTTCACGGCCAACGCCACGACTACGGTAACCGGTACGGACGGAAAGTCGGCCAGCCTTTCTGACGTGTCAACGGGTGATTCGGTAGTAGCCGTATGCAGCGGCGGAGTTGCCACGACAATCATCATTATGGCGGAGGGCGACGGCTCCGAGGATTCCACAAGCAAGGAAAGCGGAACGATCAATTCCATCGACGAGGACAAGATTGTCGTAAGATCAGGAAGCAAAAATAAATCCTATGACATACAGGATGAGGACATCGACGTATCCATAGACGGAAGCAACAGCTCCCTTTCAACACTTATCAGAAGATTTGAAGGCGGAAGAAACTACAGCGTAGACGTATATCTCAACGATGATGAAGAGGTAGTAAGGATCGAGGCCAAAGAGGGCAGCGGTGAATATGACGACAACGCCATCAGCTCGGTATCAAAGAGCAGGGTTAAAACACATGGCGGAGACGAGTATAATTTCCCCGATGACATTGACGATGAGGACGTAGACGATATAATCAAACTTGACGGAGACTATGTAACATATGAAGACTTTAAGGAGGCTTATGACGACCTTGACGATGATAAACAGATGATTATTACTGACTTTGATCTTGAGGATGAGGACGACGACGAAAGCGAGCTTAAATATCTTGAGGTTGACACGGAAGATCTTGAGACAAGCAACAAGAGTTCATCCAGCGCCGATACAAAGGGACTGATCAAGTCAATAAGCAAGTCAAAAGTAGTATTGGATAACGAAGACGATGACGAATACGATTTCGCCGATGAAGATGATATTGACTCACTTGAGTTTGATGGAAAAGACTACGATGTAGATGATGATGAGTTTGAAGAGTTCATTGATGATATAGACAGTGCTCTTGATGATGATGAAGTTTATATTGAGCTGACTCTTGATAGTCATGACAAGATTACAGAGGCTGTGGCGTATACATGCACAACGGCGGAGGGAAACATTGACAGAATTGACACATCTGACAGGTCTATAGAAATTGATAATGAAGACTACGATTATACATCATCTACAACATTCAGCATTATCGATGGAGAAGACAAGATAACAAAAGATGATGATATTGATGACGCCATTGATGATGACAAGAGTTTTGAGGTAACGGCAATAATAAATGACGATAATGAGGTAATCAGCGTTATTGGTTATGTTTCGGCCATTGATGACGTGGATGTAGATTCTTTCCATTACGACGATGAAGACGCTGATAAATGTTATCTGAAACTCAATATTTCAACATCATCAACTAAATACTATTTTGTTGATGACTATGATGGATCAGATGGACTTGACAAGCTTGACAAGAAAGTCAATGATGATGACGAAAATGTATCCGTTGACCTTGAGTTAAATGAAGACGGAAAGATCGAGGATATGACAATTAATTAAAACTTAATCGAGAAGAGCTTACAGTATTAATATACTGATCTTCTAAACAAATCAGAGATTGTCACCTTATATTAATATGAGGTTGACAATCTCTTTTTTTATTGCTATCATTAGCCAAAATCGGAGGCGAAATTATGGAGCTTAAAGAAGAAATATTGAAGGAACTTAAAAAAAGCGAATATATTTCCGGCGAGGAACTGGCCAAAAGGCTTTTCGTAAGCAGGAACAGCGTCTGGAAGGCCGTAAAAAAACTCAGGGAAGAGGGCTATGAAATATCGGCCGTGACAAACAGAGGATATTGCCTTAAGGGCGACAATGACAAAATATCCGCCGGAGCCATAATGAGAAACGCCGCCCGGGAGCGGGAATTTTATATACTTGACGAGGTCAGCTCCACCAACGACTACGCCAGACAGCTCGCCCTTGACGGCAGGGACGAGGCCGTAGTCATCGCCGAAACCCAGAAGCTGGGCAGGGGAAGGCTGGGCAGGAAGTTTTATTCTCCGAAGGGATGCGGCCTGTATATGAGCATACTCTGCCGCCCGCGCATAAATGTGGAACTCGCTCCGCTCATAACGTCATATACGGCTGTCGCCACGGCTCTTGCCATTGACAGCCTTTGCGGAGCGGAGACAAAAATAAAATGGGTCAACGACATATATATGAACGGAAAAAAGCTCTGCGGCATACTGACGGAGGCCGCCTTTGACTTTGAGGGCGGAACGGTCGATTATGTAATAATAGGCATTGGCATAAACGTGACGGGAAGGGAGTTTCCAAAGGACATAAGCGACAGGGCTTCGTCAATAGAAAAGGAATCGGGAGCGAGAATATCAAGAAACGATCTTGCCGCCGCCATACTCAATAATATGGACGGAATGACTGAAAAAATAGGGCTGAAAGACTATTTGAACATATACAGAGAAAAATCAAACGTCATAGGCAGAAGCGTAAAAGTGATGTACGGAAACAGCTCCTTTGACGCCGAGGCCATAGACATAGACGATAACGCCGCCCTTGTTGTAAAAACAGATGACGGAGTAAAGAAGCTCAATTCCGGGGAGGTGAGCATAAAAATATGAAAACGAGAGATATTGTGTTAATAGGAGTATTTGCCGCGATGATATGCGTATTTGCTCCGTTTTCCGTGCCCGTCGGCCCCATACCGGTATCGCTGGCGTCATTCGCCGTATATATCGCCTCCGCCCTCGGAGCGAAAAAGGGCTGCGCCGCCGTCGGAATATACATACTTATCGGCGCTTTGGGACTGCCGGTGTTTTCCGGATTTTCCGGAGGAATATCAAAGATTGCGGGACTGACCGGAGGATATATAATCGGATATATGTTCTGCGCGCTTTTATCGGGAATTATAATAGAAAGGGCGGGGAATAAAAAATCGGCCTATCCGATGGCTTTTATTATCGGAACGGCGGCTCTCTACGCCTTCGGAACGGCTTGGTTTATGATACAGAGCGGAAACGGGCTTTACGAGTCCCTTCTTGCCTGCGTAATACCGTTTCTTATCGGCGACGCGGTGAAAATAGCGGCCGCCTCGGCGATAGTATACAGGATGAGAATCTATGAATTTTTATGGGCCGCGTAAATATGCTTTAAAAGGGTGGTATATCGATGGTATATCCATCCTTTTTTTATTTGCGATTTTTAACGGAGCTTTTGTATGACGGAAAACTTAAAAAGACTGAATAATTCGGGATATAAATTTAAAAAAACTTAAGAGATTTTTAATGGCTTTTGAACTTTAGGCAAATGTATAATTATTACAGAATACATATTCAGGCTTATGCCGTTTTATACATCATGGAGGTGCTTTTATGAAGAACAGCAGTAAAAGAAGGGATAAAAGGAGACTGGCGGGAGCCGTCGCGGTGCTTATCGTGCTGGCGATGGTATTGAGCCTTATAGTTCCTGTTTTCGCCGCTCCCTACGCGGCTGTGACGACCGACTCGACATATTCGTATTACGAGCTGTCCGGCGCGGAAAATGAGGAAGAGGAGGAAACCGTTATTGATGACAATGATTCCGAAAAGCTGAGCCAGATGCTCGAGGTTCAGGTCGAGGCCGGCTTTGACGGTATCTACAAAATGGAGGAGCAGACGCCTGTCCATGTCACCGTATATAATAACGGAGAGGACTTCAAAGGCACCGTACAGGTCAAAATGTATAAAAATCCGGTAAGCGACGTATATGTCACATACGAGAAAAGCGCCGATATTCCGGCCGGAGGAGCGGGAGAATATGATTTTATCATTTATCCCGACACGGACTTCACTTATATAAACGTAAAAATACTGGACGAGTCCGGAAACACGGCCTCCTCCGTAAACGCCGAGACAACGTCCCTTTCGGCGGAGCAGATGATCACCGCCGTAGTTACGGACACAAGATCCAACGGACTGGATTATCTCAATAATCTTGCTGTAGCGGAGGACATATATAACAGAAGCGGATACACGACAAATTATGTGACTTTTCTGGACAGGGACTCCCTGCCTGAAAACAGCGCAGTAATGGAGTCCTTCGGAGTAGTTATAATAGACGACTTTAATTCCGCCTCCCTTTCGGACGAACAGAAAAAAGCTCTTTCATCGTGGGTAGAAAACGGCGGCCTGCTCGTCATAGGAACGGGACTCAACGCCGAAAAGACGCTTAAGGGTCTTGACATATTTGAATACACGATAAACGGCTCGGACACGACGCTCTGCTTCGGAGGAACGGCGGACACGGCTGTCATTGACATACCGGGCTCAGAGGCGCTGGATATACAGAACGGAAACGAGATAACAAAAAGCGTCGATATGGGAGAGGGAAAGATAATCGTCCACAGCTTTGATCTCGGAGCGGATCCCATAGCCTCCATGACTACGGCGGCCGAGTATCTTTCCGAGCTTTACAGAAACACAATGCCAGAAAAATTTGGGGTAGACAGGGAAACATATTACGACTATACGTCTCTGTACCCGGTGAACAGGCTGCCTTCCATAGAGAAAAGCAATCTCATGAAGCTGCTTGCCGTACTTTTGATATATGCCGTTACGGTCGGCCCGATATGTTATCTTATACTTAAAAAGAAGGACAGGCGTGAAAAGGGCTGGATAGCCATACCGATAATTTCCGTAGCGTTCTCCGGGATAATATTCGGCATAAGCTCCGTAAGCTATCATAAAGACTCGCTTATCAGCTTTATGACATATACGGATCTTGATTATGACTACGCTGATACGGAGATAGGCGTTGGAATAAGGACTCCCGAAAAAGGAACGGTGTCATTCAGCGTTGACGATGAGATAGTTATGTCAGGCAATAACACATATTACGGCACGCCGACGTCGCCCGGCAATAACCTTCTCTATACTATAAAGGAAGAAGACGCAAATACAGAAATTGTTTATTATAACCAGAACTCATGGGAGAATAATTATTTCCTTACCACGGCCGAAAGCGTGTGCGAAAGCGACTCCATCGCGGCCGACCTGAGAGTAGAGGGAAGCGCCATTGTCGGAACGGTGACAAACAATATGGAAAACGACCTTGTGGACGTTCTCGCTACATTCGCCGGCCAGACGATAAGAATAGGATATATCCCGGCGGGAGAAAGCGCCGAAATCAATATTCCGCTTTCATCCGAGGAATATACAAAATGGATGGATAACAGCTATCAGATGCTCAGACAGCTTTTCTATGGACTGGGCGAGAACGACTATAACGACAGCCTTGTTTTCAGAACGGGAATATCGACAACCGAGGCTTATAAGATAGAACAGAGATACAGGCTCTTTGAGAATATGAACAACTCATCCGACCTGAGAAAAACGGAATTTAAGGTAAAAATATCGGCGTATTCCGAGAATCCCATCATAGCGGGAGGAAAATACATCAACGGCGAGGCTGTCAACGAGAATTGGGAGAACCTTTACAGAAAGACCTTTGACGTTGAAATGTCCGATAATTTTGACATACCTGCGGGATATATTTTCGCCGACAGGGTATATCTTGACGATATACTTCAGCAAAACAATATAGATATATATTATTATGAATTATACACCGGCTCGGCCAACTCGGTAGGCTGCGAGTACGATCTTCCGGGAGCGGACAAGATCACTTCCGTGGAGTTCAGCTGGGACAACTATGACGCTTTTGTCAGCGAACCGCAGATATACAGATATTCGGACGACACATGGGTCAATATTTCGGCGGCCGACCTGAAAAACGGCGCGCAGGATTATATTTCCGAGGAAGGAAAGCTGAATGTAAAGGCCGAGATATATAACGATACCTATGTGACGTTACCAAAGATAAGTATAAAAGGAGGGAAATAAAAATGCCGGAAATATATGAATTATGCAAAAAATACGGAAAGTTCACGGCGCTGGATTCCCTTTCGATGAACATAAGCGAGAACTCCATATTCGGATTTGTCGGCCCCAACGGAGCCGGAAAGACGACGACCATGAAGATAATGGCCGGACTGCTTAAGGCCGATTCCGGAAGTATTTTCGTAAACGGCGAGGATATTTTAAAAAATATGAAAAGCATCAGGGACAAGATCGGATACATGCCGGACTTTTTTGGAGTTTACGACGATCTGAAGGTGACGGAGTATATGGACTTTTATGCCGGAACATATTATATCCCTTATTCCCAGAGGGCGGAGCTCATCGACAGCCTGTTAGAGGTCGTTGACCTGTCCAATAAAAAGGACGCATATGTGGACGCTCTCTCAAGGGGAATGAAGCAGAGGCTATGCCTTGCCAGAAGCCTTATACATGATCCCGAGCTTCTCATACTTGACGAGCCGGCCTCGGGACTTGACCCAAGAGCGAGGGTAGAAATGAAGGAGATACTGAAAAGGCTCAGGGAAATGGGAAAAACGATAATCGTAAGCTCCCATATACTTCCCGAGCTCGCGGAAATGTGCTCCGAGATAGGCATAATAGACCAGGGAAAACTTGTGACCCAGGGCAGCGTCCACGATATAATGAACAGGATGCACAAAAAGAGGATAATAAGAGTCAAGTCGTCCGCTCCGCCGGAACTGCTCATAAGACTGCTCAAGGAACAGGCGACGGTAAAGGAAATAACGGAAAACACGGACAACGTGGAGTTTGCCTTTGAGGGAAAGAACGACGACCTTACGTCCATACTCAGGAATATAGTAATGAACGGAATACCGGTTTACTCGTTCTCCGAAAACGAAGGAAACCTTGAGGAGATATTTATGACCGTGACCGGAGGTGAAAAAAATGATTAATCCCGTATTCAGAAAAGAAGCGAAAACATCGCTCAGAAATTGGAAAATATTTTACGCCATAGCCGGTTATGTGCTCCTTGTAACCCTTACGGCGATAGTGTCCATATGGCAGATGATGTATAATTCCTATTACGCGAGTTTCGACCCCGCGAATATGACAAACCTCTACATCGGCCTTACGGTGCTGGAGCTTGTGCTTGTCCTGCTCATAACGCCGGCCATGACCGGAGGAAGCATAAGCGGCGAAAGGGAAAGGCAGACGCTTGATCTGCTTATGGTAACAAAGATGTCGCCTTTTTCCATAATCGTCGGAAAATTTATGTCGGGGCTTTCGCTTATAGTGCTCATGGTATTCGCCACAATGCCGATTTTCGCTCTGCTTATGTATTTCGGAGGAACGACGATAATTTACGTTTTCGCCGTGACGATCTATATGATCCTTGTCTGCGGGGCGTTCGGAGCTTTGGCAATATTTTTCTCGACGGTGTTCAAAAAGACCGTCACGTCCATAGTATTTACATATATATGGACGGGAATACTCTGCGGCGGAACGATGATATTATACATACTTTCCTGCATGGTTTACGGAAATTATTTCAATAAGGCGCTTCCGCTGCTGCCGAGGGTCGTTATGCTCGCCATAAATCCGGCGATAGGACTTATAAGCATTATATGCGAGCAGACGGGAAGCTCGGTCATGTATAATATTCTTGACCTTAACAACTATTTCGGACAGACGTATACGCCTATGACCGTTCCCATACCTCTGTGGATAATAAACGCGGCCGTGCTTGTGGTGTTCATATTGATATTCCTTCTGCTTGCCGCCCGCAGATTAAAGAAAATATCTAAAAAAGGGTGATTGGTTATGAAAGAGCTTAAAAGACTGCTTGGCCCCTTAAAAAAGAAGATAACCATAAATAATCTTATATATTATGTTTTCCGCTCCGCTCTCATCGGGGCGGCTCTCATACTCGCCGTGCTTGTGTCGGCGAAGCTGGTCTATGTGCCGGGAAAGGAAATTATATGCCTTTGCCTGGCGGCTCTGTCCATAATTGCCGGCGTGTTTCTCGCCCTTGTAAAGCACAGGGTCACGGATTACGACGCCGCCGAGGAGGGCGACAGGCTTGGATGCGACGAAAGGCTTATAACGGCCTACGGCATACTTAGGGACGGACGTGAAAAGACGCCGATGGAGGAGCTCGCGGTAAAGGACGCCGTTGATACGGCAAAAAAAGCGAGGCTCGGCGAAAAATACAGGATCTCATTTCCGAGAAGGCTGGCGCTTATGCTCTGCGCCGTTCTGGCGGCATCCTGCCTTACGGGATTCGCTCCCGACGCCGGCGTCTATGTGTTTACGCCGACAACAAAACAGGCGCTTAAGGACGCCGAGGAAATAAGCAAGGCCATAAACAAAGACGAGGAGCTTTCAGAGCTTTTTAAAGAGGAATATAACAGCATAATCAAGGATCTGAACAGGAAACTTAAAAGAGCGAAGGACGCCAAAGAGGCGAGAAAGCTCATAAACGAGGCTCAGAAGGAACTCAAAAAACTGGAAAACAAAGTAAACAGCGATAAAAATAACATAAAGAACGTTCTTTCGGATTTCGGAGCGGGAAACGATATATCTTCCGCTATGGATCAGAACAATTCGCGGGCCCTTGCCGAGGCGCTTAAAAAGCTGAGCGCGGAGCTTGAGAATATGACGGACGAGGAACTGAAAGAGCTTGGAGAAAGACTCGCTGAGCTTTTGGAACAGCTTTCCGACGAGGAGCTGAAAGAGCTTATCGAGCAGGCTAAAGAGGCGGCCGAATCGGCAGACGCGCGGGAACTGGCGTCAAAGATTTCAAACGCCGCTCAATCAGCCGTGCAAAAGAGCAGCTCGGCGACTTCCGCCGTAAACAGAACGGCTACATCCCTCGCTCAGGCCAGCGACGGAACCGGAACGCAGACGGACAGCGAAAATCAGTCATCCGGAAACGGAAGCGACGGTCAAGGCAGCGGCGAAGGTCAGGGCGAAGGCAGCGGCGAAGGTCAGGGCGAAGGCGACGGCGAAGGCAGCGGAGAAGGCGGCGGCCAGGGTCAGGGCGAAGGCAGCGGAAACGGCCAGGGCGAAGGCCAGGGAAACGGAAGCGGCGGCGGACGCGGCATAGGCCATGTCGAGCCCGAAAAGGTATTTACGAGGGACGCGGAGGAACTTGCCGGAGAGGATGAGCAGCTTGTTTCACAGCAGACGGACGACGGAGAGATAACATACTCCGAGACAAAAGCCGGAGGCGTGAACGGAAACAGCGTTCCCTATGACTCGGTAATCGGAGATTATATGGAACAGGCGCTTAAGGAGACCGAAAGCGGCGATATTCCCTACGGAATGAAGGAAATAATAGCGGAGTACTTCTCCGGTCTTGAAAAATAAACTTAGGAGCGGACTATGGGATTTTTTAATATAATCGGGCTTATGGCTTTGATAGGAGTACCGGTGATAATCATACTCCATATGCTCAAGCGTAAGCAAAAGGATATGATCATTCCAAGTACATATCTTTGGGAACGCGCCGTTGACACGAGCGTACAGTCAAAGCCGTGGCAGAAACTTAAAAAAAGCCTGCCGCTTATATTGCAGCTTACAGCGGCGGCGGCGCTGGGTCTTGCGGCCGCAAGGCCCTATATTTCAGCCTTTGGCGAGGCTTATAACTATGTTATCGTCATGGATTCGTCAATGAGCATGACAGCCTCCGATATGGGCGGAACGAGACTTGAGTTTTCAAAGGAAAGGGCAAAGGACATTATCGGCTCGGCTTCGGCTCTCAGCAAAATAACGATAATCGACGCCGGCGATTCGCCCTATGTGGTTTACGGCCCCGGCACGGACAAGGCTTCCGCAGCTTCGGCTCTTGAATCCATAAAGCCGACCGGAGGCGGGATAGACAGAGATACCCTTGACGGGCTCATAGCGTCGGCGGCGGCCGAGACGGACGGCGGCATATACATATTTACGGACAGCGGGAATAATTTTTCCGGACTTGACGCAAATGTTTTCTACGCCGGAAACGAAACGGCCAACTGCGCCGTAACGCTTGCTTCGGCCGCGGACGGAAATATCCTCGCCAATGTGAGAAACTACGGAGAAAATGACGAAACGAAAACAGTGACCGTATATAACGGGAATATGGTGCTTGCCCTCAGCGACGTTACCGTGCCCGCGGGAAGCGAGAGAAGCGTCATATTCGAGAACGTATATCAGGGAAGCGGAAAATTCAGCGTAGTTATTTCTCCCGGTGACGTTCTTGAGACCGATGACACGTTTTATCTCGCGGTAAACGAGGCGCGGACGGCGAAGGTTTTGCTCGTGAGCGAGGGAAACACATTCCTTGAAAACGCCTTCGGGCTTGTGGACGGAGTAGAGCTTTACAGAATGACTCCGGATACTATGGAGACGGCGGGGCTTTTCGGATACGACCTTTATGTTTTTGACGGCGCGCTTCCGGATGTTATGCCGGATGACGGCGGAATATTCATAATCGACCCTCCGGAGGGCAACGGCTATATCCCGACGGAAGAAAGCAGGAGCCTCAACTGCTATTCGGAGGGAGCGTCCGAGCTTGGCGGAGGGGACAGCCTCAGCTTTATAATATCCGAGGCCAAAACCGTGGAAAGACCTTCCTGGGCGGTGACGGAGTGCTCCGCGGACGGAGTCCCGCTCATCATGCGAGGGGAAAACGGAGCGCAGAAGGTATGCGTGTTCGCCTTTGACATACATGATTCCGACCTTCCGCTGCTCAAGGAATTTCCGATCATGATATACAATCTTTCCGACTGGTTCATGCCGGGAAGACTCGGAAACGGCAGCGAGGCCAAATGCGGACAGAGCCTTGAGATAAACGCTCCGGCCGACGCCGCTCAGATAGAAATTACCGACCCCGACGGAAACGGCAGAGTTATCGCTCCTCCTTTCCCGGCGTCGGAATACTCCGATACACCGGAACCGGGATTTTACACGGTTTATATTGAAAATTCCGACGGAGAGACATCGGAAACCGCTATAGCCGTAAACGCTTTGACGGACGGGGAATCCGACCTTGAGGCGCTTTACGGACAGGACGTGGAGGGAAGCGCCGGCAGGGCGTCAAAGGGCGGAGCGTCCCTCACGGGAATACTTACAATACTTGCGGCGGCGGCGCTGCTTGCGGAATGGTGGGTGAAATATTATGGCAATAGACGCGGATAAGATTTATTTATTGATATTCATACCCATTATAATAATCGCCGCGGTATTTATCACAAAGAAATTTATAAAAGGCGACAGATATATAAACACGTCCACGGCGCTCAGGACGCTGACTGTCATATCCCTCATACTTTCCCTTTCGGGAATGTCCGTTACGGACAGGGCGAAAAACGACACGACGCTGTTTCTCGCTGATATTTCCGAAAGCGTCTCGGCGCAGAAGGAAAGGGTTGCGGAGTTTATAAATTCCGCCCAGTCCCATAAGGAAACGGGAGACAAAACGGCGGTATCCCTTTTCGGCGGCAGAGCCGTAACGGCTGTATCGCCCACGGAGGAATTCGTAAACGCGAATCTTGACAATTCCTCAACGGAAAACGACAACACAAATATCGAAGCGGCCATAAAACAGGCAGTCTCGGCCTTTGACGGCGATACGAGAAAGAGACTTGTAATAATTACCGACGGGCTTGAGACAAGGGGAGACGCCCTTGCCGCCAGAAACGTCCTGAACTCCGAAAATATAAGCACGCTTATATACGACATCGGCGGAGGAATCAAAAGCGAGGCCGGCATAAGGGAAATATCCCTTCCCCAGTACGTCAATATAAATATGAGCTATGACGTTACGGTCATAGTGGACTCCATAGGCTCCGGACAGGCCGATCTCAGGCTTTACAGAGGAACCGCCCTCGTGCTTAACGAAAGGGTGACTCTTAAAGACGGAGAAAACCGCTTTGTTTTTACGGATATAGCGCAAAGCGGAGGCGGAGTAACCTACAGGGCGGAGATAGTGCCGCAGGACGATACGTTTTATCAGAATAACACGGTATACGGCTATTGCTACGCCGAAAACCTCCCGTCCGTGCTTGTTGTCGGAAGCGGAGCGTCGGCCGAAAATATGAGAAACCTTCTCGCGGCATCACAGCTAAGCGTGGATACGGCAGAAACATCGGCTCTCCCGTCAAGCTATGACGCCCTGACAGCCTATGACGCGGTCGTTCTTGCCGATGTGCCATACAGCGAGATGAACGAGAGCTTCATTGACGCCCTTGATAATTTCGTTAAATATTCCGGCGGAGGGCTTATCGTGACCGGCGGAGAAAACGCCTATGGCCCGGGAGGATATGAGGACACACCCCTCGAGGATATGCTTCCGGTGGAAATGAGCGTCAAGACCCAGTCGGAGGAGCCTGACCTCGCTATGATAATGGTTATCGACAGGTCGGGAAGTATGGCCGACAATTCACAGGGAGTATCTTGTATGGACATCGCCAAAGAGGCGGCCATAAGAGGAATAAACGAGATGGACCCGGAGGATAAGGTCGGAGTCATAGCCTTCGACTCGGCGGCTCAGTGGGTAGTGGAGCTTGAGGAGATAGGCTCCAATATGGAGAGCATAGAAAACGCCATCGGCACAATCCAGGCCGGAGGCGGAACGAGCATACTCCCGGCGCTGAGGATGGCCTGCACGAAGCTGGCCGACACGGACAGCAAGCTGAAGCATATCATCCTTCTGACCGACGGACAGGCGGAGACCGACGGCTATTCCAACCTGCTCAGGCAGGCCCGTGAGGACGGCATAACTATATCGACCATAGCCGTGGGACAGGCGGCGGACACGAACCTCCTTCAGTATATCGCGGAGGAAGGCAGGGGAAGATATTACTTCGCCGACAGATATTCCAGACTTCCGGAAATATTTGTATACGAGACGACCATAGCGGGCAAGGACTATCTCAACAACGAGGATTTCTATCCTACGGCGGCTGATCCGTCGGAAATAACGGAAAATATAGATTCCGTTCCGGTGCTTCACGGCTATGTGAGCACAACGGCAAAGCCGAGGGCGGATGTGGTGCTTCAAAGCGACAGGGAGGAACCGGTGCTTGCCGTCTGGCAGTACGGTCTTGGAAGGGCGGCGGCCTGGACAAGCGACGTAAGCGGACAGTGGAGCGGGGACTGGCTCTCGTCAAGGGAAGGCACGGACATATTGAGAAATCTTATAAGCTATTCCATGCGAAGCAACATAATGTACGACATAGAAGTCACGGGAGAAGCCTCGGGAGGAGTTTCCGAGGTCACGGCAAAAATCCCGGTCAATAAAAATACAACGGCGGTAAAGGCAACCGTTGTCACGGAGGACGGAAAGGAATATGGCGGCGATATGTCCGCAGTCCTTCCGGGCGAATATAAATTCACCATACCTACGGACGCCGAGGGAGCGTACATAATAGCCGTGGAGGAAACTTTGAGCGACGGCACGGTCAACGCCTATAACACCGGATTTGTCATCGGTTACTCAAAGGAGTATGACACCCAGAGCTTTGGAAGCGGTGGAATAATAGACGAGCTGGCCTCCTACGATGGAATAGACATAATAACGTCGCCGGACGAGGTCTACGAACACGAGCTTCCCGACACATACGCGAAGAGAGACATAACGGTTCCGCTTCTCGTTTTGGCGCTCATACTTCTTCTGCTGGACATATTTATAAGACGTTTCCCTGAAATTATCGACAAAGCGGCGGAGACGGCGGCAAGGCTAAAGCCGGTCAGAAAGCGGAAAAAACCGCTTGAAGCAAGGCTGAAGGAAAGAAAACCGGCCGAAAGCAAGCCGGAGGAGAAGAGCGAAAAGCCAAAGGATGACGAAAAGAAAAAATCTTCCGCCAGCGCTCTCGCCGAGTTCAAAAGAAACAGAAATAAATGATCGTAGCTCTTTAAAAACAGTTTAAAACGGCTCGCCGGCTTTTAGCCTTCGGCCGTTTTTTACGTTGACGGAGGGCATTATTACATCTTTTTTACAGTTATTTTAAGTATCTAAAATGCACTTGTACCGCAAAATAATTTATGATACTATAAATGCAATCACAGAACAGCGTATTAATTATACAGAAATACAGAGGACATAAATATGAAAGAATCAAACATAATCAAAATAAAAAAGATGATCGCCGTTTCAGCCGCGGCCTTAACGGCTTTTTCACTGGTTTCCTGCGGTGACGCCGAGCCTGCCGAGACAAAAAAGGTTTTCGCCGACGGAGTTTCGGTTGAGAACATCGACATCAGCGGCCTTACTATGGACGAAGGCATATTGAAGCTGACGGAGGAAATAGACGCCGATTTGGATATAGAAATAACCTATGGGGAAAACAAATGGGTAATACCGTTTGAGGACATCGTCGCGGTTCCCGATTATTCGGAGGCCCTTAATAAGGCCGCTGAAATAGAGGGCGAAGGAAATGTCGATATTGACATAACGTATACATGCGATACTTCCATACTCAGGGAAAAGATAAAGGCGATAGCGGAGGAGATAAACGCTGACAGGCAGGATGATCCCATTGGCTTTGACATAGATATGACGGCCGCCGACGTTTTGGATATGCTTGAGGACGGAAAGATCGAGCCTGTGGAGCTTTCTCTTACGGAGGAGGAACAGGAAAAGCAGGAAAGGTCGCTTCTCGGATCATTTTCGACCGCGTTCTCGGACGACGATAAAAACAGGAACGAAAATCTCAGGGTTGCCTGCGAAAAGATAAACAACACTGTGCTTGAGCCGGGTGAAATATTCGATATGAACGAGGCGCTGGGTCCCCAGACCTATGAAAACGGATATAAGGCTGCCGGAGTCATTGAAAACGGAAAAATAGTTTCCGCCCTCGGAGGAGGAGTGTGCCAGGTAACGACGACGATATACAACGCCGCTATTTTCGCCGAGCTTGAAATCGTCGAGAGATATAATCATTCGCTTATGGTCGGCTATGTTCCCCTCGGAAGGGACGCCGCCGTAGCGGGAACATATAAAAACCTCAGATTCAAAAACAATACAGACCAGCCCATTGTTATTGAGACATATCTTGAAAACAACAATGTGGTATGCGACATTTACGGACATGAGACCCGTGACCCGGACAGAAAGATAGATTTTGAGAGCGTATGGATAAGGACGATAGGAAAGCCCGCCGAAAAGGTTACTCAGGATCCCAATATGTACGAGGACGAGAGGGTCGTGACATACTACGGAAAAACCGGAGCAAAGATAGACACATATAAACTTGTGTACGACGGCGATGAGCTTGTGAGCCGTGAATGGTTCTCATCCTCGACTTATATCGCGACGGCGGACGAGGTGACGGTGGGAACGAAGCCGAGGGTGCAGGAGGATCTTCCCGTGATTGGCTCGCCCGACAGTCAGACGCCGCCTGAAACAACCGTTTCGCCGGAATCGCCTGATAATTCTCAGACAACTCCGGAAGAAGGGATAACGCCGGTTCAGCCGGATAAACAGCAGGAGCCGGAGTCTCCACAGACGCCGCAGGAGAACGCGCCCATAGGTGCGGCGGACGCCGGAGAGCAGGCAACAGATACGGCAGAGCCGCCGGCGCTCGGATTTGAGACCGTAATAGGCGGCGGCTGGACAAACGAATGATTTTCGGATAATTCCGTTTTAAACAATAAAGGGGACGTTTATATGGGAAAGATTCTTGAAATAGGGAAGGTGCCGGTGGAGACGCTCAACAGGCTGGTGCTTGACCCAATCAATAAGAATATAAACAAAAGGAAGGACATCGTCGTAAGGCCGTCCACAGGGGAGGACTGTTCGGCCGTTGACCCGGGAGGGGAGATATGCGTCTTTTCCACCGACCCGATAACGGCGGCGGGAAGCAACGCAGGGTATCTTGCCGTGCATATAAACTGTAACGACGCCGCTTCCGCGGGAGCCGAGCCTGTGGGCATACTGCTTACCATACTTCTTCCGGCAGGCAGCGACGAGGACGGGCTCAAGGACATAATAGACGGAGCCTATAAAGCCGCCGGAGAGCTTGGCATTGAAATACTCGGAGGCCATACGGAAGTAACGGAGGCCGTAAATAAAACCGTTGTCAACGGCACCGTGGTGGCAAAGACAAGAAACAGGAAGTTTATTTCCTCCGGCGGGGCGAAAATCGGCCAGGATATAATAATGTCGAAATGGGCCGCCATCGAGGGCACTTCCATCATCGCGAGAGACCATGAGGAAAAACTTATAAAATCTATTGATAGCGGCATAATAAACGAGGCTAAGGAGCTTTCGTCAAAAATAAGCGTCGTAAGGGAAGGCATTATCGGCTCAGAATTAGGAGCCACGGCGATGCATGACGCTACGGAGGGCGGAATACTCGGAGCCGTTTGGGAGGTCGCCGAATGTTCCGGCGTCGGAGCCGAGATATACGCCGACAATATACCCGTGCTTGAGTGTACGAAAAAAATATGCGGCTTGGCCGGTATAAATTATCTCAGGCTCATATCAAGCGGAACCCTTGTTATGACCGCCTTTGAGGGCGAAAGACTTGTGGAAGCGCTTAAAAAAGAGGGAATAAACGCCGCCGTTATCGGAAAAATAACGGAGTGCGGCAAATATGTAACCATAGGCGGCGAAAGAAAAACTCTTGAGCCGCAGGAAAAGGATGAAATATATAAGGTAAAGCTGTAAAAACGACTCGGATATCGACCGCAGTGCCGTTTTGAAAAGGAATTATAAAGCCCGTGGGATTTCCCACGGGCTTATTGTATATTCTTTAATTGTAAGATCTTTCGGGCTTATTCGGCTTCCGTCTGAGCGGTCTCATCGGGATAAACGTATTCGTTTAAAGCCGCATCAATAAAGCGGGAATAATCGTCTCCGCTGTAAATTCCCTCATAGTATCCGCCCCTGGCTATGCCGTTTCTGTCAACCATAGTGAAGGCGGGGATCGTCTCAAAATTATTCTGTATAAAGGAAGCGAGTTCTCCGTCAAGCCTGAGAACCGTAAATTCCGCTCCGGCGTCCTCAAAGGCTTTTTTAGCGGTCTCAGCTATTTCTTTCGCCTCATCGCTGTTGTCAAGTTTTGATGTCGGCGTGTCTATGCAAAGGGCGACAACATTAACATTTCCAAGCTCTTTCGCGTGCTCATAGGCCTGCTGAACGTCGGCGAGGTTGTCAACGTCGGGATAAATATACGTTCCCCATACATAAAAAAGCGTAAGGTCGTAATCGCCGAAAATGCTGCTGTCAACGGCCTCTCCGTCCAAAGTCTCCGTTGAGAAGGAAACCGTGTTTTTCTCGGCGTATTTAGACTCGACATAGGCGTCAACGTCAAAATCCGTTACCATAAATGAACCGGCAAGCTCGTTTATACCGGAGCAGATCTCGTCGTATATGGCTACGTTTTCCTCTCCCATATTTCTTATGGAGCCTACATAGTCATAGAAAAGATAGTAGCTTACGCCGTTGTTTTCCTTGATAAGGTCCCTTGACGAGAATGTGGTGTAAAGACCTGATGATTTGAGCTTTGAAGCCTGTTCCGTCTCGATAACGACTATTTCGCATATCGGATAGAGATAATCGTTTACAACAACCCCGTCCTCGGCGTTGGAAAGCATATCCCAGTCGTCGGGAGTAATGTAGCTGTATCTGATATTGGCTATCGTATAATCCTCTTCATAGGCGTAAGGATAAATATTGTTGGATTTTGTGTATTCCATCCAGCTCTCCGGAGTTGTATATTTCAAGCCTATATTTGAAAAATCGACCTCCCTGCTTGTAAGAACGCCCTGTTGAGTTTCTTCCTCGGACGTACAGGAAGTGGCGATGGTTCCGAAAGCAAGCGCAGCCGCGAGCATAAGAGCAACATATTTAAGTTTCATTCTGATACCCTCCTAAAACAATCCTAAACATTATACTATAAATCGGGAGGTTTTGCAATTTATAAATTTAGAAAATCCGGTATTTATGGCATTTTTGCTGATTTAAGACCTATGATTATAAAAATTGATCATTTTTCAGCGTGTCGAAAAAGTCCTTCGGGACTTTTTCGAGTTTAAATTAAGGCAATAAATCCCTATTTCTGCGAAAAGCCCTGAACTTTGTCAGGGC
>CAJFHC010000029.1 GCA_904378045.1 Candidatus Metalachnospira gallinarum | reverse complement strand
TACTAATAGGTCGAGGGCTTGACCGAAAGAAAAGGTAAGAAGTGAGAAAAGTTTGATTTGAGTAAGAGACCGTGTTTGGTTTTGAAGGCGCTGGAAAAGTGCCGATGTGGCTCAATTGGCAGAGCAGCTGACTTGTAATCAGCAGGTTAACGGTTCGAGTCCGTTCATCGGCTTTATATAATATGGTTGGGTTCCCGAGTGGCCAAAGGGGGCAGACTGTAAATCTGTTGCGATAGCTTCGAAGGTCCGAATCCTTCCCCAACCATTCTTTAATGACGCGGAGTAGAGCAGTCCGGTAGCTCGTCGGGCTCATAACCCGGAGGTCGTAGGTTCAAATCCTGCCTCCGCAATTCAAAAACCCTTAGAAATCAAGGTTTCTAAGGGCTTTATTTTTTTGTTTAATTTGCATAAACGCTGATTTTGTTCATTATTTGTGAGTTATAGGACAAAATGTGTTGGTAAAAACCGCTTTGCATGGCTGGCAGGCCAATCCAAAACACACTTGTGCGTAGGCCTGTAAAACATTTAGACGGAGAAATATGATACAACCCAAATAATATTTCTAATGCTTAGAAAATGCGCGCAAAAAAAGAAGATCAAAGACAATTTATTGACAAGATAACGTGCGGGAAAATACGCAAAAAAATTTATACCCGCGGGCCGCATCCGGTTTGACAAACGGCTGATTTAGCTCTATAATCCTAAAGACGCTTTTTTATTAATGAACAAAAGAAAGGGCTTACATATAATGGACATATTAAGAGACGACGTAAAACAGCTTTTTATAAAATTTCTCGTGCCGGCCATAGGCAGCGCGCTGGTGGTGACGGCATACAGTTTTGTTGATACAATAGCCATCGGTCAGGGCGTTGGGCCGGACGGAACGGCAGCCTGCGCCGTTATACTTCCCATATTCTGTCTGGCTGAATTTCTGGGGCTGATGAGCGGAATAGGCGGATCCATTCTTTTTATCCGCGCAAGGGGAAGCGGCAAGGAGGCCGAAAGCAATATGTATTTTACGTCGGCTCTTATCGCCGGCGGGATATTGATGGCGCTGGCATGGATATTGCTTCTTGTTTTTCAGGAGCCATTTTACCGTCTGTATGGGGCTGACGATACGATAATCCCCTACGCTCTGGAATACGGAGGACTTATAATAGGGGCGTTTCCATTGTTTGTGCTCTCTCCTCTGCTGGCGGGATTCATAAGAAATGACGGCGCTCCGAAGCGTGTTCTGGCGGCAAGCCTTGCCGGAGCGGCCACAAATATATTCGGTGACTGGTTTTTCGTTTTCCCGATGGGAATGGGTATGTTTGGAGCGGCTCTGGCTACGGTGCTGGGAGCTCTTTTGCAGTCATCGGTGCTGGTAACATATTTCTTTTCAAAAAAATGTACGGCCAAACCGGTCAGACCTAAAAATGTCGCCGCAAATATACGCAGAATATTGTCCAACGGCTTCGGAACAGGGCTTGCCCAGCTTTCGGTCATAGCGGTCACGTTTGCCGCCAACAATCAGATAATGAGATATTCCGACGCCAGCGCCCTTGCGGTATATGGCGTAATGGGAACCATAGCGTCCCTCTTTACCCATATATTCAGCGGTATCGGACAGTCGGCCCAGCCGATAGCGTCGGGAAGCTACGGGGCGGGAATGATAAAACGCTGCTGGCAGGCCTGCTCCATAGGCATTAAATACGCGGTGCTGATGGGAGTTATATTTACCGGAGCCTGCATGCTTTTTCCGGCGCAGATCACATCGGTATTCGTAAAGGCCACGCCAGAGATCATTGAGACGGCGACCTTCGGTATGAGAGTATACGCCGTATCCTTTATATTCTTAGGCATAAATACATTTTTAAGCATATATCTGCAGTCCATAATGCGGGCAAGAAGCGCGGCGGTGATCGCTCTTATGAGGGGCTTCATACTTATATGCGGCCTACTTGCCGTCCTTCCCGCCATATTCGGCGCCAACGGCGTATGGTACGCCTTCGCGGCTTCGGATACTGTCGTGGCTGTGTTCGCCGTTATATATACGGTGAGACTGAGAAAAAGGGCTGGTTATTAAATCGAACCGATGTTAAAAAACACATGACTATGCCCAAAAAGACTGAAATAAAAATATGGGAAGGGATGGATTATCTTAAAAATTTTTTCCTTCATATATTCGCCCCTTTTGCGGGCGGCTCCCCCAAGTACAGAACATAAAAAATTGCTAAGGAACATATTCGTCATAAGAAGATAAGCAACGCCGTCCGATGGATATATGAGCTTTGGCCAGCACAAACAAAAGCAGGATCTGAATTATTATTTTTCTGGAACATACAGTATTATCCAAATGACATATACGGCTGCGAATAAAACGATATAAACGATCACATACTTTCTTTTGTTTCTATATTAAGTATATATAATTTTAAACCATAAAATATGTAAAAGGGTGTAAGATATTCCGCTTACACCCTTAATTTTTTATATTATGTACTCAAACAGCTTGAAATCCATCCAGCCGGTATCATCATAAAACATTTTCACCGTTTCCCGATAGCTGAACCCTAATTTTGTATACGCCTTTTCCGCCGGAAGATTACCCTCGATTACGTCCAGCCTGATGGCCTTCATGCAATCCCTCCGCGCTTTATCAATGACGAACCGCACCATCTGAGCGGCAATACCGCTGCCGGAAAGGTCATATCTGACGCCGAGTATATGGATAACAAGCAGCTCTGATGAGCCGGCATCCACCGACCAGCCTGCCGAACGGTAGCCTTCGTTGAACTCGTGGTTTACGGCCATGGACGAGACTATCTGTCTGTCACTTTCGCCGATATACAGCTCTCCGGCCGCTATATAATCCGCTATGGACTCCCTCGTCGGATATATGCCCTTTTTCCAGCCGGGCTTATATTCGGCGTCCTTCATGGCGTCGATTAGGGAATGATAAAAATCCATAACTCTCTCAAGGTCGCATCCGGCGGCCGCCCGTATGTTTATTTTATCCATCGTGCCCTCCGCCTTATGTGTCAAGCTCAAGATAGTACAGCTTTTCGTTGTCGGAGTCGTATACCGCCACGGTGCAGTTTATTGACGCTCTCTCCAAAACCTGGGAGCTGTCATGTATGTTGCCCTCAGACTGGCGGTCGGCAAAGTAATACCAGCCGTTTTCAACCCGCGGGATCAGAGGCTGCCCGTCACCGGAGGTTATATATGGTCCGTTGGAATATACCGAGTTTCCCTCTACCTTTGTCACTCCGTATATGAGGGCGGTGACGTTCTCGTCCATGGGCAGAGCGTTCCATCCCTCGGCTTCTTCTATTTCTCCCGCGAGACTGTCGTCCGAGAAGGTAATATAAGCGAATGTCACGCCGTCGCCGTGAAAACCGCCGTGGGTATCTACGACTTCCTCATAATCTCCGGCGCTGACGTCAATGCCGAGTTTTTCGGCGTAATTGTTGACCGTAGCCTCGGTCTGGGCGGAACAGCCGCACACAAGAGCCGCGGCCAGCATAAGGCCGATGTATTTCATATATTTTTTCATACCGTCACCCCCGCTCATCCTCTCGTATAGCCGTTCATTGCCGTTATGGTATATACATACTGCGGATCGTTAAGGCTTAAAACATACTCGTTTTCCTCAATGGTGAACACGCCCGACGCGATTAGGTCGTCCTCCACCGTTCCCCTGAGCTCAACGGTCACATCGTACGTGCCGTCGCCGTTGTCCTTGAGATCGGATATGAACGAATAGGCCAGCCCCACGTCTCCCGTGAAAAGCGTATAGCTTCCGTCGTCATTTGTTACGACGTTTGACGAAAGCGCTTTGGGCACCTTCGGCAGTTCCTCAAGGCCGGCTCTAAGCACCGAGCCGTATTCCATCATTGTATCGCCGGAAAGGGTGAGCTCTCCGGTCATGGGGTCGAAATCCGCTCCGGGATCGTTTCCGCCGTAGGTTCCGGCAAAGTAGTAAAGCGTCCTCCAGAAGAACGTGTCATCGTCCGGGGCGTAGTCGAGATTATTTTCCACCATGCATCTGAGAACGGCGTCAGCCGGTTCGACCATCACGGCGATATTTTCGTCAATGGAATCCATGGGCGATGCGGCGCCGCTTTCCTCCGCTTTTTCATCGGTTTCCTCAACAATTCCCTCAACAGTTCCCTCAACAACGGTCTCTTGGCTTGTATCCTGGGTGTTTTCCTGAGCCGTCTGCGCCGAACAGCCTGCCGCCGCAGAAAGCGTAAAGACCGAGAGCGCGAGGGCATATATAAACTTTTTCATATTAGTTCCTCCTCCCGCTTAAGCGATTGCCTAAGTATCCTATATCTAAGTATAACACAGGATTAAGATGAGATTTTTAAGTTTTTCTTACATCTGGCTGTCAAAAAACATATTTTATCGCTTTTGCCGGAGGGAGAAGAACCGGCGGCAGAACTTCTCCATCTCTCTCAGCCAACCATGCCCCGCCGGCTTATGCAGCTTGAGGAGGAATTGGGAGCAGAGCTGTTCAAAAGGCGCGGAGGATATGACATTTGTGACGCTTTCTGCGCCCATTGAAAACGGGACGGTGTTTGTCCGGAAAAGGGGGCAGATATTTTCGGCGGCCGTTGCTGCCTTCATTGAAAGCTGTAAACGATAAGTTTTAAGTATAGATAATAATAAAATATAGGTATTGGACATTGTAATATGCCTGAGTTAAAATTTTTATGTAGTCAAAACAGAAGGACTTTTTGACACCGCCGAAATAAGTCCGTTTTCCATTGGAGGAATGAGCTGTGAAAACAATAAATAAATATTTAAACATATTCGGACAGAAAATGGACAATGAATAGCTGGAGGCCGTCGACGATGAGGAATACAATAAATTAAAATAATCAGGATATACCGAAAGAAGGAAAGTATTATGAAAAATGTTTCTATGGAAAGCTACAGATCCACCGATCCGGAATTTATGGAACGCTTTGAGCATTTTGCCTTTGACGAGGCCGTGAACGAGCCCGACGCCCGTCTGGACGAGAGGACGAGATATATGGCCGTTCTCGCCGCGCTTATGGGATGTCAGGGAAAGGAAGCCTTTGCCCTTATGCTCCCCAAAGCCCTTGACGGCGGCCTTACCCCCGTGGAGGTAAAGGAGATCGTATATCAGGCGGCGGATTACATCGGCTTCGGCAGAATGCTGCCGTTCCTTGATATCGTCAACAACGAGTTGACAAGGACGGGTATTGCTCTGCCGCTTGAAGGACAGTCCACGACCGGCATGGACGACCGTCTGGAAAAGGGAGCCGAGGCGCAGGCTGAAATTTTTGGAGAGCATATGAAAGAGGCATGGAAGGCCGGACATATCAACCGCTGGCTGGCAGCAAACTGCTTCGGCGACTACTATACGAGAAAAGGGCTCGGCCTTAAGGACAGGGAGATAATAACATTCTGTTTTCTTATGGCCCAGGGAGGCTGCGAGCCGCAGCTTACCGCCCATGCCAAAGGGAATATAAATCTCGGCAATGATAAGGATTTTCTGCTCCGAGTTGTTTCCCAATGCCTGCTCTATATCGGTTATCCGAGGAGCCTTAATGCCATAAAATGCGTAAATGAGGCGTGAGGCGCCTAAGCGCAAAGCCTTGAGGGCTTTCCGCTTGTTTGCCGGTGGAGAGTCCAAAAGTTCCCGAGAGGCGCGGAGCGCCTAAGCGCAAAGCCTTGAGGGCTTTCCGCTTGTTTGCCGGTGGAGAGTCCAAAAGTTCCCAAGGAAACTTTTGAACTCAGGCAAAGGTAAAAATTTAGTTGATCGGACACCGTGGGAAATGAATTCCCACGGTGTTCGTAGTTTTGAAGTTATAGACTGAGTTGGTTATTAGGCGATATTTGAAAAATGGGACAAACTGTTTTAGAAATTCCCTTTTTCGCAAACACTATTGACAGGACGGGATGTTATGTAATACAATGTATTACAGAGAAAGGGGTGTTGTATATGACTATTTCATTAAGACTGAGCGACGAGGATTCAACGCTTATAAAAAAATACGCTGAGCTTAAAAATATGACAGTTTCGGAAATGATACGTCAGACCGTGTTAGAGCGTATAGAGGATGAATTTGACCTGACAGCGTACAATAAAGCGATGGAAGAATACAAAAATAACCCTGTTACCTACACGCACGAAGAAGTTAAAAAGATGTTGGAGCTGAAATAATAAAATGAAATATGAGGTCGAATATACGCCGCGAGCCGTTAAGGAATTAAAAAAGCTGGATAAGTACACAGCCGCTCTAATAATTGGCTGGATAGAAAAAAATCTTGTGGGCTGCGAGGATCCAAGGCTGCACGGAAAAGGACTGACAGCTAACCGCTCCGGCCAGTGGAGATACCGTGTAGGGGATTACAGAATAATAGCTGAAATAATGGACGAAAAAATAATAATCCTTGTGCTGACAATAAGGCATAGAAGAGATGTATATGACTAAAACGAGATTTCTGATCTCGTTCCAGCGTGTCGAAAAAGTCCTTCGGGACTTTTTCGAGTTTAAATTAAGGCAATAAATCCCTATTTCTGCGAAAAGCCCTCGGCGGAAATGAATTCCGCCTGCGGAATAAACTCAGGAGTCCCTTCGACTCCCGAACCCTCCCGCTCACAATGGATTAGTTTTTTGACAGTCTGAAACGAGATTTCTGATCTTGTTTTTTTATGCTTAAAAACATAAGTAGGGAGACAGCGGACAGTGACAAATTAAAGTGCGCGAAGCGCCTAAGCGCTTAAGTCAAAAGTCTTATGGACTTTTGACTTGTAATTGCCGGTGGAGAGTCCAAAAGTTCCCAAGAGGCGCGGAGCGCCTAAGCGCAAAGCCTTGAGGGCTTTCCGCTTCTTTGTCGGTGAGGAGTCCAAAAGTTCCCAAGGAAACTTTTGGACTCAGGCAGAGGTAAAAATTTAGTTGATCGGACACCGTGGGAAGTGAATTCCCACGGTGTTCGTAGTTTTGGAGCTATAGCACAAACTGAGTTGGTTCATAGTTTCGGTAAACACATTTGTGTAACTAAAAACGCCGGCGGAATTGACTTCCACCGGCGCCCATAGCCTAATATTTAACTTCACTTAATGCCAAATTATGTAAGAGATATAACTACCGATAACAAGACTAAATTTTTGAAATCAGTTTCAGCCTTTGACGTGTCTTTGCCTGGCCTTTGCCCGCCGGAGGAATTCATTTCCACCGGCGAACAATGCCTGAATTTCAGCCACGGCCTGACACGGAAAGTTTTTTCGGAACTTTCCGTGTCCCCTCCGGCAATCAAGCGGAAAGTCCATAAGACTTTTCGCTTAAGGCGCTCCGCGCCGCCATTATGGCTTTATATCAAATTCCGCCGCCACTATTTCCGAGGGTTTTACGGAATATTCCCCTCGGTCGTAGCGCTCCCGGGCTCTCAGCAGGGCGTTGTCCCCGTCCTCGGCCTCAACTTTCACCGTTTTCTGAAATATTTCCGTTATTTCCACATAAAATTCTTTCACAGCGGCCTCCGTATATTACTTTTTAGCGGACATTACCTGTTTTGAGATGATCACTTTCTGGATCTCGCTTGTTCCCTCGTAGATCTCCGTGATCTTAGCGTCCCTGTACATTCTCTCTACGGCATACTCCTTCATATATCCGTATCCGCCATGGATCTGCATAGCGAGGTTTGTTACTTCCCTTGCCATCTTGGAGCAGAAAAGTTTTGCCATTGACGCTTCTTTTGTATAAGGCTTGCCTTCTGTTCTCAGATATGCGGCATGGTATACGAGCCATTTTGCGGCTTCGATCTCCGTAGCCATATCCGCGATGTACCACTGGATTCCCTGAAGCGCCGCGATGGGTTTGCCAAACTGCACTCTCTGGTTAACATAGCTAAGTGATTCCTCAAGAGCTCCCTCGGCAAGGCCTAAAGCTATGGCTCCTACGCCTACCCTCGCTCCGTCAAGAGATCCCATGGCGATTCCAAAGCCTTTGCCTTCCTCGCCAAGTCTGTTGGCCGCGGGTACTCGGCAGTCGTCAAAGAAAAGCTCTGCTGTCTCGGAGCATCTGATTCCCATCTTGTCCTCGATCTTTCCTGTGCTGAAGCCCTTCATTCCCTTTTCTACGATAAAGGCTGACATTCCTTTGGCTCCCTTTGAGGGATCCGTAAGAGCGAATACAAGGATGGCGTCCGCTCTCGCTCCGCCTGTGATGAAGCATTTGTTTCCGTTAAGGATGTATTCGTCTGTCTCAGCGTCGTAAACAGCCGTTGTCTTAGCTGAAGCGGGATCTGAGCCGGCTCCGGGCTCCGTAAGAGCGAATGCTGTGTAATATCCTTCCTCGGCGATTTTGGGAAGGAATCTCTTTTTCTGCTCCTCGGTGCCGTATTTAACGAGCGCCTGAATAAGCATACCGTGAACGGCAAGGATAGTAGCAACGGCTCCGTCCTTTTTAGCGATCTCCTCGATGGCGATCATTCTCTCGATGTCTGTAGCCTCGGGTCCGCCGTATTCCTCGGGAACGCCGATTCCCGTAAGACCCATATCGGCCATCATTTTGAAAATGTCAACGGGGAACACATCCTTCTCGTCGTTTTCCTTTGCTCTGGGGCCGATCTCCTTCTCGGCAAGCTCTCTTACCATCATTCTGAGATCGTTCTGGTTTTCGTTAAACTCAAAATTCATAATAATATCCTCCTTTTTAAGGTTTCAAAAAGCTTCGTGCTTTTTAAATTTACTTTTTAAGTCCCATTATCTCGTCTTTGAAAATTCTTTCGTCCATCAGTTTTACTTCGCCGTCGATCTTAGGCTCGAAGCCCATAACGTCGATTATCTGCGTCTTGATGTCGATTCCGGGAGCGACTTCCGTAAGATATACGCCGTCCTTTCTGAGCTCGAACACGGCTCTCTCGGTTATATACATAACGGGCTGTCCTTTTTCGGCGGCAAAGTTTCCGCTGAATGTTATCTGCTCCACCTGTTTGATGAATTTGGGCTCGCGTCCCTCGTTTTCGATGACGAGTTTTCCGTCTTTTATGCTTGTCTTAAGTCCGCCGGCGGTGAATGTTCCGCAGAAATAAACTCTCTTGGCGTTCTGCGTTATGTCGATAAATCCGCCGCAGCCGGCTATCCTGGGGCCGAATCTGGATACGTTTACGTTTCCGTTTTCATCGGCCTGGGCAAGTCCGAGGTAAGCCTGGTCGAGTCCGCCGCCGTCGTAGAGGTCGAACATCACGTTCTGATCAAAGTAGCAGTCGGCGTTTCTTGACGCTCCGAACTGTGAGCCTCCGAGGGGTATTCCTCCAACGGGGCCGCCCTCAACGGTGAGCGTTATATAATCTCCGATGCCTTCCTCATTGGCTACGGCCGAAACATATTCGGGAGCTCCGATGCCAAGGTTTACGACGCTGTTTTCCCTGAGTTCCATGGCCGCTCTTCTGCCGATGATCTTCTTTGCCGAAAGGGGAAGGGGCTCCGATTCGGTATCGGGAGCGACGGCCTCGCCTGTGAGGGTAGGGTCGTAAGTGTGTCCGAAGCTCTGGGGATGATCCTCGGGATCGGCAACGGCTACGGCGTCAACAAGTATTCCGGGTATTTTTACGAGTTTTGGATCGATGGTTCCGGCCTTGACCAGTCTCTCGACCTGAACGTATACCCTTCCGCCGCTGTTTTTCGCGGCAAGGGCCATTGCAGTGGCGTCAACGGGGCAAACCTCCCTTTCCATGGAGATGTTTCCGTTTTCGTCGGCGCTTGTAGCTCTTAAAAATACGACGTCGATGGGTCTTGTCTTGAATATAAGTCTTTCCTCGCCAAGTATGTTTATTACCTCAACGATGTCCTCCGTCGTTCTTTCGTTCAGCTTGCATCCTTCTATTCTGGGATCGGCAAACGTGTGGAGACCGACATGGGTCACCGTTCCGACTCTGTGAGCCGCGATGTCTCTGTACATATGGCAGATGACGCCCTGGGGGATGTTGTACGCCTCGATCTTATTGTCCATGGCGAGCTGGCCAAGTCTGGGAGCCATATTCCAGTGTCCGGCGATGACTCTCTTCACAAGACCCTCGTGGGCGAAGTGGTCGGAGCCGCTGCCGTCACGGTTGCCCTGTCCGGCGGCGTACATATATGTAAGGTCTCTGGGTGAGCCTGTTTCCAGAAAGCGTTTCTCCAGAGCCTTTGAAAGGGCCTCGGGGCTGCCGCTGCCGACAAATCCTCCCGTGGCTATCGTTTCTCCGTCCTTTATAAGAGCCGCTATCTCCGACGGCTGTAAAACTTTTACTTTTTTCATTCCTGAGACCTCCGTTTATATCAGTTTTTAAAGTTTTTCTTAGTTTCTTTTTATAGGAGCCACCGTCTGGGCAAGCTCAATAAGTATTCCGTGAGAATATTTGGGGCGAAGGAAGTTTACGATGATGTCCTCCGTTCCCTCAACGGGCTCTTTCTCGAGCATTTCAAATCCTTTTGATATAAGCTCCTCTGTAGCGCCCTTGATGTCGTTTACCTCGATGCAGATGTGAGCGATGCCGCCCTTGCCCTTATTGTACTCGGCAAGAACTCCTCCTCTGGGGATGATGAATTCGATGGGGCTTTCGTTGGGGCCGTATTTCGTGAAAATAAGATCCGATGTGTAGGCCTTCACATATCCCGTGTAGTCGATCTCAACTCCGATAGTATCCATTACTTCCTTTGCCGCCTCAATGGTGGGAAGCACGATTCCGACATGATGCATCCTCATTCTGTATTTTTCCATTCCCATTTATAACCTCTCCTTTTCGTTTCTAATGTGCCAATGGTTTACTGTATTTTTTCATTGACTGTATTATAAGCCTGTAAAAATTGATATGGAATGAAATCAATGGGACTTTGTTTTATTCAATTTTCCACGGTTGTCATATTTGAATTTATTTGACTTCAAACTTGACGAAATTTATGTTTACATATTTGAATTTATTTACTATAATCAAATTACAGGGATTGGGAAAATAATTAATAATAAGGAAGGATCGGGTACAATGAGCGATTACGGAGAGGTGCTTAAAAAACTTATACGTTTTACGGATATGAAAATGTCGGCGGCGGCGGACATAGCCGGATACGATATATCGTATATAAGCAAATGGTGCAACAAGTCAAAGCTGCCGGCGGCAAGGGTGGCCGGAAACGTAAACAGGAACCTGGCCAAGGCGTTTGCCGGGGAAATAAAAAATAACGGCGATCTGGACGCCTTCTGCGCGGAGTTTTCCGTCAGCGTCAGGGACGAGCAGCTTGAGACTTATATTTATACCATGCTTAAAGAGGCGTTCAAAAGATCCCTCTCGTTCAACGACAGCCAGGTAAGGAAAAACGTCATCCACCATGCCCGGGTGCTCTCCAACCGCAGGGATATAGTAGACTATATGACCCACGAGCTCCCGGCAATGATGCTCACCTCGCCGGAGCCGGTGGAGGCGCTTTGCACATTCGATATAATATCCATGCTCAAAAACATTCCCATCGAGGCGGAAGCCGATCCGGACGTGGCTTCGCCCATAAGGATAAGGATAGGAATAAACACGTCCGAGCTGTCCGGCGGCGATTTTCTTCCGCTGTATGGATTCATAAACAAGTACCACTATATTTCCTTTGACTTTTACGACGATTCAAATTTCAAGAATCAGAACCTGATCGTGGTGAAGGATCGCGCCGCTGTGCTCTGTTCCGTGGATTCCTCGGGAAGGATCACCCTCGCTGTCGTTATAACCGACCCGGAAAAGGTACGGGATATATACGAGAGGGCGCAGTCGCTTTTCAAGATAAACCATCTTCTTATAATGGCGACCACCGCCAGGGAAATGATGCAGACCGGATACCGCAGCAATTTTTACGCCTACGGCGATTTTCAGATGTTTCTGGCCAGGGGCTGCGAATTTTTCCTGCCGCCGGAGATGATCGAAAAAATAATCGTTTCCGCCAGGGAGCAGGGCTTTGACGAATATATGGAAAAATTTTTCCGCAAGCTCATAGTTACTTGGGACGATATTTTCTCCAAGGAAAGGGCGGATTTTTTCATATTGAAGTCCACAATAATGAAGTATATAGAAAGCGGTGATCTTTACTTTACCGACGTTATGCACAAAATGTCGCTGGAGGACAGGCAGGCTCATATCGAGCACCTGCTTAACATTTGCAGGCGCAACGACAGGCTTAATTTTTATGTCATAGACGAGGAAAAAATACCGTACTCCCAGAAGCTGGTCAATTTTTCTCTGTTCAACAACCATAAAAAGCTGTTCCTCAAAAATATAAAGCATTTCAGCACAGGTCTGGGGCCTCAGTTTTACAGCATAATTAACGAGGGGCTCATAAGCGGCATAACCGAATACGTGGAATCCCTTAAAAACTCCGAGGCCGTCGCCCATTATCCCGCGGCTTCCCTGCCGGAATTTATGGAAAGATACGGCGGAATGGTCATAAAAATGCTCTCCCTCAGCGAGCTCAATGATTTTTGGGCGTAAGGGGTGAGCTTCCTTTGAGCCAAAGGTCCTTTGGGCTTTTGGCTTAAGCGCGGGGGCGTCATCCTGTGAAATAAAAAAGAAAATTTTGCGAATTTTTTAATAAAGGTATTGACAAAATTGTTAGCGTATACTAATATTATATAGCAGTTAGCAAAGCCTAATATCATAAAGATTTAGGCTTTGATTTAAGATAATGTGTTAGTTTAATATAACAAATAGAGTATTGCTTTACGGCAAAAGGAGGCAGATATGATGCCCTTATCAATGGCAGGCTCCGGAAGCTCCGTATGTATACAGAGAGTCGGAGGAAAGGCGGAAACAAAAAAATTTCTTGAAAACCTTGGCTTTACGGCCGGCGAAAAGGTGACAGTTATCACCGAGACCGGAGGCAACCTCATCGTCCAGGTAAAAGAGGCGAGGGTCGCCATAAGCCGCGAAATGGCCAATAAAATTATGGTATAAACAGGGAGGAAATCTGATGAAAACTCTTAAAGACGTTAAGATCGGCGGCACGTCGACCGTTAAAAAGCTCCACGGGGACGGAGCGGTAAAACGCAGGATAATGGATATGGGCATTACTAAGGGAGTGCCTGTGTATGTAAGAAAAGTAGCTCCCCTCGGAGACCCGATCGAGGTCACTGTAAGGAACTATGAGCTTTCCATCCGCAAAGCGGACGCGGAAATGATTGAGGTCGAATGACCACTTTTTATTTTAAATGAATGTTAGATGGGACTAACGGAAAGGAGAACAGTTTTATGGACATTAAGATAGCTCTCGCTGGAAATCCCAACAGCGGGAAAACCACATTGTTCAACGCTCTCACCGGCTCCAACCAGTTTGTGGGAAACTGGCCCGGAGTTACCGTTGAGAAAAAGGAGGGAAAACTTAAGGGGCACAAAAACGTAACGGTTACCGACCTTCCGGGAATTTACTCCCTCTCACCCTACACCCTTGAGGAGGTAGTAGCAAGGAATTATCTTATAAATGAAAGGCCTGACGTTATCCTCAATATCGTTGACGGAACAAATATAGAAAGAAATCTTTATCTTACCACACAGCTTACGGAGATAGGAGTCCCCGTGGTTATGGCGATAAACATGATGGACGTGGTAAACAAAAACGGCGATAAAATAGATACAAAGAAGCTTGAGAAGGAACTTGGCGTAACGGTCTGCACAATATCCGCTCTCAGAGGCGAGGGTGTCATGGAAGCGGCTCAGAAAGCCGTTGATATAGCGTCATCCGGAGTAAAAACCATTCCTATGCATACTTTCGGAGGCAGTGTAGAACATGCCCTTGCCCACATTGAGGAGGCCGCTCTCCACTCACTTCCTGAGGAACAGCAGAGATGGTACGCTATCAAAGTATTTGAGCGTGACGAAAAGGTGCTTGAACAGCTCAATATACCAACTGAAACGCTTAAACATATTGAAAACGACATAGTAGCCTGCGAGACAGAGCTTGACGACGACGCCGAATCCATCATAACTGCCTCAAGATATGACTGGATCGCAAAAATAATTAAAGACTGCTATTATAAGAAAAATAAATCCGGGCTTTCCACATCGGATAAGATCGACAAGATCGTTACAAACAGATGGCTTGCCCTCCCCATATTCGCAGTTATTATGATAGTCGTATATTACATATCCGTGACAACGGTAGGAACCTGGGTAACGGACTGGACGAACGACGTATTTGTCGGCGGATGGATCGTTGAGCCTTTAAGAGGATTCCTTGAGAGTATCAATACCGCTCCCTGGCTTGTCGGCCTTGTTGTTGACGGTATCGTTGCCGGTGTTGGAGCCGTTCTTGGATTCGTTCCTCAGATGCTTGTGCTCTTCCTTATGCTCTGCATCCTTGAGGACTGCGGATATATGGCTCGTATTGCCTTCATTATGGACCGTATATTCAGACGCTTTGGCCTTTCGGGAAAGAGCTTTATACCTATGCTGGTAGGAACGGGCTGCGGAGTTCCCGGAGTTATGGCCTCAAGAACCATTGAGCAGGACAGGGACAGAAAGATGACAATTATAACGACGACTTTCATCCCCTGCGGAGCTAAAATGCCCATAGTTGCCCTCATGGCCGGAGCTATTTTCAGCGGAGCATGGTGGGTAGCTCCCTCGGCGTACTTTGTAGGAATTGCCGCCATCGTTATTTCAGGTATTATCCTTAAAAAGACAAAACCCTTCGCGGGAGAACCCGCTCCCTTCGTTATGGAGCTTCCCGCTTACCACAGACCTACCCTCGTAAACGTGCTCAGAGGAACATGGGAAAGAGGCTGGTCATACATCAAGAAAGCCGGAACAATCATTACCCTCGCTTCAATATTCGTATGGTTCACATCCAGCTATGGTTTTGGACCCGAAGGCTTTGGAGCCGTTGAGGAAATGGACTACTCCATCCTCGGACAGATCGGCTCGGGTCTTGCCGTAATATTCAGCCCCCTTGGATTCGGTACATGGCAGGCCAGCGCCGCAACGGTTCTCGGACTTGTGGCTAAAGAGGAAGTTGTCGGAACATTCGGAACGCTTTACGCCGTTGCCGGAGACGCCCTTGGAATGGTTGAGGAAGGCGCTTTCGCCGGACTCGCTCCCATCGCCGAGCATTTCACTCAGCTTTCGGCATACTCCTTCCTTGTGTTCAACCTCCTTTGCGCTCCCTGCTTCGCGGCCATCGGAGCTATCAAGCGTGAGATGAACAACGCGAAATGGACATGGGCGGCAATCGGATATCAGTGCGGATTCGCCTATGCCGTATCACTTATGATATACCAGCTTGGCGGACTCATAATCGGAGAGGTGGCCTTCGGAGTCGGAAGCGTAGCCGCCATTATAGTTCTTATCGCTCTCATCTATCTGCTTTTCAGAAAAGGATACCAGGCAAAGAACGTAAACGCTCTCCGTGCCGTTGACGCCGTTCGCTGAAAATCGAAAGGAAGATGTAAATGGCTACAATTATAGTTGGCGCGGTAGTCGTGATAATTGCGGCGCTTATAGTAAAAAAACTGGTAAACGACAGGAAAAACGGAGGCAGCTGCTCGGGCTGCTCAGGCTGCGGCGGCCACTGCACGAGCTGCTCTCCAAAGGAGCGATAGAAATGAAACTGAGCGTTTCACAGTTGAAATATATGCTCGTCCTCGGAAAATTTTCCGGGGACAGAGCCATAAGAACGGCGGAGGTTGCGAAAAGGCTCAATATCCAGCGTTCCAGCGCTTTCAATATGCTTAACAGGCTTTCGGAGGCGGGAATGATAGTAAAAAACGAGGATAAGACGGTTTCTCTCACCGACAAGGGCGAGAGGACGGCCGGTGGCCTTATGAGCAAATATAACGATATAACCTCCAAACTTGAAAAATATTTCGGCCTTTCCCCGGAGGATTCCGGGGACTGTGCCCTCATGATATTGTCCTGCACGGAGGATATTTTATAATTTGAATAACAAAATATACGGAAGTTTACAGGAAGAAGGATAAAATATGAACTGGTACAAAAACGAAAAACTGCTGACCTTTATCGGAGGAGCCGCTGCGGCCGTTGTCGGAACGAAGATATTAAAGGCGAAAAAGACAAGAGAACTTTGCGTTAAAGGGCTTGCCTGGGGAATTACGGCTAAAAACAACGCCGAGGCAGCGGTGCAGAGCATAAAAGAGGACGCCGAGGATATCTGTCATGACGCCAGGGAACAGGCTGCAATGGCCGAGGACACCAAAGCTGAGGACGCTGATAAATAATGAGATATAATGTAGTTTATGATCGGCCGGGAAGAACCAGGATACGCTGCGGAGCGCTGGCGTTCACGGCTGAGGAGGGCTATGGAATAGCCGAAAAGCTCAGAAAGGAAGCCGGGGCGGAAAGAGTTGAGGTCTGTCCCGTCAACGGGAGTATTCTTATATGCTATTCCCAAAATAACAGGCAGGCCGTTTTCGCCATTCTTGACGGCCTGAAAAAAACCGCACTACCCGTAGGAAAACCTCTTGACGACGATAAGAAAAAGGAACTGGATGACGAGTTTGTCCGCCAGACGTCCGCTCTTGTTGCGGGACATTTTATAAAAAAACTGCTTCCGCCGCCAATAAGGCTGATATTAACTTTACGCAGGGCTTTTCCCTTTTGGAGAGAGGGAGCAAGATGTCTGCTTTCCCACAGGATAGGGGTTCCGGTGCTCGACGCATCTTCCATCGGAGCCGCTTTCTGCCAGAGGGATATAAAAACAGCCGGTTCCATAATGTTTATGCTCAGACTTTCGGAAGTGCTTGAGAATTACACAAAGAAACGCGCCACAACGATCCTCACCCAATCGCTGGCCGTTAACGTGGATTCCGTATGGCTCATCGACAGCGGCGGAAACGAGATACAGACCCCCATGTCGGAGGTTAGAAACGGTGACACGATAAGAATAAGAACCGGTTCCCTCATACCCGTTGACGGGCTTGTCGTATCGGGGGACGCTATGGTCAATGAGGCGTCCATGACCGGTGAGCCAGTGCCTGTGCACAAAAAGAAGGGAATAACCGTATATGCAGGAACGGTTGTCAGCGAGGGAAGCGTAGACGTTAAGATTACGGCTCTGCCCGGAGAAAGCAGGATAAGGCAGATAGTCGGCCTCATAGAAAATTCCGAGAACCTTAAAGCCGGAGTGCAGAACCGGGCCGAACGCCTTGCCGACGGCATAGTGCCGTTCAGTTTTTTGGGCGCTCTGGCGGCATGGATATTTACGGGAAAAATTTCAAAGGCCCTTTCTGTATTTATGGTTGATTATTCCTGCGGAATAAAACTTTCCGCCTCCATTTCGGTCATCTCGGCAATGAGAGAAGCGGCGGCAAAAAAGATAATGGTCAAGGGAGGAAAATTCCTTGAGGCCTTTGCCGAGGCGGATACAATAATATTTGACAAAACCGGAACCCTTACGGAGGCTTGCCCTGCGGTAAGCTCCATACTTCCTCTCAGGGGATACGGCGAAGACGAAATACTCAGAACCGCGGCCTGCATAGAGGAACACTTCCCCCACTCAATGGCAAGAGCTGTGGTGAGAGCCGCTTGCGAGAGGGGACTTGTCCATGAGGAAAGGCACGCCGATGTGGAGTATGTAGTCGCTCATGGAGTCGTAACCATGCTTGACGGAAAACGTACGCTTATAGGAAGCGCTCATTTCGTCTTTGAGGATGAGAAAATACCATATAATGAAGAGGACAGACAGATCGTAGAGAAAGCGGCCGAAGGCGCTTCGGCTCTCTACCTTGCCATAGGCGGAGAACTTGCCGGAGTTATATTTATAAACGACCCTCCCAGGAACGAGGCGGCCGATGCCATAGCCGGACTTAGAAGGCTTGGAGTAAAAAACGTCGTAATGCTCACGGGGGATTCCGAAAACGCGGCGAGAGCCGTATCGGAAAGGCTTGGAATAGATACATTCCGTGCCCAGGTACTTCCCGCCCAAAAGGCCGAGATAATTGAGGAATATAAGAAAAACGGCTCTAAGGTGATTATGGTGGGAGACGGGGTTAATGACTCTCCGGCTTTGGCTGCCGCCGATGTTTCCGTTTCTATGAGGGATTCGTCGGACATAGCGAGAGAGGTCGCGGATATCACTCTGCTTTCGGCGGATTTAAGGGAGCTTGTGCTTCTCAGAGAGCTCTCCCAAAGACTTTTTATAAGGATAAACAGGAACTATAGATTTGTAATAGGCTTTAACACAGTGTTGCTTATTTTTGGGCTAACGGGAATTATGCCGCCCGGAAGAACGGCTCTTTTGCATAATGCCTCGACCATAGGTCTGAGCGTCTCATCGGCAAGGCCGTTGTTAAAAAGTCTGGTTTAAGCATATATTAAAATATAGCGGACGAAAGTCAAGTAGTCCGCTTTATATAAACCGTTGAGTTAGGATATACTAACTAATATTATTTTAAAGGAAAGGTGATGTGAATGAGCGTTGTTATAATAGGCGGAAACGAGAGAATGGAAAGACAGTATCAGCAGATATGCGGCTCCTACGGATATAAGGCAAAGGTATTTACCAAGGAAGCGGGTTCCCTCAAAAGAAAAATAGGAAGTCCAGATCTGCTTATAGTATTTACGAATACGGTTTCACACAGTATGACAGTCTGTGCCCTTCAGGAAGCTAAAAAAAGCGGAGCAAGGGTAGCGCGAGTTCACACATCAAGCGCCGCGGCTCTTCATGAGATAATGAGGGCCCACTGCGAGAGGTGCCCGAAAGCGGGTGAATGTGGATATGAGTGCCTGTTTGATTGAAAAATGCATAATCGAGCACTGTTCCCCGACTTTGGCGGGGATAAAGCCCGCCGGCCTTTTCAGTTGTCCCCTGGGCGGCGAGGCTGAGGTGCTTGAACAGATAAGACAGCTTAACCTCAAGCTGTCGGGCAGGGGCGTCGTTGTTTCCGTGATGAATAAAAGGGACGGCAGGGCTCTCATATATGTATACAGAGAGGCCATGCTTAAAAAGGCTCTTGAAAACAGGGAGACGGCGGAATTTTTAAAAACCTGCGGCTATGGCGGGCTGAACGTTGAGAAGGCCGTGGCCAGATTAAAGGAAAGGCTTGCTCAAAGCGACGGTTTTCCCCACGAAATAGGAGTTTTCCTGGGATATCCATTAGGAGATGTCATAGGATTCATTGAAAACGGCGGAAAAAACTGCAAGTGTGTTGGATGCTGGAAGGTTTACTGCAATGAATGTGAGGCCAAAAAAACATTTGAAAAATTTAAAAAATGCACTGGCATTTATAGACGCCTTTATGAGACCGGAAAGTCGGTATTACAGCTTACAGTGGCTGTTTAATCATAAACCGAAAAAAATAAAAAGGAGAGATATAGTATATGAAAACAGCGGTAGTATATTGGAGCGGAACGGGAAACACGGAGCTTATGGCGAAGAAGGTAGAAGAAGGCGCTAAGGCGGCCGGAGCCGAGGTAAGCGTATTTACGGCGGCTCAGTTCACGCCGGACAAGGCGGCGGAATTTGACGCCATAGCCTTTGGATGCCCTTCCATGGGTGACGAGCAGCTTGAGGAAAGCGAGTTCGAGCCCATGTTTACGGCTTGCATGGGAGAGCTTCCCTCAAAAAAGACAGCCCTTTTCGGTTCCTACGGCTGGGGCGACGGACAGTGGATGAGAAGCTGGGAAGAGATGTGCTCAAATAACGGCATAAGGCTTGCCTGCGACAGCGTTATCTGCTGCGGAGCTCCCGACGACGGAACTTCCGCCGAACTTATGGAGCTTGGCAAGGCCCTCGCTTAAGTTATCGTCATGAAAGCGATTTTTGGCGGAATAAAAGCAATATAAAACGAGAAGCATATATTATTAAAAACGATTATCGTCCGGAAGGCTGTCTTCCGGGCGGTTTTCGGCGTTATCGGAAGGAAGGGTATTATATGGGAACGGCTGTAATAATCGTAATACTTATAGTTATAGTTATTTTTTCAGTGAAAAGCTATATGAAAAAACTTGCCAGCGGATGCTGCGGAGCCGGCGAGGACAAGGTGAAGAAAATAAAGCCGGCGGACAGCGACGTAAAAAACTATCCATGTCATAAGAAGGTCAGAATCGGAGGAATGACATGCAAAAACTGCGCCGCCAGGGTGGAAAACGCCTTCAACGGCAGAGACGGTTTTTACGCAAAAGTCGACCTTTCCAAAAAAACGGCCGACGTATATATGAAAAATCCCGCCGACACCGCCCTTATAGCCGATATAGTAAGAAGATCGGGCTACGAGGTCCTTGGCGTGGAAACCATAGAGGGGGAAAGATAAAACATCCGCCAGCGTGTCGAAAAAGTCCTTTGGGACTTTTTCGAGTTTAAATTAAGGCAATAAATCCCTATTTCTGCGGAAAGCACTGGACTTTGTCAGGGCGCGGAAATACGGGATTTTCCTCGGCGGAAATGAATTCCGCCTGCGGAATAAACTCGGGAGGGTCTTACCTTCCCGCTCAAAATCAAAATGGATTAGTTTTTTTTGACAGTCTATCGTCCGTAAAACTTCGGTTTGACGGACGTTTTTAATTTGGAAATAGATTTTAACATTGACAAGTATTTGCAGAAGCAATATAATTGACTTTGTTAATGGTTAAGATTTTTAACTTATACAAATATTAAGCGTTTGGGATGATATGTATGGATGAAAAAAGACTGGCAGGGGAGCGGCTTCTGGGATCGTGGCTCAATCTGTCGTCAACGGTGTGGAACAGAAGGCGTGTGTCTGGCATGACATTCAACGAGGTGCTTGTCTGCGGCCTGCTTAAAAGACGCAAGGACACGGAACCGGATAAATTTTATATCGCTACGGAGCTGTGCGTGGAAACCGGACTTTTCAAAAGCCAGATGAACAAGCTCATCAATTCCATGGAGGAAAAGGGGCTTGTTACCCGTCTGCGCTCCGAAAAAGACAGAAGATTCGTATATATAAAGCTGACGGGCGAGGGCGAGATGAGGTATCTGAAGGAACACGAGGGTATAATGCTTATGCTCGACAGGCTCGTGGACGCCGTCGGAACGGACTGCGCCAATGACTGCGCCGACCTGGTCAACAAGGTCACTGACGGTCTTAAAAAGATCAAAGACAACTGAGAGGAGAACAAAATGATAAGAATTATTACCGATTCCGCCGCCGATATGGAAAAGGAGGAACTGGAAAAATACTCGATAACAAGCATACCGCTGTCGGTCAGCTTTGGCGAAAAAAATTACCTTGACGGCGTGGATCTTGACAAGGAAAAGTTTTATGAGCTGCTTAAAACCGAGAAGGAATTTCCAAAGACGTCGCAGCCGTCTCCGGAGGCTTTTCTCGCCGAGTTCAAGGCCGCGTTAGACGCCGGGGACGAGGTTATCGCCATACTCCTTTCCGGCGGGCTGAGCGGAACCATGCAGTCGGCTCTCATCGCGAAAGAGCTTTGCGGAGGAGAAGGGATATACATAGTTGACAGCCTTCTTGCCACCGGAGGGGAAAAGGCGCTTGTGCTTTACGCCGCCGAACTGGCTCAAAAGGGCATGGGGGCGGCCGAGATAGCAGAAATGACGGAAAAGCTCAGGGACAGGAGCCGCCTTGTGGCCGGGCTTGACACTCTGGAATATCTCTGCAAGGGCGGCAGGCTTTCAAAGACCGCTGCCGGCATCGGAACCCTGGCCAACATAAAGCCCATAATAAAGCTGACGCCCGAGGGCACAGTGGCTCTGGCGGAAAAATGCCTCGGACGCAAAAGCATGATGGGCAAACTTGTGAAATATCTTGACAAGACCGGAATCGACAAAAGCCTTCCGCTCTATTTCCTCTATTCCAAGGACAGGGGAAACTGCGAGGAATTTATGGAAAGACTCGGGGAAAAGGGGTATCCCGTTGAAAACGCCGTAGTTACGAATATCGGCTCAACCATCGGAGCCCATGTCGGAGAGGGAGCCTTTGGAGTAGTTTATTTCGTTCCTGAGGAATAATATTATGGTTTTACAGGCCGTTTTGGAATATCCAAAGCGGCTTTCGCGTCTTAAAACGGTATGCGCAAACGCGTTCGCGGCTATCAAATTTAATAGATGGTAATTAATTTGCGGGCTGCTTGTGTATCTAAAGCGCTTTAGCTATAATATAGAGTGTCGAAAAATTCCATAGGGCTTTTTCGAGTTTAATGAGGACTATGGGATATTTACCGGCTTTATCGGGGCTTTATAAAAAGGGGGAGAGCTTATGCAGATGATAATGGTGGCCATAGCCAACGCGGTAATAGGTTTTATTGTGGGAGCCTGCGGGCTTTCGGGCTTTCTTCTGCCCATGTTTTACGCGGCCTATACGGATTTTTCCGTGGGGGAATATCTTGCCATAAGCTATTGGGCGTTTATACTGTCGGGGCCGGTGGCTCTTATCGGCTTTAAGGAAGGCTTCGGACGGGAGAGAAGAACCCTCGGATGGCTATGCGCGGCCAGCGCCGTCGGAGCTGTTTTCGGCGTAAGGCTCAATTCGCTCATAAGCCCGGAAAACGTCAAGCTCATACTTTATATAGTCGTGCTTCTTGCCGGCATATCCATTATCGTGATGGGAAGAAAGAACAAAAAGGCAAGGGAGGAAAAGAGGAGCCCCCTGCTGGACTCCAGAGCCGGCATGTTCGCGTTCGGCCTTGTGACATCCACGGTGTGCGCCATCGGCGGTTCCGGCGGCCCAATACTTGTTATGCCCCTGCTTACTACCATGGGCATGGAGGTGCATGTGGCTATGGCCGTGGGACTTATAGACTCGCTGTTCGTTTCCGTTCCTGCGTTCGTTGGCTATGTAAGGGGAGTGGAGATAAGCGGCCTTATTGTATATATGGCTGTAATCTGCGTGACCTACGGAGGGGCGGCCCTTCTCGGAAGGCGTTTTTCCTCAAAAATACCGTCGGCTCCGCTTAAAAGGGCGGTCGGTATATTTTCCGTTATTATAGCCGTGTATATGCTGGCCGGACTGGTCATATGATTTATAAAATTCGATATTTTTGATTTCAGCGTCCTTCGGGTGTGACCGAAGGGCGTTTTTTGTATTCACTGTATATTTTCAGAAAAAAACTTTGTGAAAATTTAATAATGACAAAATTCAGTCAAATAGAATACAATTAAGACATCAAACGTATGATGTTTATATAAAAATACAAACTCGGAGAGCGTAAAGAAACGTCTTATAAGCGCTCCCCGCTCCTTAGGAGGTGTTTCAAATGGATGAAAACAAAATGCGTTCCCTTATAGACCCGGAGCTTTTAGCCAACTATGACGCTTCGCCGGGCTTTGACCTCTTTCATCTGGAGGAGTTCAAAAAGTCCAGCTATGAGCAGGAGAAAGCCAATCTGAAGGACGACCCGGAGGTCAATGTTTATGAGAAGATGATCCCTGGCCCCAAAGGCGCTCCGGACATAAAGCTGAGGATATACGAGCCCGCCGGCAGAGGCGTGGAGCTTCTTCCCTGCGGATTGTATTTCCATGGCGGCGGATATGTTTTCGGAAGCGTGCTCAGGCAGAACGACCTTTGCGTAAGGATGGCGAAAAACGTAGGAATGATGGTCATTTCAGTGGAATACAGGCTTGCTCCGGAATATAAGGCTCCCGCTCCGCTGGAGGACGCCTACGAGGCCCTTGTATGGCTTGATAAAAACGGATCGTCCATAGGGGCTGATCCTTCAAGAATAGCCATTACGGGTATGTCCGCCGGAGGAGGGATTACCGCTGCCCTCGCCCTTATGACAAGGGACAGGAAAGGCCCCAAACCCGTTTTGCAGGTTCCCCTCTACGCTATGCTTGACTGCAGGGCGGACAGCGTTTCCCAGAAGGCCGTTACAAGCCATAAGGTATGGTGCTACGATTACAGCAAGATCGGCTGGGGAGCTTATCTTGACGGCGAGCCCGACGGCTACATCTCACCGGCTCTGGCCGAGGATCTGAGCGGACTGCCGCCGGTGTTCTCCTATATCGGAACGGTGGATCCTCTGCTTGACGAAAACATCGAATACTGGACAAGGCTCATAAGAGCGGGCGTTCCGGTGGAATACCATATTTTCCCCGGATGCTACCACAGTTTTGAGATTTCCGTTCCCGATTCGGGATATGCAAAAATGGCCTATGGGCTTTTGTATAACGCCCTTAGAAAAGCCTTCGGCATAAAGGAGGACTGAATATGGCGCTTGAAAGGGTAGAGGGGAAACGGCACGAGTCTGCCGTGGACTTTGTCGTAAAGACGTTCAGGGACAAGCTCGAGAAAAAGGAGCTTCGCCCCGGCGACCGCATCCCCAACGAGACAGAGCTTTCGGAGATGCTCTCCGTCAGCCGCGGCTCCGTCCGGGAGGCCATGAAGGTGCTTTCCGCCCTTGGCGTAATCGATATACAGAGGGGAAACGGCACGTTCATAAGCCAGCCGGACAGTTTCTCCAACATGGATCCCCTGCTTTTCAGTTTCCTGCTTATGAGCCCGACGAAAAAGGAGATACAGGATTTTAGAAAAGCCGTGGAGAGGGAGATACTTTATATGGCGATAGAGAACGCCACCGAGGACGACATCGCGGCTCTGAAGGAAAACATAGAGGGATTCGGCAGCCTTCCCACGGGGGAGGAGGGGCTTGAGGAGAAGAAGCTGGACATAGACCTGGAGTTCCACCGCCTGCTTGGAAGGGCGGCTCACAACGGGTTCATAGAAAGGGTCTACGCCTTCGCCATGAATTATTTTAGTCCCTATCTGCTTAAAACCTACGAAAATCAGGACAGGGTGCCGGAGCTTACGGTATACAGCCATAAAATGCTGCTGGAGCCCATTGAGAAAAGAGACGCTTCCCTTGTGGACAAAATAATAAGGGAAAGCACGGAAATATGGACGAACCTTGCTGACCTTACATAAATAAAAGGAGGAAAAATATGTATAACAGTCTTGTAATAAAGGATACCGACAGCGTGGCCACGGTTATCGCTCCCGTAAAGGCCGGAGAGGACATAATCTATAACATCGGCGGAGAGGAAAAAAGGATCAAGGCCGCCACCGACATACCGATTTATCACAAAGCCGCCCTCAGAGACATCAAAAAGGGCGAGGTAATCACAAAATACGGCTGCAAGATAGGATACGCGCTTGCCGACATAAAACAGGGCGAGCATATCCACACATGGAACCTGGACAGTATGATGAAATAAGGATCGATAGGAGGAATACAGATGAAATTCAAAGGATACAGAAGACCCGATGGAAAAATAGGCATAAGGAACCATGTGCTTATACTTCCCTGCTCGCTTTGCGCCAGCGAAACCGCGAGATTCATCGCTTCCCAGGTGCCGGGAGCCGTTTATATACCCAACCAGGGAGGCTGCGCCATCTCCGCCGCCGATCTGGAAATGACGTTCAAAGTGCTTTCAGGCTTCGCGGCTAACCCCAACGTATACGGAACGGTCGTTGTCGGCAATAACTGCGAGGGCGTTCAGGCGCATCTGCTTGTGGAGAGGATAAAGGCTCTTACGAACAAGCCCCTTGAATGTGTCGTAATAAGGGACGCCGGAGGAACGATAAAGGCCGTTGAGCTTGGCGTAAAATACGCCATGAAGATGAGCCTTGACGCTTCCATGTGCGAGAAGGAAGAGGCCGACATCTCCGAGCTCATGCTTGGAACGGAGTGCGGCGGAAGCGACCCGACCAGCGGTCTTGCCGCTAACCCCACGCTGGGCTATGTAAGCGACAAACTCGTTTCCCTTGGAGCGACAAGCATACTTTCCGAGACAACGGAACTTATGGGAACCGAGGATATACTCGCCGCAAGATGCGTGGACGAGAGAGTAGCTAAAGACCTGCTTGATATGATAAAGAACAACGAGGAGCATTTCGCCCTTGCCGGAGAGAACATAAGAGACGGCAATCCTTCCCCCGGAAACAAGGAAGGCGGACTTACGACCATCGAGGAAAAATCCCTCGGATGCATCAATAAAGCCGGATACTCAACGATCAACGAGGTTTACGCCTACGGCGAGCAGGTGGACAAGAAAGGTCTTGTCGTAATGGATACTCCGGGACAGGACATAGCTTCCATCGCGGCGATGGTAGCCGGCGGAGCGCAGATAGTTATTTTTACCACGGGACGCGGAACACCCACAGGAAACGGCATCGTTCCCGTCATAAAGATAACGGGCAACGCCGAGACATTCTCCCTTATGAGCGACAACATCGACTTTGACGCCAGCGCCATCGTAGCGGGCAAGGCTTCCATCGCCGACACGGGCGAGGATCTCTTTGACCTGATGATGGAGGTTGTAAACGGAAGAAAGAGCAAGGCCGAGGCCCTTGGCTTCAACGATATGTCCATGGCCAGAAAATGCAACTTCGCTTAAGCGCTTGAACCGTCTAAACCGGCAAAAGGGGATTTTTAGATCGAATGGAGGCTTTTTAAATGATAAAAATAGATTTTCCGCCGATGAACTTTTTTGTTCAGGGAATTGAGGACGTAACCATTCCAAAAATGGTCAGGATCAGGGAAAAATATGAGGACGATAAAATAGACGATATAAAGGCTCATCTTGTGGGAGAGCTGGACGGCCTTGACATCGACAGAGCCGCCCTTAAGGGCAAGAGCATAGCCATAACCGTGGGCAGCAGGGGAATACCCAGCCTTCCGCTTATGATAAGGACGATATGCGACAAGCTGAAGGAATGGGGAGCAGAGCCCTTCATCATCCCCGCCATGGGAAGCCACGGCGGCGGCACCGTTGAGGGCAACGTACAGATACTTACGGACTACGGCATTACCGAGGAAGCCATGAACGTGCCGATTAAGGCGTCCATGGACGTCGTTCAGATAGGAACGATACCCGACGGAGCCAACACGCCCGTGTTCTGCGACAAATACGCCGCTGAGGCAGACGGCATAATACTTTTCAATAAAGTAAAGCCCCATACGGACTTCAAGGGCTATGTTGAAAGCGGAATATGCAAGATGATCGCCATAGGAATCGCCAAGCATTACGGCTGTTCATGGTTCCACAGACAGGGCTTTGACACCTTCGCCGAGAGGATACCCCTTGTGGCTAAGGAATTCCTCAGCAAGATGAACGTAGTAATGGGCATCGGCGTGGTGCAGAACGCCTATGACGAGATATCCGAGATAAAGGCGTTCCCCAAGGACAGGATCATCGAGGGCGACCACGAGCTGCTTGAGATCGCCAGAAGGCGTCTGCCTAAGATGAAATTCGATAACATCGACGTGCTTGTCATCGACAGGATCGGCAAGAACATAAGCGGCGAGGGAGCCGACCCCAATGTTACCGGCAGAGGCAGTATGCCCGGATTTGAGGACGATTTCCACTGCAAGAAGATGTTTGTAAGAGGAATGACGGAGCCCAGCCACGGAAACGCCTGCGGACTTTGCTTTGCCGACGTGACCACGAGAAAATGCCTTCAGGGCGTGGATTGGGAGAGCACATGGATAAACTTCTCCACAAATACCATGCTCAGCGCGGGAAAAATACCCGTATATCAGAACAGCGATTATGAGGCGCTCAGGCTCGCCATCCGCACATGCACAAAGCTGACGGATTACTCACAGGCAAGGATAGCGAGGATAAGGGATACCCTTTCCCTTTCCGAGATAGAGATTTCCGAGGCTCTCCTTCCCGACGTTATGAACAGGGACGACGTGGAAATACTTTCCGAGCCCTATGAGCTTGAGTTTGACAAGGACGGAAATCTTGAGGATTTCAAGTGCTGAAAAACAGTATAAAACCAAATATATAATAAATGGCGCCCGTTTAGCCGCGGTAAATTAAGAAAATATTGAAGAAAGAGAGACGGTATAGCCAAACGGCTGTACCGTTCCAGCGTGTCGAAAAAGTCCTTCGGGACTTTTTCGAGTTTAAATTAAGGCAATAAATCCCTATTTCATTTTCCTCGGCGGAAATGAATTCCGCCTGCGGATTAAACTCAGGAGTCCCTTCGACTCCCGAACCCTCCCGCTCACAATGGATTAGTTTTTTGACAGTATGAGGGACGCTATCTTTCGATAACGTCCCTTTTGCTTGGTTATTCAGTTGCAGCCTGTTTGCCCGCTGTCCTTAAAACGCGGTGATTTAAGGCTTTTTGATTGTTTTCTTATCTAAAACGCGCCCGTTTTTGGGGCGGCCGGATTTTTTGGATACGGGGTGTCAAAAAGTCCCCGTGTTTTTGATACTTTAATCCTCTATCTTCGCTATATCCTTTGCAAGGCGTTTTTTGGCCTCGATGTCGCTCTGTCTGGAAATCATTATCCTCTGAGCCTGGGGAGAGCCCGCTCCGTGCATGGATTCCGTAAGATATCCGACGGCCGCGGCTCCGAGGGTCATATTTTCGATAAGGCGCATTATCTTGAGCCTGTATTCCGTGGGAACATTGGATACGCCCCTGAAATATTTGTCTATATATCCGCCCAGCTTCTCGTCCCTGAAATCCTTTTCCGAGGGAGCCGTTACCATAAGTCCTCCGGCGATGTCCTGGGCGAGCCTGGATATCTCATAGGGGAACCTGGTCACGTTCTGCTTGCAGACGTTGGCAAGAAGCAGGTCTATCATATATCCTCCGGAGGCCGTCTTGCAGCCCTGCGCCGAGCACGCTATGCCGCAGGAGAATATGGTCTCGTTGAGGTGGGTCATTTCTATGAGCTTGTCTTTGACATGGGAAGCCTTGTCCGCTCCGTTGTACTGAGCCGCGAGAGCCGCCGCTCCGATGAGCACGTCGCCCACGCCGACCTTGCATCCGCCGTAGCTCTGTCTGTGGAATCCGGCGAAACGCTCCACAAGCATTCCGGCGAAATCCGTCTCTCCGTTGAGGAATATCCTCTCGTTGGGAACAAATACGTCGTCGAATACGACAAGGGCCTCCACTCCGCCGTAGACGCTGTTGCCCACGTCCATCTGGGATCCTTCCAGCTTTCTTGTGTCGCAGGACTGACGGCCGATTATCATAAGTATGCCTTCGGTATCGGTGGGAACGGAGAAGGAGATGGCGTAATCCTTATCCGCCGGAGCCATGGAACAGGTGGGCATTACAAGCACCTCGTGGGAGTTGCAAATGCCTGTCTGATGCACCTTCGCTCCCCTGACCACAACACCGTCGGGACGTCTCTCGACAACGTGAAGATAGAGATCCGGATCCTCCTGAGCCGAGGGAGAGAGGGAACGGTTGCCCTTTGGATCGGTCATGGCTCCGTCCACGGTCAGATCGGCGTTCTGGACGTATGTAAGGAATTTTTTAAAGTTCTCGAAATAGCTTGTGCCGTATTTCTGATCCACTTCATAGGCCGTTGAATATACGGCGTTAAAAGCGTCAAGGCCGACGCATCTCTGGAAACAGGAAGCTGTCTTGCTTCCGCAGAGTCTCTGCATCTTGACCTTTTTAATAAGGTCGTCCGTGCTCTGGTGGATGTGGGTGAAACGGTTTATTTTTTCCCCGGTCAGATGGGAGGTGGCCGTCATAATGTCCTCATACTGGGGGTCACAGGCAAGGTCATAGGTGGCCTTTACGGAATTGAGGGACGGTCTTAGGATCGGACTGCTCTCGGAGTTTTCGATTTTCTCGCCGAACATATAGATGTTAAGTTTCAGCTTTCTCATGCTTTCAAGATACTGTTCGCCTGTCATAATTGCCATTTTTCATCATCCTTTCGTATTGGGACGCCTTTGGGCGCTTAATTTTCTCCTTTAAATATACAATAAAACCGAAGGATTTTAAAGTTAAATTTATTTGAGCGCGATTCATTGTTTAACGAGACTTAAGGCTTTTTATCATTACCGTCATTTCATCCTCGCTGCGCATGCCCTGTTTTTTGTAAAATTCCTCGGTCTGGGGCCCTCTGAGGGTGTTAAGCGTGATTTCGTCCGCGCCAAGACGTTTCAGCCTTTCCTCAAGGCCGGCGTAAAATTCCGTTCCGACGCCCTTTCCCTTTACGCTCCTGTCCACGCAGAACTCCCGCAGATTGAATACGGTTTTTCCGCAATATATCTCAAAACATCCGACGGCCATGGCGCAGAGCCTTCCGTCCCTGTAGGCCGCCAGCCCGTAGGCGGCTTTGCCGTCCAGCATGTATTCCAGTCTTTTTGCCGCCGTTTCGTTTGTCCAGCTGTCGTTCCACGGCGGGGCGTTGAAAGCTCCGGCGAAAAGCTCCGCCATCTCTCCCGCGTCTCCTGCTCCTATCTCTTTGTACTCCATAGTTTCCTCCTGTTTACGCTTATATTCGCTATTCGCAGACATATCCCGATGTAAGCTCTTTCCGTCTTGCCGTGATAAAATCTATAAAATATCTGGCGGCGATGGGAAGGACGCCCTTGTTTTTATAGGCGACGGAAATGCTCCTTACAAGGCCGGGCTCTATCCTGCGGATCTCTATGTCACGTCCGTGCCTGTTGAGAACCAGAGCCGAAAGCACTGATACGCCAAGCCCCTGTTCCACCATGGACATTATGGTATAGTCGTCATAGACTATATACTGGGTGTTGGGCTCCAGAGAATTTTCATGGAAAAACTCCAGCGGCTCGCTGAATTCTCCCTCGTCAAGAAGTATGTACGGTTCTCTGGCCAGCTCATCAAGCGTTACCAGGCTTTTCTCGGCAAGTGCGTGCCCCCGGGGCAGAACGGCAAGCATTTCGTCACGCTTCAGCAGAGTCGTCGTCAGACCTTCGGCGGTCTCCGGATTAAGAAATCCGAAGTCCACGCTTCCCTCCCTTATCCAGCCGTTTATATTTGTATATTCCCCCTGCTTCAGGTCAAAATGCACCGAAGGGTACTTTTTCCTGAATTCCATCATCAGCGGCGGCAGCCAGTTGGCGGAAATGCTCGCCAAAGTGCCTATCCTTATGAGCCCGCCGGGAAGTCCCCTCATCTCGTTTCTTTTTTCCATCAGCTCTCTGTGGGCGTTGTATATGTTTTTGATATACGGCAGAAATTCCTCTCCGTCGGGGGAAAGCTCTATGCCACGCTTTGACCGGCGGATAAGAGTAGTGTCAAGCTCCTCCTCAAGAGACTTTATCATCTGGCTCACCGCTGACTGGGTATAGCCCATGCTTTTCGCGGCTTTGGTAAAGCTGCCGGTTTCCGTGACCCGCACGAACGCCTCGTAGCTTGTCATATACTCGCCTCCTCTTATAATAAGTATTTCTAATGATACTATTATATAAATTCGTTTTACTTATGTCAATTCCGGTGTTATACTTCTCTCAACAAAGTAAAGGGAGGCGGAAAGATGGGACGCAAAAGGAACATATTTTTCAACGGATTAAGGGACGGACTGCCCGTAGCCATGGGTTATCTGGCGGTGGCGTTCACCCTTGGCTCGTCCGCGGCGGCTCTGGGGCTTTCGCCGTTTGAGGCGTCGCTTATGTCGGCGCTTAACAACACTTCGGCCGGGGAGTTTTCGGCCTTCACCCTTATGGCGGCGGGAACGACGGCGGCGGAGATCGCCCTGACGACGCTCATACTAAATATGCGGTATTTCCTCATGTCCTGCGTCCTGTCTCAGAAACTGGACAAAAATACTCTGTTTTTCCACAGATTTCTGCTGTCCTTTGCCGTCACCGACGAGATATTCGGTCTCTCGGTCACAAGAGAGGGCAAACTTGAAGCCCTTTACAGCTACGGAATAATGGCGGCGGCTCTTCCGGCATGGACAATCGGCACATATTTGGGAGCCGTCATGGGAAGCGTTATGCCCGCGAATGTGTCAGCCGCCCTCAATATGGCGGTATACGCCATGTTCATCGCCGTCATAATGCCTCCGGCAAAAAAGGACAAAACGGTGGCTCTTGTCGTGGCCGTGTCCATGGCGGCAAGCCTTGTATTTTCCCTCATCCCGGCGCTTGAGGCCATATCCGGCGGGGTGAAAGTCATAATATTGACGGTGGCGATTTCTCTGGCCGCCGCTGTGATATTCCCCGTTGAGAACAAAGAAAAGAAAGGAGCCGTCAGCTGTGAAGCCTGAAATATTCGCTTACATATTTATAGCCGCCGGGGTGACGTACCTCATACGCCTTCTTCCCTTCGCGCTGGTGAAGGGCGAGATAAAAAACGTAACCGTCAGATCCTTTCTTTATTATGTGCCCTATGTGACGCTGTCGGTTATGACATTTCCCGCCGTGCTTACGGCCACGGGAAGCGTCCTTTCCGCCTCGGCCGGATTCGCCGCCGCGCTTTTTACATCTCTCAGGGGCAGGAGCCTGTTCGTTTCCGCTCTGGCCGCCTGCGCCGCGGTATTCCTGACGGAGCTTTTGATATTGTAATGATTGCCTCTCCAATGCCGTTTCCCGGCATGCCTTATAAAAAGGACGCCCGTATACAGCAAAGCCGTTTGGCCTTTGCGCGGACGTCCCGTTTTTTGCTTATTTTTACTTCATCTTTGCCATCTCGCAGGCGATCCTGCTGGCCGCTCTTGCGTTGTTGTAGGCAAGCTGGAGATTGGAGGCGAAGGAAACTCCCTCTGTCATATCCTTGATGTGGCTGAGAAGGAAAGGAGTTACGTCTTTGCCGTGGATGCCCTGCTCCTTAGCCATATCAAGAGCCTTTACGATGACCTTTTCCATCTCGTCATAATCAAGCGCGTATTCCTCGGGGATGGGGTTGCCGATGACAAGGCCGCCCTTAAGGCCGAGATCCCATTTTGTTTTGATTATTTTTGCGGCTTCGGCCTCGCTTTCGCATCTGTAATCCAGCTTATGTCCGCTGGTGCGGCAGTAGAAGGCGGGGAACTCGTCGGTGCGAAGTCCGAGCACGGGTACGCCGAATGTCTCAAGATATTCAAGGGTAAGTCCAAGGTCAAGAAGCGATTTGGCTCCGGCGCAGACAACGGCCACCTGAGTGTTGGCCAGCTCCTGAAGGTCGGCGCTTATGTCCATGGTTTCCGTAGCCCCTCTGTGTACTCCGCCGATGCCGCCCGTGGCGAAAATTTTTATTCCGGCCATTTCGGCTATCATCATGGTCGTGGCAACCGTTGTGGCTCCGGTTTTTCCGGTCGCCAGATAAACGGCCACATCCCTTCTGGATACCTTTCCTACGCCCTCGGCCTTGCACATTATGTCAAGCTCCTCGGAAGTAAGGCCGACCTTGAGCTTTCCGCCGATGATGGCTGTTGTGGCGGGCACGGCGCCCTCGGCTCTTACGATCTCCTCAACCTTGTGGGCGAATTCCACGTTCTGGGGGAATGGCATGCCGTGGCTCAAAATCGTGCTCTCAAGGGCTACAACGGGTTTGCCCTCGTCAATGGCCTGCTGTATTTCCGGTGTTATTGATAAGTAATCTTTCTGTGTCATATTCTTCTCTCCTTTAATATTTTTTCCAAAAGCGAAACGCTCATATTCGGGTTTATTGTCCTTTCGTGGGACACGGCGGCCACCCCGGCCGCAAGGGCGTAATCAATGGTTTTGTCAATGTCGAAACCGTTTACATAGCTGTAGATCAAAGCCGCGGTGAACGCGTCGCCGGCTCCGGTGGCGTTGACCATGTTTTCCACGGGGCGCAGTTTTCTTTCTATCCGGTTGCCATCCCTGTCCATATACAGGCATCCGTCGGCTCCAAGGCTTACGAATATCCTTTTAAGCCCCTTGTCGAGTATTTTGTCGGCGGCCTTGTACAGATCCGTTTTGTTCCTTATTGTCATGCCGCTTAAAACCTCGGTCTCCATCAGGTTGGGCTTTGCCGTGTGGAATTTGCCGATGAGGCCGGATATGGTGGAAGCATAGGCCTTTGAGACCGTGTCCACAAAAATCGGTATCGTGCCGGAATACAGATTCAGTATCTCCTCCATGACGGCGGGAGGCAGTCCCGGGTCGCACGTTATTAGCCTGCTTCCTTTTATTATGTTGTTTTTGGAGTGGAGAAAGTCCACGGACATGGTATGCAGCACCGACATATCCGACAGCGCCACAAACATATCGCCCTTTTCGTCCAGCACGGATATATATGTGGACGAGGCGTGATTTTTGACCTTGAGTATGTTGCTCATATCTATTCCGGCGCTTATACATTCGGCCATGATCTTGTCGGCGTAAACATCGTCCCCCACAGCGGTGATGAGCTTCACGTCTCCGCCGAGGCGGGCGAAATTTTCCGACACGTTCCTCGTAACCCCTCCGGAGGACGTATTCATATGTCCGGGATTGCTGTCATGCAGACTGATGGCCTTTTTCGATCTGCCATGCACGTCCACGTTGGCCGCTCCTATGCCGACCACATAGTTGCCTTCGTTTACGATGTAGCCCCTGCCAAGCAGACAGCCCTTCTTTTGCAGATTGGCGATATGCACGGCCACGGAACTGCGGGTTATGCCGAGCATTTCAGCGAGCTCGCTCTGCTCGATGGTCGGTTTTTTTCTGATTATCTCAAGTATTTCCCTTTCTCTGGGCGTCATATATTCACCTCCTATACAAATGTTTATTTTATAAATATATGTTTATTATAATATCGATTATTCCGGCAGTCAACGGTTTAAAAGGAAATCAGACAAGATTTTTGTCGATAAAAATATGAAAACAGGGAAATTTGCGACCGAATTGTATTTAAAAGGCTGGATTTGTTGTAGTATAATGTCAAAAAAGGCTTACATAGGATTAGCCGCCGTGAAAGGGGCATATTTATGCGGGACAATGACAAACATTATGAAAAATATTGGGAAAAACTTGACGAAGAGTATAAAAAGAAATTTGAAGCGCGGGAAAAAGCTGCCGGAAAACGGGCGGAAAAGGAGGAAGAACGAGGCATAAGGGATTTTGTAATGGAAATGATGAAGGAAAAAGCGGAAGCGATACCTGCTCAGACCCTCCTTGAGAAGTTCAGGGAGCTCAGGAAACTTGAGAAACCCGACATAGACAGATCTTCCACCGGCATGAGCGAGGAGGATTTTGAAGAACTTCTGGCGCAGATACTTTATTACCAGCTTGAGGCCGAGGAGGAAGCGTTTTTGACGGCGCTGGCGGCAAAGGAAGCCGAGGAGGAGGCGCTGAGGAAGTTTAAAACGACACGAAGGATAAAAAGAGCAAAGGCAAAAGACGGCCGAAAGACAGGAGATGAATAAACTTCCCAAAAAATTTTAAAAAGGCGTTATTGCGTGTTTATTTACATCTTATTTTACAACATATTTTATAATATTGGATAAAGCGTTTCAAGAAAGTCCGTTATGTCCAGGTGACGGATGAAAAATAAGTCCCGGCGGAACAGGCTAAAACCTATTTGAAAAGGGCTATACATATTAATGGGTTGAACGGCGGGCGAATGGGAAACAGGCTTTCTGATTGTCCATGCAAGGAAAAAAACAGGGGTGCGGCGGCCTTTATTGGCCGCCGCGCCCCGTCACGCTTCCGCGGGTTATTTTTCGTCAATTAGTAACCCGAACGCTTACTTTTTCCTGCTGTAG
>CAJFHC010000028.1:24117-41499 GCA_904378045.1 Candidatus Metalachnospira gallinarum | reverse complement strand
TTCTGCGCCCTGACAAAGTTCAGGGCTTTCCGCAGAAATAGGGATTTATTGCCTTAATTTAAACTCGAAAAAGTCCCAAAGGACTTTTTCGACACGCTAGGAGGAGCTCTGAGTTACTCAGAGCTCCTCTTTTTATTTGCTTCTCAGCCGTCTTTTTACCACGGCGTATTTTCTTTTTCCTCCCCGAGCCGGCTTTTGCGGCTTTTTTTCCTTTTGCTTGAGTATGGTGTTCACCGCCGCCTTTACGTTGTCCTTAAAAAGCGCTCCGAGTATCCTGCTGAGCCCTGCTCTCTTGTCCTCGTCAAGATTTTTGAAAGTCCTCAGCATGGACATGGCGGTCTCAAAGCTGTTGAGATTCAAGTCGGTAATCGTCTTAGCGTCGGTGCTTTGCAGAATTTCAAAGAGGGTGTCCACAAAAAGCATCCTTTCCTCCGTGTCCATATCACCTATCCATTTTTTCATCGCCTCATCGGATATTTCGCTGTAACGGCTCCGCTCCTCAGCGAGGACGAATTTTGTTCCAAGCACCTCCCAGCTGAACGCGTCGTGCTGTAAAAGTCCCTTCTGCGTGCTTTTCACAATGGTGAATTTCTCGTCATGCTCAAGCATTATTCCAACCACCGATGACTCCGGTATTATCGTCTCTATCCTGTCGGCCACGTCCCTGTATTCCTCAAGGCCGACGACATTTTTTGAAAAGCCCGGCCCGTCGTTGTTGTATACCTTTATAAGCCTGTCCTTAACGTCTTTTGAGGAATGTATGGCCGAATATACGGCAAGATTGCCTCCCTTGGAATGTCCCCCGAGTATTATCGGCAGGCTGTTTCCCTCCGCCGCAAGAGCCGTATATTTCACCGCGTCAAGCTGGGACGGCACGGCGGTCATAAATCCCATATTAAAATCCTCTTTCCAGCCGACTATGGTATCGTCCGTCCCCCTGAAGGCTATATACATAAGGGCATCGTCTATTATTATCGTCAGAGCGGCAAACTGCTGCTGTTTTTCGTAGTCTATTTTATTTATAAACTTCGTCAGATACACATCCCTGTACCTCGGGCAGTCCGCCATCCTTCTGAACAGTTCCACTATGTCGTTGGGAACGAGAACGCCCATTTCCGTGCTTTTTCCAGCGGCAAAAAATTCCCTGGCAGCATCGGAGAGCCTTATTTTCGACCGGCTTTCAACGCCGGGCACAATGGAGTCAAAATCAATAAACGAAAGCTGAGTGAATATAAGATTGTCAATATCGTTAAACGGAGCCTTCTCAAACGTGAGGTCTCCCCTCCAGTCAATGTAGTCAAGAATATTGGCCATACAAACACCTCCTGTTATTATATTATAGGCTTAAATCTCATTTATGTAAACATCCGTATGCCGCCGGTAACAAAGCAGTCCCTTTTTTCATATATTGGATTACAAAAATATGTTTTTAAGGAGGGAGCGAAATGAAGCTCTGCCGTCTTGACCAGCTTAAGGAAGGCGAAAGCGCCGGAGTCGTAAAGCTCTACTGCCTTGGCAGCATAAGAAGGAGGCTTCAGGATATGGGACTGGTGTCCGGAAGCCGGGTGACGAGCCTCGGAAGGAGCCCGCTGGGCGATCCCGCCGCCTATGATATATGCGGAGCCGTTCTGGCGCTGAGGGACGACGACGCCCACAATATACTTGTCGTAAAGGATGTATGGTATGGGGCTTGATAATTCCGGCGGCGCAAAGGACAAAAGGCGGCGCGTGACCGTGGCTCTGGCCGGCAATCCCAACGTGGGCAAAAGCACGCTTTTTAATGCTCTGACCGGCATGAGACAGCATACTGGCAACTGGTCTGGAAAGACCGTGGCCAATGCCGAGGGCAGAAGGGAATACAACGGAACCGAATATATATTTGTGGATCTGCCGGGATGCTACTCCCTCGCGGCCGATTCCGCCGACGAGAGAGCCGCGGAGGAATTTATATGCTCCAAAAAGGCGGACGTGACGGCCGTTGTCTGCGGCGCGGCCTGCCTGCAAAGGGGTTTGGGGCTTGTTCTGCAAATAAGCGAGATAACGGACAATATAATAGTCTGCGTAAATCTTATGGACGAGGCCAAAGCCAAGGGCATTGAGATCGACTGCGCCGCCCTGTCCAAAAAGCTCGGCGTGCCTGTCATCCCCATGAGTTCCGGCAAAAAAGAAGGTATTGATGATTTTCTGACGGCCGTGGAGACCGCCGCAAAAACTCCACTCAAATTCGCCTGCTCCGTTGACTACGGCGATGTTATAAAAAAGGCCGTCGGTCTTTCCCCCAAGGGCCGCCAAACCGCCTTAGCGGCGATAAACAAAAACGACCTGTCGGACCCGGCGGCGAGATATTTAAGGGGACGCGGCATAAGCCGTGATGAAGCCTCCGATATGATAGCTTACGGCATAGCGAAAACCGCTTCCGGCCTTGTAAAAGACACGGTTCGCTTCAAAAAGGCCGAAAAAGACGGCCTTGACCGCAGGCTTGACCGGCTTTTTACCGGCCGGCTCACTGCTTTTCCGGTTATGCTGCTTCTTCTTGCCGGCATATTCTGGCTTACGGTAAGCGGAGCCAACGTGCCGTCGGAATTGCTCGGAGAATTTCTTTTCGGTCTGGAGGACGATATTTTCGCGGCTCTTTCCCGCCTCGGCGTAGGAGATACGGCGGCGGACTTTATAATAAACGGACTGTGGCACGTTCCGGCCTGGGTAATTTCCGTTATGCTTCCGCCCATGGCGATATTTTTCCCCCTGTTTACCATATTGGAGGATTCCGGCTATCTTCCCCGGGTGGCCTTCAACCTTGACAGATGCTTCAAGGGCTGCCGGGCCTGCGGAAAACAGGCTCTGACAATGGCCATGGGGGTTGGCTGCAACGCCGCCGGAGTTTCGGGATGCAGAATAATAAATTCGGAGAGGGAAAGGCTCGTTGCGGTCATAACCAACAGCTTTGTGCCCTGCAACGGACGGTTCCCTACCCTTATAGCAATTATAGCCATGTTTTTTGCCGGCGGTTCATTTATCTCGGCGGGAGTTCTTTCCCTTGCCGTCATATTCGGCATAGTGGTTTCCTTTATCGCCTCCGCCGTGCTCACAAGGACGGTTCTCAGGGGCGAGACGTCGTCCTTTGTTCTGGAGCTTCCTCCATACAGAAAGCCAAAGGCAGGGGACATAATCATTCATTCCGTAATTGACAGAACTGTTTTTGTTTTGGGCAGAGCCGTATGCTCGGCCGTCCCCGCCGGTATCATCATATGGCTTATGACAAACACAACCGTAAACGGCTCCGCGCCTCTGTCGCTGGTGACCGAGTTTCTCGATCCCCTCGGCAGGCTTATGGGGCTTGACGGAGTAATTTTGACGGCCTTTGTTCTCGGCCTTCCTGCCAACGAGATCGTCATTCCCATAATGATGATGGCCTACAGCGGAAGCGGCGTAATGGCCGAACCTTCGTCTCTCATACAGCTTAAGGAGCTCCTTGTTTCCAACGGCTGGACATGGACAACGGCGGTATGCATGATCGTTTTCTGCCTTATGCACTGGCCCTGCGCCACCACCCTTATGACGGTGAAAAAGGAGACAAAAAGCCTTAAATGGACGTTTGCCGCCTTTATTGTGCCGACTCTGGCGGGATTTGTTATCTGCACGGCCATAGCGGGCATATCCGCCTTGCTCTGAAATCCGCAAGCAAAAAGGACGCCCCTGTTTGGGGCGTCCTATGTTTTAATTCACATTATTTATTTTTACTCCATAACGAGCAGTCCGGCTACCCAGCCCCTTGTGGCATTGGGCGCTCCGCCCACATATACCTCCGGTGTTCTGCCGTTGGCGATGTCGTTCATTCTTGTGAACTGCTCCGTTGTCAAAAAGTCGTCAGGGCCGTATGTATCTCCGTAGCCGCTTGTTATGCCGTTCTCGTATGCCCATGCTACTGCCTTTGCGTACCATGCGTCGCTTGTTACGTCAAGGAAAGGCGCTACGCTTGCGGGCTCAGGCTGACCTGCTCTGTTCCAAAGGATAGTTACAGCCATACCTCTTGTAAGTGTTCCGTTAGGTGCGAATACTCCGTCGGCTATACCTGCCATCCAGCCTTTTTCATAAACTTCGATTATAGCGTCATAATTGAGATTGTCCTTTCCGACATCTGAGCTCTTCCTCGGGCTCGGGCGTTACAACGGGTTCTTCTTCCTCGTCGTCACGCTCTGTTTTACCTTCCTTGAGGGAGTAGCTGTGACGGCCGGAGTCTCTCTGGTCGTCAAGATAATCCTCGTACTCATTTTCGTCCATTATAATAAGGTTGCCGTCTTCATCCTCCATTACATAGCTGCCCTTATCTATAAATTCTCTTACATCATCATCAAAATTTCCGCCATAAATTTTAATATGGGCATTTTCCTGTTTTGCCTTCTTTATTACTTCTCCTGTTACTACAGAGTCTTTTCCCGATATTTCAAGATTTGATTTGTACACATCGTTAGCGTCCGTATATATTGCAGGTACGTTTTTATTTTTGCTTACTATTTCACAGTTCTCTAATTTTACATCTGCCTCATAATTGTATGCACCCTTCTGGTTTCCTACGATAACGGCCCCTGAAGGTACTCCATTACCGCTTTCCCAATCACTGTCATGATATTCGGTAGCATTTCCTTCCCCTTTTTCGGCATATTTACCGGTAACAGTAACCTTCGTGTTCTCAATCGTTACGTCTCCCGCACGGGCAATAATCGCCTGTCTGTCTCCTGTTATCTCACTGTCCTTTATGTCAAGCCTTCCTTTGACATTTATAAGCACGGCACAGTTGTCTCCTCCGTCTGCTGACGCTGTAAGTTTGGAACCTTCAATAGTTATCTTAACACCATAGTTATCCGTTGAACCGGCGTTTGTTCCAACACAATATACTTCCGCTTCAACATCGCTGTTTTTTATTTCTACAGAAGCAGCATTTCCCTGGGGATAAAACGCTGAGCCCGAACATTCAACATTTATATTCTCAACGCTCAATGAAGAATTTTTCTGAGGGTTGATTGCAGTCTTTGAACCACTTACACCTGTAAGAAGTAAAGTTCCTCCCCTTCTGCTTCCGGATACGGAATTGTCAACAAAGCTAAGTTTTTTACCTTCGGCAACCATTATTCTACTGCCTGTGATTTTAAGATCATGATCGTTTAAGTCAAATGTCAGAGACTTCTTTAAAACCAATCTATTTTCACCATTTATTTCTTCAGTTATAGCACCGAGGTCATCCGTTTTTACATTATCGAGCAGAACTATCTCATCGCCATCCTCCGCTTTGCTTAATGCATCGGCAAAATCCTCATAATTTGTATCTCCTATCTTTGCCACATAATTACCCTCCGCCAGCGCCGTAAATCCGCACACGCCCAAAGCCATGACAACGCCCATGAGCCCGGCCGTTAATTTCTTAAACCTTTTCATATAATATCCTCCTTTGTCTATTTGCTTAACGCTAAAAGTCATGTTCCATTTTACCCCCCCCTTGAAAAAATCAAGGATAATTGGCAATTTTTAGGCGTAAACAGTAATATTCAGCCTTTTAGACAAATAGGAGATTATATTTCGCCGCCGATTTGTTGTAATTTTTAAAACGTCCATTATAATTTTATTGGCAGAAATAATAAAAGGAACGCTCGTCTCCGAACGCCCCTTCTTATATATTTATTCTTCTTTTTCCGGCCTATTGGCGGCAGTGCTCTCCGCCATTATCTTCATTACTACGGCCTCGGCGGAAAGCCTTATAAATCCGCCGTCCTTAAGCCTTTTAAAGTTTTCGTCCTCCGCCGTTTTAAGGTTTCTCACAAAGGCGTTATAAACGTCTTTTATACCCTCCTCATCGTCCGGGTCAGGCATGGCGCTTTTAATAAGCGAAATGCTGAACACCTGCTTCATCACGCACACCATAAGCAGGCAGGCAAGATGCTTCCTTGAGTATTTTTTCCTCACCGGCGCGGGAACGGCCTTCATTTTCACATAGTTGTTTATCATATTTTTAGTAATGGCCTCATCGTCCTCCGCCCCTCTGATGACGGAATAATACCTGTTCAACAGGGCCATGACCTGATCCATATACAGTTCCAGCTCCGGCAGTCCGTCCCAAAGAGGGATACTCCCGTTTTTAAGTTCGATATATACATTGCTTTCCATGTTATCCCTCCTGTTTACATAAGTATATCATTAAACTGTCCTCACTTCAATACATAGTATTAAAAATCATATAATTTGGTATTATATATTGACATAAGTTCGGATATGCTATATAGTATTAAATACCAGATAACATAGTATTATATTTTATTTAAGGAGTGATATATATGACTTCAGCGGCGCTCATAGCCAGACCTTTGCCAAACTACACAAAATTCGAGGAGCTTTTAAATTCCCTCTCCCACGCTTTAGGAGCCGTATTCGGCATATTCGTTCTCGTAAGCTGTGTCGCTGCCTCTTCAAGCGCCATCGCCGTATGGGGAAGCGTTGTTTACGGAGCTTCCATGATACTCCTTTACGCCGCGTCCAGCGTCTATCACGGCGTAAATCCCGCCAACAGGCTCACAAAACAAATACTCCGCATAGTTGACCATTGCACCATATATATACTTATTGCCGGAACCTATACTCCCGTCGTGCTCAACGCGATCTTCCCCGTGTCACCGGTAAAGGCCGTCATCGTTCTTTTGGGCGTCTGGGGAGCCGCTGCCCTTGGAATTTCCTTTACGGCGGCTGACCTGCAAAAGTATTCCCGCTTTTCAATGGTATGTTATATAGCCCTCGGATGGTTCGCCATTTTCCTCATACCGACGATATGGTCGGCGGCCGGTGCTGTCGGAACGGCGTATCTGGCCGGAGGCGGAGTATGCTACACCATTGGAGCGGCACTCTACGGAGTCGGCAAGAAAAAACGCTATATGCATTTCGTTTTCCATATTTTTGTTCTGGCCGGAACGGCTCTGCAATATATATGCATACTCAATTATATAATGGCTTAAACGATCTGATTTTTTCAAAACATAAAAGCGGCCGGAGCTTATCCGGCCGCTTATCTATTCGTTATTTTTCTCAGCGCCTCAACGGCGGCGTCTATTTCCTCCTCCGTGTTGAAATATCCGAACGAAAATCTTATGGTTCCCTTAGGGAAGGTTCCCAATGCCCTATGCGCGTTGGGAGCGCAGTGCATACCGACCCTTGTCATTATTCCATATTCCCGGTCAAGCCTGAACGCCGTCTCCGACACATCCTCTTCCATATCCAAAGACACCACCGGCGTTCTTCCCTCAACGCCCTTTTTTCCGACTATACGACAGCCTCCCAATTCCCTCACTCCGTCCAGAAATCTTTTTGTCAGCTCCATTTCACGCCTGTGAATGTTATCCACGCCGATTCTTTTTATAAACTCAAGTCCTGCTTTCAGTCCATATATGCCGGCGATATTGAGCGTCCCGGCCTCGAATCTGTCCGGAAGGAAATCCGGAACCGTTTCCAAATCGGAAACGCTTCCCGTTCCTCCGCTTATAAGCGGCTCGATTAGCGGCACGGTCTCGTCCCTTATTATAAATCCTCCTGTTCCCTGGGGGCCAAGCAAGGATTTGTGGCCGGTAAAGCAGAGGACGTCAATGTTCATTCTCTCCATATCAACATTCACGCTTCCGCCGCTCTGGGCGCAGTCGGCTATAAATATCAGCCCATGTTTTTTGCATATTTCCCCTATTTTCTCCATGGGCGCTATTGTTCCGCATACATTGGACACATGGGAAAATATGACCGCCTTTGTGTTGTCCCTTATGAGTTCCTCCACCCCGAAGCTGTTTCCCTCTGAGTCGCAGGGCGCCCTGTCAAAGTAGACTCCGCTCTTCAAAAGCTGTGTCAAAGGCCGCATTACGGAGTTGTGCTCAAGGGACGATACAATGACGTGGTCTCCGGGGCGCAGCAGTCCCTTTATGACCATGTTCAGCGCTTCCGTTACGTTAACCGTAAATATTACGTTGGACGGCTTGCTGAAATTAAAAAGGCCGCAAAGCGCCTCCCTCGTCTCGTATACTCCCTCGGCTGAAGCGAAGGCTTTTTCATACACTCCCCTGCCAATGTTCATGCCGTTAAATTTTATATAATCATATACCGCCTCAGCCACTCCGTCCGGCTTTGGAAATGACGTGGCGGCATTGTCGAAATATATCTTTTTCACGTTCATCACCTAAAGCGATTATATCATCCATAGGTCTTCGCAGGCAACAAAAAACCGCCTCCGTTAAACGGAAGCGGCAAAAGGTTTTTAATCCTCCGCAAAGGCTCTTCCCTCGGCCACTATCCTGACCGTGCCTTTGATAGCGATATTTTCTATTTCTCCGTCATAGTCAACCGTTGCCTCGATGATGCCGCCGGGCTGTCTCAGCCTCACCCGCAGGGATCCGCCGTATTTTTCGGCAAGATAGGCTCCCACGGCTTCGCTTCCGCTGCCGCAGCCCCTTTCCCAGCAAAGGCTTCCCGCTGACCTGACCGCCACAAGGGGCGTCATTTCCATCATTTCCTCGTCAAACAGGACAAGTCCAAACGCGTCCGTTGCGATATTTTTTCCAACGGAATAAACGGAGTCCTCCAATATTTTCTTCGCGTCTCCGCCTAAAGCGTCCGCGGGCACAATGACATGCGTTATTCCCTCAAACTTCACCGTCGGCAGCCTAAGGCTTTTTCCGCCTATCTCATATACGCCCATGCCTATGTTTTGGGGCAGCGGCATATCTACCTCTGCCGTAAATACGCCGTTTTCCGGATCAACGGCATAAACTTCGCATTCCAGAACGCCGTCCGCCCCGGACACCTCCAAAGGAACGGATATGCTTTCGCCCTTTTTTATTCCGTTTTTCCACGCCCAGTATACGGCGGCTGACATGGTTCCGTTGCCGCAGAACTCCCCGGCCATCATTCTGAGCGCGAGGGCGGCTCCGGCGTTTTTCGGCTTTTCAAGAAATCCGGCCTGCTCGGCGTTCACCGAAGCGTACTTTATAAGTTCCGTGCCGGTTTTAAGCTGTTTTTCCCTTTCCACCGGCGAGGTGACGATGACCGTCATATTTTCCGTCGGCGAGAGCTTTACAAAATCGACTTTCATTCCCTCACCTATCTTCTGAAACGGCTGAGGAAAAGTTTTGTCCTCTCCTGCTGTGGATTGTTGATGACAGCCTCGGGGCTTCCTTCCTCAACAATCACGCCGCCGTCCATAAATATGATATGATCCGATACGTCTCTGGCAAAGGACATCTCGTGGGTAACGATGACCATTGTCATATGCTCAGCCGCCAGATCGTTTATAACCTTAAGTATCTCTCCCGTAAGCTCCGGGTCAAGGGCAGATGTAGGCTCGTCAAAGAAAAGTATTTTGGGCTTCATGGCGAGGGCTCTGGCGATGGATACCCTCTGCTGCTGTCCGCCGGAGAGCTGATAGGGATAAGAATCCTCCTTGCCTTCAAGCCCCATTTTTCTAAGCAGAGCGAGACCTTCCTCATATACCTCGTCCTTGTTTCTTTTCTGCACGAGTATGGGAGCCTCGGTTATGTTCCTCATTACGGAATAGTGAGGGAAAAGATTGAAGTTCTGGAACACGAGCCCGAAATTGGCCTTAAGCCTTCTAAGCTCCTGGGGCTGGGCGTAAACGGAGCCCGCTCCTTCGTCCTTAGCCGCGTAATCCCCCAAATATATGAGGTCGCCGCCGTCCATGGTCTCAAGCAGCGTCGCGCACCTTAAAAGCGTGGATTTTCCCGAGCCTGACGGGCCGATGATCGAAACGACCTTTCCTTCCTCCACGGAGAGGGAAATATCCTTAAGCACCTCAAGGCCGCCAAACTGCTTTCTGCATCGGTTTATCTCAAGTATTTTCATATTTCTCCCCTCCTTAACGGTAATAGTTCATACGTTTTTCTATCCTGTCCATGACCTGCGCAACGATAAGGTTGAACACAAAGTAGAACACTCCGGCCACAAACAGCGGCAGAACGCTGGTCTCCGCGGCGGCTATCTGTTTGGCGATGGTGAACATCTCCGTATAGGCTATGGCAAAGGCAAGGGATGTATCCTTTACAAGGGTGATGACCTCATTTGTCACGGGAGGGAGCACCCTTTTTACCATCTGCGGGAATATGATGTGGGTAAAGGTCTGTCTCCTGCTGTAGCCAAGTACATTGGCCGCCTCATACTGTCCCACGGGTATGGATTCTATTCCCGAACGATATATCTCGGCAAAATAGGCCGAATAGTTCACGGAAAAGCCTATTATTATGGCTATGAATCTGTACGAGCTTGAAAGACCTATCTTGAATATGTAGAACGGTCCGAAGAACACGACTATAAGCTGGAGCATAAGCGGCGTTCCCCTGAGTATTGATATGAATATTTTGGTTATCCATCTTAGAGGAGCTATTTTCGACATTCGGCAAAACGCCACCAAAAGTCCCAGAGGAAGGGAAAACAGCAGCGTCAGAACGAAAATAAGAACGGTCTGTCCAAAACCGTTTCCAAGCTGGAGCATCATTGTGGAAAAGGACATAAAGATCATTCCTTTCAGTTAAAAACCTTTTATTTCCGACAGACGCGCAAAGCGGCGAAGATACGTCTTCGCCGGAAATCGCAGCATCTGATATTTTCAAACATTCAAAAGGGTGCCGACAGCGCCGACACCCTGCTGTGTATTGTTTATTATTTTCCAAGGCAAACCATCTGGTCAAGGTTGTAATCGCTGTAGTTGGCAACGATCTCGTCGAATGTTCCGTCCTCAACCATTTCGTTGAGAGTAGCCTGAACCTGATCCCTGAGCTCCGTGTTTCCAAGTTTGAATCCTATTGCGTACTGCTCTGTTGAAAGGGGTTCCTCAAGCTGTCTGAAAGTATCTCCCCTTGATGTAAGCTGGTACTGAGCAACTCCGATGTCAACGGCGATGGCGTCAACAAGTCCACTTTCAAGCTCCATAAACGCCGTGTTGTAATCCGCTACCTGCTCAAGGGAAGCGAATGAAGCGGCAAGAGCGAGATTCTCGTCATTGTCCTCCTCGTTCGTAAGAGCCGTAAGAGCTGATGAACCGGCCTGTGTAACGACTACCTTTCCGGCGAGGTCATCCTTTGTCTGGATATCGGAATCCGTAAGAACTACAAAAACAATGCTGTTGTCAACATAGGGATCGCTGAATGTATATTCATCCTCACGGCCAGTCATAGTAAATCCGTTCCAGATACAGTCGATAGAACCAGAGTTAAGCTCCATATCCTTTGAGTTCCAGTCGATGGGCTGTTTTACAAGCTCCCATCCGTTCCTGTCGCAGACTTCCTGAGCAAGGTCAAGGTCAAATCCGACATACTCTCCGTTCTCGTCCATATATCCGTAGGGAGGGTACTCAGCGTCAAATCCGACGATAAACTGTGTCCTTTCGGCGGTCTCCTCGCCCTCGGCGCCTTCTTCCGTTGTTTCTTCGCCTTCAACGGGCGTTTCCTCCGTTGTGGAGCTTGAGCATCCGCTCATAACGCCGGCAGCCATAACGATTGCCGCAGCTATTGCTAAAAATTTCTTCATATCTTTCTCCTCCTAAGTTTTTGTTTTATCAAGTCTTTAACATATTATCATAGTAGCACGCTAAAGTAAAGTGTAAATATCTCTGTTTTTTAGCCAAAATATTTATTTATTTTTCACAAAATTTTAGTCATTCTACCCTCGGTGTCCGAAAAACCTTGATTTTCCGGCCTTTTTCGGGCAATAAAAAAGACGCTCCGTTTTTCAGAAGCGTCTGCCGCGTCAAAATATTCTTCAATTTATTTTCCTAAACAGATCAGTCCTCGCAGCACTCGGGACAGAGATGCTCGATGCTGTAATAAGGAGTGAAGTCCGTGGTTTCGTCAACGGTCTCCGTCTTTATTCCGCTTTCGGGGCATTCCCATGTAAGCGTTCCGTCCTCCCTGAGTATGAAGAAAGCGTACTCCTCATCGTCCACTCCGGCTTCCTCAAAGGTCAGAGTTTCCTCATAGCCGCAGCGCTCACAGCGATAATATACTTTTCTTTCTTTTTTGTCGAATTTTATAACCTGCATATCTCCGCCGCACACGATACAGCGGTAAACGTCCTTCATTCTTTTCATATCTCTACCTCCTATTTGAACTGTCGTCCGGTATATTTTATGGTTTAATTATATCACATCAATTCTCAAATAACAATAATTATTATTTATTTCACGATGTTTTTTCTCCGGCCGCCGTTTGATAATATATGGCTTGTTAAAAAAGGCTCCGATCATTCTCGAAGCCTTTTTCCTAACGGTATTATTTCCGTAAAAATATTTTTTATCCGCTTTTTTAAATATCAGAAAGCGACGATATACTTTCCAACCTCCCAGCTGCTTACGCTGGTAATATACTCGTCCCATTCCTTCTCTTTTCCACTGATGTACTGGTTAACGATATGTTTTCCGAGGGCGCCGGTTATAACGTCGTCGTGCTCAAACTCATAGATCGCCTCCGCAAGTGAGCCGGGAAGGTTCTCGATTCCTCTTTCCCTTCTTTCCCTTCTTGACATATCAAAGATGTTGTCGCTGATCTCGGCGGGAGGAGTCATTCCCTTTTCAATTCCGTCAAGTCCGGCGGCAAGGCAGACTGCCATTGTAAGATAAGGGTTGCATGAAGGGTCGGGGCTTCTAAGCTCTACTCTTGTGCTGTTTCCTCTGGCCGAAGGTATCCTTATGAGGGCGCTTCTGTTTCCGGCTGACCATGCGAGATAGCAGGGAGCCTCATATCCGGGAACAAGCCTCTTGTATGAATTTACAAGGGGATTTGTGATGGCGGCCATTCCCTTCACATGATGGAGAAGTCCGGCGATGAAGCTGTAAGCCTCCTTAGAGAGCTTTCTTTCTCCGTCGGGATCGAAGAATATATTTTTTCCGTCCTTGAAAAGCGACATATTTGTATGCATACCCGATCCGTTTATACCGAAAATGGGTTTGGGCATAAATGTGGCGTGAAGTCCGTTTTTCTGAGCGATGGTCTTTACGGCCATCTTGAATGTCATAATGTTGTCCGCCGCGGTGAGCGCTTCTGCGTATTTGAAGTCGATCTCGTGCTGTCCGGCCGCAACCTCGTGGTGGGACGCCTCTATCTCAAAGCCCATATTCTCAAGGGTGAGGCAGATCTCGCGCCTTGTGCTTTCGCCGTGGTCAAGGGGTCCGAGGTCAAAATATCCGGCCTCGTCGTTGGTCTTTGTCGTCGGTTTTCCCTCGTCGTCTGTCTGGAAGAGGAAGAACTCAAGCTCCGGTCCTACATTGAACGTATATCCCATATCGGCAGCCCTCTTGAGCACCTTTTTCAGCGCTCCTCTGGGATCGCCCACAAAGGCCGTTCCGTCGGGGTTATGGATATCGCAGATAAGTCTGGCAACCCTGCCGTGCTGGGGTCTCCAGGGAAGGATGGTAAACGTGTTGAGATCGGGATAAAGATACTGATCCGACTCCTCGATACGCACAAAGCCCTCTATGGAGCTTCCGTCGAGCATGATCTGATTGTTGAGCGCCTTCTCAAGCTGCGAGGGCATTATCGCCACGTTCTTGAGCTGACCGAAAATATCGGTGAACTGAAGGCGGATAAATTTTATATCCTCTTCCTCAACGATTTTTATAATGTCTTCCTTGCTATATTTGGGCATTGATCTACACTCCTTCTGAAAATATATGTCTGAAAATGAAAAAGAGCAAAGTCCTCCCGTGTTCAGGGGAAGCGCCTTTGCTCCGCAACGGTTATATTATATTCGACGCCCGGGCTTTTGTCAATACGCGAAAATTACCGTTTCGGAATATATTTTGATTTGGCATATATGAAATATCGCTTTTAAATCTCCATAAATATTTCATTAAAAAATTTATAGCAGAATTATTAAATTTATTAATATTTCACCAAAATCAAAAATCCTATTGACACCGGTTCCGTCCGGGTGTATCATACTCACACAAACTTAATCACATCGTTATCTGCTATGATGAAGAGAAGTATTCCGTGGAATTCTGCCACAGTGAGCGGGAGACAGTGGAAACCCCGTGTAAGAGCCCGGAAGAATAACACTTCGGAGCACCGATCCGAACATTTTGACCAGATCAGTAGGTGAGGCGTCAACGGCGCGTTAAGCCGTCGGGACTTGTCAGAGTCTTAAGGGGACTGTTTTAAAACAGTAAATTAGGTGGCACCGCGGATCGCAGCTATTCGTCCTAAAATTTTGGGATAATATGAAGCTGCATAATAATTCGGAGGTGCTTTTTATGTGTTCAATTATGGGTATTACAAGTAAAACATTAAAACCGGAGGATTTTAAAGAGTATTTTGACAGGACCATATCCAGGGGACCGGATATGTCAAGGATACTTGAAACAAAATCGGGATATTTGTGTTTTCACCGTCTGGCCATCATGGGTCTTGAGGAAAGCGGCATGCAGCCCTTCACCCTCGGCGAAAACTCCGTTGTATGTAATGGCGAAATTTATTGCTTCCGCGCCCTTAAAAAGGAACTTTCAAAGGAATTTACTTTCAAAAGCGGTTCTGACTGCGAGATAATACTTCCGCTTTATCTGAAATGCGGCGTGGAAATGTTCAAAAGGCTTGACGCCGAGTTCGCTATGGTAATCTATGACGGCAAAAAGGACAAATACATCGCCGCGAGAGACCCCATCGGAATAAGACCGCTTTTTTACGGCTATTTAAAAGCCGACGGCTCCATCGCCTTCGCCAGCGAGGCTAAAAACCTTGTCGGCCTTGTTGAGGAAGTTTTCCCCTTCCCTCCCGGCTATTACTACGATGGCGAGAAATTCGTCATGTACCGCCGTGTTACCGATGTAAGCGAGTATTGCCATGACGATCTTGAGACGGTCTGCAAAAAAATACATGACAAGCTGGAACTTGGCATAAGAAAGAGACTTGACGCCGACGCTCCTCTTGGTTTTCTTTTGAGCGGCGGACTGGACAGCTCCCTTGTGTGCGCCGTTTCAGCCAGAATACTTAAAAAGCCCATTAAGACGTTCGCCATCGGAATGGATAAGGATGCTATTGACCTTAAATACGCCAGAGAAGTCGCCGACTACATCGGCAGCGACCATACGGAAGTAATCATAACAAGGGATGATGTTATCAATGCCCTTGAGACCGTTATCGCGGCCATCGGAACATACGATATCACTACTATCAGGGCGAGCATGGGAATGTATCTGGTCTGCAAGTATATCCACGAGCATACGGACATCCGTGTCCTGCTCACCGGCGAAATATCCGACGAACTCTTTGGCTATAAATATACGGATTTCGCCCCCAGCGCCGAAGAATTCCAGGCCGAGGCCAAAAAGAGGGTAGACGAGCTTTATATGTATGACGTTCTCCGCGCCGACAGATGTATATCGGTAAACTCCCTTGAGGCAAGGGTTCCGTTCGGAGATCTTGACTTTGCCGAGTACGTCATGAGCGTTGATCCCGAGCTTAAAATGAACAAATATAACAAAGGAAAATACCTTCTCCGCCATGCCTTCGATGGCGATCTGCTCCCCCACGACATACTTTTCAGGGAAAAGGCCGCTTTCTCCGACGCCGTTGGCCATTCCATGGTGGACGATCTCAAGGAATACGCCGAGAGTATGTATACCGATGAGGAATTTGAGGAAGGCTGTAAAAAATACGTTCACGCCAGACCGTTTACAAAGGAATCACTCCTTTACAGGGACATATTCGAGAAATACTATCCCGGTGAGTCCCGAATGATAAAAGATTTCTGGATGCCCAACAAAAGCTGGGAGGGCTGCGATGTGGACGACCCTTCGGCAAGAGTCCTTTCCAACTATGGCGAAAGCGGAAAATAACTCTTGATTTACGGTCAAATATCGGTTAATATATTTTTGCGGAGTTTTCCGCGCGGGGAATGAGGTTCTCCCCGGGCTTACGCCAAAACCGCTTGTTAAAGCTGATGACTTCTGTTGTTTTTACGACGGAGTTGTCAGCTTTTTTTAATTTTCCCGCGCCCTGCCGGCGCCGGAACAGCAAGGAGGAAATCATGTTAACATCACTCGCTTTTATTTTTATTTTCGGTCTGACCCTTGCCGCCGTCTGTGAAAGGCTTAAACTTCCGAGGATACTCGGTATGCTGGCCACGGGCATAATACTGGGCCCCTGCGTTCTTGGGCTTCTTGACGAAAAGATACTTTCCATATCGTCAGAGCTCCGTCAGATAGCCCTTATTATCATACTTATAAAGGCCGGCCTTTCCCTTGACATCGCCGACCTTAAAAAGATAGGCCGCCCGGCGCTTCTGATGTCTTTTCTGCCCGCCTGTTTCGAGGTGGCCGCGTATACCGCCATCGCTCCGTCTATTTTGGGCATAACCCGTGTGGAAGCCGCGCTTATGGGCTCGGTTCTGGCGGCGGTATCTCCGGCTGTCGTCGTGCCCAAAATGGTAAAGCTGATGGATGAGGGATACGGAACGAAAAAGGGCATACCCCAGCTTATACTTGCCGGAGCGTCCCTTGACGATGTTTTTGTCATTGTTCTTTTTACCACCTTCACATCTCTGGCGCAGGGCGGGAACATAAACGCCGTCAGCTTTGCCAGCATACCTGTCTCCATTGTCTGCGGCATAGCCGTGGGCAGCGTCTTCGGTCTGGCGGTCTCCTCGTTTTTTGAATTTTGCTTCAAAAGCGGCAGATACATAAGAAACAGCACAAAGGTCGTCATCGTCCTCGGACTCTCCTTCATACTCGTTTCTCTGGAAGATTGGCTCGAAGGCATAATTCCCCTTTCCGGGCTTCTTGCCGTTATGGCTATGGCTCTTGTCATAAAAACAAAAACCATTCCTTCGGTATCTTCAAGACTTTCGCAGAAATTCGCCAAGCTGTGGATAGCGGCCGAGGTAATACTTTTTGTTCTTGTCGGAGCCGCCGTGGATATAGATTATGCCCTTTCGGCAGGTTTCGGCGTTGTCATTATGATATTCCTCGCCCTGATATTCAGGGTCGCCGGAGTATTCTTCTGTGTTCTCGGCACAAAGCTCAGCAGACGTGAGCGTCTCTTCTGTATGATAGCCTATATACCAAAGGCCACGGTGCAGGCCGCCATCGGGTCCGTGCCCCTCTCCCTCGGCCTTCCCTGCGGCGCTCTTATACTTACCGTGGCTGTCGCGGCCATAATAATAACGGCTCCCTTAGGCGCCTTTGGAATGGATATGACTTATAAAAAGTTTTTGGAAAAAGAAAGCCGATAGACATACAAAAAGCGGAGGATTGTTCCTCCGCTCAGACTGTCAAAAAACTAATCCATTGTGAGCGGAAGGGTACTGTTCAGTACTTTGGCCTTTGGCCAAAGCCGCCTCCGGCGTCCGGATATCTTTCCG
>CAJFHC010000028.1:0-24035 GCA_904378045.1 Candidatus Metalachnospira gallinarum | reverse complement strand
TCTGCGCCCTGACAAAGTTCAGGGCTTTCCGCAGAAATAGGGATTTATTGCCTTAGTTTAAACTCGAAAAAGTCCCGAAGGACTTTTTCGACACGCTGAGCGGAGGATTGTTCCTCCGCTTTGATCTATAAAATTTATCACCAGTAGTTCAGTCTGTTCATATTATTCGGATTGAGCCTTACGGTAACGGACACTATGTCTTGCATCTCGTAGGAACCGATTTTCTTCTCTTTAATGTCCGCTAAAATCTCGTCCTTTATCTCAAAGAAGTATTCTATGTCATCGCCTCGGTAGCCGTATATATAGTAAGAATCAAAGGCTCTTTCATTTTCGCCGTCATTTATATGCCAGTCGTGGCCAAGCTGGGGATCTATCAGATCAGGGTTATATGTTATATCAAATACTATCTCATTCGCAGGCACAGTGTTATCTCCTACGATTTCAGCGTCATAATATCTTCTTAAATCATCGATATATATATATCCCGCCGAGCTTATCTCTTCCGTCAAAGTTTTGCTCTCCGTATTCTCGCTTCCGATAATCTTTTTTCCGGCGTAGTCAAAGGATGAGAACTGCGCGAATGATATGCCGCAGCCAAGGCCGCACACCAGAACTCCCAGCAGAAATATTATTACCAGTCTTTTTCTGTTCATTTTTCATCCTCTCCTTCCTCTATGAGATATTCCTTAGCGATGCGTTTTCTTCTCTCGTCCTCCGTGGCCTGAGCGTACGTTTGGGGCTCCGTCTCCTCACCCGCGAAAGGTTTTCCGCTCTCTTCTATTTCTTCTATTCCTTCCGAGTCTTCCGTTTCATCCCCGTTTTCATATTCAGCGGAATCTTTTTCCGTTTCCGAGCTGTCTGACGCTTCGTTTTCCTCAGCATCGTTCTCTTCTGTCTTATTATGACGGCGGTCTTTATTTGCTTTTATAAAGTCCTCATCCGCGTCATAAACATATTCCCTGACAAGATATTTTTTATGTCTTCTTCCCACAAACGACGCCAGGAACAGCCAAAGCGCGGCCGCCGCCACCGTAGCTCCAAGCAGCGCTATGAATATTCCGGCTATAGGATATCCCCCAAAAAGCATTACAAGTGAGATTCCCAATCCAAAAACCGAAAATGCGGCCGCTATCGTTACCGGTATCAGGCAAAATATGGCTATGACCGATACGCAAAATGATAAAATCGCTCCCATGATGTTCGACACCCTTCCTTTCCTCTTTTCGTGTCTTTCTCCGGCGGAAGCTATGCGAGCCGCTTTTTTCATATTTTTAAGCTCTCTTTTCTCCGCCTTTATCTCGTGTCTTCTTTCCGCCTTTTCGGCCTTTCTCATATACTTGTACTCTGTTTTTCCAATCTTTTTTATTCCGCTTTGTTCTATTCTGTCAGCCTTTCTTCTCATTTTATCCGCTTTGGCTCTGAATTTTGACGCCGGCTCGGATTCCTCCGTTTCCGCGCCGTCTTCCTCATACACGAAGAACGACTTTATCCAGCGGGCGAATTTCACCGCCATCTCCTTACACTTGATAAAGAATCTTTTTAACGGCCCCTTGACGGTCGATGTTATCTCCCCGGCCAAAGCCTCGGCCTTTTTCCCTATGCCGTCCTGTTTTCCGGCGCTGTCATACTCAGGATCAACGTGATAGGCCTCAAGTATCTCAGCGGCCAGCTCGTCCATATCTCCAAAGTCCTTTATGGCCTCATCCTCGCTGAGCCCGCTTTCCATCCTCATATCTATATGCTGAGAATACTCGTCAAGTATATCGCTTATTTCCTTTTTATCCAGCACCCGAATCTTTTTTTCAAGCTCATCTAAAAACTCTTTCTTATTCATATCCGTGCTCCTTTAAAAAACTATTTACTCCGTCCTGAAGTTCCGTCCACTCGCCGCGAAGCTCCTCCATATACAGAATGCCTGAAGCCGTCAGATGATAATATTTCCTTGGCGGGCCCTCTGTCGACTCTCTCAGGTATGTCTCGAAATATTTTTCGTTGGTCAGTCTTTTCAGCAGGGGATATATCGTACCCTCGTTTACGTCAACCACCTTGGAGACCTCGGCAACAAGCTCATATCCGTACATATCTTTTTCTCTGACAGCCACAAGGACTATCAGTTCAAGTATGCCTTTTTTTAATTGTACGTTCATAGCCTATCTCCTTTCTGTAATATAATATTATATCCAGTACCTTGTAATGTCAAGTACCGTGAAATAATTAATAGTCACCTTAATAAAATCGTAAGAAATCCAAAAGCCGCCCGAATATACGCATAAATATACGCCGCAGGCATCCCCACGGCGCAGCGTGTCGAAAAAGTCCTTCGGGACTTTTTCGAGTTTAAATTAAGGCAATAAATCCCTATTTCTGCGAAAAGCCCTGAACTTTGTCAGGGCGCAGAATCCTCGGCGGAAATGAATTCCGCCTGCGGATTAAACTCAGGAGTCCCTTCGACTCCCGAACCCTCCCGCTCACAATGGATTAGTTTTTTGACAGTCTGACGCCGCAGGCATCCCCACGGCATTTGTCCAATATATGTATTTTTAAAATTCGCCGGTATTTTCACCGTCTCTGTAGTAAAGGTTCATGTACTCGCCCCTGCCGTTATAAATACCTCTGACCCTGATGTTGGCCTCTCCTGCGGGATATTCGTTTTTGGTAAAATCAAATATATACGCCTGCCCGTAGCCCTTATCTGTCTCTCTTGGCATTGACCACGCAAACAGCGTATCATCTACCATTCCGTTCTCCTCGTCCACTTCAAAATACGCCTCCATGTCGACAAGCAGATCATCAAATCGGAACGTCATACTTTTCATCATTATACGGCCTAACTCGCCGTTCTCTATTTTGCCCATTTTCAGTATTATATCCCCGTCATATTCAATCTCCGCCATCCTGTCCTCTATGGAATATATTTTATCCAACAGAATCTCACGGCTTATCTCGCAAGTCTCCATATTCTCTATGGGCAGTTCGTTATTCTTCTCCGTAAAACGCTCGGCTCTCATCCACTTTACGGCAATAATCACGGCAATTATAACGACGGCGGCCAAAATCAGCCTGTAGAGTCTTTTCATAACGCACCTCCCAAAGCTATTATTTATTGCTATTTTATATAAAATTGTTTAGAAATAAAATTTGCCATCTTGGAATATATCCGTATATAACTCATCATCGTGACATACTGAGTTAGGCGCTTCCTCCAATACTTTTTTCGCCGGATTTTTAAAGTTATCCGAAAAAATTATTTCTCCCCTTCTCCGTTCCTCAAGCACAGACTTTCCCGTCTCGGTAAAAAATTCATAAATATCAATACGATCCGTATACACTTTTGAAGAGACACAATATCCTAGAGTATATGAACCTCCGGAAGTGGCAGCTGCCGTAATTTTATCATACTTGTCATACACAATATTGCCTGATATCCTGTCCATCTGTCCTCCTTTTAATGCCGTACCCTCAAACATTTTATATATCTCATAGAATGACATTATTCCGGTAAAAATTGGACTTATAAACCCTGATCCTCCCAAAAAGGCAAATATTATCAGTTTGCCGATTATATTATTTGTTCCTTCTCCTTCGCCTATTGTCTCCATACCTGAGCTACAATTTTCATAAGTAGTGATAGTATCTTTAAAGTTATATCCTGAATATTCATAATATATTGTTTCTTCGTCACCGCTTCTTGTTAAAGCCGGTTCTTCAGGCATAAAAACCGACACCTTTAAATTATCATTGCCTAAATCCTTCTGCCTTTCAATAGTCCTTTTTACACGGTCTATATATGTTTTGGGATATCCATTTTCCCCAAGCATATCCATAAGCTCGTCAGTTTCGTCCGGCTCATAGCTCTCCTTCTTTACGGACTGGTATACGTCATTGTCTACGCCTTCTCCGTCAAGAACCTTTATTACATACTCCTCCCCGTCAATACGGTAAATATCATCGTATTCCGTTGGTTCTGCCTCAATAAGTTCTCCGCTTTTCACTTCATTGAGACTGTGACCGTAGGCTCCATGTCCCAACGGTTCAAGCTCTATTCCGTCTTTAGTCGTATTGACATTTTCCGCGTAAGCCACCTGTGGTACGGCGCATAACGTCAGTATTGATAAAAAAATCATAAACTTTCGCATAAATCTATCACCTTTATGATTTAAAGCCACAATATTTTCCCAGTTATATTTTACCATAATCAAGTTTTATATTCTACTATTATTTTACATAAAAGTAAGCGATGCTTCATTTATCCGCTTGAGATTTGCCATTAAATTCTGTGTACAAAAACAGGCGGAGTTTCCTCCGCCTGCTAAAAGTTCAAATATTAATTTACTTCCTCGGATAATTGATAGCCGCCTGAGCCGCAGCAAGTCTTGCTATGGGCACGCGGAAAGGCGAGCATGATACATAGTCAAGTCCGATCATATGGCAGAACTCAACGGATGAAGGATCTCCTCCGTGCTCTCCGCATATTCCAAGATGAAGGTCGGGGCGAACGCTTCTGCCCTTCTCAACGGCGATCTTCATAAGCTGGCCAACGCCCTCGCGGTCGATCTTAGCCGTAGGGTCTCCCTCATAGATGAGTTTGTCAATGTAGTCGGAAAGTATCTTTCCTGCGTCATCCCTTGAAAGGCCGTAGGTCATCTGTGTAAGGTCGTTTGTTCCGAATGAGAAGAATTCGGCCGTCTGCGCGATTTTGTCAGCCACAAGGCAGGCTCTGGGGATCTCGATCATTGTTCCGATGAGATATTTAAGATCAGCGCCTTTTTCCTCCATTACCTTCTTAACGGTCTCGTCAACGATTTCTCTTACATAGTTGAACTCCTTTGACTCTCCTACAAGAGGGATCATAATCTCGGGAACGATATTTATTCCAAGCTCCTTGTTTACCTCAATGGCGGCCTCGGAAATGGCTCTTGCCTGCATTCTTGCGATTTCGGGATATGTAACGGCGAGACGGCATCCTCTGTGGCCCATCATAGGATTGAGCTCGTGAAGTCCTCTTGCCTTTATCTTAAGCTCCTCAACGCTCTTGTTCATCTCTTTTGCGAGGATCTCAAATTCCTCTTCCGTTGTGGGAAGGAACTCATGGAGAGGCGGGTCAAGAAGCCTGATTGTAACAGGTCTCTCCTGCATAGCCTTGTATATTCCGATGAAGTCCTCCTTCTGGTAAGGCATGATTCCGGCAAGGGCTTCCTCCCTTTCCTCAACGCTGTCGGAAAGTATCATCTTTCTAAACTTAAGTATTCTGTTTTCCTCAAAGAACATATGCTCCGTACGGGTAAGTCCGATACCCTCGGCTCCGAATCCGATGGCCGTCTGAGCGTCCTTGGGCGTGTCGGCGTTTGTTCTTACCTTAAGATCTCTCCTTGCGTCGGCCCAAGCCATAAATTTAGCGAAGTTGCCCGTCATCTCGGGTGCGGTCGTAGGTATATCCTCTCCGTATATATTTCCGGTGGAACCGTCAAGGCTTATGTAATCTCCTTCTTTTATCGTAACTCCGCCTAAGGTAAATTCCTTGGCTTCCTCATTCATCTTTATAGCCTCGCATCCTGATACGCAGCAGCGTCCCATACCTCTGGCAACAACGGCTGCGTGGCTTGTCATTCCTCCGCGGACCGTAAGTATTCCTTCCGCAACGGCCATACCCTCGATATCCTCGGGAGACGTCTCAAGTCTTACAAGAACGACTCTCTCTCCTGCCTCGGCGGCCGCTTTGGCGTCCTCTGCCGTGAAGTACACTTTTCCTGCTCCTGCTCCGGGCGAAGCGGGAAGTCCCTTTCCGAGAGGTTTCGCAGCCTTAAGGGCGCTCTGGTCAAAGGCGGGGTGAAGAAGCTGGTCAAGCTGTTTGGGCTCGACTCTCATAAGAGCCTCGTCCGTTGTAAGAAGTCCCTCGTCAACCATATCAACGGCGATCTTAAGGGCGGCATTGGCCGTTCTCTTTCCGTTTCTTGTCTGGAGGAAGTAGAGTTTTCCTTTTTCAATGGTGAACTCCATATCCTGCATATCTTTATAATGCTGTTCGAGCTTGTTGGCTATGTCCATAAACTGAACGTAAACGTCGGGCATATCCTTTTCCAGGGTAGCTATCGTCTTAGGCGTTCTTACGCCGGCAACAACGTCCTCGCCCTGAGCGTTGATAAGATATTCTCCGAAAATGGCTTTCTCGCCGGTTGCGGCGTTTCTCGTGAAGGCAACGCCCGTTCCGGATGTGTCGCCCATGTTTCCGAATACCATCATCTGTACGTTTACGGCTGTTCCCCAGCTGTAGGGGATATCGTTCATCCTTCTGTATGTGAAGGCTCTGGGGTTATCCCATGAACGGAATACGGCCTTTACCGCCTCAAAGAGCTGTTCCTTGGGATCCTGAGGGAAATCCTTTCCCTGATCCTCAAGATATATCTGTTTGAAAATATCAACGACTTCTTTGAGGTTCTCTGCTGTAAGATCCGTGTCGTACTGGGCTCCAACCTTCTCTTTGTATTCATCGAGCTTTCTCTCGAATTTTGATTTTGAAACACCGATAACAACATCGGCAAACATCATGATAAATCTTCTGTATGAATCATAGGCGAATCTGGGGTTGTCCGTCGCCTTGGCCAGTCCCTGAACCGAAACATCGTTAAGTCCGAGGTTAAGAACCGTGTCCATCATACCGGGCATGGACGCTCTCGCGCCTGAACGCACTGAAACAAGGAGGGGATTTTCGTTGTCGCCGAGGGTCTTGCCCGCGATGGCTTCGAGCTTTTTAAGAGCCTCCTCTATCTGCGCCACTACCTCGTCGGAAAGAACTTTTCCGCCCTCGTTATATTCCGTACAGGCTTCAGTCGTTACCGTAAAGCCCTGGGGTATGGGAAGTCCCATAACTGTCATCTCGGCAAGGTTGGCGCCCTTGCCGCCCAAAAGATTTCTCATAGAAGCGTTTCCTTCGCTGAACATATAAACGTATTTTTTGCCCATAGAATATTCCTCCCGGTTTCATAATGAAAATTTTGATATGTGCGCTTAATTATAGCATTTGTATAATTGCTCTTTATAAAATACAATATATGCTATCAATATTACTATAACACTTTTTCACTAAAGTAACAAGTCCGTTAATGTGACAAATTTACATTTTTTACTGACTGAACAAAAGTATTTTTTTGTATGTCGTTTTTTTAAAACTATTGTTATTTTCAGGCAAAGGTATATAATATAAATTGTAAGTTATTATTGTAAGACAAGAAGGGAGATTGTATATTATGGACGAATTATTGAAATTTTTGGAGAAAAATCCTATTTTTTATCTCGCCACGGATGACGACGGACAGCCCAGAGTAAGACCCTTTGGCTTCCACATGGTTTATGACGGCAAATTCTATATGGTTACCGCCCTTCCCAAGAAAGTCTGCAAGCAGATGGAAAAAAATCCTAAAATAGAGTTCTGCTCAATGGCTCCTGATACGAAATTTGTTCGCGTAACAGGTGAGGTCGTTTTTGACAACGATAACATGGAGGCTAAGAAAAAGGTATTTGAGGTAATGCCCGATCTGCTCAAGATGTACGGCTCCGCCGAGAATCCCGCCATGGCTGTGTTCTATCTTAAGGATATGCACGCTACCATCGCTTCCCTCACGGAAAAGGAGCAGGTTCTTTTCTGATAAAGCAAATCCTGTTTCTTTAAAGGCAGCATAAAACATTACGAAAAATCCCCGTCCGCGGCTCCATCTCCGTGGCGGGGATCTTTTTATGTCTATTTTTTCCGGAGGATTCCTGTCATTCCGTCCGTAAAAGTCGTTTGGTTTTTTAAAGCGCCAAACAACATCTCGGGGTTTGTCAGACATAGCCCGTTTTATCTTTCTCTCTGCGGCAGTATCATTCCCAGTTTTCTCATTCTTATATAATATAAAAATCCCGTTGCGTCGGCAAGGAACCATCCTATCGGCACCGACGCCCATATTCCGAGGACGCCTATGGCCGGAACAGCCGAAAGCGTATAGGCGAGGACGACCCTCGTTCCCAGAGAGATAATCGTCAGCACAACGGACATTCCCGGTTTTCTTACGGCTCTGTAAAGCCCGTAGAAAAGGAACAGCCAGCCTATTCCTATGTAAAACGCTCCTTCCACCCTCAAATACTGCATTCCGACGGCAAGCACCTCCGTCTCATGCGGCTGTATGAATATGAGCATAAGAGGCTTGGCGAATAGGCAGACCACCACGCTGATGGCTATGCTGAATACCGCCGATATTTTGAAAGCCGCGGCTATGCCCTTTTTTATTCTTTCCTTCTCTCCCGCCCCATAGTTTTGGGCGATAAATATGGAAAAGGCGTTGCCGAAATCCTGCACGGGCATATATGCGAAGGAATCTATCTTCACGGCGGCGGCGAACGCGGCCATAACGACGATGCCGAAACTGTTTATAAGCCCCTGCACCATAAGTATGCCGAAGTTCATTATCGACTGCTGCAGACAGGTGAGGAAGGAAAAGTCCGCCAGTTCCCTCAGCAGTCCCTTTTCGTATATTCCGCCGCCGGGTCTCAGCTCCTTATGCTTCACAAGCGTATATACGGCCAGCCCGACTCCCGAAACATACTGGGAAAATACCGTCGCTATGGCGGCTCCCTCAACGCCCATGTCGAAAACAAGCACGAAAACAAGGTCAAGGACGATATTCATTACCGCCGACACCGCCAGAAACGCCAGAGGAACAACCGAGTTTCCCAAGGCCCTCAGCAAAAAGGCGAAAAAGTTATATAAAAACGTGGCCGCGATGCCGGTAAAGATTATCATAAGATAGTTTCTCATCATCTGATATACCTCGCCGGGTACCTGCAAAAAGGCCATTATCGGATCGACAAAGGCGAAAACTATGACGCTCAGTATCACGGCGCAGACCGCTATCATTATAAACGACGTATATGCGCTTTTTTTCAGCCGCTCGTTGTTTTTCGCCCCATAGTACATGGAAAACACCGTTCCGCTTCCCATACACAGTCCGAGAAGTATGGACGTAAGGAATGTCATAAGCGTATAGGAGGAACCCACGGCCGCCAGAGCGTCTCTGCCGACGAATTTCCCAACTATTAGCGTGTCAACCACGTTATAAAGCTGCTGGAGCAGGTCGCCGACTATCATCGGCACGGCGAAGCGCACCATCGTTGCCGTTATTCTCCCCGTTGTCAGATCTCTTTCCATCATATCTCTCCCTTGTCGATTTTTTGTCGATTTTTGAATCGTCTCACAAGTCCATCTGGCTGTCAAATCCGCTTTTTACAAAGCAGTCCCTGCACGAATCCGGTAAAGTCTCCGAACCGCTTTTTCGTCACATTAAAACGGAAGGGCTCCGGCCCTTCCGTATGTCATATAGTTTATTTTATCGTCCGAATTGCCCCTTTGTAAAGACGTTCCGGACAACATTAATCAAAATTTAAGCCTTGAACTCGATATTGTCGGCAAACGGCAAAACTTCCTCCACGGTCTGCCCATCCGCGCCGGTATATGACGCCACGGCCTCAGCTTCGGACATAACGTCCATTATGTCGTCCTCCGTAAGCTCCCTGCTGTATATATAGTTTACGGACGTAAATTCCGAATGATCCTCCTCGGGGTCATTCTGGCTGCCGCCGGAGCCGAGCATAAAAAGCTCGCCTATTCCAGCGTCATTCATAAGCGTCCTGAGAACGGGCATTTTTACGTTTCTTTCCGTTCCGGGCGTCATTCCGGTCATTTCCACGCTGATCGTTATTTTTGTGAAGTCCTCCGCGGAAGGCTCGTCCATCGCCTCGGTATAGAGCATCCCGAATTCATCCTCGGTTACCGGCTCCGCCGTTATTGTCAGGCTCGCTCCTGTCTCCGCCGTTTCCTGAGCCTCCGTTGTTTCCGCTGTTTCGTTAGTTTCGGCCGCCTTATCCGAGCATCCGGAAAGCATTACCGCCGATGCCGCCATTACGGCCGCCATTCTCAAAAAACCTTTCATTTCCTTTGTCCTCCTGAAAAACTTATCCAATAAATCCGCCATCTGCCGATACCCGGCGCGGCTCTTTTAAAATTCTATATCGTTCAAAATATACTCAAGCTGCTCATAGCTTTCCGCGTGATTTATTTTGTCCCTTACGGACGATGCCCCTCTCACGCCCTTGACATACCATGCCATGTGCGCTCTCATCTGTCTGACTCCGATATATTCGCCCTTATAATCAATAAGCATGCGGGCGTGCCTTAAAGCCATTTTTATTCTTTCCTCCGGCGTCGGCTTATCCAGAAGCTCGCCGGTTTTCAGATAATGTACGGTCCTTTTGAAGATCCATGGGTTTCCCTGGGCTCCCCTCGCTATCATGACCGCGTCGCAGCCCGTGTACTCCAGCATTCTTTCCGCGTCCTGCGGCTCAAAAATGTCGCCGTTTCCTATTACCGGTATATTTACGGCTTCCTTGACCTTTTTTATTATGTCCCAGTCTGCCTTTCCGCTGTAATACTGCTCCCTTGTCCTTCCGTGGACAGCCACGGCCGAAGCTCCGTTTTCCTGGGCTATGAGCGCCATCTCCACGGCGTTGACGCTCCTGTCGTCAAAGCCCTTTCTTATCTTAACGGTCACCGGTTTTTTCTGGCTGTCAACCATCGCCCTTATTATCCTTCCGGCCAGTTCCGGCGTTTTCATAAGAGCGCTGCCCTCGCCGTTTTTTACCACCTTTGGCACGGGGCATCCCATATTTATGTCCACCGTGTCGGCGTTTATCCCCTCGATCTTTTTTGCCATAGCGCCCATGATCTCGGGATCGGAGCCAAAAAGCTGTATGGCCGCCGGCTTTTCCTCAAGGCCGATGTCCAAAAGCTCCTTTGTATTCTCGTTATCATAATAAATCCCCTTGGCGCTGACCATTTCCGAATAAACAAGACCGCAGCCCATCTCGCTGCATAAAGTCCTGAAAGGTCTGTCGGTGATCCCCGCCATGGGGCCTAAAAATACGTTGTTGTCCAACGTGACACTGCCTATTTTCACTTCTTATCTTTCTCCGTCTTAGCTTTTTTATTTTTCTCGTAAACGATCCTCAGTCCCTTTAGGGTCAGCAGAGGGTCGATGACGTCAAAGAGCGGGCCGTTGCTCTCCATAATCTTCGCCATTCCTCCGGTGGCTATGACCTTGAGCTCCGGCAGGCCAAGTTCCTCCTTCACCTGCTCGATTATATATTTCGTCTCGCCTATGTGGCCGTAGACAATACCGGCCTGAAGGCTGCCGATAGTATTTTTTACGATGATGGATTTCGGCTTTCTGATCTCCACGTTGGGGAGCTGAGCCGTGCAAACCGTAAGGGCCTCAGCGCATATCTGTATGCCGGGGGCGGTTATTCCCGTAACAAATACTCCCTTTTCGTTTATGACGTCATAGGTGGTGGCCGTGCTGTAGTCGATCACCATCGCCGGCCCGCCGTATATCTCGTAGGCGGCGACCAGCTTCACAATCCTGTCTGCTCCCATTTCCCTGGGATTGTCCATAAGCAGGTTGACGCCGGTCTTCATTCCCGCGCCGACTATCATGGGCTGTATATGAAAATATTTCACAAGTCCATGGATAAGGGAATACATTATGTTCGGAACAACCGATGATATGATTATGGCGTCAATCTCCAGGGCGTCCACCTCGGAATAATCAAAAAGCTGGTGGATGAATATGCCTATCTCGTCGGCGGTCTGGCTGTTTGACGTGGTCATCCTCCAGCTTGCGACGAGCTTTTTGCCCTTGTATACACCAAGTACGATATTTGTATTGCCTACGTCTATCACCAAAAGCATATCATCCACTCCTTTTTGATTTATTCTTCCCTTTGTCTCAAAAGTTCTTCCCTGACCTTTCGGCCTTCCTCCGTCAGATTTATGACGTACCACAGCTTGAGAGACTTTAAGAGTTCCTTCTTTTCCGACCTGAGACTTTTTATCTCAAGCTCCGCTCCTATGTCGTCAAAGTCAAAGTCTCCCTCGTTTTTGATGATCTCAAAGCCCACGTCGCCGTTTTCCTCAAAATAAATGAGGAAAGTACAGCCGAGCCTTTCGGCCATAATGACGCAGACGTTTCTTATCTCATCCTTGACCGACTGGGGCAGGGAATCAAATTTTCTCTCAAAAAAATATTTTTGCTTTTCCCTTGAGGCCCCCGCCAGCACGGTCCTTTCGTTTTTATTTTCAGCTTCGTTCATTTTCGTGCCTCCGCACTCTCAGTCTCCGAGAGTAGCTACCATTACGGCCTTAATGGTATGCATACGGTTTTCCGCCTCGTCGAATACAACGGACATGGGGCCTTCGATAATGTCGTTTGTGACCTCATAGTCCCTTACCGCGGGCAGACAGTGCATAAATATCGTTCCGGCCTTTCCCGTAGCGTCAAAGAGTTCCTTGTTTACCTGATAGGGCTTAAGAAGCGCCACTCTCTCCGCTGACTTATCTTCCTCGCCCATGGATACCCATACGTCCGTATATATGACGTCGGCGTCCTTGACAGCGGCCTTTGGATCGTCTGTTATCTCTATCTTCGCTCCGCTCTTCTGGGCAAACGCCTTACATTCCTCAACGAGTTTTTCCTCGGGCCAAAGGCTCTTTGGGGCGGCTATAACAAAATGTATTCCCATCTTTGAGCAGCCGATCATAAGGGCGTTGGCCATGTTGTTTCTGCCGTCGCCGATGAATACGAATTTTATGCCGCTTATTTTACCGAATTTCTCTTTGATAGTCATAAAATCGGCAAGCACCTGCGTAGGATGATCCTCGTCGGTAAGTCCGTTCCAAACGGGCACACCGCTGTATTTTGCCAGCTTCTCAACCGTGTCCTGAGAAAATCCCCTGAATTCGATTCCGTCAAACATTCTTCCGAGGACTCTGGCCGTATCCTCAACCGTTTCCTTATGGCCAAGCTGAATGTCATTTTTGCCAAGATACTCAGGATGAGCTCCCTCGTCTATGCAGCCCACAGTAAACGAGCATCTTGTTCTTGTAGACGGCTTCTCGAATATAAGAGCCACGTTTTTGTGCTCCAGATGCCTTTCAAATATTCCTTTTTTCTTCTTTTCCTTAAGGTCGATGGCAAGATCGACAAGATATTCTATCTCCTCGCTGCTGTAGTCCTTAAGCGTTAAAAAATTTCTTCCTTTTAAATTCACACCCATTTTATCTCCTCCTTGCAAAAGGGCGACGTTTTCTTCCTTATTTTGAAATTCGCTCCTAAATCTTCTTAAAACCTAAATCGGCACGTCCAAGTTGGATGTGCCGTTTCAGGATCATTTACAATAAGCCGCGATTAAAGGTTTCCGAAGAACTGTTCTTTGTTGACGATGGCTCTGCCATGTGTTCCCTTTAAGATTTTGCCCTTCTCGTCGTAGCACTTAACGTCGAATGTAAGTACCTTGCCTTTTTCTACCTTCGTGAGCTCAGCCTCTACTCTTACCTTCTGTCCTACGGGCGTAGCAGCTAAATGAAGGAAGTTGAATACTGTTCCTACAGTCTCATATCCCTCGGGAAGCAGGGGCTTAACAGCCTCAAGGCAAGTCTGCTCGATCCAGAGAATGAGCGTGGGTGATGAAAGCACGTTGATACCTTTATTGCCGACAGCGTCAGCCGTATCCTTATGCTCTACAACGTATTCCTTAACATTCTTAAGTCCTTCTTTTACTCCAAAATCCATTTTAAAACATCTCCCTCTTCTTTTTTATATTTTAATTAAATGGGTTTCCATTTTGTACTGCCTGATTTTTTTACTCCGCGTCCGTTTCATCTTCGGCGGCCGTCTCGTTCTGGACTGCCGGCTTGTTCAGTTTAAAAAGCTCCCTGAACTCGTCTCCGGTTATCTTTTCCTTTTCCATAAGCAGCTTTGCCGAAGCGTGGAGCACGTTTATGTTCTCCTTGATAAGCCTTTTTGCCTCGCTGTATGAGAAATTGAGTATCTCCTTTACCTCCGCGTCGATCTGGTCGGCAGTATTTTCGCTGTAGTTTCTCGTATGCCCGATGTCCCTGCCGATAAATACCTCGTCGCCCTCATCGCCGTACTGAACGGGGCCGAACTTATCGCTCATGCCGTATTTCATGACCATGCTTCTCACAAGGGCCGTGGCTCTTTCTATATCGTTGCTCGCTCCCGTGGTAACGTCCTTAAGCACAAGCTCCTCTGCGGCTCTTCCTCCAAGGAAGCTGATTATCTCGTCCTGCATCTGACCCTTTGTCATGTACATCCTGTCCTCGCCGGGCAGCGGCATGGTATATCCGCCAGCCATACCGGTAGGTATTATGGAAACGCTGTGTACGGGGTCGCATTTTTCAAGCACCTCGAAAAGGATGGCGTGTCCAGACTCATGATAGGCCGTGATGAGTTTTTCCTTCTCGGAGATTATCCTTGATTTCTTTTCGGTTCCGATACCGACCTTTACAAAGGCCTTCTGTATCTCTTCCATATCTATTTCTTTCTTGCCGTCCCTTGCCGTATGCAGAGCCGCCTCGTTAAGGAGGTTCTCCAGATCGGCTCCGGTAAATCCGGCCGTCGTCTTTGCCACGACTTCAAAGTCCACCTCTTTGGCGAAGGGTTTTCCCTTGGCATGCACTTTGAGTATCGCCTCTCTGCCCTTTACGTCCGGTCTGCCGACATAGACCTGTCTGTCAAATCGGCCGGGTCTGAGGATAGCCGGGTCAAGTATATCGGCTCTGTTGGTGGCCGCCATAACGATGACTCCCTCGTTTACTCCAAATCCGTCCATCTCCACAAGGAGCTGGTTGAGAGTCTGCTCTCTCTCATCGTGTCCGCCGCCAAGGCCCGCTCCTCTGCGTCTGCCCACGGCGTCGATCTCGTCTATAAATACTATACAGGGAGCGTTTTTCTTAGCCTGGTCAAAAAGATCCCTCACCCTTGACGCTCCGACTCCGACGAACATCTCCACAAAGTCCGAGCCTGAAATGGAGAAGAACGGCACTCCGGCCTCTCCGGCTACGGCCTTGGCGAGGAGCGTCTTTCCTGTTCCCGGAGGACCCACAAGGAGCACTCCCTTCGGTATTCTCGCTCCAAGCTGGACATACTTGCTGGAGTCCTTAAGGAAATCCACAAGTTCCTGAAGCTCCGCCTTTTCCTCGTCCAGACCGGCCACGTCGTTAAACGTGACCCTGTTTTTGTCGTCAACGGTGACTTTCGCGTTGCTTCTGCCGAAGGACATCATTTTTCCTCCTCCGCCGCCCTGCATCCTCTGGAACATTATCATAAAGAACACTATGGCTATTATCATCATAATGAGCGAAGGAAGGATCGCCGTAAGTATTCCGGTGCTCGGAACATTCCTTGTCACCGTGTCTATACTCTCGTCGGCTCCCTTTTCATGCATTATGTCCATGAACGTCGATACGGACGGTATTACTACGCTGGCCGTAGTTCCGTCGCTGAATGTAACGGTCGCCGTTCCGTAGTTGTCCGCGTCAGTCTGTCTCTGGACGCTTATGCTCTTTATCGAATCCCCGTCGAGATCGTCAAGCAGCTCGTTATATGTGTATCCCGTGTCAGCCGTGCCGGTCTGTCCGGAGCTTCCGCCGGAAAAGGCCATTATGGCCACTATTACAAAAAAGATCACTACATAAAGCAGGATCCCCTGCCATTGTCTCTTCAAATTATTACCTCCTGCCAATATGATTTCGCCGTTTAAATCCGGCGTATTAATTCCTACACAATTCCTATATTAAACTATTTTATTGTAACATATTTATGTTTTTAACGCAACTACCAAACTTTTTTGCCGCCTCTTTCTCCGCTTCTCGTCACTCTGTATAAAACATCTCCCTCAAACGCCGGTTTTTATGGCGCTGGATGTCCGTATATGTTAAAATATATAATTAGAATCTGATTAAATAATGATTTATAAATTACTTTGAAAGGAGTAACTTTATGAAAAAAGCGGTAGTTTTAACGGCTATGATTCTTTCCCTCATATTTTCCGGCTGCTCCAACGCCTCCGGCGCCGCCGCAGAAAGCGAGAATTTCGTACCCGTGGATCAGGCTCAGGTCATTCTCGGCAAAATGAGCCTTGAGGAAAAGATCGGTCAGATGTTCCTCATCCGTTACAGCGACGATCAGACCGTGCTCAGCGATATAGCCCAATATAACCCGGGAGGCATACTTCTGTTCGCCAAGGATTTTGAAAACCACACAAAGGAGAGCATAAAAGCTCAGCTTGACACCTGCCAGCAGGCCTCCGGAACGCCGCTTATTATCGGCGTCGATGAAGAAGGCGGAGTAGTGACCCGTATAAGCCGCTTTACGAATTTCAGGAGCGAGCGTTTCAAATCCCCGCAGGATCTTTACGCCGAGGGCGGCTTTGAGCGTATCGCCTCGGATACGGACGAGAAGTGCGCCCTCCTCAAAAGCATCGGCATAAACGTCAACCTCGCTCCTGTGGCGGACGTTTCCGAAGACCCAAGCTCATTTATCTATGACAGGACCATCGGACAGAACGCCGAGATCACAAGCGAATACGTCAGGACCGTCGTAGGCAGGATGAAGGCCAACGGCATGGGCAGCGCCCTCAAGCACTTCCCCGGCTACGGAGACAACGGCGACACCCATACGGATATCATTACCGATACCAGACCCCTTGGAGCTTTTGTTTCGGGAGATCTTCTGCCGTTCCAGGCCGGAATAGATGAAGGAACGGATATTGTCCTCGTTTCGCACAACATAGTGAGCTGTATGGATCCGGATTATCCCGCCTCCCTCTCTCCCACGGTGCACGCGCTGCTTCGCAATACCATCGGGTTTGACGGAGTCATAATGACCGACGATCTCGTTATGTCAGCCATAACCGAATATACCGACGGAAAGAGCGCCGCCGTTCAGGCTGTCATAGCCGGAAACGACCTGCTTTGCTGCTCGGATTACGCCGTGCAGGTGCCCGCCGTTATCGAAGCTGTCAAAAGCGGCGTAATATCCGAAGAGCGGATAAACGAAAGCGCCAAAAGGATAATACAGATGAAACTTGATCTGGGAATAATTCAGCCCGCGCCGGCGCAGTGACGCCTCCGGCGGACACTCTATAGACATACAATTACTAATATGGTAAAATAAGCACATAGTCATGCTTAAATCCAACGAAATTGATTTCCATAAAGGAGGTATGCCGATTGAAAAAATTGATTTTAACCATCGCCCTTGTTCTTTCCATGAGCGTCAGCGCCTATGCCCACGGCGGAAAACATCTGCGTCTCATCCATAACTATGACGGTGAAGTTTCCTGCCCCGTGGCCGAAGTCGACGGGACGCTGTATGTCGGAGTGCGGGATCTTTGCGGATTCGCCAGATCAGGAGACGACGTGACATGGAACGACTCCCTTAAGGCGGCAGTCATCGGCCGCGGAGAAGCCTGCCTGTACGCCGGAAGCTGCGTTTACACTCTCAGAGGCCAGAAATATACTTCCGAAAAGCCCTGTCTGCTCATCGACGGCTGTCTTATGGCTCCGTTGGAGACCGCTCAGGCTCTTGCCGGAAAAAACGCCGGCTTCACCTATGACAGCGAGACCGGCGAACTCCACTATGTATGCCCTGAATATCTTTTCGGAGAAACTCCCAGCGACTATATTTTTAATGCCGTGTCCGTGGATCTTGACGGCGATATGAAGGAACTCACGGACGAGGTCAGCAGAGTAGCCGAAGCCTCCGGGCTTCTTGGCGAAAACGCCCGCGTCACCGTAAAGGACGTAACAAAGTTATCCGACGGTTTCGGCACCGTCATCCTCACCGTGGATGGCGAATATCCGAGGGATATAACCGTGCAGGTCAGAGGCGGAATAGCCGTTAAAGTCTGCGATCCCTGCGAGCTTGGCACAAGACACGCAGGAAACGGCTATCATCACGGATGGTACAGATAACTGAAAAACAAATAAATAAAAATCAGATACGCAGATAATAGTAAAAGCTCCTGTTCAGTCCCGGAAATTCCAACGGCTCTTGGGAGCTTTTTGCTATTCTATAATTAGGTTTAGTTTAACCATCGGTTATATCTGTATTATACCGAGCGGTTTTCGTAAAGTTAAATACATTATGGTAATCTTGTCATAACCTTTGGTTATGGCTTGACAGGCGGACAATGCCCAAAATAAGCAAGGAAGCGCGGTCTATGAACGAAAACAAATATCTGTATTTCATAAAAATACACGAGCTGGGCAGCATTACAAAGGCCGCCGAAAGTCTCTATATCTCCCAGCCGGCACTTTCAAAATACATAAGGAATCTGGAAAGGGAACTCGGCGTAAGCCTTGTTGAAAGGGAATACTCGCCGGTTCGTTTCACCGAGGCCGGAGAGATATATTTCCGCTACGCCAAAGAGGCTCTTAAAAACTACGATAAAATGCGCCGTGACATAGCCGAGGCCGGAATAAGTCTCTCCAAGACGTTCACCTTCGGCATATCCACCGACCTGACAAAATATTTCACCAAGGACATCGTGAAGCTGGCCCTTGAGGAGGACACAAACCGTTTCGCCTTTTTGCCGAACTTTTTTATAAGCGGAAACGGCCTGACGGATGACGTTGCCCTCTGTTCGGTGGATGGGGACGCCTTTCCGATTTTTATCGTTATGGCCAGGGCAAAGAACCGACCTCTGTCCGGCAAAGCCAAAAAACTCGTCAGAGCCATACGGGATTTTACGGACAACAGCGGCATATGACCACATAGACGTATCTCGTAAAAAAGAGGACGTCCCAAACCATGGATTTTTCGCTCCGCGGGAAAGGGCCGTCCTCTTCTCTTATTTTTCTGTTTTCGTTTTATCAGTCGTCGAAGCGCACCACGCCGATATAGTCCAGGTTTCTGTATCTCTGGTCATAATCCAGTCCATAGCCGACAACAAACTCGTCGGGTATCTCAAATCCGACATAGTCCACCGGCACATCTACCGTCCTGCGGCTCGGCTTGTCAAGAATAGTGCATATTTTGAAGCTGGCCGGGTTCCTCGTAAGAAGGAAGCTCCTGAGCTGGTTCAGAGTGTTGCCCGAGTCGATTATATCCTCCACGATGAGCACATTCTTTCCCTCTATGTTGCCGTCCAGATCCTTCTTTATCATTATATGGCCTGAGCTTTCCGTGCCCGAGCCGTAACTGGAAACGACCATAAAGTCAAACAGCACAGGGCCATTTATCTTCCTTGCCAGGTCGACCATAAAAAATATGCCGCCCTTGAGCACGCAGACCATATATATTTCCTCGCCGGCGTAGTCCTTCATGATCTGCTCCGCCAGAGCGTCTATCCTTTTTTCGATTTCTTCCTTGGTTATGAGCGTTTCGATCCTCTCGGTCATATTTATTCCTCCCAAATATATATATACGCTTTTCTCACGGTGTTTCCGGTAACATAATAGTCGAATCCAAGCCTGTCGCCCACGGCCACGACATTGTTCCCGCAGGCTATAACGGGTATTTCGTCCCTTTTTTCCGCCGGTATTTTGTCGTCGATCAAAACGTCCTTCAGCTTTTTCCGTCCGCCCTTTATTGACAGCGTATCTCCCGGCTTTCTCGCGCGGCAGACGAGCTCTCCCTTAAGGCTGTCGGCGTCCACCGTCTTTTTTATGATCTTTTCCGGCGGGCATGGTATGTCCTCCGGTTTATCCGACAGCATAACGAATCTTCCAGCCTCCGGTATGAACGTCCTGACTCCCGTCTCAAGGACATAACTAAAGTCTCCCTTGCTCCTTTCCCTTTCCTTCTCAATTATGAGCAGGCCGTAGGAGCTTTTCGCCCTTATTCCTCCGGGAAGGCTGGCGGCTTTTCCGGTGGGAGAGAAAAGTATGTCCTCCATCTCCCTTGTATGCCTTTCGGTTATGTTTCGCATATCCGGCCTGAGAAGCCCCAGAGCGAGACGCAGCGCCCTCCGTCTCAGCGCCCGGTCGAGCCCCTTGAGCCTTTCCGCGTCAAGGACTGCCCTGCCGCCGCTGTTTTCCTTAAGGCATTCGTCCAGAGCCTTCTTTGCCGCCTTTTCCATAAAGGCGTCCTCGTCCCGCAGGATGGAGGCTGTCTTTGCCATATTTTCCACGGCGGCCGGATTTATATTGTTTTTAAGCAGCGGAAAAATCACGTTCCTTATTTTATTTCTCGTATAATCGTTTTGCAGATTAGTGCTGTCCGTCCTGTATTCAATGCCGTTTTCATCGCAGAATTTTTCTATTTCCTCCCTCGGGCACTCGATAAGGGGGCGTATAATATCGCCTGAAACGGGGCTAATCCCCGTCATTCCCCTCAGCCCGGAGCCACGGCAGAGGTTCATTATGAGCGTCTCGGCGGTATCGTTCAGATTATGAGCCACGGCTATCTTTCCGCCGCCCAGTTTTTCCGCCGTCTCCCTGAGCGTCCTGTATCTTATGCGCCTTCCGGCCTCTTCTTCTCCGACGCCCATTTTTTTCGCCTCGGCTGGAACGTCAAAGCGGAAGGACAAGAAACCAACCCCAAGCCATTCGCAGAATTTCCTTGAAAACTCCTCATCGGCGTCGGCCTCATCGCCCCTTATGCCGTGGTTGATGTGTACGGCGGCAAGCTGTAAGCAATACTCCCTGCGCAGTTCCGCCAGAATCATCGTCAGGGCGCAGGAATCCGCTCCGCCGCTGAGACCAATGACAACGGTGTCCCATTTTTTTAGCATATTATATTTTTTTATAGTCTCCACTGCTTTGCGGTACATAGGCGTCCTCCTTCTTACACTGTGATTATAAAGCCTTTGAGCCGTTCTGGCAACAACAACCTTGTATGCGGCATTTTGAATTTACGCCTCAGTCCTTTACCGGCTGTCCGTATGTTTCGGTCTTTGATTTACGTTTATAATATGATATGCTCTATAAAAAGGGAGGTAGTTTTTCAGCGTGTCGAAAAAGTCCTTCAGGACTTTTTCGACACGCTTAAACACCCTTTGAGTTATATCTCTAAGGGTGTTTAAGGGGGTAATGGTAATTTTAACAATGGTCTGTCTTTTCCGGCAGTTTATATATAAAACGTATGGATACGTATTGATTTTTTTGGATCGCCGTTTCACCATATTCTGGCGGCCACCACGGTCATATCGTCCTGCACTCTGTATCCGGACATCTCCTTCAGGCTGTCCAGCACAAAGGACGCGATATCCTTCGGATCCTTGAGCCTGCTGTCTTTCATCATAGCCGTCAGCAGCTTGGCCGATCCTCCCCTTTCTATGACCTCCGCGGCTCCGTCTGTGAGCATAAGCAGTATGTCGTCCCGTTTCAGCCTGTATTCGCTTCTGTCCGTGTCAAAATATTTCAGCATCCCCATGGGCAGAGACGAGGACTTTATGGCCTTGGCCGTCCCGTCCCTTATGACGTAGGTGGCCGCCGCCCCGTTTTTTATAAATTCCGCCCTGCCCGTATACAGGTCTATACAGCAAATATCCAGCGTGGCGAATGTCTCTCTGTCGTTTTCCATAACAAGGGCGGAGTTTATCAGGCTGAGCGCGGTCTCTCTCTTGAATCCCAGCTCCGAGAACCTCTCCAGCAGCTCTATCACCGTGCGGCTTTCCTCTCCGGCCTCGCTTCCGCTTCCCATGCCGTCCGAAAGGGCTATCATATATCCGCCTCCGGGCAGTTCCATAAATGAATATGAGTCTCCCGACTCGTCTTCCTCATCCTTTATCGCCATGGCCGCCGCGGCCGACACCCTTATAAGGTTCTTTTCGCAAAGCGTCAGCCTGCATGCGCCTTCGTTTTCCGCTCCGCAATCCTTTTCCTTCCTTTTCATAGTCCTGCCAAGCACCGCTCCAACGGTGTCAGCCGTTATTTCCCGGCAGGCCTGTCGGCCCGGACAGCCGTTTCTGTAAACCTCGACCTCGTATTCGCCGTTTTCTCCCTCCCTAACGCTCACCCTTTCCACTTTGGAGTCCTTCTTTTTCAATTCGTAATACAGCACCCTTTCAAGGCTTCCCTTGAATATATCCCTGTTTTCCATCTCTCCCGCCATTCCCGAAAGCATGGACGCCACGGCTTTCATCTGCTGGGACGCCACCTGACGGCTTTCCATCAGCTTCATTTTCCATATGAGCCTTTCCCTGTGGCCGTTATAGACCATTTTCACGGCCTCGATAAATTCGTCCTGCTTCACGCAGTAGTCTCTGAAAACCGGCGGAAGGTCTCCGGGATCAACCGTTCCCTTTTTGCCGCAGACGGTAAAAAGCTCCATCAGCGTGCCATATGTATTGTAATACGAGCCATTCCAGCAATTTTCCTTCAGACGGCATCCATCGCAGGTCAGGCAGGCCACCCTGTCGGCCATTTCCTCCGTTTCCCTGCCGGCGTTGTCTCCGGCGTTATTTTTCATGCTGTCATAAAGAAGTTCTATACCTCTTGCGCCGTCCCTGAGCCTTTTTACTATGTGATCCCTCATATCCTCGCATTTTTCCCTTGCCCGTATGTCCGGCGAGAGACGCACCGCCGTCACCTTAAGCCATGGGCAGGTGAGAAGATAGACCGCGCAGGCGGCCAGACTTCCAAAAAACAGGCTCGGATCAAGTATGCCGAAATAATATCCCAGAGCGCTTGTCCCCGCCAGACAGGATGCCGCTCTCATCAGCCTGCCTCCTTTGCCGAAAAAGCCTGTCACCGCCGACAGCACGCATATAAGCGCGAAGTCTCTCAGATCAGCTTTCCCTGCCAAAAGCAGGGCGAACGCCGAAAACGCTCCCGACACAACCGCCTGCTCGGCTCCCATGGCCTGTCCCGCCGCAAGAAATATGTATATGGCAAGCGCGGTTCCCATCGGAATTGCTCCTCCGTATACTGCCGCCCCGGCGCAGGCAAAGGCGGCTATGGCAAGCAGTCCGGCCGTGTTTTCTGTTTCATCGGTCAAAGATTCCTTGCCGCAAAGCAGAGCCGCTCCCCTGTCAAAAAGGCAGACAAGTGCGAACATCAGCAGTCCCTCTATGGCGTATACCGCCGCCGTATACGGCAGATCGCCCGAAGTCAGCCCTTTAGCGAAGCCGGAGGCCATAAATATGACAAACGCCGCCAAAGCCTTCCCCGCCGCCGTATATGAAACCCGTCCCCTGACGGCTCCGTACACGCAAATGAGAGCCAGCGCGACGGCGTAATCCGAAGCGAAAAGTGCCGGATCGGAGACGGCGTAGCCCAAAGACGTGAATGCCGCCGCCGTGTAAAACCTGCGTCCCTCTCCCAAAAACGAGGCAAGGCAGGCCAGCCCCACGGGGTTGAACGCGCCTCCCACTCTGAAAGCTCCGCACAGAAAACCGAGGATGCCCACGGCTCCGTCGGCGGCCAGTCCCCTTACGGAAACCGCCGCTCCCTCTGTCCTCGCTTCGGCCTTACTGTTTATGAATGTGCCTTTTATCATAAGTCTTCCCCCATTCCTTTATGAGGTATCATAACGGTTTATGACATATTTTTTTGTCGTTTCCGGGACGGCGAAAAGCATTTTTTATTACATATTCCGAGCGAAATGTATTGTTGGAATAATCTGTATCTTTTGTCGCCTGCATTCAGTTGATAAAAAATATAAAGCGTATTTTATATTTATTTCAGCCTTTAGTTTATTCCGGAGCATTATATTGCTCAGAGGGCTCCTGTCATAAATTTCCGGAAATGTCGAGTGGGTTCATTTAATGAAATATTCGCGTCAATGCCAATTTGTGTAAGTTATGTCGTATGAATTTATTTAATAAAAAAAGATATACATCCATATTATGTAAGTTATGTCGCTTAGGTTCATTTAATAAATAAAAATCTTATATATTATTCTGTTTTTTCAGCTAAATTCGGTTTTATCGTCCAAAAACGGCAAAACTGAAAACAAATCTCGAATATCCTTTTTTTGTATAAAATGTCGCTTGGGTTTATTTACTGAAAAAATAACGGCCATCGGTCTTAAGCAAATAACTGGATAAAATGTCGAAAGAGTTTAGGCAATAAAAAAAGACGGCTCTTTTAAAGAACCGCCTCAGACTGTCAAAAAACTAATCCATTGTGAGCGAGAGGGTTCGGGAGTCGAAGGGACTCCCGAGTTTAATCCGCAGGCGGAATTCATTTCCGCCGAGGA
>CAJFHC010000027.1 GCA_904378045.1 Candidatus Metalachnospira gallinarum | reverse complement strand
CAAACCTTATTGCAATTATACAAAAGGAGGTTTATTTTTTCCCCTCATAGCTTAAGCTTCTTTGAACTACCGGCATAGCCGGTAGTTTTCGTTATACAACAAAAAACCGCATGGAAGCAAGTCCATGCGGCATAATAATTATTTGTAATATGTGAATTCCAGGTCGTATATCCTTACGGTATCGCCTTCTTTTATTCCTTTTTCCTCAAGGGCGTCTATTATGCCCTTCTCTCTGAGATATTTCTGGAAGAACGCGAATCCCTTTTCGGCCTCAAGATTTGTATATCCCATCATCTTTTCTACGCCTACGCCGGTGACAACATAATAATTGCCGTCGAACACCTCGATCTCGAAGGGCTCGTTTCCTGCGGCAGCCTCGTCAAACTCGTCATATTCCTCATCGAATATGATGTCGTCGGGATAATTTTTGAGTATGGAGCTTACCTCGTCTATTACTTCGGTAAGGCCTTTATTTGTCGCCGCCGATATGGGGATGACCTTTATGCCCTGGGGCTCAAATTCTTCTTTAAGTCTCTTTACGTTTTCCTCCGAACCGGGGATATCTGTCTTGTTAGCGGCAATAACCTGCGGACGCTTCATAAGCTCGGGGTTATATTCCTTAAGCTCGTTATTGATGCTCTTTACGTCCTCCACCGGGTCTCCGCCCTCTATAGCCGCCGCGTCAACCACATGGATAAACGCCTTTGTTCTCTCGACATGCCTTAAAAAGTCGATGCCAAGGCCAACGCCCTGACTCGCTCCCTCCACGATTCCGGGAATGTCAGCCAGCACGAAGTCGTCCCCCGTATCCATCCTTACAACGCCCAGATTCGGAGAAAGGGTCGTAAAGTGGTAGTTGGCGATTTTTGGGTTGGCGTTTGTCACCATGGAAAGGAAAGTTGATTTTCCGACATTGGGGAATCCGATAAGTCCCACGTCCGCGATGAGCTTAAGCTCAAGAATAACATCGTATTCCTTAGCCTTCTGTCCCCTTTCGGCATATCTGGGGGCCTGCCTTGTGGGCGTGGCGAAGTGCTGGTTGCCCCTGCCGCCTTTTCCTCCTCTGATAATGACTTTTTCCTCCCCGTTTTTGGTTATATCGGCCATTATCTTATTTGTCGAGGCCTCTCTTATGACCGTTCCCTTGGGCACCTTTATAACGACGCTCTGTCCGTCCTTGCCAAAGCGATTCCTCTTTCCTCCGGCCTGTCCCGGCTCGGCCTTAAACATTCTTTTAAATCTGAAATCCATAAGGGTATTCATATTTTCGTCGCCGACAAAAATAACGCTTCCACCCTTTCCGCCGTCGCCGCCATCGGGTCCGCCGTGGGTTATATATTTTGCTCTGTAAAACGAAACGCATCCGTCGCCGCCGTCGCCGCCTTTAATATGGATTTTTACTCTATCTACAAACATAATCTCACCTCGTACTTTCTCATAGGCTCGCCAAAAATATAAGCCATGCTTTGTATTTTATCCGTCTTTGGCCGGCCTATGATAAAAGAAGGTTTCAAACCTGACATTTGAAACCTTCTTGTTGGCCGTTAATTATTCCGCTATTTCAACTACTTCTACGGGATAAACAGAAACCTGTTTTTTGTCTCTGCCTTTTCTTTCGTATTTTACACGTCCGTCAATAAGAGCGAAGAGTGAATCGTTTCCTCCGATGCCTACGTTATTGCCGGGATGGATTTTTGTTCCTCTCTGTGTATATAAGATATTTCCGGCTCTAACGATCTGTCCGTCAGCGCGTTTTGCTCCGAGTCTTTTTGACTTGGAATCACGGCCGTTCTTCGTGGAACCCATACCTTTTTTATGAGCGAAAAGCTGAAGGTTTAATTTTAACATATTAGCGCACCTCCTCATTCATCGATATATATAAGCCATATTCTTTTTCGATATCGCTTAAACCGTTGAGCATAGTCTTCAAAAGAAGCTGTGCGTCACCGTTTTCCTCGTCCTTTTCGGCAAGGACGAAGCTCAGATATCCGCCTTTTTCCTCGTTGGTCTTACAGTCAAATTCCGCTTTCGTAAAAAGCTCGATACAGTTTATCGTGTTTATCGTAAGCGCGGACACCGCCGAACAAACGATATCGCTGCCTGCCTCGGCATAATCGGCGTGACCTTTCAGACGGAAACCGCGGATGTCCCCTTTTTTATTACGAAATACATTTACCCGAATCATATTGATCAAAGAGCGATAGAATCGATCTTAAGCATTGTATAGGGCTGTCTGTGGCCTTTTTTCTTGTGGAAGCCTTTTTTGGATTTATACTTGTAGATAATAACCTTTTTAGCCTTTCCATCACCGATGACCGTAGCGGCTACCTTAGCGCCCTCAACATAGGGAGCTCCAACGGAAACGCCGTTGTCACCAGCTACAACAAGCACCTTGTCAAAAGCGTAAGCTGTTCCTGCCTCAGCGGCAAGCTTCTCAACCTTGATTACATCGCCTTCGGATACTTTATACTGTTTTCCACCTGTCTCGATAATTGCGTACATATAGACACCTCCTCGCAATTTACTCGCCGAATACGGTATCCGGATCCTTATCCGAATTTTAAACCTCTTCGAGCGGCTGAACACACTCAATTATGATAGCATAGATAGTTCAAGCTGTCAACACGGGTTTCACATATTTTTAACGGATTTTTCCGAAAATATCGGCTTTCCGTCAAAGCAAAACCCGCCCGGTTTCCCGGGGCGGGATGTCTTTAGTCTAATCCATATTTTTTGAAATTGCAGTCATACTTCTTTCTCAATTTTTCATAGAATGGATAGGCTTCAGGGCTTATAAGGTCATCTACCAATTCCATACGATCTTCGTACTCAGGGTATAGGAGCATTATTACATTTGAGTACATTCCTCGTCCGTTCTTATTTCCTTGCCAGAACACATCCAGCCACGTCTCAAAGTTTTTTAATACGCAGATAACATTTTCGGTATTATCCGAAACATATCCAACAGGATAATCATTATCAGGATATTCTTTATCGCAGATGAATGCCCAATGGCTGTTGGATTGCTGATAACCATCATAGTAAGTGAAGGCTATCATTTTTTCAGGAGATATATACCTTTTTTCCGGGAAAATATAGCTTCCTTTTTCCGGTTCACTATGTAAAATACGAGCGGAATTTCTTTCATTACAATAACATTCGGATTCTTCCAGTCCCTGACTTATCATTGGTTCTATGCCAAGCAACACTATTTCTCCATTTGAATACTCTTTCAGAAACGTCTTGTATGTCTCCGGATACTTTACTCCCGTCTCTTTTTCGGCCTTTTCTATCTGCGCATCAGTGGCTGTTATTCTTGGCGTTGCGTCCTCAATAAGCCCTTTATAAGGAAAATCCAACTTCTTTTGCTTCATTTCGGATATTATTCTTCTTACCTTGGAGACGTCCATATTCTTCCCCCTTGCTATCAAATCGTACAATCTTTTAGTACATTTGTAGCATATAATATTTCGTTTCCTTAGTCAATAACCTTTTGTAAAAATATGTATAAAATTCTATTTTGACGCTTATTTTCCTTTCCCAATGCTCAGCTTTATTAGCTTCCCGAACGCTCCCGCTCCCTTATAGGCCGAAACGAGCAACTGTCTGAAATCATCCTTTCTATACTCCGAAGCCGGCAGATTTTCTATCCTGTCGGCCGCATCGGCGTATTTTTTTGCCTTGACGAGCATATCGCAGACGGAATATTCCGTATCAAGCCTTTCCTTTGAACCGGCTCCGTAAAATTGTCCGTATATCTCCGACGCCTTATCGTACATGGTCACGGCGTCGGCGTATCTTTGCTGCATATTGTATATCGCCGCAGCCTTTGTGAGTATATCGGCAAAATCCTTTCCCTCGCCCTTGTCCCTTCTTATTATAAGGGCGCATTCGCTGAGATATTCCACGGCCTTTGTAAGTTCTCCTGTTTTTTCTTCCGCCTCCGCCGCCATGGTCAGATAGTCGGAATAATCGGCCACCGGAAGGTTCTCCCTTGCCTTCGCTTCCGCGAGACCCTTTTCAAAGTCGTCTTTGGCCTTCCGAAAATCATCCTGCCTGTAGGCGTTTACGCCCGAAAGACAATATACCCACGCCGCCGAAGCCATATACAGATCGTTGTTTTTTACGATGGTTTCCTTGAGCTCGGAAAGAATATCACCGGATTCCCCGAATTTCTCCTGAGCCGTAAGCGCCTTTGCCCGCAGGAACCTGTCCCTCGCGGCCGTTTTCTCATCAACAGCATATTTTTCGGCAAGCGCCGCCCTTTCCGCGGCTTCATCATATTTCCCGCAGATATACGCGGCCTCGGCGGAGACGCTCATATACTTTCCTCTTATATCGGGCTCACTTTCCGACGCCGTCTCATATATCTTATCCAGTTCTCCGTAAACCTGTGCCCCGTCTCCGCTGTCTATGACAAGCCGAGCGTAGTCCGTTATTTCCGATGTGATTATATCGGCGTATTTCTCCTTAAGCTCCCTCTGGGCTATGCCCGACGCCCTGAGAATTATCTCCGACGCTTTTTTGGGAAAGCCGAGCATATACTGATTTTTTGCCTGCAAAAACATTATTTTTGTGAGGGTCTCTCCGTCCTTGGAGTATTTTTTCCATGCCGAGGCGGCTTTTTTAAGCGTTTCCTCGGCCTTGGAGTATTTTTTATTTTCGTAAAGAGTTTTTCCGTAGGAATACAGACACCTCTGGCAGAACGGCGTGTTCACGCCCATTCTCATCTCCGTTATTTCGGCCGCCTTTTCCATATATTTTTCGGCCTGCGCGTAATACTCCTTTTTCATAAGCACCGCTCCGCCGTCATACAGAGCCGCGGCGTACTTCGGATGATTCTCTCCGTACTCGCTCTTTCTGTATTCCGCCAGGCTTGAGCAGAAATGCTCTGCCCTGTCTATGTCTCCGCCTTCAGCGCAGGCCTCGGCCATAAGCCTTATATTTTCCGCGTAGCCGCTGACCTTCACCGCTCCGGCTAATATTATCTCCTTATTGATTATGAGCGCCTGGGTAAGAAAGCCCTGCGCCTTGGATATATCGCCTTTTTTCAGGCTTATTCTTCCGAGGTTGACCAGAGAATCCGACACCTGCTCGTTGACCTCGCCAAATATTTCCCTGCGTATCTCCAGCGCCGTATTCTGTATTTCCAGCGCCCTGTCGAACTTTTCCATCCTCTCATATACGTCCGCAAGGCTGATGAGGGTCAGCACATAATGGATATGTTTCTCTCCTACTATGCTTTTTTTGATCTCAAGCGCTTTATTGTGGTACTCTATCGCCTTGTCATAATCTCCGGCAAAGCTGTAATCCACGCCAAGGTTTGTTATAACGTCTCCATAAAAAACATGGTCTTTTCCAAGTATGTCCTCGACAACGGAAAGCACTCTCTTATGGGTCTCCACAGCCTTTTCGGTATTTTTCTGCCTGTTGTATATAACAGCAAGGTTATTAAGCACGGATATAAAATCCAGATGCGCGGTGTCAATGAGTTCCTCCCTGACCGCAACGGCGCTTTCATATATTTCCGCCGCCCTGTCGTAAAGCTCGCACCTCTGGCACAAAAGCGCGTAGGCAAGAAGAAAGCGCATTTTAAAGTAGCTTGGTTCTTCTTCCCTCTCCTCGGATATTTTTACGGCTCTCTCGTATTCATCCAACGCTCTTTTGTAATTCCCGCTTTTTTTGCAGAGTCTTCCAATGCTGACTCTTATGTCCTCCATGTCGGCCACATCAAAGTCTCTTAATTTTTTCGCGTGCTCCAGCGCCTTGTCAAGATATTCTCCGGCTTCGGCGAATTTGCCCCTGTCGGTGTACATGTTTCCAAGATTATAAAGGCTTTTCACATATTTGGTGCTCAAAGTCCCGCATATATCCCTGTACGCTTCATTGACTTTTTTAAGCAGTTCTTCCGCCTTATCAAAGCTGCCCGTTATGGAATAGAGCGTGCCGAGATTTTCTATGGTTTCAATATAGCTCTCGCTGTTTTCTCCCAGCAGGCTGGATTTTATTTCCGCCGCTTCTTTATAAAGCTCAGCAGCCTTGTCCGCGGCTCTCACATCGTCGTAAACTATGGCCAGATTATTCAGGTCGTCGGCGTAATTTTCCGACGAGCAGTCATTGTTTTCCTTATAAAGCTCAATAATTTTGCTGCCAAGCTCAATGGCGTCGGCGTATCTTTTTTCCTTGTACGCCCCGGCAAAATTCTTCCTCAGCTCAATTATATCTCTAAGATAATAACTCATTTTTTCCTCCGATTAACTATAAAAAAGGGAAAACCCTGTTTTTCAGATTTTCCCCTATTATAATATCATATTCCTTTTTCCGCAAGGTCGGCCACGGCTTCCTTTATAACGCCGTAGGAAAAGCCTCTTCTTTGCAGATAGCCGTATACCCTCGAAAGCTCCTTATTGTCCATGTCGGCGAAACCCTCATACTTCTTTTCAAGAAGTTGCTCCGCTACGGAAAGCTCGTCTATGCCGGCGCGGCGCACGGCTTCCTCGGCCACTTCCTCCGCCACGCCTCTGTTTTTTAGTTCCGTCTTTATGAGATAGCTTCCCTTCGGCCTGAGTTTCATGGTCTCCCGTATATATTTTTCACAGTATTCCCTGTCATTGACGTAGTTATATTTTTTCAGGAAATCCATTACTTTTTGACACACTTCCTCGCCATAATCCTCGGAAATCAGCCTGTCCTCTATTTCCTTTTCCGTCCTCATCCTGTAGCCCAGATATTTCAGCGCCGAGTCCTGTGCCTTTATATACAGCGTTGTTTCCGTAATATAATCGTAGACGCTGTCGGATATGTCCTCTCCGATTTTAAGGCCGAAATAAAGTATATCCTCCATTATGAGGCTGAAGGCGTATTCCCCGTCAATATAGACGGAATACCGTGATTTGTCTTTTTTCTGCTGTTTTATATCAGTGACCGTCATTTCCGGCCTCCGTTTCAGTCGTCAGCCCTTCTGTAGGCGTCGGAAGGGATTATAAGAACGTCGTCGTCATCGGGCAGCTCCGTTTCGTCAAAGATGTCATCGCCGAAGCCGTCCATGTCCGCCATATCTTCCTCCGTAAACTCGATGCTTTCCTCTTCCTTGGGAGCGGCCTTTGTTTTTCTTGTCTTTTTAGGCTTTTCCTCGGCAGCGGGCTCCGTCTCGGCGGTCTCGTCATTCTTCTTGTTAAGGCCGTAGTGCTCCCTTACCTGAGCCTCTATCTCTTCCAGCACCTCTGGATGTTCCTTGAGATACGCCTTGGCGTTTTCCCTGCCCTGGCCTATCTTCTCTTCTTTATAGGCGTACCATGCTCCGCTCTTATTGACAATGCCCAGCTCCGCTGCCATATCAAGGGTATCTCCCTCCCTTGATATTCCCTGACCATACATTATATCAAACTCCGTCGTCTTGAAGGGAGGAGCGACTTTATTCTTCGCTATTTTTACCTTTGTCCTGTTTCCGACGATCTCGTTGTTTACCTTTATGGCGTCGGCTCTTCTTATATCCAGGCGCACGGACGCGTAGAATTTGAGAGCGCGGCCGCCGGTTGTTGTCTCAGGATTGCCGAATGTAACTCCGATCTTTTCTCTGAGCTGATTGATGAAAACGACCGTACAGTTGGACTTTCCCGCGAAGGCCGTTATCTTTCTGAGCGCCTGGCTCATAAGCCTTGCCTGGAGACCCATGTGGGACTCTCCCATTTCTCCCTGTATTTCGGCTCTGGGAACGAGGGCCGCTACCGAGTCGATTATAACGATGTCTATGGCTCCGGAGCGAACCATGGTCTCGGCGATCTCAAGGGCCTGTTCTCCGTCGTCGGGCTGGGAAAGATATATGTTTGCCGTGTCCACGCCGAGGTTTTTGGCGTATATAGGGTCAAGGGCATGCTCGGCGTCGATATATCCGGCTATTCCTCCCATTTTCTGCACCTCAGCCACAAGATGGAGAGCGATCGTCGTTTTACCGGAAGATTCGGGACCGTATATCTCGATTATCCTTCCTCTTGGTATGCCGCCCACGCCGAGGGCAACGTCAAGGCTGAGACAGCCTGTCGGTATAACGTCCACATTGGCCGTTGCCGCCTCGTCTCCGAGCTTCATAACGGCTCCCTTTCCGTACTGTTTTTCTATGTAAGCCAGCGCGGCGTCAAGCGCCTGCTGTTTATCCTCAAATTTTGTAAAATCCTTTGCCTGAGACTTTTTTTCTGCCACGGGGATCGTTCTCCTTTCAAAATACGAATTTATGTTCTCATTATAGAACAAACATTTCCATCAGTCAAGCAATATTTTTCTTCTGAAATAGTCAAGGGCGGAATATGCCGCTCTTTCTCTTATGACGTTCCTCTTTCCCGCCAGATGGAGCTCCTTGACGTATGTTTTTCCGTCAAAATAGACTCCGACATACACAAGTCCCTCCGGCTTGCCCTCGGAAGGTCCCGGACCAGCTACGCCGGTGGTGGAAAGTCCGGCTCTCGCTTTGGACGTTTTAGCTATGCCCTCGGCCATCTCGGCCGCGGTCTCGGCGCTGACGGCTCCAAATCTTTCAATGGTCTCCTTTTTCACGCCCAGCCTTCTTATCTTCGCGTCATTGGAATAGGTAACGGCTCCCTCCACGAGCACCTCCGATATGCCCGGGTACTCTATGAGCTTTGACGCCACCAGTCCTCCGGTGCAGCTTTCGGCCACCGCCGCGCTTATGCCCTTTTCGATAAGAAGTCTTGCAACGGTCTCCTGTATGCTCGTCTCACCCTCAGCATAAACGTCCTCGCCGAATCTTTTATATATCTCATCGGCCACGGGAGCGATCATTTCCTCCGCCTCTTTCTCCGTTTCGGCCGAAGCGGTTATCCTTAAAACAGCCTCTGTTTCCTTGGCGTAGGGAGCGACCGTCGGATTTTTAAGCCCGTCCGTAAGATCCCTTACCCTCGCTTCCATGGCGCTCTCACCCACGCCGGCGATCCTCAGCGTCCTTGATACTATCGCTCCGCTGAGCCTTGATGCGATAAACGGCTTGACCTGTCCGTCAAACATCGGCTTCATTTCCCTCGGAGGGCCGGGCATCATTATGAGGGTCTTGCTCTCGCCTTCTATGATTATTCCCGGCGCCGTGCCGTTGTCGTTTCTCATAACCACGGCTCCCTCAGGGATCATCGCCTGTTTTACGTTGTTTTCCGTCATGGGGCGCTTCATTTTATCGAAAAATGTCTTTATCCTTACGAGGGTCTCCTCGTCAAGGACGAGCTTCCTTTTGAAATACTCGGCTCCTATCTCCTTTGTAAGATCGTCGCCCGTGGGGCCAAGCCCTCCCGTGGTGACAATGACATCGGCCCTGTCAAAGGCAATGTCCATGGCTTTTTTCATCCTCTCGGGATTGTCTCCCACAACGGTCTGGTAATATACTCCCACTCCCAGTTCAGCCAGTCCCCTGGCGATATACTCGGCGTTGGTGTTGACGATGTCCCCCAGAAGTATCTCCGTTCCAACCGAAAGTATTTCAGCGTTCATATAAAAGCCTCCCTCAATTCCTGAGAACCGAAATGTTTTTAGCTATGTAATCCACTCCGCTCACGACCGTGAATACCGTGGCGAGCACGATGAATATTCCGGCGATAACTCCCTCCACTCCAAGGAGAAGAAGAATTATCATCGCCATCTGGGTCACCGTCTTTATCTTTCCCCACCAGCTTGCTGCGATTACAAGACCGCCCTCGGCGGCGATAAGGCGGAAGCCCGTGATTATAAACTCCCTGCTTATTATGATTATAACGATCCACGCCGGAAGCGTTCCCATCTCGACCATACATATTAGAGCCGAGGAAACAAGCAGCTTATCGGCCAGAGGATCCATAAATTTTCCGAAGTTCGTCACAAGATTGTACTTCCTGGCGATATGCCCGTCCAGATAGTCCGTAAAGGACGCGCCGCAGAAAATTACCGTGGCGATATATCTGTCCGCGGGCTCCGGTATGAGCCCTGACATAAGCACTAAAATAAATATCGGTATAAGCACGACCCTGAACATGGTCAGCTTATTGGGCAAATTCATATTCATCAGTAAACAGCCTCCCCCATCAAGTCATAGTCCCCGGCCTCGTCTATTCTTACGTCGGCCCAGTCGCCGGACATTATGTCGTAATCGGCGGTGAAAAACACCATTCCGTCTATATCAGGAGCGTCGCGGTAGCTTCTTCCGCAGTAGACGCCCTCTTCGGGCATTTTCCCGTCAACGATGACTCTCATCGTCTTTCCGGCAAATTCACCGCATTTCGCGGCGGATACCGTTTTTTGCAGCTCCATGATGTAGTTTTTGCGTTCCTCCTTGACTTTCTCGTCTATCTGGCCGTCCATGACCGCCGCCGGGGTCCCGTCCTCGGGGGAGAACGTAAAAGCTCCGAGCCTGTCGAATTTGACTCTTTCAACGAAATCCGCCAGCTCCTTAAATTCTTCCTCCGTCTCGCCGGGGAATCCTGTTATGACCGTCGTTCTCAGGCATATATCCGGCATGGCGGCTCTGAGGGCGCCGATCCTCTCCTCGATAAGCGCCGACGATGTTCTCCTTCCCATTCTCTTAAGCACCGTGTTACTGCCATGCTGTATTGGCATGTCTATATATTTGCATATTTTGTCCTGTTCCGCCATAACCCTTATGGTTTCGTCGGTCAATGTCTCGGGATAGCAATAGAGAAGCCTTATCCATTCTATGCCATCTACCCCGCAAAGCCTTTCCAGAAGCTCGTGCAGCTTAGGCTCTCCGTATATGTCCCTGCCGTATATCGATGTGTCCTGGGCAACCACAAGAAGCTCCTTAACGCCATCTTCAGCCAGTTTTCTCGTCTCCTCAACAAGGCTTTCCATCGTTCTTGAGCGGTGCCTGCCCCTCATTTTCGGTATTACGCAGTATGTGCAATGGTTGTCGCAGCCTTCGGATATTTTCAGGTAAGCGTAGTGCCCCGGCGTGGACAATATTCGTTTCGGCGCGTTGGCCTCGTCCATGGGCGCGTTTACGTCCTCAAGCATTTTGATATTTTTTTCTCCGTTCAATATTCTTTCCGCGGCCTCCGCCACCCTTTCATAGGCCGTTGTTCCAAGAACGGCGTCAACCTCCGGCAGTTCGGAGAATATCTCGCTTTCGTATCTCTGGGCAAGGCACCCTGCGACGATAAGCCCGCGGCATTTTCCGTTTTCCTTATATCTGGCCGTTTCGATTATCGTCTCTATGCTTTCCTCAAGGGCGTCCTTAATGAAACAGCATGTGTTTATGACGATTATCTCGGCCTCTCCCTCGTCCGATACGGGCTCGAAGCCCCTCTCTCTCAGAAGTCCGAGCATAACCTCGCTGTCGACCCTGTTTTTGTCGCAGCCGAGGGAAATAAAAGCTATTTTCGCCTTCAATAAAATTACCTCCAGTAATGTTAAAACAATTATGCTAAAACGGCGCCGCCGTTATTCTTCTTACATTTCTCCAAGCTGTGCCGGCGTAACAAGCACCTTTCTCGGCCTGCTTCCGTCCTCGGGGCCGACTATGCCAGCGGCCTCAAGCTCGTCCATAAGTCTTGAAGCCCTGTTGTAGCCTATTCTGAACTGCCTTTGGAGCATGGAAACCGAAGCCTTCTCTTTCTGAGCCACAAGCATGGCCGCGCTGTCGAACAGCTCGTCCTTCTCCTCGCCCGGGCCGCCGGTTTTTACGGATGAAGATATCTCTTCCATCACGTTTTCGTTATACTCCGAGCCGCCGCTCTGTTTTTTGAGGAAGTCCACGATGTCCTCGACCTCCTTGTCGGTGACAAAGGCCCCCTGTATTCTAACCGGTTTTGACATGCCGACCGGATAGAAGAGCATATCACCCTTGCCCAGCAGTTTTTCCGCTCCGTTCATATCCAGTATCGTCCTTGAATCTATGCCGGACGATACTGCAAAGGCGAGCCTTGAGGGGATATTGGCCTTAATTAGTCCCGTAATAACGTCAACGGACGGTCTCTGTGTCGCGATTATAAGATGTATGCCCGCGGCCCTTGCCATCTGGGCCAGCCTGCATATACTGTCCTCGACTTCCTTGGGCGAGGCCATCATAAGATCCGCCAGCTCGTCGATAACTATGACGATCTGCGGCATAAGATCGGTTTCGCCCTTCTCGGCTTTCTGGGCGTTATAGCCCTTGATGTCCCTTACTGCGCACTCTGCAAATGAATTGTATCTTGAAAGCATTTCCCTGACAGCCCAGTTGAGCGCTCCGGCCGCCTTTTTGGGGTCGGTGACAACGGGTATCATTAGATGGGGAATACCGTTATAAACGCTCAGCTCCACGACCTTGGGATCGACGAGTATGAGCTTTACCTCGTCGGGCCTTGCCTTATAGACGATACTCATTATGAGCGTATTTATGCAAACGCTCTTGCCGGAGCCCGTGGCTCCCGCTATGAGAAGGTGCGGCATTTTTGCTATATCCGTGACAACGGCGTTTCCGGCGATGTCCTCGCCGAGGGCAAAGGCCAGCTTGGAGGGGAACGTCTTAAACTGCTCCGATTCCAGCACCGTTCTCAGATATACCGCCTGCTGTTCCTTGTTTGGCACCTCGATTCCCACGGCGGCCTTGCCTGGTATGGGAGCCTCTATCCTTATGCCGCTGGCCGCCAGATTTAGAGCTATATCGTCGGCCAGGTTCACTATCCTGCTCACCTTCACGCCGTGGCTTGGCGACACCTCATATCTTGTGACCGTGGGTCCTTTGTTTATCTGCACTACCTTGGCGTCAACTCCGAAACTCTTTAATGTGTCCTCCAGCTTTCTGGCCGTCGCCAGCATTACGGCTCTTGAGCCGTCGTCGCCGGTCTGTGGAGCCTTGGCCAAAAGAGATATGGGCGGAAACTCGTAGGGGGCGGCCTTGACCTTTATTTCCTTTGTTTCCGTTGTTCCGTCAAGCCCCATTACCGTTTTCATTTCGGCATCGGTATATATCTGCCCGCCTATTATCCTGTCGGCGTTCTCATCGCCCGGGGCATTTCCCTCCGCGGCGTCCTTATCCTCCGAAAGAGGGACTATATCGCTTGTCTCCGGCATAAATCCCGCTCTGGACGCGCCTTCCCCGTCTATTTTCGGAGTATCCTCTATCTCAAGGCCTTCCCTTTCTATCTCGTCGTCGGATACCTCCTCAAGCTCAGCCCCGGAAGGCATGGAGAATCTTATCTCTATATCGTCATCATCCTCGTCGGAAGCGTCGTAGTCTCCGCTGCTTATGACGCACTGTATTCCCTTTTCCTTATTAAATTCCACAACGGACTCCGCTCCTGTGTTTTTTATGTCCATCTCCGGTCTGGCCGTACCGTTGTGCCTTGCTATGTTCCTTACCATATAATCCGACGGCATCATACCATCGGGGAAAACCTCGGTCTCCTCCTTCGGTCTGACAGGCTCAAAGGATACTTCTCCCGAGGCGAATCCTCCGGTCTCTCCGGCGTCAAAGTCTGTCCTGTCCATAAGGATGTTGAATATCTCCTTACGGTTTCTGACCCTTTCGACCCTTTCGGCCTGACGCATTTCCCTCTCCTCGTTCTTAAGCTGTCTGAGATTCTGTTTTTCCCTCAGTCTGTCGGCTTTTATCCTTATTCTTTCATCCCTGCGTTTGCCCGTATCTCCGACGTATTTCGCCGCGCTTTCCACTCCGCCGAAAAAGGATGAGCCCGTTCCCATGACAACGGAAACTATTATGAGCACCGAAAGTATTATGTATGTGCCAAGCTTGTCAAACAGGCTCATAAGCGTCTCGCCAACGGCTCCGCCGATAAGTCCTCCGTTGGCGGCCGAGCCGGCGTCAAAAAGTCTGCCCGCGCTTATTACTCCCTGTCCCGTGGACGTTATTGCTTGGGCAAAGGCGGCTATGCACACGATGAACAGCAGTCCCGCTCCGGCTTTCAGTCCGACGCCCTGTCTTTCCTCGCTGAAAATCATCCAGACGCAGAAAACAGCCACTATGAACGGCAGAAAATATCCGCCTATGCCGAACAGTCCCTTCAGGTACGTTGAGACCGCTTCTCCGACAACGCCCATGCTTTTTGTAAAAAGGCTTACAAGGGCTACTATGCAAAGCGCTATAACTATAAGGCATACGGCCTCGTCCCTTACGCCGGAGCCGCTCCTCTTTGATTTTTTAGTTTTTTTGGCCGAACGGGAAGCCGTGCTTTTCGCGCTTTTCCCCGCCGTTTTGGTAGTTTTTCTTGTTGAGGCGGATTTTGTCTTTCCTCCCCTTGCCGACGATCGGCTCGAGCCCTTGGCTGATTTAGCCGGGCTTTTTTTCTGTGCCATTTTATCACCCCGTTGTATACTCAGGATACAAGTATTCATACTTAACCTATTTTATCATTATAACACAGTGAAAAAGAAAAATCATTTAAAATATTTTGTTTATATGATAGACTGAAATAACGGAGGCGATAAAATGGATCAAACCAGAACACCCATAATAGATATGCTTAGACGCTTCGGCGATGTCTCTCGGGGATATTTCTGCATACCGTCCCACCATAGGGGGACCTCGGCGGACGACGGCTTTATATCCCTTTTGGGAAAAGAAGTTTTAAAATACGATCTTACCGAAACACCCCTTACCGACGACCTTCACGAGGCCGAAGGCCCCATAAGGGAGGCCGAGGAACTGGCGGCGGACGCCTTTGGGGCGGACAGGAGTTTTTTTCTCGTTAACGGCACAACCTGCGGAAACGAGGCCATGATAATATCTTCGGTAAAAGAAGGCGAAAAAATACTTGTGGCGGAAAACTGCCATAAGTCCGCGCTCATGGGGCTTATAATAAGCGGGGCGAAGCCTGTGTTCATAAGGCCGTCGGTCAGCCCGTCCTTCCGCGCCTTTTCATCGGTCACGCCGGAGAGCGTGGAAAAGGCTTTCTTTGAAAATCCGGACGCCAAAGCCCTGTTTCTCACAAGCCCGACATTTCACGGCATTTGTTCCGATATAAGATCCATAGCGGAGATATGCCGCAGAAACAACGCACTTCTTCTGGTGGACGAGGCTCATGGCGCTCATTTCGCCTTTTCGGACAGACTGCCGGAAAGCGCCATGTCACAGGGGGCCGATATGGCTTCCCAGAGCATCCATAAGACCGGAGGCTCCATGACACAGAGTTCCATGCTCCATGTCAGGGGCGGGGCTGAACGGATCGCCGCGGTGAATGAGGCTCTCAAGCTGGTGCAGTCCACAAGCCCATCATATATACTTATGGCTTCCCTTGACGGAGCGAGACATTCCCTCGCCGTAAGGGGCAGAGAACTGACTGACGCCATGCTTGATACGGCGGAATACATAAGAAAAGGCATAAATTCAGTCCAAGGGGCTTTTTGCTGCGGAAAGGACGATAGTGTTTTTGACGCCGATCTTTCAAGGCTCGTGCTCCGTATAAACGGCCTTTCCGGCTTTGAGCTTTCGGACATACTTTTTAACGAAAGCGGAATATGCACGGAAATGTGCGACAATTTCAGCGTTGTGGCCATCGTCGGACCCGGAGACTCAAGGGAAGACGCCGACAGGCTCATAAACGCCGTAAGAAGCGCCGCGGAAAAACATCGAGTAAGTGACGCCGGCTTTTCTCTTGATAGTCTGCCATTCCTTCCCCATTCCGTCATAACTCCGAGGGCTGCTTTCTTTTCAGCCGTGGAGCGCGTACCATTTAGCGAAAGCCTTGGCCGTATATGCGCCGAGATGATAGCCCCATATCCGCCGGGCATACCCGTCATATATCCCGGCCAGCTTATGACGCCGGAGGTACACTCCTTTATATCCGACGCCCTCGCGAAGGGCAGGCACATCCATGGATTCTCCGACGGCAGCGGAAAGACGGTAAAAGTGATAAAAAAATAAAGCCAGCATAGGCTTATGTTGTATTTACGACATACAGCCATAATAATATCGGCTACAATAAAGAAAAAGGAGTGATCTCGATGGACGGAAAACTTAAAAATATAAACAAATCTGAAGTATTAAAACTTAAGGAACTTGTCGCATACAGCGACGGGCAGATCGTCAGCCGCACTCTTGTGCAGAACGACAGCGTCAGCCTCACCCTATTTGCCTTTGAGAAGAGCGAGGAAATAAGCACCCATGCTTCCGGCGGCGATGCCCTTGTGACCGTGCTTGAAGGCAAGGGCCGCTTTACCGTGGACGGAAAGCCATATATCCTTGACGAGGGCGAAAGCATAGTAATGCCAGCCGGCATCCCCCATGCCGTGTTCGGCGAGGAACGGTTCAAAATGCTGCTCACGGTCGTTTTCTGATGATCCCGCCGGCAGCTTCAAAACAGCTTGATCAGCGAAAAACCTCCCCGCTTGAAGGCCGGGGAGGTTTTGCTGATTTTATTAAATTTATGATACTTTCGTTATGTCATATACGCCCTTTTCGCCGTTTTCGGCATATTCCAGATCAATGCCGCTTCCAACGCTCTTTCTAAGTATATCCGGATGGTCGGCGGCCTTGGCTCTGTAGAAATTGTCCGAGCCGTCAACGGTTATATAGATATATGTGTTTCCGTCGATGACTATGTCCCTGACAGACGATACCGTGCCGCTGAGACTGAGTTTTTCGGCGTTTTCTTCTATGCTTATGCCGTTGTTTTCCATCAGTTCCTCATAGGCGCTGACGCACTGGCTAACGGTGTCGCCTATGGCCACTATCTGGTATTTCTGTATATTCACCATGGCATATTTCTTTACAAGTCCGGCTCCGTCCTTAAGGGCGATAAAGTAGGTCGGCTCTCCTCCCACGTTAAGGAGCAGAGGAAACGTCGCCGTATATCCCAAATGCTGTACCTGTCCCTCCGCCGATGACATGGCGGAAAACTCCTCGGCACCCGCTATCTCGTAATAATTGGCTTCCTTAGTTCTTTGATTCATAAGAACAAAGCCAACATTGGACTGGTCTCCGCTGACAGATGTAACTCCTGTATATACCCAAACATCGTCATCAAGCGCAATATAGTTATATCCCTCTGTTGTTCTGAAGCAGTTTTTCTGGGCAAAAAGGCTGTTTATATATCCATTTGAGAGAGTGCCGTAATAGTCATATTGCTCCATAAGGAGTTCTGCGTCAAACACTCTGTCTATCCACTGCGGTATGTCCTCCACGGCATAGTATATATGCTCTCCGGTCACCGCGTTAAGCACCACCGCCCCCTTTATGTCCGTGCCGCCGAAAAGTCCGATGGTGTGATCCTCAACGGGGCATATCCAGTATGGCGTTCCGTCATCGTCTATTTCAAAGTACGTTCCCCTGAACATGGCTGTCGGATATCTGAAACGTATATATCTCATAAGATCCCTTCCGAAATATTCTGACGGAGATATTTTTATGCCCTCGTCAAGTTTGATCAGCTCGGCGTTCTGGGTGGACATATCTATGATTATATAGGCCGGTATGCCCTCGCTCCTGTTGGCTATCCATTTTATTATGCTTCCGTATCTGAGGGGCGTTACCCTGTAGGGCCTTCCGTTATAATTTATCTGCGACGAGCTGGAGCTTACCTCAAACTGGGACACCATATCCGACATGGTTCCCATCTTTCTCTCGGCCAGTATGGCCGCCGAGGCGCTGTCCAGTATCGGAATACTGCTGAAATCAGCTTCTTCGATGTCGTCCTCAAAAGTTCCGTTTTCAACGGTCATAAGAGAACTGTAGTCCTTCGCCCTGAATACGGGAAGGGAAGCGGCCGCTCCTGCAAGGTAGACAAGAATAAATACGAGGGCTGCCCTCAGGATTATTTTGACTCCCTTTGTTCCGGCGGAGAAACTGTATCTCAAATTTCTTAAATCAATGCCGCGGATTATCCTGCCGGCGTTTATCACAAGGCCGCTCACCGCCATAAAGGCCATAAACCACCAGAAGTCCTGGGATTTAAGGTTGACCGCCGGAAGATATATATAAAAAGCGGCCAGCCATACAACTATGGTAACTATATATGATAAGTATTTTTTCATATCGTTCCTCCTTACGAGCGCCGTTCTCCCAACATTAAAAGATAATAAAAATGTTGACAATTATAAATCTTTACAGTAATATCCTATTTACATACAGGATTTTATTACTTATACTTAAAGTAAGTTATTTAATTATGGGGAGGGACAGCAATGAAAATCGAGAAAATAAGCGATACCCAGGTTAAATTCATACTCAGTGAGGAAGATCTTGCGGGCAAGGACATCAAACTTGAAGACCTCGCCGTGTCAAACGATAAAACCAAAGAGCTTTTTCAGGACATACTTTCCAAGGCTCTTGACGAATGCGGCTTTGCCGTTGACGACGCTCCTCTTATGGTCGAGGCTCTGCCCGTGGCCATAGACAGCATTATGATAATCGTTACCAAACTGGGCTCGGAGGAAAATCAGTCCGAAAAGACCGATGCCTCTGCTCCCATTATATCCAAAGACCTTCACAGGTACAAGAGGAACTCCATAAAAATACATACCGCCGAAAGTTTTGACGATTCCAATTCGGCCGTATATTCCTTTGACGCCCTTGACGACGTCATAGACGCCTGCGTAAAAATATCGCGCTTTGACATAGCTGCGAGCTCGCTTTTCAAAAACAGCAGGAAATATTATCTTGTCCTGCAAAACGATAAGCCCTTTGAGAGCCTCAGCGGATGCATGTATATTTTGAACGAGTACGGCAGTGCGGAAGCCTCAAATATGCTTACAAAGTATCATCTTATGGAGCATGGCGAGACTCTTATAGCGGAAAACGCCGTTGAGATACTTTCCAAAACCTTTGTATGATTTTTTTGATTTAAAACAGTATGTGCAAAAAGACCCGTTTTATACGGCGCTCCCTTTTTGGAAAAGCCTAAAACGGGTCTTTTTTATATGTTTTTAAAATATTTGAAAAACGGTTTTAAAAATTCAAATCCCTTTTCCACGGTATCCAGAATGGAGCGGTCAAACAGTTCCTCCTCTATCCTGTAATCGGAGGCAAACGCTATGTTTTTCATCTGAAACCATTTCCTTAAGTTTTCCGGAGTTCCCTCGGGCGTGAAATTCTTTTTATAAAAATTTCCGTCAGGCTTGAAAAAATCCTGGGCCGCCAGCTTTTTGTCCAGTCTTTCCACCGCGGCGTAATCGGCCGCCAGTTTTTTTCTGTATCTTGCCATATATTCGCTTCCGGCCTCATAAAATCCCATTCCCGACGTCCAGCCCTCCGGAGAAATTTCAAAGTATAAACAGCTCTTTTCCTGCCAGCGTCCTTCGCCGTAGTTGAAAACGACCCATTTTCTATCCTTGTAAGGCGACTTGTCCTTTGAAAAACGCACATCCCTGTTTGTTCTGGATATGGACGGCCGGAAGGTCTCGCCCATTTTGGCCTTATTCAGCCTTTCGCACATCTCATCGGCAAAGAGCTTCATGGGCTTCTTTACCAGCAGGTCGTACCTTTCCCTGTTTTCATTGAACCATTCCGTGTTGTTGTTCATCCTAAGCTCCCAGAGAAAGTCGATGTACTCCCTCGGAAAGCCATCGAAATATTTTGTCATTTTATCACCCGTTCATGCAAAAACCGGCGACCACTCTGATCGCCGGTACTTGTCCTGTTAAAAACTGATTATATATGACCTTATCAGATGAGGAATCCGTTTCCACTGTTGATAAGCGCGAATAAAGGCGCGAATACGAGGGAAACAACTGTCATAAGTTTGATAAGGATATTGATTGAAGGACCCGATGTATCTTTGAAGGGGTCTCCGACCGTATCTCCTACAACGGCTGCCTTATGAGCCTCGCTGCCCTTTCCGCCGTGATTGCCTTCCTCAATGTATTTCTTCGCGTTATCCCAAGCGCCGCCGGCGTTTGACATAAAGATTGCCATAAGAACGCCTGTTACAAGGGAGCCGGCGATAAGTCCGCCGAGAGCTCTTGTTCCAAGAACAACTCCGATGATGAGAGGAGCTACAACGGCCATGATGCCGGGAACAAGCATTTCCTTAAGGGCTGCCTTTGTAGAGATGGCAACGCAGCTCTTGTAGTCGGGCTTCTGTGTTCCTTCCATGATACCGGGGTTCTCTCTGAACTGACGTCTAACTTCCTCGATCATCTGGAACGCTGCCTTACCAACGGACTGCATTGTGAATGCTGAGAAGAGGAAAGGAAGCATACCGCCGATGAAGAGTCCGACGATTACCTGTCTGTCAAGGATGTCTATCATATCAAGGTTAACTGCCTCAGCGTATGAAACGAAGAGCGCAAGAGCCGTAAGGGCTGCTGAACCGATGGCGAATCCTTTTCCCATAGCGGCTGTTGTATTTCCTACGGCGTCAAGTTTATCCGTGATCTCACGAACGCTTTCGTCAAGCTCGCTCATTTCCGCGATACCGCCGGCGTTGTCGGCGATGGGGCCGTAAGCGTCAACGGCAACCGTGATTCCTGTTGTTGAAAGCATACCTACTGCGGCAAGAGCGATTCCGTAAAGTCCGCCGAATGCGTAAGCAACAAGGATACCAATGGAGATAAGGATAATGGGAGCCGCTGTTGACTCCATACCTACTGCAAGTCCGCTGATGATTGTTGTAGCGGGGCCTGTCTCGGACTGATCTGCGATCTTCTTAACTGATCTGTAGTCGCTTGACGTATATCTTTCAGTGATTATACCAATGATAACGCCGACAATAAGTCCGGCAATGATCGAAATAGCAAGGTTGAATGAGCCAAAGAACCAGATGCTCATAACGATAGATAATATTACTACGATGGCGCTGGCAACATATGTACCAGTCTTAAGAGCCTTATGAGGGTTGGAGTTTTCATCGCCCTTTACGAAGAAGCATCCGATGATTGCGGCAATGATTCCGACAGCCGAAAGGGCAAGAGGGAATATAGCGCCTTCTGAGTCATAAGCAACAACGCCGAGCGTTACTGCTGAAACTATAGCTCCTACATATGACTCGAAAAGGTCGGCACCCATACCTGCAACGTCACCTACGTTGTCTCCTACGTTATCGGCGATAACGGCGGGGTTACGAGGGTCGTCCTCGGGGATTCCTGCCTCTACCTTACCAACAAGGTCGGCTCCAACGTCGGCAGCCTTTGTATAGATACCGCCGCCAACACGCGAGAAAAGGGCAACCGAAGATGCTCCAAGGCTGTAGCCAAAGAGGATGTTCGTGTCTTTTGTAACGATATAAACGATGCTTACTCCGAGCACGCCAAGGCCGACAACGCACATACCCATAACGGCGCCGCCGCTGAAAGCGATGGAGAGAGCTCTGTTCATTCCGCTTGTTCTTGCCGCATTGGCTGTTCTTACGTTAGCCTTTGTGGCAACGCCCATACCGAAGTATCCGGCAAGGATAGAACAGAGTGTTCCGAATACGAAAGCAACTCCTGAGCCGAAGCCGATTCCGAGTCCGATGAGAACAAACAGAACGATAACGAAAATAACGAGTATCTTGTACTCGGCTGTAAGGAACGCATGGGCGCCTTCACTGATGGCTGATGCGATTTCCTTCATCCTATCTGTGCCTTCTTCTTCTCTTGAAACCTTTTTAGAGAGGAACAGGGCAAAGATAAGAGCGATGACGCCAATCACAGGCGCCAGGTACATCAAACTTTCCATTTTAAAAGTCCTCCTGTGTAGATTATAAAAATTTAATATATAAATTAAATTCCATACGGCGCCGTAAAAAAATGAATGTAAATGATTGCTGCCAATAAAGAATTTAATTATATTTATTCAGCGTGTCGAAAAAGTCCTTCAGGACTTTTTCGAGTTTAAATTAAGGAAATAAATCCCTATTTCTGCGGAAAGCCCTGAACTTTGTCAGGGCGC
>CAJFHC010000026.1 GCA_904378045.1 Candidatus Metalachnospira gallinarum | reverse complement strand
CGCCCTGACAAAGTTCAGGGCTTTTCGCAGAAATAGGGATTTATTGCCTTAATTTAAACTCGAAAAAGTCCCGAAGGACTTTTTCGACACGCTGAAAGCCCGCGAAAGCGGGCTTTTTGCCTGTCCAAATTTCTCCCGCGCTTTTGGGAACTTTGTTTTTCGGTCTACCGGTTGAAATAAAACAGCCTATTAAGTATAATATTCCTATAATATTTTTATGTATTTTTTATTATGAAGGGAAATTTTATGATATCTTATATAAAAGGCGAAATCGTATACAACGACGCCGAAGGCGTTATCATCGAAAACAACGGCATAGGCTACAGGGTCATTGTTCCGGCTTTTTCGGCGCAGAAGCTCTGCTCCCAGAGGGGCGAGGTCATCGTCCATACATATATGAGCGTAAGGGAGGACGGGATAACCCTTTTTGGGTTCGCGAGTCCCGAGGAAAGGGAGCTTTATGAAAAGCTCATATCCGTTTCCGGCATAGGCCCGAAGGCGGCAGTGAGCATTTTGGGAGCCCTCACTCCGTCCCAGCTTATCGCCGCCATAATTTCCGCCGATTCGGCGGCCATAGCAAGAGCGCCCGGAATAGGCAAAAAGACGGCGCAGAGGGTTATACTCGATCTTAAGGACAAGCTCGGAAGCGAAGCCATAGCCGAGGCCTTTGACGGAGCCGACGCCGCGGCTGTGTCGGAAACGGCGGCGGCAGGGGACGACAGGAGCGAGGCCGTTGAGGCTCTTGTTGCTCTCGGATATACAAGGAGCGAGGCTTTAAAGGCCGTAAGCAGGGTTTATAACGACGGCATGGACGTTCAGAAGATACTTTCTGCCGCTTTGCGTGAGCTGAGCAGACTGTAACGGGGAGAGCAAAAATGGAAAAAAGGATAATCACAACGACGGCCGGAGAATATGACAGCGATATAGACATCAGTCTCAGGCCGGATACGCTTGACACATACATAGGACAGGACAAGGTAAAGGAAAATCTCAGGGTGTTTATCGAAGCCGCAAAAAAAAGGGGAGAGCCCCTCGATCATGTGCTTCTTTACGGGCCTCCGGGACTTGGAAAGACCACACTGTCAAATATCATAGCCAACGAGATGGGCGCCGGGTTTAAGACCACATCCGGCCCGGCCATAGAAAGGCCGGGAGATATGGCGGCCATACTCAACAGCCTTAACGAGGGCGACGTTCTGTTTGTGGATGAGATACACAGGCTCAACAGAATAATAGAGGAAATACTTTATCCGGCGATGGAGGATTTCGCCATCGACATAGTTATCGGAAAGGGAGCGGGGGCAAGAAGCGTCCGTTTGGAACTGCCTAAATTCACGCTCATCGGGGCGACGACAAGAATAGGGCTTCTGACAGCTCCTTTGAGGGACAGATTCGGCGTCGTAAACCATCTTGAGCCCTACAGCGCCGCAGATCTGGCGAAAATCGTCATACGCTCGGCAGGGGTTTTGAATACGGAAATAGACCCCGGCGGAGCGGCGGAGATAGCGAGACGCTCAAGGGGAACGCCGAGAATCGCCAACAGGCTGTTAAAAAGGGTCAGGGACTTCGCCCAGGTGAAATACGACGGCGTAATAACCCACGAGGTAGCGGCGGACGCCCTCGACCTGCTGGAAGTGGATAAAAACGGGCTTGACCTTACGGACAGAAAAATACTTCTCACGATAATAGACAAGTTCGGAGGCGGCCCCGTCGGACTTGACACCATAGCCGCGGCCGTAAACGAGGAATCCGAGACAATAGAGGACGTTATAGAACCATATCTCATACAGCTTGGATATATAAAGCGCACGCCGAGAGGAAGGGTCGTGACGGACGGCGGATACAGGCATTTCGGCCTTACAAAGCCCGATGACGGAAATTCGCAGCAGATACAGCTCGATATATAAACAATAGCCATGCTGTTCGCGGCATGGCTATTGATATATACCTATCTTTTGGCGCGGGCTATGCAGGAATTGGCTCCGTCTATTATGATCTCTCCGGCGGCCGAGCCGTCAAAGGACAGCTCTATGTTGTCCGTGGACTGATTTTCTATTATCTGCGCCCTTATTTCATCGGCGGCCGTCAGAGCCAGAGGATAGAGAGCCGAAAACGACTCCGAGTCCGGGACGAAGGCCATATCCGTTATTTCGTTTTCGCTGAACGTAAGCGTTACGGCGGCGCTTTGGGAGCCGATGGACACGGCGCTTGTGTATGTACCTGATTTATACTCGCCGTCATCGTCTTTGGGAACTATCATAACAATGACAGCTATTATTATTGCCGCGCCTATAACGGCGAATACGGCTGTTTTTATGAGCTCCTTAAGCCGGATGACCATAAATCTTGTTCTGCTCATGTTTAGTCCTCCCTTGAGGATGTTTTTAATATATATTTATTTGTTATCCTATAATAATATTACAGGACTGGTGGTTAAAAATGAGTTTAAGGATTGTAGCCGGAAGAAGCAGAAGCGGAAAAACATCCTTCTGCCTAAATGAGATAAACGAAAAGCGAAGCATAGACAGGCGGCTTATATATATCGTTCCGGAGCAGTATTCCCTCCAGGCGGAGAGGGAAGCCGTGGCGGTCACGGGAGGAATGGCGTCGGCTTCGGTGCTGACTTTCAGAAGACTGGCGGAGAACATTTTTTCCGAAACCGGAGGAGAGAGAGGAAGCAGGCTTGACGATACGGGAAAGCTCATCATATTAAGGCGTATTCTTATAGAAAATTTTGATAAGCTCAAATACTTCGGCGTCGTCTGCTCAAGGCAGGGATTCATAACAAGGCTTGGCGAGACCATAAGCCAGTTCGCGTCCCAGGGCATATATCCGGAGGACGTGGAGAAATACTCCGATGCGTTTCCAAAGGACAGTGCCATGGCTATGAAAATGGCCGACATAGCTTTTATATACGCGAAATACAGGGAATTTATAAAGGAAAATTTTGTGTCTCCAGACGATATGCTCTCCATAGCGGCGAAAAAGATGGACGGAGCGAAATATATAAAAGGAGCCGAAGTATGGCTTGACGGATTTTACGGCTTCACCAACCAGGAATATGAGATAATAGGAAATATGCTCCTGTCCTGCGGGAGAGTGACCGTCACGCTCAATATCGACCCGAGATGCGTCTATATGGATAAGATGAATATGGAAAACGTGTTCTTTGAGCCGTGGGACACCATGAGAAAGCTGAAAAAGCTGTGCGCCGACAGGGGAGTAAGCGTTGAAAAAAGCGTCTGCCTGTATGACAGCCATTATTTAACGCCCGGAATGGCAAGGCTCGAGAAGGAGTATAACGGCTGGAACATAAACGAAAAAGCGGACAGCGGCGGAATAAACCTTCTTACGGCCGTGACGGTCACAGACGAGGTAAATATGTGCGCCTCAAAGATAATAAGCCTTGTGCGGGACAAGGGTCTCAGATACCGTGACATAGCCGTTACGGCAAGATCGCTTGAAAACTACGCCGAGCATATAAGGCTTGTGTTCTCTCATTACGGCATACCTTTTTTTATGGACGCCAAACGGACCGTGATGGGACAGGCCTGCGCCGAGCTTATGCTGTCCATAGTCAATATGACAGCCGGCGACCTTTCGTACGAATCGGTTTTCAGATGTCTTAAGACCGAGCTTACGCCGCTTCCGAGAAGCGAGAGGGACATACTCGAAAATTATGTTGTCAGATACGGGATAAAGGGAAAGGAATGGCTTAAGGAAAGATGGCAGCTCGGATTTGAAAACGATGAGAACAGCGACAGGGAGGATCTCATAAACGACATAAAAAACAGAGCCATAGAACCGTTCAGGGATTTTTACAAATCGTTCAGGACGGGAAAGCACAGCGTCAAAGACATTACCGTCAAGCTCTATGAGACGGTGGATAAAATGGATGTGGCGGAAAAACTCGCTCAAAAGGCCGAGATAGCTGAAAACGAGGGCGATTTTGACAAGGCGCAGGAGCAGGCGCGCTGCTTTGAGCTTATGGGAGAGCTGCTTGAGAACATTACGAATCTCCTCGGCGGCGACAGCGTTACGATAAAGGAATACGGTGAAATCCTTGAGGCCGGGCTTGGCGGGCTTAAAATGGGAGTTATACCCGCCGGAGTAGATACGGTCATAATCGGCGACTTGGAAAGGACGAGGCTTCCCAATGTCAAGGCGCTGTTTGTCGTGGGCGTAAACGAGGGAGTGATTCCGTCCGCGGTCAATGAGCCGGGCGGCCTTTTCAACGAGAGGGAACTGGATTCGCTTGAGGGCCTCGGAGCGGATCTTCCCCATTCGGGAACAAGGCTCGCCTTTGAGGAACAGTACCTTATATATATGGGAATTACAAAGCCTTCAAGCTATCTTTACCTGTGCAGGAACAGAAACGACTTTGACGGCAGGGAAACAAGGCCGTCGCCGGTAATAGGCAGGATAGAGAACATATTTCCCGGCATTGAAAGCGAGGAGTTTTCCGAGTTTTCCATTAAATCGGTGGACAGACCGATTCCCGCCCTTCACAGATTGGGCGAGGGAAGGGAAAAAAACAGAGCCGTCTGGGAAGAGGCCGAACGCTGGCTTTTGAGCAAAGAGGAATACCGGGACAGGGCGCTTATGATAAAAAACGGCTCGAAGATAAAAAATGCCGAGCTGCCCCTAAGCCGAGAAAATCTGAGCAGGCTGTACGGCAAAAAGGCTTATACAAGCGTTTCGAGACTTGAAGCCTTCGCCGAATGTCCGTTCAAATATTTCGCGAGATATTCCCTCGGGGCAAAACCGAGAAAAATATATGAAGTGAGGACGCCCGACATCGGTTCCATGTTCCACAGCGTGCTTGAAAAACTTTTATGGAAAATGAGGGACGAGGGGCTTACATGGCGGACAATAGGCGAGGACGAGGCAAAGAGACTTGCCGGCGACATAATAGACAGCCTTGTGCCCGAGCCGGAAAACAAAATACTGCTCAGCACGGCGGCCTATTCCTATCTTGTAAAAAGAATGAAAAGAATAACCGGAAGGGCTGTTTCCGCTCTCAGGAAGCACATGAACGCCGGAAAATTCGAGACCCTTGGAAGCGAGATAACATTCGGTTCCGGAGAGCTGCCGGCCATTTCCGTCAGCCTGCCCGACGGAAGGGAAATACTTCTAAGGGGAAAAATAGACAGGGTGGACGTGTATAAAAAGGACGGAAACGGGTACGTCAAAATAATAGACTATAAGTCGGGAACGCAGGAGTTCAGCCTATCGGACATATATTACGGTCTCCAGCTTCAGCTTCTGCTATATATGGACGCCTTCCTTAAGACCGGAGGAAGGCTTATGAACGAAAAGCCGGACATCGGTGGAGTATTCTATTTCAGGATAATGGATCCGGTTATAAGGGATTCGGAGATAAAAAATGCGGATCCCGAAGCGATACTTTACAGAAGGTTCTGCATGTCGGGACTCGCCTGCAGCGACCCGGACGTTCTGGAAGCCCTTGACTCCATGCTTGAGAACGGAAAGCGTTCCGACGTTATCGGAGTATACAAAAAGACGGACGGAACGGTGAGCGGCTCGGCGGTCAACAGGGATATGTACCGCGCTCTTATGGATCATACGGCAGAAAAGGCGGCGCGGATAGGACAAAGCATGGTGGAGGGAAACGTGAGCATTTCCCCCGTGCAAAGCAAAAACAGGGCTGCGTGCGATTATTGTGAATACAAGTCTTTGTGCGGTTTTGACGAAAAAAATGGCAATAAAATCAAAAGACTGAAAAAACTTTCATCTGATAAAGTTTGGGACAGGGTCTTGTCTGTCAGAAGGGATGATAAAAAGGGTCAATAGAGGGAAGATTGTTAATTTTGTATAAAAAAATATACATACATTGTTTGTTTGTTACAAAACTAACGGTCTTTTATCTTGTGCAAAACAAATAAAAAATAGCTTATATTATAATCTAAAATTATATGTATTGGTATTTTTGTTTAAACAAGCATAAATAATTGCCCTGTTTTAATATTAAATGTGTTAAAAACTGCTATAGATGAAAAAGCCTTCAGGTGCTATACTAATATCATCAATTACAGGAGATAAGTTAGTAATTGTGTCTGGAGGCGGTAACAATGAGAAATAATTCAAATATTTTGATTCTTATAATCTCTCTTCTTTTTATTGTGGCAGCTATCGCCATCATTCCTATGGCGGCTGTTGTGCCCAGTATCGCATACGCGGTAATGGTGCTTGTTATAGTCGGTCTTTTCGGCGTAATAAGATTTATTGCCCATAGAACGGCGATAAGATAACTGTCACAAACGATAATCGAGGTCTGTGTTTTGCACAGACCTTTTTTGTTATAAAAAAGAGGCTGAAGAAGATATTTTGGGATAAAGTTTGACTCGCCGTGAAATAATCAAGGAGTCAAATAAGGGTAGAATTAACAAAAATGCTGGTACTACCAATTAATCGATTTAGTTATAAGTGTATTAAAAAATAAACAATTAATAAGGTTTTGTGCATTTGCAATAGATATTGACCTGAATGTTCATATAAATTATGTTCATATTTGGCGAATTATACAAAGGTTTCTTTGTCTACATCGTATAAAAAAATTTGACATTCAAGTGCTTTTTACATATAATTTGAAGTATAGGTTCGGTTGTATCTATACATTATTATGGAATTGTAACGCTTATTTTATTAATAATGATTAAAAAACCGATATTATACGGCCATAAGCCGTTAATATATTAATTCTACGCGAAAGAGGTGAGAAAAGAATGGCGTTAGACATTATAAAAGATATTGTTGAAGCCGAGGCCCGGGCGGACGAAATGATCAAAAACGCCGAGGCTCAGGCGGCGTCACTCAAATCGGAAGCTGAGAAAAAAGGCGAGGCGATAATAGCCGAAGCCCTGCAAAAGTCAAAAGCTGACCTAAACGAGATCTCAAAAACAGCTATTGAGGAAAGCAAGGCCGAAACGGATAAAATCGCCAAACAGGCCGAGACGGACTGCGGAAAGGTAAGGCAAGAAGCCTCCGCTAAAATGGATCGGGCTGTTGAAGCCGTAATAGGAAAGGTTGTGGGAATCAATGGCAATAGTTGAGATGAGTAAGCTTTCCGTTATTTGTCTGAACAGCCAGAAGAAGAGATTTATCAAGGAACTTATGGATCTGGGCGTTGTTGAGATCAGCAAGCCGGATACAAATTCCACGAATGATCCCATCCCTGAAGGAACATTTATAGCAAATAACAGCGCCGAGGTATCTCATCTTGATGCACAGATCGCGGTCTATGGAACGGTTCTTGACACTTTAAATAATTACTACGAGGGAAAAAGACCGCTCCTTAAAACCAGAAAGGAAGTTTCGGCCGATGACTTTGCCAGGGAAGTGGAGCAAAACAGGGATTACGCCGAGAAGATGGCCGGCGATGTCGCAACGGCTGTCAAAAAGATCTCGGAGGACAAAAACGAGGTCAACAGACTGTCCCTTCTCATAAACGGGCTCGAGCCATGGAAAGATCTTGATCTTCCCCTTGACAAAACGGAGACAAGATCGTCAACGGTGTTTATGGGAACGGTTCCGGCAAAGACAAATGTTGAAAAACTGCTTACAACGGTTCTTGAACAGGCTCCGTCGGCCGTGATACAGAAGGTAAGCTCCGATAAACTTCAGATCTATCTCTGCTTTATCTGTCTGAAAGAAGAGAAACCAACGGTTTTGGAAGCTCTTAGGGAATTCAGCTTTTCTATTGTTTCCCTCGGAGACAACAGGGGAACGGCGGCTGCCGCCATGGATGAGTACGCCAAAAGAATAGAAGAGCTTAAAAACGAAATAACAATAAACGAGGACAAACTAAAAGCCTTAGCGAACGAAACGGAAAAGATCGAATATATATATGACGATCTGCTTATTAAAAGAGACAGGGCAAAGGCTGTCGGAGATATGATAAACACCAAAAAAGTATTCTGCTTTGACGGCTGGGTTCCGACGGCGGCTCAGGACAGGGTAAAAAAATTCCTTGACAAATATGAGTGCTATTATGAGATAAGCGAGCCTATTAAAGACGAGAGCACGCCCATTCTTTTGAAAAACAATAAATTCGCGACGCCCTTTGAGGCGGTAACGGAAATGTACAGCCTGCCTCTGGCGACGGAAATAGACCCGACAGCGATAATGGCGCCGTTCTATTTCATATTCTTCGGACTTATGCTTTCCGACGCGGCTTACGGAATAATCCTTTCCGCCGCCTGCTTCGCTCTGATGAAGAAATTTAAGCTGGAAGGAACTATGAAGAAACTTGTAAAACTTCTGTTCTTCGGCGGTATTTCCACATTCATCTGGGGAGCGCTTTTCGGAGGATGGTTCGGAGACGCCGTAGCGGTATTCACAAGGACGTTCCTCGGCAGGGAAATAGCGATGCCGGTAATATGGTTCGATCCCCTTGAGGAGCCCATGACGCTTCTTATATTCTCCATAATCCTCGGAGCCATACATCTGTTTGTCGGAATGGGCATACAGGCGTATATGCTTATAAAGGACGGAAAGCCCTGGGACGCACTTTTTGACATAGGATTCTGGTATATGCTCATTATCGGACTTGTGCTCTTCGCTCTTGGCGGCTCGGTAGCGGCCATACTTTCCACCATCGGAATGTGGCTGGCCATTGTCGGAGCGGTTGGAATACTGCTGACCGGAGGAAGAAACAAAAAGGGCTTCGGAAAGATAACGGGAGGACTTGGAAGCCTCTACGGAATAACAAGCTACCTTTCGGACGCTCTGTCATATTCAAGGCTTCTGGCTCTTGGACTTGCCACGGGCGTTGTAGCGAAGGTTGTTAACATACTCGGTTCGCTGGCCGGAAGCGGCATAGTCGGACTTATAGTGTTTATCGCGGTGTTCCTTTTCGGAACGGTATTCAACCTGGCGATAAACGTGCTGGGCGCATACGTTCACTCCTGTCGTCTGCAATATGTGGAGTTCTTCGGAAAATTCTATACAGGCGGAGGAAAGGGATTCGTGCCCCTTACGGAGAATACAAAATTTGTGAAGATAATTAATAAGGAGGATTAACACTATGGAAGGTTTCTTAACTGGAGAAGTATTAGCTTGTTTTGGTGCGGCGATAGCGGCAGGTCTGGCTGGTATCGGAAGCGCCGTTGGAGTTGGAATCGCCGGACAGGCCGGCGCTGGCGTAGTATCGGAGGATCCCAATAAGTTCAGTAAGGTGCTTGTGCTTCAGGCTCTTCCCGGAACGCAGGGTATCTACGGTCTGCTTATCGCCTTCATCATTATGGTTAAGATCGGTCTCTTAGGAGGAGACGGAGTTGTGGAGCTTACGGTGGCTCAGGGCTGGTCTATTTTCGCTTCAGCTATCCCCATGGGTATCGTTGGACTTATTTCAGCAATTTCTCAGGGCAAGGCTGCAGCTTCAAGCATCATGCTTGTAGGAAAGAAACCCAACGAGCTTTCTAAGGGTATGCTTTTCGCCGCTATGGTTGAGACATACGCAGTTCTCGCGCTGCTTATATCATTCCTTATGATCAACAGCATCCAGTTATAATAAATAAAAGAAAAGGAGGATACTCCTATGAACGATGGCAAAATAATTATTGACAAAATAATAGCCGATGCTGATGAGACGGTAAAAAAGATACTGGCCGAGGCGAAGGAAAGCGCCGGCGCCACTGTTAAAGCGGCTGAGGAAAAGGCCGAAAAGGAAAGGGCAAGAAGCGCCAAAGCGCTCGCCGAGGAAAAAGACAAAATTATCGCCAAACAGATCTCGGGAGCGGAAATGCAGGCGAAAAAAGCCGTGCTCGCCGAAAAACAGCGCATACTTGAGGAGGTCATCGAGGAAGCGCAGAAACGCCTTATCAGCCTTCCCGACGGCCGGTATTCGGAAGTCATAGGAAAAATGCTTGACAATATAGATAAAAGCCTTGGAACAGAAGTCATTGTAGCCCCTAAGGACAGGGACAGGCTTGCCGGTGTGGTAGAGCAGAAGGGCTTTGCCTTATCCGACAGGACGGAAAATATCTCCGGCGGATTTATAATAAGAAACGGCGATATTGAATACAATTATTCTTTTGATTCCATAATTTCCATTGAGAAAGAGGAAATTCAGCAGATGGCTGCAAAAATACTTTTTGAGTAAGGAGGGGTATGTATGTCAAAACATAAGATCTACCCTTTCGCGGTCGCTGTAGTTCGCTCAAAGGAAAACAACCTGGTGACAAAGGATAAACTTATGCAGATGGCCGAGGCCCCCACGGCGCAGGACGCTTTAAGGATACTTACGGAAAGCGGCTACGGAAGCCTGCCCGCCGACGAGGTTCATGATTTCGAGAAGCTCCTGTCGGCTCAGCTTTCGGACGCTTACAGGTCTCTGGCGGGGCTCATACCGGATGATAAGCTGGTCGATGTTTTTCTTTATAAAAACGACTATCACAATATAAAAGTCCTTATCAAGCAGTCCATATCGGGCGCAAACGCCGAGGCTTATCTCATAGACGGAGGAACGGTGCCCCTTGACAGGCTCAAGGCGGCCTTTGAGGAAAGAAAGTTTACGGATTTTCCCGACCTTGACGTTAAAGCCATAGAAGACGCAATGGAAACCTACGCCAAAACAAAGGACGGAAGATATATTGACCTTATCCTTGACAGAGCGTGCTTTTCCACCATGTCAGCCGTGGCGAAAAGATCGAAAAACGACTACGTTATCGGATATGTGGAGCGTCTGGCCGACATTACGAATATAAAGACCTTTGTCAGAATAAAAAGACGGGGCAAGACGTTTAAAATATTCGAGGACGCCTTTGTTCCCGGAGGGCTTATACCGTCTGACGACTTTGAGGAGGCCTATGAGAGGGAAAACCCCGAGGACGTCCTTGTCGGAAAAGGCTACGATCAGATTTGCAGGAACCTTATGAAAGAGGATCTGACGCAATTTGAGAAAAACTGTGATGATTTTATAATGTCTTATGTTAAAGACGCGAGATACAAGTCTCTTACGCCCGAACCGATAGTCGGATATATTATCGGAAAGGAAACGGAAGTTAAGTGCATCAGGATAATCATGACCTGCAAACTTAACGATATAGATGTTGAGACGATCAAAGAAAGGGTGAGGGAGTCGTATGTCTAAAGTAGGAGTTATAGGCGATAAAGACAGCGTAATGGGTTTCCTTGCTCTTGGCATTGACACGTTTACCGCCTATGAGCCGGAGGAGATAAAAAAGACTATCCACAGGCTTATAGAAGAGGATTATGCCATTATATATATAACCGAACAGGCAAGTCTCCTTGCTAAGGATTATATCGCCAGATTTAAGGACGAGCCCCTTCCGGCCATAATCGTTATTCCCGGAATAGGAGCAAGCTTGGGACTTGGCATGAATGAAATCAGAGAATCCAGCAAACGAGCGATCGGAGTGGATATTCTGTTTAATGACTGAGAGTGAGGTTGAAGATAAAAATGAAAACAGGTACAGTAGTTAAAGTATCAGGCCCCCTTGTAGTCGCCGAGGGGATGAGAGATGCTAATATGTTTGACGTTGTGCGTGTTTCCGAAAAGCATCTTATCGGAGAGATAATAGAGATGCACGGGGACAGGGCGTCAATTCAGGTATATGAGGAAACAGCGGGTCTCGGCCCCGGAGAACAGGTCGTTTCTACCGGAATGCCAATGAGCGTCGAGCTTGGCCCCGGACTTATCTCAACTATATACGACGGTATCCAAAGACCCCTTGAGAGCTTATACAGAGTAAGCGGAACAAACATCCAGAGGGGCGTTGAGGTGCCTTCCCTTGACAGGGAGAAAAAATGGGACTTTGTTCCCCATAAGGCTGTCGGAGACAAGGTAGTTGCCGGCGATATTTTCGGAGTAGTTCAGGAAACGCCCGTAGTTGAGTGCCGTATAATGGTGCCCTATGGAGTAAGCGGAACAATAAAGGAAATAAAAGAGGGCAGCTTCACTATCGAGGAGACCGTTGCCGTTGTTACCGACGAAAAAGGAAACGATGTTCCCCTTACAATGATGCAGAGATGGCCGGTAAGAAAGGAAAGACCATATAAAGAAAAGAAAACTCCCGATACGCTTCTTGTTACGGGACAGCGTGTTATAGATACGTTCTTCCCCATTACAAAGGGAGGAGTCGCCGCCATACCCGGCCCCTTCGGAAGCGGAAAAACGGTAACACAGCATCAGCTTGCTAAATGGTCCGACGCCGACATAGTAGTATACATCGGCTGCGGAGAGCGTGGAAACGAGATGACCGACGTTCTTAACGAGTTCCCCGAGCTTAAGGACCCCAGAACGGGAGAGTCACTTATGCAGAGGACTGTTCTTATAGCCAATACATCGGATATGCCCGTTGCCGCCCGTGAGGCGTCCATATACACAGGCATAACCATAGCCGAGTATTTCAGGGATATGGGCTACAGCGTGGCGCTTATGGCAGACTCCACATCCAGATGGGCCGAGGCCCTTCGAGAGATGAGCGGACGTCTTGAGGAGATGCCCGGCGAGGAAGGCTATCCCGCATATCTTGGCAGCCGTCTCGCCCAGTTCTATGAGAGAGCAGGACGTGTTTACTGTCTCGGAAGCGACAGCAGAGAAGGAACGCTTACCGCCATCGGAGCCGTATCGCCTCCCGGAGGAGATACTTCCGAGCCCGTTTCTCAGGCGACGCTTCGTATCGTAAAGGTATTCTGGGGACTTGACTCAGATCTTGCCTACAAACGTCATTTCCCTGCTATAAACTGGCTGACAAGCTATTCGCTTTATCAGGATAAGGTTGATAACTGGGCGGATGAGCATGTAAACGAGAACTTCTCTAATCAGAGAATAGAAGCCATGAAGCTGCTCCAGACCGAGGCCGAGCTTCAGGAGATAGTGCAGCTTGTCGGCGTTGACTCTCTTTCCGCTCCGGACAGACTCATACTTGAGGTAACGCGTTCCATCCGTGAGGACTTCCTCCATCAGAACTCGTTCCATGAGGTTGATACGTTCACGTCGCTGCTCAAACAGTACAGACTGCTCGAGCTTATACTTCACTTCTATCACAAAGCCGGAAAGGCCATCGAAAAGAACGTAAGCATCAATAAACTTATAAAGATACCGGTTCTTGAAAGAATAGGCCGAGCTAAATATATTAGAGAAAGATTCGTAACGAAGGAATATGACGATATACTCGCCGAGATCGATACAGAGATCGATGAACTCATAAAAGAGGGGGCTGAGGAATTATGATAAAAGAATACAGATCCATTCAGGAAGTAGCCGGCCCCCTTATGCTTGTTACCGGGGTCGAAGGCGTAAAATATGATGAGCTTGGAGAAATCGAGCTTTCAAGCGGCGAGACAAGAAGATGCAAGGTGCTTGAGGTAAACGGAGACTCCGCCCTTGTTCAGCTTTTCGAGAGCTCCACGGGTATCAACCTCGCGGAAAGCAAAGTCAGATTTTTAGGAAAGTCCCTTGACTTCGGCGTTTCGCCCGACATACTCGGACGAGTTTTCAACGGAATGGGAAAACCCATTGACGGCGGCCCCGACATTATCCCGGAAAAGAGGATGGACATCAACGGAGCGCCCATAAATCCCGCCGCCAGAGAATATCCTTCCGAGTTCATACAGACCGGAGTTTCAGCCATTGACGGACTTAACACCCTTGTAAGGGGTCAGAAACTTCCCATATTCTCCTGCTCCGGACTTCCCCATTCACAGCTTGCCGTGCAGATCGCCAGACAGGCGAAGGTAAGGGGAACGGACTCCAAATTCGCCGTTGTTTTCGCCGCCGTCGGAATCACTTTCGAGGACGCCGAGTATTTCATCGACGATTTCAGGAAAACGGGCGCCATCGACCGTTCGGTCGTATTCGTAAACCTCGCGAACGACCCCGCGGTAGAGCGTATATCAACGCCCCGTATGGCCCTTACGGCCGCTGAATATCTTGCATTTGAGCAGGGAATGCATGTCCTTGTCATCATAACGGATATAACGAACTATGCCGAGGCTCTTCGTGAGATTTCGGCTGCCAAGAAAGAGGTTCCCGGACGCCGAGGCTATCCCGGATATCTTTACACCGACCTGGCTACCATGTACGAGAGAGCCGGAAAGATAAAGGGCAGGGACGGCTCTATAACGATGATACCCATTCTTACGATGCCGGAGGATGACAAGACCCATCCCATCCCCGACCTTACGGGATATATCACCGAGGGACAGATAATCCTTTCAAAGGAGCTCTATAAAAAGGGAATACAGCCTCCCATCAACGTCCTTCCCTCGCTTTCGCGTCTTAAGGATAAGGGAATCGGAAAGGGCAAGACCCGTGAGGATCATGCCGACACGATGAATCAGCTTTTCGCCGCTTACTCAAGAGGAAAGGACGCCAAAGAGCTTATGGCGATCCTCGGGGAATCGGCGCTTTCGGATATCGATAAGCTCTATGCCAAATTCGCTGACGAGTTTGAAAAGGAATACGTTTCACAGGGATTCAGAACGGACCGTTCCATCGAGGAGACCCTTGACATAGGCTGGAAACTTTTGAGGATCCTTCCCAAGAGCGAGCTCAAGCGTATCGGTGACGAATATCTTGACAAGTATTATTCTGAAAATGAATAATATATCGCCTTTTGAAAGGAGTGATAAAATTGGCAAGATTAAATGTAAACCCTACTCGAATGGAGCTTGCCAGGGTCAAAAAGCTGCTGGCGACGGCGACAAGAGGTCATAAACTGCTTAAGGATAAGCTGGATGAGCTTATGAAACAGTTTCTTGACATTGTAAGGGAAAACAAGCAGCTCCGTGAGGAGGCCGAGACCGCCCTTGACGAGGCGTATAAAAGTTTTATCATTGCCAGAGCGGTCATGAGCGAGGAATATATGGGCGAGTCACTTATGATGGCGGAAAGCTCAGTTGACGTTTCCGTCAGCGAAAAGAACATCATGAGCGTCATTGTTCCGAGATTCAAGTTCAATACGGCCGAAAACGAGAAGGCAGACGTATGCCCCTATGGCTACGCCTTCACGTCGGCGGAGCTTGACGGCGCTGTCGAGGCTTTTTCATCCGCCATGCAGCCGCTGCTGAAACTCGCGGAAAGCGAAAAAAGCGCACAGCTTCTCGCGCAGGAGATTGAGAAAACAAGAAGACGTGTAAACGCCCTTGAAAACGTAATGATCCCCAACTATGAGGAAACAATAAAATATATCAAAATGAAGCTGGAGGAAAATGAGAGGGCCGGAACAACAAGAATGATGAAGGTCAAAGATATGATCGCGGAAAGAGCCATAGAGGAAAGAAGGCTCCGCGACAAGCTCCAGTTTGAAAAAGAACAAAGAGAACAAAAAGAAATGGCTTAAAGCCTAAAATAAAAGACTGTCTGATTTTTCAGGCAGTCTTTTTAGTATACGATTTATTCTATCCCGTTGTAAAGATTTATTATAAGCCCCCATGTCACCGGGCCGGCAACACCGGAAACCGGTATGCCGTACATTCTTTGTATGGCCGAGACAGCCTCTTTTGTCTGTTCGTCAAAGTTTCCGTTTATGGTCACGGCCGGTATGGAAGGGTACGCCTTTGAAACGCCGTCAATAAATGATTGCAGCCGTCTGACGTCGTCGTTTGATATGCCCTCCGAAAGAATATATCCAGGATAAACGGATTCCGCCCTATCGAGATATTCCTCCGGAATGGATTTTATTGAAGTTTCGTACGCCTTTGAGAGAACCCTCCATGTGTCCCTGCCGACTATGCCGTCGGGGGACAGGCCGAACATTTCCTGAAAGGCGATAACGGCCGCCTTTGTTTTGGGGCCGAATATGCCGTCCACGTCTATTCCGGGTATCTGCGGATAGAAATAGGATATTATATTCAGGTAATACTGGAGAGTCTTTATATAATCGCCGCTCATTCCTTCCTTAAGAAGCGATGGATATATGGGAGAGACTTCATCGAAGGTCAGATTTTCCGCCGTCAGCTCCGCCAGTCTTTTGACGCCGTTATATACGTTTTTTATCCTGTACCAGGTGGCCTTACCGACTATGCCGTCCTGAGCGAGGTTAAAAATATTCTGAAACCGTTTTACGGCGGCTTCGGTTCGGACGCCGAATATTCCGTTCGGATCGCTTATCTCGGGAATGGAAGGGTAGGCTTCGGCTATGCGGTTCAGCTCACGCTGTATTGTTTTCACCTCGTTTCCACTGCTGCCAAGCCTGAGCGGAAATCCGGGATAGGACTCGATATTCGGCTTTATCGGAGCGTCCTCGATCAGCGATATATCGCTGCCGTAATAATATTGCAGAATTTCATAGGGAGTCAGCCCTTCCTCGGCGAGGGACACTGTTCCCCACTGGGAAAGGCCGGCGCATTTGCTCGTTGTGCCGTTGCAGTAGGACGTAAAGAGCGGGGCGACGCTGCCGTCTCGAACCACATAGTCGTTGAATATCTCGTCGACTATCCTTGATATGTTTTCAAATATTTCCCTGTCTTTCACGAAATACTGGTCGTATTGGGTAGTGTTAGTAATGTCAAAATCATATCCTCTGCTACGGTACCATTCGGTGTAAACCCTGTTGAGGGCGTAACTTATCTGGGCGTATATATTAGCTCTTATGGCTTCCTCGGGCCAGGTGGGATATATCTCGCTTGAGGCCACATTTTTTATATAATCCGAAAAAGGAAGAGTAACATTTTCGGCCGGCTGATCCGGCAGTCCGAGATGGACGGTTATCGTTTCAGGAATATAGGGCAGTCCCTGCACAGACATCGGCGTCCCTCCTTAAAGATTTTCATAACTTTTCTCGTATACGGGCTCGCTGTATTTTACGTTCGGAGCGTCAAGATCCGGCTTTAAAACAACGGACTGTATCGACGTTATTCCCTCGAAAACGGGCACGTCATAAAATATGGAGTCAAGATAGCCGTCCTTTGACACCCTGACGTCGTAGGACGAGTATGGCAGCTCGTTTCCGGGAGACAGTGAAAGGGCTTTGTTAGGAGCGGGAAGGCGGACGGTCTCCGTTTTTCCGTCCCGGTCGGTGGTCAATGTCATACCGGCGTAAATATTTCCTCCGAGATTTTTGCTTATGACTATTTCCGCACCCTCAACGGGGATGATTCCGGAAGTGACCTGAAATTTTAAAAACCCCTCGCCGGGATTCTTTTTGACATAATCATTGAGAAGCTCAAGTAAGTCGTAATCCTCCGATTGAACCGTTTTTCCGGCTTTTTCTGCCGATGAGTTTGAAATTGTATTCTGATCCATGGCGGACCCTCCCGTAAAAGATCATTTTATAATATTCCAAACAAAGAGATATGTGACGGATAAAATACGCAAAATTTTATCCGTCCGGCCGATTCCGGTTTACAGCCGTCTTGCGTTTTTGACCGTTAGGAAATATAATTCAATACAGGGAGATGATATTATGGATATTCTTCTGCTTGAAGATGACGCCGACCTGGGCAGGGGAGTGAGGATGGCGCTTCAAACGCCTGATCGCTCCGTGACCCTTTGCGGGAGCCTGTCGGAGGCAAGAAAGATACTTGAGGATAAAATATTCGATTTGCTCATACTTGATATAAATTTGCCGGACGGAGACGCTACGTTGCTTCTAAAAGAACAGAAAGCGGCCAATCCGCTCGTTCCCGTCATACTTCTTACGGCCAACGATATGGAATATGACATAGTGGCCGGCTTGGAGTCCGGAGCCGACGATTATATAACGAAGCCATTTTCCCTGGCGGTTTTAAGGGCAAGGGTGAACAACCAGCTCAGGAGAAACGAAAAAACGCCGGCGGCATCCGTGGCCATAGGGCCGTTTTTATTTGACTTTGACGCTTTGACCTATCGCAAAAACGGCTTTTTGGTGGAGCTTAGCCATACGGAGCAAAAGCTGCTAAAAATTTTGGTGGACAACCGGGGACACGCCGTAGCCAGAGCCGTCCTTGTCGACAGAATTTGGACTGACGGCGCGGAATATGTGGACGAGAACGCCCTTACCGTGGCGGTCAAAAGGCTTAGAGCCAAGCTGGAGGACGACCCGTCAAAGCCGGTATGGCTCAAGACAGTCTACGGCATAGGATATATGTGGGCGGTGGGCGTATGAGAGAGCTGACGGCGATAATGGCTGTTGTTATTATAGTTTGCCTTGTTTATATTCTCAGGCGTAAAAGGGAGGAGCGAAGGCTTATGGAAAGCCTTGACTCTATGCTTGAGAAGGCCATAAACGGGGATTTTCGGGAAAGCGAATATAACGAGACCGTCCTTTCGTCCATAGAGCAGAAAATGGCGAAATTCCTCGCCGCCTCTGAAAGGACGCTGAAAACGGCGACTGAGGAAAGGGAGAACATAAAGAGCCTTGTTTCCGACATATCCCACCAGACGAGGACGCCGGTGGCGAATATAGCGCTTTATACCCAGCTTTTGGCCGAGAAAAGTCTTGACGGCGAGTCGGCCGCCTGTGTCAGAGCCATAGAGAGCCAGAGCGAAAAGCTGAGGGAGCTTATGGAGGCGCTTATAAAGACCTCAAGGCTGGAGACGGGCATAATAGCCTTAAAACCGTCCGCCGCCGAACTTTCGGACATTGTCTCAAGGGCCGTGGAGCAGTACAGGCCAAAGGCCGGGGAAAAAAACATAGAGCTCAGCGCCGATATGAGCCAAATGAAGGCTCTATGCGACCCAAAGTGGACGGAGGAAGCCGTATGCAACGTGCTGGACAACGCCGTCAAATATACCCCCGAGGGCGGAAAAATAACCGTAACTATGACAGAATACGAGATGTTCTGCCGTATTGACGTCGCCGATACGGGCGTCGGGGTTACGGAGGAGGAGCTGCCGAAAATTTTTTCACGGTTCTACAGAGGAAAAAACACGGCCGGCTGCCCCGGACTCGGGATTGGGCTTTATCTGACAAGACGCATACTGTCCGAGGAGGGCGGATATATAAGGGCGGCGCGCTCAAAATCGGGAAGCGTATTTTCCGTTTTTGTCCCAAAGGCTTGAATTTCTGGCAAATATGACGAAACCGTTATATTTCAGACACCGCCACGACATAATCCCGTGATAAAGTATGTACCGTAGACGAAACAGAATGAAAACGGTACATATTTTTTTGATTGGAGGTATTTTTATGGTTATACTTGAGACCATTGATCTGAGAAAGACCTACGGAAAGGGCGAGACGGCGGTCAACGCCCTCAACGGCATAAATCTGAAAATAGAAAACGGGGAATTCACTGCCATAGTCGGCTCATCGGGTTCGGGAAAATCCACCCTGCTGCATATGCTGGGCGGACTGGACAGGCCGACTTCAGGGAAGGTGTTCGTTGACGGAAAGGATATTTTTTCTTTGGACGACGAGGAGCTTACGGTGTTCAGAAGGCGCAAGACCGGCTTTGTTTTCCAGAGCTACAACCTTGTGCCCGTGCTCAGCGTGTACGAGAACATCGTCCTGCCGATACAGCTTGACGGCGGCAGGATAGACAGAAAATATATGGACGAGGTAATAGATACCCTCGGCCTGGGCTCAAAGCTGAACAGCTTCCCTAACCAGCTTTCCGGCGGACAGCAGCAGAGGGTGGCCATAGCCAGGGCCCTGGGAGCCAAGCCCGCCATAATACTCGCCGACGAGCCCACGGGAAACCTGGATTCCAGAACAAGCCAGGACGTGCTGGGACTGCTTAAGATAAGCGGGGAAAGGTTTTCCCAGACCATCGTCATGATAACCCATAACGAGGAAATAGCACAGACCGCCGACAGGATAATCCGCATAGAGGACGGACGTGTTGTGGGAGGCGATGGCTTATGCTGAAGGTAAAAAACAGGAAGGCCATAGGCCTGCTTTCCAACAGGAGCCTGAGGGCGTCCAGGACGAGGAATATAATAGCCGTCGCCGCCATTGCCCTGACGGCACTGCTTTTTACGTCTCTTTTCACCATAGCTATGTCCATAAACGATGGGTTTCAGCAGAGCAATTTCCGTCAGGCCGGCAGCTATTCCCACGGTGGATTCAAGTATATGACCGAGGAGCAGTTCAATGAGCTTAAGGACGACCCGCTCATCGAGGAGTACGGCCTGAGACGATTCATAGGTATGCCGACGGAGGTACCATTCAATAAGTCCCATGTGGAAATTGGCTATGCCGACGAAAATTACGCCAAATGGACTTACTGCGTCCCGGTGGAGGGGCGGCTTCCCGAGGAAGGCACCGATGAGGCCGCCACGGACAGAAGGGTGCTGGAGCTTCTCGGCCTGGAACCGGAGCTGGGCGAAAAATTCACCATCACCTTTGACGTGGACGGAAAGCCGACAACCCAGACCTTCACCCTCTGCGGCTGGTGGGAGTATGACGAGGCCATTGTGGCCAACCATGTACTTATACCCGAGAGCAGGGTGGAGGAGATATTGGATGAGACCGGAACCGTTATTCCGGGGAAAAACAAGATCACCGGAAGCTGGAATATGGACGTGATGCTCAAAAATTCCTTCGATGTCGATGAAAAGCTGAACACCATCCTGGCCTCCCACGGCTATCAGAGCGAGGCCGCCGGCGAGGACAATTATATAGCCACCGGCGTAAACTGGGGATATACGTCCGAACAGCTCATAGAGCAGATGGATTTCGGAACGGTAATAGCCATCGCCGCAGTGCTCATACTCATAATTTTTACGGGGTATCTTATCATCTACAATGTTTTCCAGATTTCCGTGGCCGGGGATATACGTTTTTACGGACTGCTGAAAACCATCGGAACGACATCCAGACAGCTCAAAAGAATAGTCAAAAGGCAGGCTCTGCTTCTCTCCCTTATCGGCATACCCATAGGGCTCATACTTGGCTGGCTTATCGGAGGAAGGCTCACTCCGATAATAGTAGGCCAGCTGGACGGGATAGAGGACGTTGTGTCCTTAAACCCGGTGATATTCATTATTTCGGCTCTTTTCGCCCTTGTCACCGTGATAATATCCTGTATGAAGCCCGGAAGGATGGCGGCCAGGGTATCGCCCATAGAGGCTTTCAGATATACGGGAGTATCGGGCGGAAAAAAGAAGGAGAGACGTTCGGCCAGAAGGGTGACGGTATATTCTATGGCCTTCGCCAATTTGGGCAGAAACAAAGGAAAAACGGCGGTCACGGTTATCTCACTGTCCCTTTCCGTGGTGCTGCTTATGCTGACGGTAAGCCTGGCCAACGGATTTGATATGGATAAATATGTAAGCAATATGATCTGCACCGATTTCCAGATAGCTGACGCCTCATATTTTCAGACTTCGTCAACTAAGAATATGTCCCTGACGCCGGAGATAATTGAGGAAGTGAAGCGAAACGGCGGCGAAAACGGCGGTGTATGCTACGCTAACACGGGTTATACCAATGAATTTATTACCGACGAATATTACAGGCAGCTCGAGGGCAGATACAAGCCGCAGGATGTCATAGACGAGGAGCTGAAAACCGCCGACAGAGACGAGAACGGCCTTGTGGCCGCCTATGCCAAGCTTTACGGAATGGATGACTTTGTGCTGGACCATCTGACGTTATTGGAGGGCGACCTGTCTAAAGTCCGTGAGCCGGGAGGAAAGTATATAGCGGCGGTATATTCCACCGATGACTACGGAAGGATTACGGAGGACTCGAACTGGGCAAGGATCGGCGATAAGGTTAAAATACGCTACGCCGACGGAATAAAATATGTCAATCCCGAAACGGGAGAGGAATATCCGGATTCGGTCGACATTACGACTGTTCCATTCGTTATCAAGGCCGAGAACTACCGTGAGGAGATATATACCGTGGCCGCTCTTGTCGGCGTGCCAAGATCTCTCAGCTACCGATACTACGGCTCCGACGAGTTTGTTATGAACAGCCGGACCTTTGTGGAGGACACGAAAACGGATTCCATAATGTACTACGCCTTTGACGCTGATGACGCCGGTCAAGCCGACATTGAGGCCTTTCTCGGCGATTACACCAACAATGTAAACCCGGCGTGCGATTATGAGAGCAAAGGAACCTACGCCGAGGAGTTCAACGGTTTCAGGAATATGTTTTTAATAATGGGAAGCGCCCTTTCCTTTATCGTGGCTCTCATAGGCGTGCTGAACTATTTTAACGCCGTTCTGACGGGAATAACGGTCAGAAGAAGGGAGTTCGCCGTTTTGCAGTCCATAGGTATGACGGGAAAACAGCTCAAGACAATGCTAATCTGCGAGGGACTGCTTTATACCGTGGGCTCCGTGGCGCTCTGCCTTATATTTTCCCTCGCTGTGGGGCCGCTTGCCGGGTCGGCGGCGGAAAATATATTCTGGTTCTTTACCTATAGGTTCGATATTTCGCCCGCGCTTTGCGTTACTCCTGTATTCGCCCTTCTTGGAATAGTCATACCGCTCATAAGCTACAGGTTTGAGGCGAAAAGCACCATTGTCGAAAGGCTGAGGACGGAATAAGGCGTACGCATCCACGGCCGGTTTAAAGCCGTTGGAAAAAGAAGTGCAAATGAAGTCAGCGAATTAAGAGATTCTTAAGAATTTTTTTACTCCAAATTTGCAATAGAATGATATAATCTTCCCGTGAATAAAAATAATTATTAAAAACAGGTCCATCACAGGAGGATAATAAATGAAAAATTTTACCATAAATACAATAGCTCTCGCCATAATATCCGTCATATCCATATCCCAGGTCAGCTACGGAGCCGAGACAGAAATTGCTTTGAACGGAGCGGAGCTTGAAAATAAAGCCGTCAGCGGAGAAAACGGCGTTTTATACCCCGTAAGGGAAATATGCGGCGGCATCGGTTTTGACGTTGAGTGGAACGCAGGGGACAGCTCCTGCGTAATATCCGACGGCGAGAGAAAAATATCTTTCGCCATCGGCAGGAACGAATATGTGATCGACAACAGGCAGACCGAGACCTTTGCCGCCCCGGAACTCATAAACGGGCTTTCCTATGTTCCCGGCGAATTTTTGGAATGTCTCGGCCTTGACTTCAAAACAACGGAAAACGGAACGGAGCTTATATCCGAACCAAAGGTCACGCTTGAGGAAAACAAAACGTTCATAGTGCATAAAGGCGAGCCGTTTCGCGTAGTCCTTGAGGAGAACGCCTCAACGGGATATGTTTGGAGCGTGGATGGCGACGACAGCGTCATTCTCCTTGACGTCAGGACGGAAACAGGCGGCACGGACGGCCTGGCTATGGTCGGAGCGCCGGAGACAAAAACGTGGATATACAAGTGCGATATTCCCGGAGAGTACAGCCTTGAATACACATACTCAAGACCGTTTGACGGCAGCGTGGAAGACCGCGCCGAATATAAATTTATCGTGGCGGATAATATGTCCGTGGAATAAAATCGGAGTAAAATAAAAAACTTACGCGCAAAAAAGCCGTTCCAGGCGAATCGAATGGAACGGCTTTTTATATTTTCAGTCCGCTAATTCCTCGGCGGCGTCTATTTCAACGGGAGTTCTCCAAATAAAATCATCCAGCTTCCTTCCGAAAAGCCTATCGGACCATTTTACGGCTCTTCCGACAAGTATGGCATGTATTATCGTGCCTTCCCTTATTCCGTAGAGGGTTCCAAAATAAATAAACGAAAGAATGACGGAAATAGTCACAATAGTTATATCGCAAATATTTTTCGCCGTGGGGAAAGGAATCTTGAATCTCTGAGCCACCGCCTGGGCAAGACCCTCAGCGGGGAGAGACATGAGCTTGGGAGCCAGATATACCTTCACCGCCGCTCCGAGAAGCACGGCGCTCACAAGCGTATATATTATCTGAAGAAAATATGTATCGCATGGCGGCAGAACGGCGTTGACAAGGGCAACCGCCGAATTGACGAAAAACCCATATATTATCGAAAGAACGACCTGTATAAAATTAATGACCTTGAAATCCTTGCCGAGAAGGAGCCACTGGATAAACACGAAGGAAGCGAAAACAATGGCTGTTATAAGCCCCAGATTGGCGTCCAGAATAAGGCTTATCTCATTGGGAAGGGACGAGTTAGGCGAGATGCCCAAAGGGGTCATTTTCGAGATGGCGATGGCCACGGCGGTAAAATACACGCCTATCAAATATACAACGACACGTTTTATCATTTGCGGATTAAAGGTTTTCATTCATCATACTCCTTTTTTGAGAATTATGTTCTATATTATACAATAGGTTTGACGGCTTAACAAGCTTTTTATTGTTGAACAGTAAAAAATATGGTACTATTATAATGTTCAGACTGTCAAAAAACTAATCCATTGTGAGCGGAAGGGTAGTGTTCAGTACTTTGGCTTACAGCCAAAGCCGCCTACGGCGTCCGGATATCTTTCCGGTACTATTCAGTACTTTGGCCTTTGGCCAAAGCCGCCTACGGCGTCCGGATATCTTTCCGGTACTTGAGGGCAAGACCCTCCTGAGTTTAATCCGCAGGCGGAATTCATTTCCGCCGAGGAAAATCCCGTATTTCTGCGCCCTGACAAAGTTCAGGGCTTTCCGC
>CAJFHC010000025.1 GCA_904378045.1 Candidatus Metalachnospira gallinarum | reverse complement strand
AGCGGTTGGCAGGCTAATTCAAGGAGCCTTAAGGCTCCAGCAAGTATCATGCCCTTATAGGGCAGAGCAAACTACCCGCTAAGCGGGTAGTTTTGACTTGATATACGGACATATCGGACCGCCAAAACGCAGAGATCTGAAAGGAGTTATATTGTAATGAAGGAACAGCTTAACGCAATCTATGAAAAAGCCGTTGAAAGCATCAAAAATGCCGAGCAGTTGAAGGACATCGACGATATAAAGGTCAAAATCCTCGGCAAAAAGGGCGAGCTTACGGGAATACTTAAGGGAATGGGCAAACTTTCTCCCGAAGAAAGACCCATAATCGGCGAGATGGCCAACCACATTAGAGCCGACATTGAAAGCAAGATGGAGGAGGCAAAAAAGAACTTCGCCGCGAAAGAGCTTGAGCACAGGCTTGAGAACGAGCGTATCGACGTTACTATGCCGGGCAAAAAATGCGAATGCGGACATAAGCATCCCATGAGCATCGTTATAGACGAGATCAGCGACATATTCATCGGAATGGGTTATGAGATCGTGGACGGCCCCGAGGTAGAGCTGGACTACTACAACTTTGAGGCGCTCAATATCCCCGCGAACCATCCCGCGAAGGATGAGCAGGACACGTTTTATATCAACGGCGACATACTTTTAAGAACGCAGACTTCTGCCGTACAGGTAAGGACGATGGAAAGGGGAATACTCCCTATCAGAGCCGTATGCCCCGGAACGGTTTACAGAGCCGATGAAGTGGACGCTACCCATTCTCCTGTTTTCCATCAGTGCGAGGGTCTTGTTATCGACAAGGGCATTACCATGGGCGACCTTAAGGGAGCGCTTGAGGTTTTCGCGAAAGAGCTTTTCGGAAAGGATATAAAGGTAAGATTCAGACCTCATCACTTCCCCTTCACGGAGCCTTCGGCGGAAATGGACGTTACATGCTTCGCCTGCGGAGGAAAGGGCTGCCGTGTATGCAAGGGCGAGGGCTATATCGAGCTTCTTGGCTGCGGAATGGTTCATCCGAAAGTGCTTAAGATGTCCGGAATCGACCCGGAGGTATACAGCGGATTTGCCTTTGGAATGGGTCTTGAGCGTGTCGCTATGCAGAGATACGGCATAACCGACCTGCGTCTGCTTTTTGAAAACGATATGAAATTCCTCAAACAGTTCTGATAGAAATGGAGTGTGAAAATAAATGGATTTATCAATGTCTTGGTTAAAGGACTATGTTGATATAGATGTGGATATTAAAGATTTCGTTGAGGACATCACCCTCACCGGCTCAAAGGTGGAGGGCTGGACTGAGATGGGCGGGGAGCTTTCCGGCATAGTTACGGGAAAGATCACCGAGATAACAAAGCATCCCAACGCTGACAGGCTCGTTATATGCAAGGTAGACATAGGCAAAGAAATGCCCCTTACGATCGTTACCCATGCGCCCAACGTATTCGAGGGAGCCTATGTTTGCGTGGCTCTTGAAGGAGCTACCCTTGCCGGCGGAGTGGTAATACATGACACGGATTTCAGAGGCGTTATGTCCTATGGAATGATGTGTTCGGTGGAGGAGATGGGATTTGACAGACACGATTTCCCCGAGGCTCCCGAGGACGGAATCTATATTTTCCCCGAGGCCGTGCCCCTTGGACAGGACGTGTGCGATGTAATGGATCTTAAGGACAAGGTCGTTGAGTTTGAGATTACTTCCAACCGTCCGGACTGCTTCAGCACCGTAGGACTTGCGAGGGAGGCTGCCGCTACCTATGACAAGGAGTTCAAATATCCCGAAATAACGGTCAAAGAAGAGGCTGACGGAGATATAAACGAGATGGTTCAGGTCGAGATCAAAAATCCCGAGCTCTGCCCCAGATATACGGCCAGAGTTGTTAAAAACGTAAAGATCGAGCCTTCTCCCAGATGGATGAGAAAGCGTCTCCGCGCCAACGGAGTAAGACCGATAAATAATATTGTAGATATTACAAACTATGTAATGCTTGAGCTTGGACAGCCCATGCACGCCTTCACGATCGGAAACATCGACGGAAGCAAGATCATAGTAAGAAACGCCGAAGAGGGCGAAACCATAACGACCCTTGACGGCATCGTAAGAAACCTTGACCCGTCGATGCTTGTTATATCAGACGTAAACAAGGCCGTGGCCGTAGCCGGAGTAATGGGAGGAGAAAATTCAAAGGTAAACGGAAGCTCAGACACGATACTTTTTGAGTCGGCCAACTTCAACGGCCCCAGCGTTCGTATAACGGCCAAAAAGCTCGGTCTCAGAACCGACGCTTCGGCTAAATTCGAGAAGGGCCTTGATCCCAACCTTACTATGGACGCCGTAAACAGAGCGGTTCAGCTTGTTGAGATGCTTGGCTGCGGAGAGGTAGTGAAGGGCGTTGTTGACTGCTATCCTAATAAGAGAGAGCCCTGGACGCTGGAATATGACACGGCTAAAATAAACAAACTCCTTGGAACGGATATTTCCGAGGATGATATGATAAAAATATTCAATAAAATAGAGCTTAAGGTCAACAGGGAAAACAAAACGGTCACGATACCGACATTCAGGCCCGACCTTGAAAGCATGGCCGACCTTGCTGAGGAGATCGCGAGATTCTACGGCTATGACAAGATCACGCCTACCCTCGCGGCCGGAACTCCTACCGTAGGAAAGAGGACATACGAGCAGACAATTACCGCCAAACTCAAAAATTCCCTTATCTCGAACGGTCTCTGCGAAGCTATGACATACTCCTTCGAGAGCCCTAAGGTATTTGACAAGCTGCTTATTCCCGCCGATGACGATCTCAGAAAGACAGTCGTTATATCCAACCCCCTTGGAGAGGATTTCAGCATAATGAGAACGACTACGCTTAACGGAATACTTACGTCTCTTTCAACAAACTACAACAGAAGAAACGAAAGCGCCGGACTTTTTGAGATAGCTAAAGTATATATTCCCAAGCAGGTGCCTCTTACGGAGCTTCCCGACGAACCCGTAAAGGTAACGGTAGGAATGTACGGAAATACGGACTTCTATGGCATAAAGGGCGTTGTGGAGCATATGCTTGAGACAATAGGCGTGGACGGAGCCGAGTTCGTTCCCGACAAAAATATATATTGGATGCATCCCGGAAGAACCGCCGATGTTGTCATCAATGGAAAGACAGCCGGATATGTCGGAGAGCTTCATCCTACCGTAGCGGCAAACTACGAGATCGGAACAAGGGTATATATCGCTGTGCTTGACGAGCAGGAGCTTATCACGGCCTCGGATCTTCTTACGGTTTATAAGCCGCTTCCCAAATATCCCGCTGTCGTAAGGGATATATCAATGCTCGTAAAAGACGAGATATATGTAAGGGATATTGAAAAAGCCATCGCCGAGAACGCCGGAAGCCTTATGGAGGACATAACGCTCTTTGACGTATACAAGGGAGGACAGATAGCCGAAGGATATAAATCCGTATCTTTCTCCATTACTTTCAGAGCCGCGGACAGAACTCTGGTGGACGACGATGTAAACAGCGCTATGACCGACATACTGGCGGCGCTTGAGGAAAAATTCGGAGCCGTTTTAAGGGACAAATGATATCGTCAAATTAACGATTTTTTTACGGCAAGCAAGCCTTGGAGACGTTTGTCGGGTTAGTTATGTAACCTATTTCGCTTTGGCTTGCGGCTTTAACGGAGAGGCGTGCATAAAAGCGCCTCTCCGTTTTTTATAATATTGACAAACGGACGGCAAAGAGCCGTGGGTGAATAGCGCCTTTCTGTCAGACAATGGACTAAAATAAATAACAAACTAAGCTGAAATGTAATGACATTATATCATTCGACGATGGCTTTTAGGCTTTTTTAAGCCTCTGAATGTCTGACAACGTCGGTATTTATTGTTTTATCAGCGATTTAATCAGGTTGCATAAAACACAAAAGGTATAGTATATGTTAGAAATGCACAAATCAAAAGAAGGAAATCAATGCCGCTATGCTATATCCGTGCAATGTTTTTACAAAAAAACCTTGAAATTAATAAAATTTGAGTTATAATGTAATAGTGTTGTGATGTAAAAGACAGCTAAACAACACAAAGCGTAAATAATTCTGTCTTGAAGGGAGAATTAAAATGTTTAAGGATGATAAACGTATAAGAATGTTCTGCGGTCATTATGGCAGCGGAAAGACAGAGTTTGCGGTGAATTATGTAACTAAACTTAAAGAGGAGGTTGGCACCGAAAGAAAGGTCGTAATCTCCGATATGGATATTGTCAATCCATATTTCCGCTCAAGGGAAAAAACCGGAGAGCTGGAGGAAAAGGGCATCGTTGTTTACGGCTCATCCTATAACAACGACGCGGATATACCAGCCATTCCCGCGGAAATGATGATACCATTCATAAACAAAAACTGTGAGTATGTTATCGACCTCGGAGGAAACGACGTCGGAACGATAGTGCTTGGCAGATATAAAGAACATTTTGATCCGGAAGAGATCGATGTTTTTATGGTAATAAACACCTACAGACCCGATACCTATGACGCCGATCTTATAATCGAGCAGCAGCGCGAGTTGGAGGCTGGAATAGGCCTTCCTATAACGGGATATGTAAACAATACAAATCTCGTAAGGGAAACAACGGCGGAGGATCTTCTCAGAGGAGAGGAGATAATCTCTGAGGTAAGCAGAAGGACGGGAGTTCCAATCAGATACACTGCTTACGTTGAGGAAGTCGTTAAGGACATGACCCCTGAGATAAAAGCAAAGCTTTCAGGAACGGTCGTGCCTCTTACATATTATATGAGAGCATCATGGATGTAATCTATCTAAATAAACAAGGAGGTGCACCTAAATGGCAAAATTCACATTAACTTTTAACAAAGAGTACTGCAAGGGCTGCGAGCTTTGCGTTAACGCATGTCCCAAAGGTCTTCTTGCACTCGACAAGGAATTTACTAACGACGCCGGTTATTTCCCTGTAGGCATTACGGATCAGGAGGCTTGCATCGGTTGTCAGAGCTGTGCAAGAATGTGTCCCGATTGTGTAATTACAATCGTTAGAAATGATTAATTGAGAGAGGAGGACAATAATAATGGCAAGAGTTATTATGAAAGGCAACGAAGCTATCGCAAAGGCAGCTATCGTTGGCGGATGCAGATATTTCATGGGCTATCCTATAACACCCCAGAATGAAATACCCGAATATTTATCAAGAGAATTACCCAAGGTTGGCGGAACATTTATTCAGGCTGAGTCTGAAGTTGCCGCTATAAATATGGTTTACGGAGCAGGTGCTTCCGGCGCAAGAGTTATGACATCATCATCTTCACCCGGAATCGCCCTTAAACAGGAAGGTATTGGATACCTTATCCACGGCGAGGTTCCCGCAGTTATCGTATCAATGATGCGTGGAGGCCCGGCCCTTGGTACTATCCAGCCCGCACAGAGCGACTATTATCAGGCAGTTTACGGCGGATCAAACGGTGACCACCATATCCCCGTACTTCTTCCCGGAAACATCCAGGAGGCTGTTGACGCTGTTAAATACGCATTCGAGATGGCTGACCACTACAGACATCCCGTTGTTGTTTGCTGCGACGGTCTTATCGGCCAGATGATGGAGCCCGTTGACTTCGATCATCCCGTAGAGATCAAGACAAAAGACGACCTTGCTAACTGGGCTCTCGGATGCTCAAGACCCGGCGAGAGAAACTTCATCTATGGTATTTCCGATGACGCTCCTGACTGCGAGAGAAGAAATATCAGAAACTTTGAAGGAAAATACGCTGAGATGGCTGCTACAGAGGCAAGATACGAAGAATATATGATGGATGACGCTGAGTACGCTATGGTTGGCTACGGCACAACAGCCCGTATCCTTAAGACAGCCGTTATCGAGCTCAGAAAAGAAGGATATAAAATTGGTTTGATCAGACCTAAGACAGCTTGGCCTTTCCCTGAGAAGCCTTTCCAGAACAAGAATATCAAGAAATTTATTGTTGGTGAAATGAGCATGGGCCAGATGGTAACAGATGTTCAGCTTGCTTGCGAAGACAAATCAAAAGTAACTTTCTACGGCAGATGCGGCGGTGTTATTCCTACACCTGAGGAATATATCGACTATGCTAAGAAAGTAATGGGAGGTGCAAACTAATGTCTACAGTTATTTTCCAGAAACCGGAAGGTATGACAGATCGTAAATTACATTACTGCCCCGGATGTGCTCATGGTATCGTTCACAGACTTGTAGCAGAATGTGTTGCTGAACTTGGACAGGTTGATAACACAATTATCACGGCTCCTGTAGGCTGTTCAGTATTTATTCCTAACTATTTTACATATGACACGATTCACTGCGCTCATGGTAGAGCTCCTGCAACAGCTACAGGTATCAAGAGAGTGCATCCCGACAAACTTGTCATCACATACCAGGGCGACGGTGACCTTGCTTCCATCGGTACAGCCGAGATCGTTCACTGCGCAGCCAGAGGAGAGAAGATCACAACTATCTTCATCAACAATGGTATCTATGGTATGACAGGCGGACAGATGGCTCCTACAACACTTCCCGGAATGAAGGCTACAACTTGCCAGTCAGGCCGTGACGTTAAAGTAAACGGTAACCCCATCCGTGTATGCGAGCTTCTTGCAACACTTGACGGACCCGTTTATATCGAGCGTGTATCCGTTGATTCAGCTCCCAATGTAATCAAAGCTAAAAAGGCTATCAAGAAAGCTCTTGAGTGCCAGATGAAGGGCTTAGGCTACTCTCTTATCGAGGTTGTTTCAAGCTGCCCTACAAACTGGGGTATGACACCTGTTAAGGCTATGGAATTCGTAAGAGAAAAAATGATTCCTTACTATCCACTGGGTGTTTATAAAGATTTAACAGAGGAGGCTAAATAATTATGGGAAAAACATATAAAATTAGCTGCGCTGGATTCGGTGGACAGGGTGTTATGTCAATGGGACAGCTTTTAACATACGCTGGTATGGAAGAAGGCAAAGAAGTTTCATGGGTTCCCTCATACGGTCCTGAAATGCGTGGAGGTACGGCTAACTGTTCTGTAACTGTTTCTGACGAGCCCATCGGATCACCCGTATTTGATAAGGGTATCACAACATGCATCGCCATGAACGTTCCTTCATATCTTAAATATGTTGATAAAGTAGCTCCCGGCGGAGACCTTTTCATCAACTCATCAATCATCCATGATGAAGTAAAGAGAACGGATATCAATGTTTACAAAGTTCCTGTAAACGATATCGCTGACGAACTTGGCAACCAGAAGCTCGTTAACATCATTATGCTCGGCGCTGTTATTGAGGTTACGAAGATCGTTTCTCCTGAGACAATTCTTCATAAGGCTTTCCTTAAACTCTTCGGAGAAAGCAAAGCTAAACTTATCCCCGCTAACGAGAAAGCTCTCGCAAGGGGTGCTGAGGCTGTAAAAGATCAGATTAAGTAATATGTGAATTTTGCAATGCACTTTTTATAAAGGCGTGGGCTTTGCCCGCGCCTTTTGTATTTCCCAAAAAGAAGTCCGCGTTATTTTCCGAGGTGATTTTTTTCGCCTTTTTTCATTTTTAAAGGATTTTCCCGGAATTTGGGGCTTATGAGGTAAGTAGAATATTTTACCTATAACATTTTATTATTTATTTATTACAATAGTGTAATATTACCAGATTAGATGTTGATTTTTGTTTTATTTTGTTATATAATACAATTAATCTTTATGTTAAAGAAACGAACTTATATTTAACAGTAAGGGTTGGGATTTTTTTAAACAGTTTAAAGGAGGAGTTATTATGAAAAAGAAAATCGCAATTGTACTTGCAGCTGCCATGACAATGGCTCTGGCTGTGCCTGCTTTCGCTCACTCACATCAGGTAGTTGTTAACAAACCTGCAGCTGAGGAAGAGGTAGCAGAGGAAGAAGAGGAAGTTGTTGAGACAGCTGCCGAAACAGAAGACGTAGTTGTAGAGGAAACAACAGAAGACGTAGTTGAAGAAGTAACAGAGGAAGAAACAGCTGTTGAACCCATCGTTACATCACCCAATAAGATTAAAGACCGTGAAGTAGTTCTTGAAGACGGAACAGCTGTTACATATTCAAAGGTTAAAGAGCCCAAAACAATCTATAACACGGCTCCTTCATCAGATCATCCTTTCACAGACGTGACAGGTGAGGAAGAAGAATACGCAAGAGCAGCTTATGCCCTTGGTATGACAATCGGTATGGTTAGAGGAACAGAGTTCGTTCCCGATACTACACTCACAATGGAAGACGCTATCACATGGCTTTACAGACTTCAGGGTGGAGTAGGCAAAGACGGTATCATCCTTGCTAAGATTTCCGAGGCAAACGGATACGCTCAGAAACCCCTTACATGGGCTGTAGGTTTAGGACTTGTTGACGGCGCTGTTGAGCCTAAGGCTGAAATCACAGTTAAACAGCTCAATGATATGATCGACAAACTTGGATACACAACAAACCTTGTTGGTACAGACGCTACTATGACAAGAGCAGAAGGCCTTAAGACTATCCTTGATTCGCTTGTTGGAAGCCTTGACAGTGTAGCTTGATTTTGCTTAATTTATGGTTGTATGACTTTTGAGTAGTCAAAAGTATATATAAATTTTATAGTTTTTGAAAAATGCGGACTTTTATAGTCCGCATTTTTGCGTTCAATAATAATCCGTTAGAAAAGCCGATATTATTTTTTAGTAAAACCTGTGATATATGGCTTGACAAATATGCAGCCCGTATATAAAATGTTATACGAAGCTAACAATTACAAATTGACCTATTTGACAATCAGGATATGACAGAGGTGTTTAAAATGACTTTAAACGAGCTTAATATAGGAGAAAGCGGAATTATTACTTTGGTCGGCGGCGAGGGCGCATTGAGAAGAAGGCTTCTGGACATGGGGCTTACGCCAAAGACGAAGGTCATGGTAAGAAAAGTTGCCCCCATGGGCGACCCGATAGAGATACATCTTAGGGGCTATGAGCTTACGATCCGTATTGACGACGCGAAGAAAATTGAGGTTGAAAGGACTAACGAAAAATGATATTTGCTCTTGGTGGAAATCAGAATTGCGGAAAAACGACGTTGTTTAATCAGCTCACGGGCTCTAACCAGCATGTTGGCAATTTCCCCGGAGTTACAGTAGAGGGAAAAAGCGGAACCGTAAAGGGCCATCCCGACGTTAAGGTCGTCGACCTTCCGGGAATATACTCCCTTTCGCCCTATACCGCCGAGGAAATAGTTACAAGAGACTTTCTGCTCAATGAAAAAATAGACTGTATAATAAACATAACCGACGCTACAAATATAGAAAGAAACCTTTACCTCTCATTACAGCTTATGGAGCTGGATATACCTATGGTTATCGCCCTGAATATGATGGACGAAATGAGGGTGAACGGCAACACCATAAAGATCAACCAGATGTCGCAGGATCTCGGCGTTCCGGTAGTGCCTCTGGCGGCTGTCAAAAACGAAGGCGTTGACGAGCTTATAGAAACGGCCATACATGTGGCGCAGGCAAGACAGAAGCCGGCGGTTAAGGACTTTTGCTCGGGAGCGGTCCACAGAGCCATACATTCGGTGGCTCATCTTGTGGAGGATCATGCCGACAGGATAAACGTGCCTCCCAGATTCGCCGCTACAAAGCTCATCGAGGGCGACGAGCCGATGATGAACTCCCTGCGTCTTTCCGACAACGAAAAGGATATGCTGGAGCATATAGTTACGGAGATGGAGGCCGAGACCGGCACGGACAGGGAAGCCGCACTGGCCGATATGAGATACGACTTTATTGAAAGGGTTTGCGAAAAATCCGTTATAAAAAACGGCGAGTCCAAAGCGCATGCGAGAAGCGTTAAAATTGACAGCGTGCTTACCCACAGGATTTGGGCGATCCCCATTTTTATCGGCATAATGGGAATAATTTTCTGGATTACCTTCGGAGTTTTCGGAGCATTCCTTTCGGACGGCTTCTCAATGCTCATTGACGAGGTCATCGCTCTCATTGACAGGGGGCTCGAGTCCTATGGAATCAACCCCGTTGTGCATAATCTTGTGGTTAACGGCGTATGCGCCGGAGTCGGCAGCGTGCTCTCTTTCCTGCCGACCATCGTGGTGCTGTTCTTCTTCCTGTCGATGCTTGAGGACAGCGGTTATATGGCGAGGGTCGCCTTTGTAATGGATAAGGCTTTAAGAAAGATCGGCCTTTCCGGAAGGTCGTTCGTTCCGATGATAATCGGCTTCGGATGTTCGGTTCCGGCGATCATGGCCAGCCGTACACTTCCTTCGGACAGGGACAGAAAAATGACGATAATGCTTACGCCGTTTATGAGCTGTTCTGCAAAACTTCCTATCTACACCATATTCGTGTCGCTGTTTTTCGCTCCGGCGCTCAAACCGGTGGTTATGATAGCTCTGTATGTTTTTGGAATGATAATGGGAGTTGTCGTGGGACTTATTTTAAAGAAAACCGTATTCCACGGTGAACCGGTGCCATTCGTAATGGAGCTTCCCAATTACAGGATGCCCGGCCTCAAGTCGGTTGGAATGCTTATATGGGACAAGGCCAAGGACTTTATTACAAAGGCGTTTACCGTAATATTCGCGGCTTCGGTCATCATCTGGTTCCTCCAGACGTTTGACACAAGGCTGAATGTCGTTGACAGCAGCGCGGACAGTATGCTTGCTCTCATCGGACAGTTTATATCGCCCATATTCAAGCCGCTTGGTTTCAGCGACTGGAGAGCCGCTACTGCGCTTATTACAGGATTCTCAGCTAAGGAGGCCGTTATAAGCACGCTTACGGTGCTTGTCGGCGGAGACGCCGCCGCGATCGGATCAATGTTCACTGGAAACGCGGCCGTCGCTTTCCTTGTGTTCACCCTGCTTTATACTCCCTGCGTTGCGGCCATAGCGGCCGTAAGACGTGAGCTGAAAAGCGGGAAGTGGGCGCTTATAATCGCCTTCGGACAGACGACATTCGCTTGGGTCGTTGCTTTTATCGTATATCAGCTTATGAGCTTATTTATTTAAGGCGGTGTGATTATGGGTTTGATGGACTGGCTTATCGTTATCGCCATCGCGGCGTGGACACTGTATTCCGTAAGACGAATGATAAAAAAGAAGGGCGGCTGTTCATGCTCCGGCTCATCCTGCCTCGGAAGCTGTTACGCCTGCAAAAATAAATGCGAGCATAAAGAATAAAAAATTTCGCGCCGTCATTTTGCGTTTGACCGAATGGCGGCGCTTTGTTTATATCTGCTGTTTTTTCTCAAAAAACGGACAGGGAGAGCATCCTGTGGCTGTTCTTCTTCCTATGGCTTTTATACGGCATAAACCGTTTTGCTGGTGCGCGCAGTTTTGCCTGCATTCAAGTCTCATATTCATCATCTCCGATATTATTTTCGGCGTTCCGGACGGTTGTTATACTTAAAAGCGGAGGAAAAATTATTTTTGTGTAAAAATATTCCTGTAAAATTTCCATAATTTAATTTTTTATTAATTTCAACAATTTTATGTCGATTTCGAGATTTTGTGATATAATTACCCCATAATAAAATTTTGAGGTGGATAAATGAAAGGTTTAAAAATGCTGATACTGACGGCTTTTGTAACGCTTTTTACGGCCGTGAGCGCCTTTGGTGAGACCGTCAGGGTAATACAGATCGATTTGACATATAACGGAAAGACAGTTCAATATAGGGAGCAGGAGGTAAGCGTCATCGTGGACGGCAAGCGTCTCGAAAATCTCGATATGCCGGCGGTCATAATAGATGACAGGACGCTTGTGCCGCTGAGGGCGATATTCGAGTCCATGGGGGCTTCCGTGTCATGGGACGGGGATACTCAAAAGATTACGGCGGACTTTGATAACGGCGACAATATTGTAATGTTCATAAACAATAAGGCCGGAGTCGCGAACGGAAACGCGTTTAATATGGACGTGGCGCCCATGATAATCAATGACAGAACGATGGTTCCTGTCAGAGCCGTGGCCGAGGCCGTCGGAGCGGACGTCGGCTGGGACAACTCCACAAGAACGGTAACGGTAAATTCATACATTATCGGAGGGGACGCCTCGGAGGAGCCGGAACAGCCGGACAATGAGCCGGAGCAGACCGTGCCGGAGGACAATACCGTGGTTCAGGATCCCCATAAGGTTACGGATCTTTCCCATGTGGATACGGCGGAAATAGACACCGAGGACACGGTAACGACAACAAGCGAGGTAAACGTAACATCCGTCAATATTGACGGAAACGACAGCTATACGATCAAAACATCGGGCAAAATATGGCAGTATAAGTACGCGACCGTTCTCGGAACAAAGGTTGCCGTGGACATATACGGCGGAACATTGGCGGTGTCGTCCACAAATATTCCGGTAAACGACAGCCCTGTGGAAAAGATCAGAGTGGCCCAGTATGCCGTTGAGCCCTATAAAATAGTGAGGGTCGTATTCGATCTGACCGAGACTGCCGGAGATTATTCGGTAATAAAATCCGCCGACGGAACGAGTCTTACGGTCAATTTCGGCTCAAAGGCGTCGGAACATCCCCAGGAGCCTGATATGCCGATAACGGGCGGAGAAGATGAGGAAATAGTTGAGGAAACGCTCAATTCCATAAATGAAATAGAGTTTGAGAAGGACGGAGACAGGGAAAACATCGTGATCCGCGGCGAAGAGAACATTGGCTACAGCATTTTCACTATGCAGTCGCCATACAGGGTCATCGTGGATATGGATAAATCCGTCAATGACGTAACTTCTCTGCCGGACTGCGACGACTCGGAGTACATCGATAATATCAGGGTCAGCCAGTTCACCGACGACAGCGTGAGAACCGTCATAGAGGTGGAGGACGGAGTGGAATACAGCAGCTCCGTCGGCGCGGGCTATGTGGAAATATCATTTACGAAGCCGGAGCATGTCATAACCCAGAGCCTTGTAAACGACGGCAAGACCATCAGATTCACAAAGGCCGACGGCCTTGACGTCTCCGATATAACAAAGACATACGATCCTATCTCCGGAAATACGACTGTTGACCTCCGTGGAAACTATGGTTCCGTCTACGAGAACAGGACGCTGTCATATTCCAGCGACAACGAGGAAATGGCCTATATAAGCTCGGCCAGATTCAGCTCATCCGGCTCAACGACCACTATAACGATAACGCCGAGCCTTATCGCCGAATATAACATTTACGAGAGCGGAGACTATATTTATATAGATATGGTCGATCCAAAGACGGTATATGACGCGGTAGTGCTTCTTGACGCCGGACACGGCGGAGATCAGCCGGGAGCCATTGTGAACGGTATGTATGAAAAGGATATAAATCTTGACATAGCTAAAAGAGTATATGACCTTTTTGAGGGAAGCAATATAAAAGTATATGTTACAAGACTTTCCGACAAGACCGTTGATAATTATAAAAGGGCATATATGGCCAATTACGGAGCGGATATGTTCGTATCAATCCATTGTAATTCCATTTCCGGAAACGTGGAGATATACGGCACCGAGACGCTCTACGCTCCCCACAGCGGAGAGGGCAACGGAGGGCTTACAAGCTACACGCTCGCCGATACGATACAGAGGTATGTGACAAGCATCGTGGGCACATACGACAGAGGAGTGAAGGATCGCTCCGACCTTATTGTTCTTAAGCGCACGACCGTTCCTGCCGCTCTTTTGGAAACGGGATTTTTGACTGACTCCGACGATATGTCCATACTTTCCAGCGCCAACGGCAGACAGCAGTACGCCAGCGCCATTTATCAGGCTATCAACGAGGTCGTGAGAAATCACGATTACAGATGATTTTAAACCTTTTAGATTTTTTCGATATGCTACGCCGGACAGAATGTCCGGCTTTTTATATGATAAAGCCGTTGGCGGCTGATAATAAAAAATCAATGGCGATTGAGGCTCAAAATATAAACCGTGAATATTAATTATGTAACAATTTATTAAGACTTTATTAATATTTATCCTTTGACCCGCTAAAAACCAACATTTGTCTTTATTTTTTTGACGGAATATTTTATAATAATACATAATACCGCAGGAAAGGGTGATATTTTTGAAAGGAAAGGGAAAACTTTTGGCGGGCTTTCTGAGCGCCGCTCTCGTGTTTTCGTCCTCGGTTACAAGCGCCTTCGCCGCTGTCATACCGGAATACATAAGAGTCGGCCTTACTATGAGCTATGCCGAAAAGAGTTCTATCGCGATAGAATCAACATCAATAAGACTTGTCAGGAGCCTTGACAGCGAGAATCCTTTAGATAACGAGACCGTGGCGGAGTTTGACTCGTCAAGCGGTTTCAACGTAAGACTTGGCCTTAGCTATCAGGCGGCGGTACCCATATCGGCCTCATCCTATGACGACGCAAGGGCGGAAGCCTCATCCTATGTGTCAAACGGATACGCCAACGCCGTAGCGGGATATTATAACAACGACTGGGCTGTTATAATTTACGGCTATGGAACATTGGGAGAAGCTCAGAACGCGGCTTCGGCTCTCGGAGGAGACGCGCTTTCACCATCGGATGTTACCATACTTGATATAAACGGCGATCCCATATTGCTTATAGCGGATTCCGACGCCTATTTTATGGGCTGCGGAGATATTCCCGTAGTCGATCTGGGAGCGCGCTCATACAGGGGAATCGTTGATTTCATACATAATTCCTCGGGAACGCTCACGGCGGTAAACGTAATTGATCTTGAGGAATATTTATACGGAGTAGTGGCGGCCGAGATACCGTCAAGCTACGAGTATGAGGCTATAAAAGCTCAGGCCTGCGCCGCAAGAACATACGCTCTTTATAAATGGAACAGGGAATCGGACATCGGATATGATATATGCGATTCGACCCACTGCCAGGCTTATATGGGATATGACTACGAGGACTCGACCACAAGACAGGCTGTAATAGATACCGAGGGAGAGCTTATTTATTACAACGGCTCGCCCATAGAGGCGCTTTTCTTCTCATCCAGCGGCGGATATACGGAGGACGCCGTAAATGTATGGGGAACGGATGTGGCGTATCTTAAGGCCGTGGACGACAGTCAGGAAATAAACTGCCCCGAATGGGAAAGAACGGTGACGCTGGATGACCTTGACGCTATTATATCGGCTAACGGCTACGGCATCGGTTCGGCAACTGGAATGAGGATAACGATAGACAACAGGACAAACAGGGTTCAGATGGTAGAAATACTCGGCACCAACGGCACGAAGGAGATTACCCTTGAGGCGTGCAGAACAGTCTTTGGCTCCATCGGAAGCTCGTTCAGCAGCAGAACGTATACAATTACGAATGGAGTCACAGTCAGCGGAGGCGGTACGGAAAGCGTTACGACAAGCAACAATCTCGGAACATTTGTTACGGATCCGATAGACGGATTTTCCGTAGGAAGCGACTATGTGCTTGGAGCGGACTGTGCCGTAGTTTATTCGGACAGCGACGAAACAAAGGCGTATGGTTATGACGGTTCGGAAATAGACATCAACGACATTCCCGGACTTGCGGATCTTACGACATCAACGACAACGGTAAGACCGTCAAGCGGAACGACGGTTATCCAGTCTCAGGGCTCTACCATAGAGGTCAAGGGCTACGGCATCGGACACGGAGTCGGCCTCAGCCAGATGGGAGCCAACGGAATGGCCGCCAACGGAGCTGATTATAAAGAGATACTTCAGCACTATTATACAGGAACAACGGTGGAATAACGCCGTGTACGAACAATGATATTTTAAACGGAAAAACGGAGATACGAAATGAAAACAAGCGATTTTTATTATGATCTCCCACAGGAACTTATAGCTCAGGAGCCTCTGAAGGACCGTTCGTCCTCGAGGCTTCTGGTTCTGCATAGGGACAGCGGGGAGATAGAGCATAAAATATTCAGAGATGTAAAGGATTATCTTAAAAAGGGCGACTGCCTTGTCATAAACGACACAAAGGTAATGCCCGCAAGGCTTATCGGAGCGAGAAAAAACACCGGAGCGAGGGTGGAGATACTTCTTCTTGTGAGAAAAGATATGGATACTTGGGAAGTGCTTACATATCCCGGCAAAAAGGCAAAGCCCGGAGACGTGATAGTTTTCGGAGACGGAAGGCTCGAGGCCGAGATACTGGAAGTAATAGAGGGAGGAAACAGGATAGTCAAGTTCCGCTACGACGGAGTGTTTGAGACAATTCTGGACGAGCTTGGAGAGATGCCCCTGCCTCCATACATCACGCATAAGCTGGAGGACAAAAACAGGTACCAGACAGTTTACGCCGTCCATGAGGGCTCGGCGGCGGCTCCCACGGCGGGACTGCACTTTACGAAGGAGCTCCTTGAGGAGATAAAGGAAATGGGAGTGGAAATAGCCCATGTCACCCTTCACGTCGGACTTGGCACATTCCGCCCGGTGAAGGTAGAGGACGTGACAAACCACGAGATGCATTCGGAGTACTATGTTGTGGAGCAGGCTGAGGCTGACAAGATAAATAATGCCAGAAAAAACGGCGGAAGAATAATATCCGTCGGCACGACGAGCACAAGGACCCTTGAGTCCGTCACAGACGAGAACGGCGTTGTCCACGCCGGAAGCGGATGGACTAAAATATTTATCTATCCCGGATATAAATTCAAGGCCGTTGACTGCCTTATAACAAATTTCCATCTTCCCGAGTCAACGCTTATAATGCTTGTGGCGGCTATGGTCGGAAGAGAGAAAATTCTTGAGACATACAAGACTGCGGTTAGGGAGAAATACAGGTTCTTCTCCTTTGGGGACGCCATGTTCATTGTTTAAACACGCATATAATAAATAGTTTTACCATTGTTGACAGTGATTTAAGAAAGCCGTAAAATAAAAATATAGAATATCTGGTATGCGCGGCGGGCATTGACGTAAGTGCGTTGGGAGAAAAATATATGAAAATTTAATACTCAAAAGATGCCGTTAAGTTTTTGAATAAACTTGATAAGAAATCGGTAGCCCGGATTAGGGACGCCATAAATGGATTAACAAAAAAACCTCCTGAAGGAGACATAAAGCCTATGCAAGGCTATAATGATAATAGAAAGCGCCTTAGAGTAGGAGCTTAGAGGGTTATTTATCGTTATACTTTTGAGCAGGAGATTGAAATATTACTGATAATCGATATTGGCAACCGTGGAGATATTTACAAATAAGGAGGTAATTGCTATGTCTGAAATTGCTATGGAAGCTGCTCGCCTGATGGATATGCTGCCTGATGATGACAAAACTTTTGCCTATGAGTTTATTAAAAAATTGGTGATGGCTTGGGATCCCGATTTTACTAAAACAACTCCTGATGAAGCTGAGCGTATTGCGCAGGCGGAAAAAAGCGGTTTTATTGATGATGAGGATATTGACTGGGAAAAGATTGGTAAATAATAAAAGAAATTCAACTATGGAACGAGACAGTCATAAATCCGGCTGTCTCATTTATTATACTTGAATTGCGATTTTTTGAGGGTGTTTTTATGGATCTATTTGAATACAACATGTCACGGCAGTTCAACGAGACGGCTCCGCTGGCGGCAAGGATGCGCCCGGAAAGCCTTGAGGACTTTGTCGGCCAGGAGCACATACTTTCAAAGGGCAAAATGCTCTATAACGTCATAAAGGCTGATAAGCTGGGCTCGATAATACTTTACGGCCCTCCGGGAACGGGCAAGACAACACTGGCGAGGGTGATCGCCAATACTACGTCAAGAAAATTTGAGCAGCTTAACGCCACCACATCAGGAATAAAGGATATAAAGGACGTTGTGCAGAAGGCTAAGGAAAACGCCGGAATGTACAACATCGGAACGATACTTTTCATTGACGAGATCCACCGTTTCAACAAGGCTCAGCAGGACGCCCTTCTGCCGCATGTTGAAAACGGTACGGTGACGCTTATCGGAGCGACCACGGAAAATCCTTATTTTGAAGTGAACAACGCCCTTGTTTCCCGTTCATACGTCTTTGAGCTCAGGCCGCTTAACAGAGACGACCTGAAAAAAATAATATACAGAGCCGTGGAGGACAAGGACAGAGGATTCGGAAATATGGACATAGACATTTCTGACGAGGCCGTGTCCTTTATCGCCGAGGTTTCAAACGGCGACGCCAGAAGGGCGTTAAACGCCATAGAGCTTGCCGTTCTTTCATCCGATCCGGACGAAAACGGAAGGATAAAGATAGATATGGCCCTTGCCCAGGAATGTATACAAAAAAGGGCGCTCAATTACGACAGAGACGGCGATAATCACTATGATACCATTTCGGCGTTTATAAAAAGTATGAGGGGCTCGGACCCGGATGCTGCGCTGTATTATCTTGCAAAAATGATATACGCGGGGGAGGATCCCAAGTTTATAGCGAGAAGAATAGTAATATGCGCTTCCGAGGACGTGGGAAATGCCGATCCGCACGCGCTTCAGGTGGCCGTTTCCGCGGCGCAGGCCGTAAATATGATAGGAATGCCTGAAAGCAGGATAATACTTGCTCAGGCCGTCACATATATCGCCTGCGCGCCTAAAAGCAACTCGTCCATTATGGGAATTGAGCATGCTATGGCAGACGTGAAAAAAGTGACTGTCTCAGGCGTGCCAGCCCATCTTAGAGACGCCCATTACAGCGGAGCCGCTAAGATGGATCACGGCGTTGGTTATAAATACGCGCACGATTATCCCGGACATTATGTAAAGCAGCAGTACCTTCCTGACGAGCTTGTCGGCAATATTTATTACGAGCCGTCGGAAAACGGCGTGGAGAAAAAAATAAGCGAGTCCCTCAGAAGGCTGAGGGGCAAATGAGAGCCGGAGACTGAAATATGAACGATGAGCTTGAAAAAATAAGAAAATACTGGAATTTCAGAGCGGAAGGCTTCAACGACAGCGATATACCCAGCGAGAAAACCAACGCATTTTTGCGCGGACTGAAAGAGAGAGGAATGCTTTGCGGCGGCAGGGCCATAGACATCGGCTGCGGCACCGGATCGTACACGGCGGCGCTGGCGGAATATTTTGATTTTGTCCTCGGCGTGGACATTTCGGACGAGATGATCGCATACGCCCGGAAACGCAAGGCTGACAACGCCATAAAAAACATCGGATTCAGACTCGGGTCATGGCAGGAAGCCGATATTGCTCAAAACGGCTGGGAAAAGAGCTTTGACCTTGCCGTCGCCCATATGTCTCCGGCGGTCGACTCCGTGGAAACGCTGGAAAAAATGCGCTCGGTGTCAAAGAAATTCTGCGCCGTAACCAAAACCGTCAGCAGAAAAAGTCCAATCCGCGGCCGTGTGGCGGAAATCTGCGGACTGAAAGAGGATAATTGCGGCCGGAGGGAAATGCTTGCCATACTCGATTATCTGTGGCAAAACGGAATTACTCCGGAAATATTTTATGAAAAAGAGGTTTGGACTTCGGAGCTTACGGCGGAGAGGGCGGCCGAGGGATATATAAGGACGCTGTCCCTTGACGGAGGCATAAAGGACGGAGCCGTGGAAGAAATAAAGAGGTATTTTGAAAGCATAGCTGAAAACGGTATGATAAGGGAAAACACGGACGTCATAATATGCACCATGTATTGGAGCGAGAAGTAAAAAAGCAAATGAAAAAAACGCATAAAAAATTATTGATTTTTTTGTTGACAATGCCTTTTTGTGTGATATAATAATCCTTGTTTAAAGCTATGATGAGAAGAGTAGAAAGTATATCGTTTTTCCAGAGAGCGGCGGTGTGGCTGGAAACGTCGTAAAACATTACTTTTGAAGACTACCTCGGAGCGGCCCCAATCCGGCCCGTTGATTACGTTATAATCTTTAATTAAGTGGTTTTTACGACAATTAGGGTGGAACCGCGGGAGATTACTCTCGTCCCTTTATTTCTTAAGGGACGGGATTTTTTTATGCCCATCCCGGAAAAATCTTATGATTTGAAAGGAGAAAAGGAATATGATCAAAGTTACTTTAAAAGACAATGTTGTAAAGGAATATAACGAGGGCGTTACTGTCCTTGATATCGCAAAAGACATCAGCGAGGGCCTTGCCAGAAACGCCTGCTGCGGTCTTGTCAACGGCGAGGTGCAGGATCTCAGATACCCTGTCAGCGAGGATTCCACGGTGGAGATATGCACATTTGACACTCCCGAGGGAAAAAGAGCTTTTCGCCATACGGCTTCCCATGTAATGGCTCAGGCCATAAAGAGGCTTTATCCCGATACTAAACTTGCCATAGGACCTTCCATTGACGACGGATTTTATTACGATTTCGACAGGGAAAAGGCTTTCACAGAGGAAGAACTTGCCGAGATAGAAAAAGAGATGAAAAAGATCGTCAAAGAGGATATCCCGCTTGAAAGATTCGAGCTTCCCAGAGAAGAAGCCATCAAATTTATGGAAGAAAAACAGGAGCCTTATAAGGTCGAGCTTATCAAAGACCTTCCCGAGGACTCCGTTATATCATTCTACAAGCAGGGAGACTTTACGGATCTCTGCGCCGGCCCTCACCTTATGAGCACAAAGCCCATCAAGGCGTTCAAACTTATGAGCGTTGCCGGAGCGTACTGGAGAGGAAACGAGAAAAACAAAATGCTTTCCCGTATTTACGGAACAGCCTATACGAAGGCGTCCGATCTTGAGGAATATCTCAACATGCTTGAGGAAGCTAAAAAACGTGACCATAGAAAACTCGGAAAGGAGCTTAAGATATTCGCCCTTCTTGACGAAGGCCCCGGATTCCCCTTCTTCCTTCCCAACGGTATGATCATAAAGAATACTCTCATCGACTACTGGCGCGAGATTCATAAGAAGGCCGGATATGTTGAGGTTTCCACTCCCATGATCCTCTCAAGACATCTTTGGGAGAACAGCGGCCACTGGGATCACTACAAAGACAATATGTATACTACGGTTATAGATGGTGAGGATTACGCTGTTAAACCTATGAACTGTCCCGGCGGTATGCTTATTTACAAGCAGGAGATGCACTCATACAGAGATCTTCCTTTAAGAGTCGGCGAACTCGGACTTGTTCACAGACACGAGAAATCCGGAGCTCTCCATGGCCTTATGAGAGTAAGATGCTTTACTCAGGACGACGCCCATATCTTTATGACGGAAGACCAGATCAGGGAAGAGATCAAGGGCGTTGTAAATCTTATCGACGGTGTTTACAAACTTTTCGGATTCAAATATCATGTTGAGCTTTCCACACGTCCCGAGGACAGCATGGGAAGCGACGAGGCTTGGGAAAAAGCAACGGACGGTCTCAGAGGCGCTCTTGAGGATATGGGCATAGATTACGTTGTAAACGAGGGCGACGGAGCGTTCTACGGTCCTAAAATCGACTTCCATCTTCAGGACTCCATCGGAAGAACATGGCAGTGCGGTACTATCCAGCTTGATATGCAGATGCCCGAGCGTTTCGACCTTGAGTACATTGACAAGGACGGCTCAAAGAAACGTCCCGTCATGATCCACAGGGTATGCTTCGGCTCCATTGAGAGATTTATCGGAATACTTATCGAGCATTACGCAGGTATGTTCCCCACATGGCTTGCTCCCGTACAGGTGAAAATTCTCCCCATCTCGGAGAAATTCGTTGAGTACGGAGAAAAGATCAAAGCGGAGCTTGACGCCGCCGGAATCAGGGTTCAGCTTGATAACAGAGACGAGAAGATCGGCTATAAGATCCGTGAGGCAAGAAACGAAAGAGTACCTTATATGCTTATCGTAGGCGAGAAGGATATGGAGGCCAACAAGGTTTCTCTCCGTTCAAGAGCCAACGGAGAGGAAGGCCAGTTCGACCTTGCCGACGTTATCGCGAAGGTAACAAAAGAAATCAAAGAAAGAGCATAATTATAAATTTGGCGCATACCAATCAGGTATGCGCCGTTTTTTTAAAGTCCTCCGATGAATTTTTTACGTCAATTTTTATATGTAAAAATGTTTTTATAAAGCCCCTTTTATGGTATTATACTTTTAGCGATAATATTAAAGCACGAAAGGCGGGGGATCATTATGAGGATAGCGGTAATAGGAATAGGCGGAGTAGGAGGAATCGTGTCGTCCGCGCTTAAAAAGGCCGAGGACAGCCTTGTTCTTGTATGCAGGGGAGAAACGGCCAATGTAATAAAGGAAAAGGGACTTTCGGTCAGCTCGGACGTGCTTGGGGACAGAGTGATAAACCCGGCGCTTGTTTCCAGCGACCCGAAGGAGATCGGTATAGTCGATGCCGCGATAATATGCTGCAAGACATATTCCATTGACAGCGTAATTGATTCCTACAGGGATATAATAGGGGAGGACACCCTTGTGGTGCCGCTTCAAAACGGAGTCACGGCGGCGGAGGATATAAAAGAAAGGCTTAAGGGAGCCGGACAGGTAGCGGACGGATATATATACTGCCTTTCAAATATCGAAAGTCCCGGAGTCATTGTAAACCGGGGAGAAATGCTAAGAATCGGCATAGGCTTTTCCGACGGAAGAAAAAACGAAAGGGCGGAGGAGCTTGTCCGTCTGCTCAATGACGGCGGCCTTCCGTCCGTATGCGGCGGAGCGGAAATAAAAACGGCTCTTTGGGAAAAATATATAATGATGTGCGGTAACAGCTCGGCTTTCATATATTTTGACTGCGCCACGGGAGGCATACAGGAAAGCCCCGAAAGACTTGACTTTCTGAAGGGAGTATACAACGAGCTTAAAAACGTGGCAAGGGCCGACGGTGCGGATGTCAGAGAGACGATACCGGACGAGTATATGGCTGCGTTTATGAAAAATCCTCCGGAGTCCATGTCATCCCTTTACAGAGACATCAAACAGGGCAAAAAGGATACGGAATTTGAAGCCATAATCGGCGGCGGAGTGCGTCTCGCGGAAAAGCTCGGAGTAAGCGTTCCGCTGATGGACAAGGTGTATAAAAAATTAGGATAAATATTGTAAAATGTGTTGACAACGTGCTAAGCAGGTGTTATACTATCTCAGGTAACAAAGTAGAGGTATCCGCTTCTCACCTTATAACCAGCGAGTTCATAAGGTCAATACATTTAAAATCGTTCCGGTTTTGCGTATTAGAGTGGATATTTCTGTATCCACTTTTTTTATTGCATTGGAGGTGCTTAACCATTACTGAATTAATGATTAACGAACAGATCAGGGATAAGGAAGTCAGACTTATAAGCGATACGGGCGAACAGCTCGGTATAGTTTCAAGCAAGGAAGCGCAGAAGATCGCGGACGAGAAAAAACTCGACCTCGTTAAGATCGCTCCCAACGCCAAACCGCCGGTTTGCAGAATTATGGACTATGGCAAGTATAAGTTTGATCAGGCCAAAAAGGAAAAGGAAGCCCGTAAAAAACAGAAAACCATAGAAACGAAGGAGCTCAGGCTTTCTCCCAGCATCGACGACCATGATATTCAGGTTAAGGTTAAGAAGGCCATAGAATTTCTGAAAAACGGCGATAAAGTCAAAGTGAGCATACGTTTCAGAGGAAGAGAGCTCGGAAGAACAAGCAGCGGAGAGGCAATACTTGAGAACTTCGCTAATTCCGTGTCCGAGTTCGGAGTGATCGACAAACCTGCTAAAATGGAAGCAAGAAGCCTTGTTATGTTCCTTGCGCCTAAAGCATGATTATTTTAAACGCATCTAAGGAGGAAATATAAAATGCCCAAATTAAAAACAAAAAAAGCAGCTGCAAAGCGCTACAGATTAACAGGAACAGGTAAAATCAAAAGAAATAAATCAAATACACAGCATATCCTTGGCAAAAAGTCAACTAAGAGAAAAAGAAATCTTAGAAAGGCAACAACAGCCGACAAGACAGTAGTAAAGACGATCAAAAAGAAATTAATGCCCTACGCATAAGGAACCAAGGATAAGGAGGACTTGAATAATGGCAAGAGTTAAAGGCGCTTTAAACGCAAGAAAAAGACATAAAAAAGTTTTAAAATTAGCAAGAGGCTACAGAGGAGCCAGATCAAAACAGTACAGAGTAGCTAAACAGTCCGTAATGAAGGCTATGAGCTACGCTTTCGCAGGAAGAAAACAGACAAAGAGAGACTACAGATCACTTTGGATCACAAGAATCAACGCTGTCGCAAGAAAGTATGACATTTCTTACAGCAAACTTATGTATGGCTTAAAGCTTGCCGATGTTAACATCAACAGAAAAATGCTTGCTGACCTCGCCGTAAGCGATGAGGCCGCTTTCGCAAAACTCGTTGAGACAGCAAAGGCAAAACTGTGATTTAATAGCGAAAATATCAACTGTTAAACCGGCCGCATCCCCTGAGGGAACACTCCTGGCCGAAGTGTTGACCTGCGGCACGAGTATTGTGATATTCCCCAAATACAGTGTTAATATATCTAAAGAGAATTTTAGGAGGAAACGAAATTGGCTAACATCAAATCCGCAAAGAAAAGAATAAAAGTAATTTCAAAGAAAACATTAAGAAATAAAATGATCAAATCCGCTACAAAGACAGCGGTTAAGAAGGCTCTCGCCGCTATCGAGGCCGGCGACAAGGCAGCCGCAGCAGTTGCTTGCAAGGAAGCAGTTTCAGCTATCGACAGAGCTTATACAAAAGGAATCTTCCACAAGAACGCTGCCGCAAGGAAAAAATCAACTATCCAGAGACTTTACAACGCTATGTGATTTAGCCCTGTAAAGCAAAATCTTCTTTCAGCTAAAGTATAATGAAAATCCCTTCTGCAAAGTAAACAGAAGGGATTTTTCAGCGTGTCGAAAAAGTCCTTCGGGACTTTTTCGAGTTTAAATTAAGGCAATAAATCCCTATTTCTGCGAAAAGCCCTGAACTTTGTCAGGGC